>JAOAPI010000102.1 GCA_025462865.1 Candidatus Sulfotelmatobacter sp. | reverse complement strand
CTGCGCGAGCGCTTCGAGCCGTCGAATCCCCTGATGGCAGGCGGCACAAACGTGCAGCCGTTGCTCATTGCGCGTCCATGAGCGACCGACCGCCTTCGAGGCCGACGCTTGTGTGTGCCGAAAAACCTCGTCCGTATTGATGTGGGGATCAAATCGCGCCGCATGTCTGCTAGTGGGGCACCAAGCGGGCCTGCCAACCCATCGGATGGATGTCTCTGGTTTTGAGGGCGGAACGGGCTCAGCTTGGTCGTCGTGGGCGCTGGCGTCGGGGTTACTAAAAAACTCCAACGAGCCGCTTTGGCCAGTTTGAAATTGTCAGTGACACTGCGGTGACACCGGCTATTCTCGGTAAGGGTCGAAATTCCGAAAGTGCCTGATAATACTGGCGCACCCGACACGATTCGAACGTGTGACCTTTGCCTTCGGGGGGGGGCCGCGCCCGCGATCGGCAAATTTAACCCGCAACAGAGCAGCACAACCAGGGACCTATCGACGCTTCTTACGCAGGGGCGCGTTCGCCAAGGGAATTCTCCCAGGAAAGAGTACCTGGTAATCTAATGCACGGCCTTGGCTGCGATGATTAAACACTCGGATGTAGCCGGCTTCTAAGAGGTGGGGAACCTTCCGCATAACTGTTCTGCGGTTGCAGGACGCCTCTTTCGCGATCAGTCCCTGGGTCGGCCAACAATGCCCTGTCTCGTTGTCCGCATGATTTGAGAGGGAAACAAGAACGAGCTTGGCGAACGGGTCCGGGATGTTCAGAGACAGCGCCCAAGCGACCGCTTGAATACTCATTTGCGGCCACCCTTGTCTGCCACCGAGTTGGTGGCTAACGCGCCACGCGCCTCGATCCTTGATTTCTGATAGGCCGTAACTTCGCGTTCGGGCCAGCCAACAGCCCGACCGCAGGCTTCAAGCTTTACGGGCCGCGGAAACAATCCGCGACTAATTTTTTCATAGAGCGTGCTCCTGCTCCATCCCATGGCCTCTTGGACCTGGCGTGGGCGAACAAACTTCTCGAGCATCAATGCACCATCCCGTTGCGCGTCGGATGATTCCGGCGCTTCCGGGACGATCTATTCTGGAAAAAGAACCCCCGTCTTTTCTAATCTGATTTAGAAAAGAAGAAAATGGGGGGCCGACCAGCCAATGTCGGGAGTGCGAACCCGCAATCGAGCCTAACGCACTCACAAGGTAGAATTCTCGTCTCCGGGGATTTCCAGGCGCGGGTAGATTGACCAAGCTCCCGAAACGCGTCTGCGGTCGCTAGGAAGTGGGCGAGAGAGTCAACGGTGCAAGGGAAGTAGGGCGCGCCGGAATTCTTGAAAATCCCAGCTGAGACATACGCGGCCCAATAGTGCGAAACCGTTTTAAATTCCCTCCATAGGTTATGGATAGTCGCCCGGGAATATCCATGTCCGAAGCGCCTCGAAAGTTCGCTTACCGCATAGCTCACGGAATTGCCTTTCAAACCCTCCGTGGTCGCCCCGACGGCATGGTGTAAAATGGCGCCAGCGATAAAGCCTCCCTTGAAGGGAGCGTACGATTCCTCCCGCACCGTTTGCAGCGGCTTCGCGTCCGAGGCCGTTCGGAAGAGATCTCGAAAGAAGTCGTTTGGTAGTTGGTCGCGGTGCCTATTAGCAAACTCAATTCCAGTAGTCGTGCGGATTTGCTGACGGGCAACTTCATCGCTCGGAGCTAACATGTATGCCTCCAGCGTTAGGACGTCCAACTGTGTTGGGCTCCCTAAGGAGCCAAGCGAGAAGTCGGTGGTGTCAATAAATTTCACTAGACATCTACCTTGGAAAAACAATAACGCTGCCAGTCGGCCATGAGCTGTCGGCGCTTGTCGAACATGTCTCCGCGTCTATATGCGGCTTCGACCTTGTCCGAAACTGTGTGCGCGAGGGCAATATCCATCATCTCTTTGGGATAATTAGTGACCTCGTGACCCCAGTCCATGAACGCTGAGAGAAAGCCGTGAACCGTAAATCCAATACCGACCATTCCGCGGAGCATCTCTAGCATCGGCATGTTCGAGAGGCTGGCATCGAGCTTTGCTCCTGGAAATGCGAATTTATAGTTGTGTTTCTGCAGGCCGATTATTTCGATCGCACGATCGCAAAGAGGCACTCTGTGTTCTCGGCTCGCTTTCATCCGTCCGGCCGGGATGGTCCAAATACGACGGTCTAGATCGAACTCGTGAGGAACAGCCCCGAGCGTTTCCCGGTGCGGGCAGCGGTCAGAATCGTGAACTCAAGCGCCTGGGCGCTGATCTCGGCACGAGATCGTAGCCGGGCCATGAACGATGGTAATTCTCTATACGGAATTGCCTTATGGTGCTTGACGCTGGATACCTTTCCTTTAGCGGGCAGAAGTTTATCTAAATGACCTCGCCATCTGGCTGGGTTCTCACCATCCCTGTATCCCCGTGCCTTAGCCCAATCTAGGATTACTTCAATCCGGCCTCGGAGCCGACTCGCCGTTTCCGGTTTTGAGTTCCAGATCGGCTCGAGCACTTTAAGGACAAGCGCGGTATCAACGGCCGCGACTGACAAGACTCCAATGACGGGGAAGGCATAGCGGATCAAAGTGCTTGACCATTGCTCACGGTGCTTCTCGTTGCGCCAACCCGACTGGTGAGCCGCGATATAGGCCTTGCCGCACTCCGCGAAGGTGAGTGCCTTGGCCGCCTGGGCGACCGCTTCACTACGGGCTGCTTTGCGGGCCTCTATTGGTTCGATCCCCTGCAACAGTGAGCGCCGCCCCTCGAATGCTTTCTGACGAGCTTCAGCAAGACTTAAGATTGGAAAGGGGCCAAGACCCATTTTCCGGGCTCGACCCGCACGCATATAGCGAAGGATCCAGGCCTTGGTGCCCCCGGCGGCAACTTGCAGATACAGACCGTTGCCGTCTCCATAGAGGCCGGGCTTCGACATGCGCTTTACAGAGAGCGTGGTCAGCTTGGTTGTCTTCCGCAAAGCAGCTCCGGACCTCTGCTACGTACGAATCAACGTACAAATAAGAGCCGGATTTTGCCGGACTGCATCGGAATAGTCCAGACATTGAAATCGAAATTCTGTCGGCGACCCAAAGGCTTGGCGGACATAGCCGGACATTGTAGGAAGCCGTCGCGACGGACACTCTCTCCGCCATATTGTCCGAGGCCGCGTGTTCTCCAGGTGAATTCGCGGGCAATTATGCCCAGTAACAGCAGCGATTTCTCATTTGAGCTCCGGACCCCCGATCGGGAGAGCCGGCTTGTTCTTCTCCGAACGGCCCGTTTCTCTCCGAAGCTCTGGACTCCATCAAGTCGGTACGGTTCTCGAAATTTCAACGTTTGGAGTTACTTATGAACTTCACCGGAAAGTGGTTTTGCTGCTCCTCTCGAACAGGCGAGAGAGTCTGATTTCTAACTCACCATATCGCGGTTCGAATCCTCCCGCGCCAGCCACGCAGTGCGCGTTTCAGAAAATTCTCTTCTTGGATAAGAAATGCCCGCGAAACGCGGGCTTTTCTCATCGCCAATAGTCTCTGGAGACCCATGTTCGAACTTTGTGGGCCAAAGACTCCCGAAAGTCTCCGGTCGAATCCAGCAAAACTCCCGTTTTCTGGAGACTCGGCCTGGCGACGGAAGAATAAACCCACTGTGTGCTAGGCGCGGCAGTACGCATCGGTCTCCACTGCACGGGCGGGCCAAGGAGATCCGGCCAAGCTGCGTACCTCGACGCCAATGTCTGCACCTCGCGGTAGACCAGACATTGAGCGAGTAAGCCGCGATGTCGCTCAATGACCCGAAGCGGTCTTCATCGAGCGACTTGTGCTGCGCTAAAGAAGCTTGCGCCTGGCGGAGAAGCACGACTACTGCTTACTGAACTATCTCGAACTCGTCTAACGTCACACCGTATGTCTGTTTGAAAGTATCGTTCGCCCAGGCATCGGCATGCTCCTGGCTATAATTTTCCGAAATCCAGCGGTAGTCGTAAACGAAGGGTCCATCCTTTAAAATCCACTGCCGGGTAAGATCATAGAGTGTAATCGTTCCATAGAACCGGTTAAATGTCTGCATGACCGCTGCTTCGGATCGGTTGGGCCACTTTCTAGGGTAAACTCCGTTCTTGTCGCCTCGATCGCTGAAGAGCGAGAGATGTCGCAGCCAGACTTCCCGGACGTCTTTTTCGTCACCGCCGCCGGACATGTATTTTCCCGGCCAGCAGAAGAACTCTGGAGTTTCAAATTTATCGATACAAAAGGCAACGAAGTGTGAGACGAAAACACGGATGGGCAGATTCGTGCGATCGAATTCAAACGTCCGATGCTCTTCCATTAGCTTCGCCAGTCCGGGCGCCGTCCCACCCCATTGCACGACCGCTTGAAGACCACTTAAGGGATGATCGTATCCCGTTTCCCTGATCAGGTCGTTCGAGATCGCGATATACTCCTCTCTCGAAAAGTCTTTGACGGCCGCCTTTAGGTGGGACAGTTCCTTCACCGCCATGCTTAGTCGGGTGAAGCGAATGCCGACGTCTACATCCAGAATGAAGTCTTCGAAGGAGTCGATATCGAGCTGCAGGCCCCGCGTAGGATTGATGGCGAGATCGCATACCAGAAGGAACAATCCGACTATCGGATCGGAAATTTGCTCCGGCCATTCGGATCCCGAAAGTTTAAGGAAGGCGTCGAAGGCCTCAACATATATGCCGGATAAGTAGCCCATATGCCGCCACTCGGTGCACGGAAGTGAATGCCCCTGAGCGCCATCAAGGAATTGTAGCTGAACGAAGCGGGCCTGGCCTTCATAAATGGCGCGCATGCCAACTGCGGGAAGACGAACCGGGGAGCGCCAGTAATAACCTTCAACTTGCTCGGAGTTAAGGCGCTGAATTTCAGCGTCCCAATCGGTAATTTTGGGTAGCGCCGATAACTCAGGATCAATCACGTCTCCAATCAAGCCGACGAGCTGGCCGTAGACGATAAAATAGGTGTGGCCTACCGATTCAAAGTGATTCTGATCGATCATCCATTTGATGGATGCTCTTGGATCGTACGCATATGATTTATAGTAATCGACGTCCAAGGCGTTGTTCACAGCGATATTGGCAGAAGCCAGTTTAGCTTGCGCAGAAACGCCTTCCTTCAAAAGAACATTATCGGTCCAGCCCTTAAGCGGCTTTTTTGGACCAAAGGTCGTCAGGACTTCTCGCAGTTGCTCCATACTGGAATGCGATTGCGCCAGATAGCTCAGGCTGAACAACAATCCGGATGTTGAGCCGACGTGCTGCCACCAGTGTATTGTCTCATGGATGTAGGTTGAGTAAGCCTGAATTGTCTCGGAGGAGATAGCTCCAGATTCGAATCCTCCGGCTTCGATCGTTTCCATGAGTTCATGGTTGCGGGGACTCAACCGCAGAACGAACCTCATAGTTTCGTACATGCCGTGAGCATTTAGGCATGCTTCGAACGTCGGGATAGTTTCATGCTGATCGTTGATGGAATCGAGCAAGTCGTGCCGCGCGTCGGATGTTTCCTTTGGTTTCTCAGTCATGGGCGTGGCTCTTTCGCTCGCGGATGTTGGAGAGGCTTTCCAATTCCGAGCGATAAGCGGTCTTTATCTGAGAGGGTGCCCTCATAATGTATTCGGCCGCCTTCATTCGTGCCGTGTTATCGAGGGTTTCGAGATGTTGTTTCACCTCTTGCAGATCGGGCGTTACACCACGCGTTGATCGCATGCCGGGGGGAAGCGCGGTCCACACAACCCCATTGAGATTCTTTCTTTTCGCCCACCGACCGATGGCTTCTTCATGTAGATATCGAACGGCAGTTTGGTTGGGCCAACGGCCGATCACGTGAGGTTTGGGTACGCCCTCTCTATCGGCCAATACCCTTACCGCTTGATCGAGTGTTTCAACGTCGAGAAACGTCCATAGCACTGGAATAACCGTCTGCGCTTCTACGATCACAAGTGTCATTCTTCGGTCGGCAGATTCGCGCGCAAATTCTAATGGTAGCTCCGGGCCGTCCGCACTCCAGCCTCCAATCACGGGGAGGTTTCGGCCATCCCAGACGAGCGAGCCCCAGCCAAGTGCGACGATTCTCAGTGATTTAGCGGACGTGATTGCTGTCATGCGCGGAGTTTATTCTCCCCGAGCTGGAGAGGCCAGGAATATGCGATGTGAAGTTTCGCCCCTGATTCATGCCGCGAGAGGCGGGGTTCAGAACCGGCTGAGCCTGGCAGAGGGCCGATATTGCTTTCGCGAGGGTTCGTCACCGCATAGCCGAGGCAGACGTTCCGCATTTTCGCGGCTCGGTGAGCGTTAGCGAGTAGAGTCTGGCCGGTGAAACCGGCGCGCCCAAAATGCTCTTTTTTGGCGGTGCTATGCTGACGCTCCAGCGGGTACCTTCTCTGCTTTAGAAAATGGGAGCACGCTGCCCCTTGCCGTCAAGGCCACACCCTTCGGGCGGAAAACGCCTTCCGGCGTTTGTCCGGCCTGTGACGGTCAATCCCCGCTCATTTGCCGCGTGGCTAGCCGGTTTGCTTGCGCAAACCAAACGCGGAGAAGCGCCAACGGGTCTCGCCTGATGCTTGAAAACGTTGGCTCGGATTGAAGGAGCTCACGATCCGTCTGTGAATCGGGCAATGAATAAGGTAATGGTCAAGGAGATTAAACTTAGTGAGGACGGAATATGACGGACGAAAACGCCGTACCGGCCCCGACCTTAGACATCACTTGCAATTTCATCGGTGACTTTGAAGTTGCCGACAATATGGTCCGCAATGCGCAAGCGTTGTGCGCGCTCAAGGCGGCGAACAAAGATGGCGTGTTCAACAAGCTCATGGTGATCCAGGCCGGGTCGATTGTTGAGGTCGCATTGGCGCAAATTATCTACCGCGCGCAGAATTTCAATAGAGAGGGCGTCCCGAATATTTCGGAAGAGGATCGATTGGAAATCGCGGATAAGAAAGTCGATAAGCTAAACAACATCATTCAATTGATGAAAAAGTACAAGGTTCTTGAAGGTTTGGGAGCGGAGGCGATTTACGATGAGCTTCATAAGCTCCGCAAGTTTCGTAACAAAGTGCATATTCAAGACGATGTGGACATTGATGGCGTGCCGCGGCGCGAGGATCGCGCGTTCTCGGATGACACCGTCACGTGGTCGATTGAATTTTGCGCGCGTATTCTCCAACATTTAAACGAGAAGTTCCCGCGCCCGGAGCATGTGAAGCCGTTTGCCCGCACGGTGTCATTGCCAGCCTGATGAACAGCATTTCCACCAGAAAATCTAAGCAGCGCATTGCGATGAGTATTGCGGCCTGTGCCAAGACCGCGACGAAATTTCCCGGCTCACTAACGCATCTGGCCGGTCTCTTACTGTGCTGCGCCATCAATTGTCTGACGTCCCGCTGTCCGCACACCAGGGTGGGCGGTTCATCACGAAACGGCGACCGCATTATAGTGCCGTTTGCGCTGGTCGGCGCATGGAACAGTAAAATAGGACAGATACTGAAGCGCTGTCGCTTCTCGCCGAGCGGCCTTATGGTGATTTGGAAAAAGAATGTCAGCGACTCATTCGCCTTGACGATGCGCCAATGTGGGCAGTCGGCGGGTTTCGCGGTGTAATTTCCAAGATCGACCTCTTGTTTGCAGTTGCCGGAGCAATCACCGCCGACGATCTCAAACGGTATTTTGCCCTGGCCCGCATGGAATTGAGTGAAGATGATCCCACCCCCGATTTGAATGAAGATGACCGTTGGTTTGCCCACTTCGCTAACAACGTTGCCACGACTCCAACAGCGGTCCTAGTGCAACGCTTCGTACAAAGTGAGCAGCAGCGACAGTTACTGACCAATCAATGCCTTGATTAAGTCTTCACGAACCGTGTTCACCCATTCATCCCGATCATTGGTTAGGCCGTCCCAAAGTCTTCTGCCTGGTTCGTCGTTAGTGGTGGCGGGCCGGTCTAGGCCTTCGAACTGATCGAATTGGGCCGTCGGCATGAGAGAGTTCGCGCGACCACCAGCATACAAAATGTAAGCTGAGAGGGCTTCCGTGACGCGAGCAATTGTCCTGATTGCATTTGTGATTTTATCGTTGGTAACCTTGAGTTCGGCAATCTGTTCTCGCGAGACGGCGCAACCCGCATGTGCGAGGTAAGCATGGCTCCATTTGGCCAAGCTCTCCGCATCGCTATCCGCGAGCCAACCTTCTATCGCGTCCAATAGCGCCGGGGGGAGCCGATCCTCGCGGCCACGCTCTGCGGCTGCAATTCCAGAGAGCCTGTCGAATTGCTCGTGCGCCATTTGCGCACTGGACCAGGATTCGGGGCCGGTGGACGAACCCCAGAATGCTCCTTTGCCAGCTTTTTCGCTTATTTCCTTTTGCATGACCGGTTCGTAATCGTATGGCAGGCCGTCATAGCAAACGTAGTTTTCACGCGTGAATAAGTGGAAGTTGCTGCGTATCTCTATGAGCAGACGGCGCAACGAGATAACGCCTCGGTTTCCTTCGACCAGCCTGCGTATCGCGAGAACTTGCGTCGCGACGTGTCCGTTGATGAGCTTTTCTGCAATCAGCGAATTGGTAAGGCAGCTTCCAGCGTCAGCGAGCGCGAGTTCGGATAGCGCCCGAAATGAAACATCGATCCAGACCATCTGGGAGATTGTAGTCCAAATTGCATGGTCAGGATCATCATCTAGCCAACTGATCCATTCGCGCCGTTTGGCGCGATATGACTCCAACGCGGAACGGCGATCCGCAGGAACGTCACATTGAGCTATCGTAAATGAATAATCTTCAGCCATCAGTTCCGCCGAAATCAGACATCTGCG
>JAOAPI010000076.1 GCA_025462865.1 Candidatus Sulfotelmatobacter sp. | reverse complement strand
TGACTGCCGGTGGCGGCTTATTGGGAGCCTTTGATTCAAACAGCGCTACCGCCTCTGCGCGCTGGCAAATGACGCGTACCTGGAACATCGGGACGGCAGGGAATTACGCGATTTACAAAAACGTGCGTCCCCTTATCGGCACGGGTAATACGGGAGGACACAGTGTTTCCGGAAGTGTTTTGCTGCAGCATCCAATCGGCGAACACTTCAATGCTGAGGTGGGGTACACGCGGCTGCATCAGAGCTTTAATGGGATCGCCGCGGTCGCAACCACGCCCGATACAAATCGCGAGTTCATTTCAATCGCGTACCAGTTCACCAGGCCATTGGGAAGATAGTCATGCTAGATCAGCTCGAAGAACAACAATCGCAAAGTTTCGATCTCGAGCACTATCTCGGAATCGTTCGCCGCAGGCATCTCCAGTTCTTGATTACCATGTTCTTGGGATGGCTGGCAGTCTGGGGAGCAAGCTGGATGTTACCTGTCGGGTATAAGTCTGCCACCTTGATTCTGGTGGAGCAGCCCACGATGCCGAAAGACTACGTGACGCCGAATGTGACTGATGACCTGCAGGGGCGGCTGCAAAGCATGACCCAGCAGATTGTGAGCCGCACCCGCCTGTTGCATATAATCGATTCACTCGATCTGTACGCGGGCGGGCACGGGAGTAATAATCCGGACGCCAAGGTTGAGCGTATGCGGAAGGACATTGACATCGAGCTTGTCCGGGACGCAACGAACCACGTTACCGCCTTTAATGTGAGCTA
The DNA here is from genome assembly GCA_025462865.1 of Candidatus Sulfotelmatobacter sp. Taxonomy (GTDB): domain Bacteria; phylum Acidobacteriota; class Terriglobia; order Terriglobales; family Acidobacteriaceae; genus Sulfotelmatobacter. The sequence continues at coordinate 9,953 of JAOAPI010000076.1, read as the reverse complement.
CTTGTCAGGGGATCCCCACCTGGCTCAGCAGGTTACCAGCGAGCTGACTAACCTCTTTATCAATGAAAATTTAGAAGTACGCCAACAACAATCCGAAGGCACTACCAAGTTTCTTGAAAGCCAGCTGGAGACAGCTCGTCAAAATCTCAATATCCAGGAAGAAAAAATACGTGATTTCAAAGGACAACATCTTCAAGAGTTGCCCGCCCAGCAAGCCAGCAATCTCCAGATTTTAGCGGGAGTGCAAGCTCAGTTGCAGGCAGAGCAAGACGCTTTAAGCAACGCTCAACAGCAGCACGTTTACTTGCAGACTTTGCTGACTCAGTACCGCAGTTTTCAAGGGCCGGTTAGTACTTCAGAAGGTACACAAAGCGGATTGCCGGTCATTGATAAAGAGATCGACCGGCTGAAGTCGGAACTGGCGGACTTGAGCTCGCGCTACACAGAGCGCCATCCCGATGTTCGGAAGTTAAAAGAGCAAATCGCAAAGACCGAAAGAACGCGAGACCAGCTCTTAGCAAACTGGAAAGCTAAGCGAAATAATCCAGAGGCTGACGCAGATGATAAGTCAGCCACGCAGTCGACGGGCAATCTAGCCCAGGCGACTCCACTGGCGCAGCTGCAGAGCCAACTGCAAGCCAACGAAACCGAGAGTAAGAACCGTCAGCAAACTCTCGCCTCTTTGCAACAGAAGATTAATGATTACCAGGCTCGGCTTAATCAGGAGCCAGTCCGCGAACAGCAGCTTGCAGATTTAACACGCGGGTACGACAAATCGAAGGCCAACTATGACGACCTGCTGAAAAAGAAAAACGAATCGGCAATGGCCACCAGCATGGAGTTGCTTCAGCAGGGCGAACGTTTCCGGATTATCGATCCTCCAAGCTTGCCTCTCAAGCCTGATTTTCCAAACCGTCTGAAGTTCTGCGGCATTGGTCTCGCCGTCGGCCTAGCTCTGGGAGCGGGCGTGGTTGCAGGTTTCGAAATGCTCGATGACCGTCTCTACAGCGAAAAGGAAATCAAAGACTTGATTCCGGCGGCGGTCATTTCGGAAATCCCCGTGATCGTCAATCCATCGGATAAAGAGAACGCAGAAATAAAATTTTGGTTAGGATGGGCCACCGCTGCACTTATACTCGCCACCATCCTGGCGGGCTCCGCATTCAGCTACTTGCGCGGATAAGGTCAAGCTATGTACGAAGCCTTTTACAATCTGAAGCGTGGGCCGTTCGAGATCACTCCGGACCCGTCGTTCCTGTTTTCAACCAAGCGTCACAACGAGGCGCTGGCAGCTTTGTACTATGGTGTGCGCTGGCGCAAAGGCTTCGTTGTGCTGACCGGACAGGTTGGCACAGGTAAAACGCTGTTGCTCCGCTGCCTCTTACAGTTACTTAAGCAGAGCAAGGACGTTGCATACGCGTATCTGTTCAGCAGCCGACTTTCTCCGACGGAATTCCTGCAGTACATTGTCAGCGATTTCGGTCTGCCATCTGCCGGGAAAAACAAAGGTGAACTGCTGTTCGACCTCTGCAACTTCGTCGTCAATCGCGGTTTGAAGGGGCTCACCACTGTACTGATCGTGGATGAAGCGCATCATCTTTCGGCAGAGGCACTCGAAGAAGTCCGCCTGCTTACCAACCTTGAAACCGCCGAGCATAAGCTGCTGCAGATCGTGCTGGTCGGACAGCCTGAACTGGACGACAAACTGGATTCGGTCAAGCTGACTCAATTAAAGCAGAGGATCGCAATTCGATCGCACCTGGAGCCGCTCGACCACGAAGAGACGAAAGGATACATTGAGCGTCGCTTGCGATTGGTTGGCGCCAACTCGCATGCTGAACTCTTGTTTCCGGCGACCACGATCGCGGCGGTATACCGCCACTCGCGTGGTATTCCCCGTCTGATCAACACCGTTTGCGAAAATTCGCTTCTTTCGGCCTATGCCAAGCAGTTGTCCAGCGTTACGCCGGAAATCGTCGATGAAGTTGCCAGAGATTTTCGCCTCAATATGGTCCGTCCCGCGGAAGTTGAAAAGCTTGCCGGCTTTGATGAGATCGATCTACAACGGGCCGCCAGAATTTTGCTGGATCTGTATGCCTCTATGCACAAAACGTTGCCGCGCGATACGGAGGCGCTTACCGTAGCCGCTCGAGTTCGACAAGCATGAGCCACATATTTGATGCCTTACAAAAATCAGCCAGTGATGATGGCGGTCTAGAGGTCCCTTCGTCTTTCCTGGCCACCGAGCTGCTGGAAGCTACAGAGCGCAAGACGGCTTTCGCACGCGCGACGACAGCTATGTTTGAAGAACCTGCGATGCCAAAAGAGATCGCCGACATGCTTGAGCCGGTTACGCGGGCTCGCACCGCGAAAGAATCGCCGCTTGAAACCGGCGAGCCGGTGAATGGCTCGTCGGTTGACCAGTTCACCCAATTCCGGACGCTCCACGTTTTGGTGCCGCCGCAAAGCAGATTGGTTTGCATTACCGACAAAGAGAGCCTTGCAGCAGAAAAGTTTCGGTACCTCGGTGTGCGATTACGGCAACTTCAGCAGAACCGGCCCATGAAGAAAGTGCTAATCACCAGCAGCATTCCTCAGGAAGGCAAGAGTATGGTTTCCGCCAATCTAGCTTGTGCTTTGGCCCAGCGGACCACACAGAAGACTTTGCTTATGGATGGAGACTTGCGACGTCCATCGGTTGCAAAATTATTTGGTCTGGGCAAGATTCCGGGACTTACCGAGTGGTTAAAGGGTGACCGTGGACCTATGACCAGCATTTACCACCTTGAAGAAGCAGGTCTGTGGGTACTGCCTGCGGGGGACTCTCCTCGTAATCCTCTAGAGCTGATGCAATCAGGAAGGCTTTCGAGTCTGATGGAGCAATTGACAACCTGGTTCGATTGGGTTGTGATCGATTCGCCACCCGTGCTCCCCCTCGCTGACACCAGCATCTGGATGCGCTTGGCCGACGGAATCCTTCTCGTTACTCGGCAAGGATCTACGGAGAAGAAACAACTGCAGCGGGGCCTCGAGGCAATCGACCAGAAAAAGCTGCTCGGAGCGCTTCTAAACTCGTCCGAAAGTACGACTAACAATTACTATTACAACGAGTATAGGCAGATGCCCTCAGTAGATCCGAGTAACGGTTCCCCGAAGTAAATCAATTTTGTTCTGACAATCCCTTTCTTGTAGCTTCCCAGTCTCCATCGCGTAAAACCTTAATTCGTTATGCCAACCAGCTACACACCTAGTTATCACGGGAGGAACTCGTGAACTTACGACGCGCGGGCAATGGTCTCAGCTCTTATGTTCTGTCGGCCGAACGCGTGCTGGCCGGAGAGCGCCGGGTGCTTGACGAAGAATCTTTTCGCCGCATGCTTTCGCTAGAGCGAAAGAGGGCAGAGCGCTCCGGAAAAGCGTTCCTCCTCATGCTGCTTGACATTGGCACCAGCAATTCTGCGACGCAGAGCAACGGCAAAGGCCTCGAAAACATAGTCTCTACTCTAATGGTTACCACGAGAGAGACCGATATAACCGGCTGGTATCAAGGCCGCATGGTAGTTGGAGTAATGTTTACGGAACTCATCATCGACGAAAAAGACTCGATTTTGAGCACTATGCTGGAAAGAGTAACCAACGTCCTGAGGGGAAACCTAACGTTTGAACAATTCAATCAGATCGGCATTTCGTTCCATCTATTTCCGGATGATTGGAACCATGAGTCTGGCCAGCGTCCCAGCAATGCCACCCTCTATCCAGACTTGATCGAACGCGATGAATCACGCAGACCATTTCGCGTGATGAAACGGGTCATGGACATCATTGGAAGCTTTGTTGCCCTCGTGTTTCTGTCACCGCTTTTTCTCATGGTTGCGAGCGCGATAAAGCTCACTTCCAGGGGGCCCGTACTTTTTCGGCAGAACCGGATCGGCCAACATGGCAAGCCTTTCCTTTTTCTCAAGTTCCGATCAATGCACGCGAACAACGATGCTCGAGAGCATCGCGAGTACGTCAAAAAGCTGATTGCTGGTACGGCGGAAAAACAGCAATCGAATGGGAAGGACAATGGAGTTTACAAATTGACTAAGGATTCCCGGGTCACTCGAGTGGGATCATTCTTGCGACGAACTAGCCTTGATGAGTTACCACAATTCTTGAACGTCCTACAAGGCAACATGTCTCTAGTCGGGCCGCGCCCACCGGTTCCATATGAAGTAGAAGCCTACGACCTTTGGCATCGCCGCCGTCTCTTGGAGGCGAAACCCGGAATTACTGGACTTTGGCAAGTTAACGGACGTAGTAAAGTGAAATTTGATGATATGGTTCGCCTTGATCTGCGGTATGCGCGGACTTGGTCTCCATGGATGGATCTGAAAATCCTGTTGCGCACCCCCAGCGCAGTCGTTCTTGGCGAGGGCGCCCACTGAATGGTTACAAAGTTTTTGCTTTTCGCTCTTCCCTCAAATCTCACCTGAACCATCAAGGATTGATATGTCTACTTACCTGGTACAACCTGAAAACTCAGCCATCGCCCAGTCAGCCGGCTTGACCGAAAACACTGTGAAATTCGGAGTGATCGGCTACGGCTATTGGGGGCCGAACGTGGTTCGGAACCTCGAGCAGTTGGAACAAGCCGATGTGCTGACGATTTGCGACGTGAGTCCTGCCGCTCGGAACCGTGCTAGCAAGCTTTATCCACAAATTGACGTAAAGTCTGATCCCGCTGACCTGATTTCTTCCAGCAAGATTGATGCGGTTGCAGTCGTGACTCCGGTGTGGACCCATTACGAACTGGCGAAGGCAGCTCTCGAACATGGGAAGCACATTTTTGTTGAAAAACCATTCACCAGCAATGTGGCGCAAGCCGAGGAGTTGATCGAATTGGCGACCAGGAAGAATCTGAAAATCATGGTTGACCACACGTTCCTGTTTACGGGAGCCGTTAGGAAGATCAAGCAACTACTGGAAGATGATGCCCTCGGAAAACTGCTCTACTACGATTCTACGCGCGTAAATCTCGGGCTGTTTCAGCATGATGTAAACGTGGTCTGGGACCTAGCCCCGCATGATCTTTCAATAATGAACTACCTAATCCAGGAAAGCCCGGAAGCAATTGTTGCGACTGGACAGACCCACCTCAACCGGCATGAAGACATCGCATTCATGACTGTGTATTTTCCAAATAAAATCATCGCCCATCTGAATGTGAATTGGCTGTCTCCGGTTAAAGTCAGGACAACCCTGATCGGGGGAGAAAAGAAGATGCTGGTGTGGAACGACCTCGAGGCTGATGAAAAGATAAAGATATACGACAAGGGCGTGAACGTCACGAGTCAGGAAGGCGTTTACAACCTGTTGGTGAATTACCGTTCGGGCGACATGTGGGCTCCTAAAATCGAGCAAGTGGAAGCGCTACATCGAGAGCTGAGCTATTTTGTAGATTGCATTCAGAATGATGAGACGCCGATCAATGACGGCATTGCTGGCCTGCGCGTGGTCCGGATGCTTGAGGCAGCCTCTGAGTCGCTTCGCCACCGCGGTGCATTAGTACGTCTCTGACCCAGGTTCCGCAGCATGCTCACGCCCATCTGCTAAGTACTCCTTGAAACCCTATCCTCACTCCCTGAGTCCGCTTTCCTCCCCGAATTTTAGAAAACAGAAGGAAGACCGGGCACGTATATGGACAACTACGTAACTATTGCTTCGAATGTCAAACTTGGAAAAGACGTGAAGCTCTCAAAGTTCATTAATCTTTATGGATGCACAATCGACGATGAGTCGAAGATTGGTGCCTTCGTTGAGATACAGAAAAATGCCAGTGTCGGCAAACGCTGCAAGATTTCCAGTCACACTTTTATTTGTGAAGGCGTCACGATTGAAGACAACGTGTTCATCGGCCACGGGGTCACATTTACGAACGACAGTTATCCGCGGGCCACAGCCGTTGACGGCAGTTTGCAAACTGAAGCCGACTGGCAAGTGGAGCGCACAATCATTAAGAAAGGCGCTTCGATTGGTTCGGGAGCTACGATTCTCTCAAACACCAAAGTCGGCGAGAACGCTATTGTGGGTGCCGGAAGCGTGGTCACTAAGGATGTCCCGCCAAACGCTATTGTAGCCGGCAACCCCGCCAGGGTCTTACGTTTTATCAACCAAATGTTGGAGGCGAGTAAGTGAGTAATCCTGCAATTATTCCATTTCTTGACTTGATAACTCCCCATGTTGAACTTGAACATGCGCTGACGGAAGTGTTTCACAACGCCCTGCGGAGTGCAGGCTTTGTCGGTGGGCCCATGGTCGAGGAGTTCGAGAAGGCATTCGCGACTTTTTGCGACGCGAGTTGCGCAGTAGCGGTCAGCAGCGGCACAGACGCATTGCGGTTCGCGCTAATGGCTTGCGGCGTGAAACCTGGCGATGTCGTCGTGACCGTACCCCACACATTTATTGCGACGACTGAAGCGATTTCACAGGCCGGTGCACTGCCGGAGTTCGTTGATATTGATGAGCGCACTTACAACATGGATCCCGAGAAGCTGCGAAACTATCTTGAAAAGCAGTGCACGATCGACCCCAGCGGGCGATTGATCAGCCACAGGAGTGGCCGTCCGGTCACCGCCGTAGTCCCGGTTCATCTATATGGACAGGCGGCCAACATGGACCCAATTTTGGATCTGGCAGATCGATACGGCATTTTCGTGATTGAGGATGCCTGCCAAGCTCACGGAGCTGAGTATTTTTCACAAAAGCAGGGTCGCTGGTTGAAAGCTGGGTCCATCGGCAAGGCGGCAGCGTTCAGCTTCTATCCTGGGAAGAACCTCGGGGCTTGTGGAGAAGCTGGCGCGGCTACCACTAACGATCAGCAGATCGCAGCGAGGATTAAGATCCTGCGCGATCATGGCCAGGAAAAAAAGTACTACCACAATATAGAGGGCTATAACGGGCGTCTTGATGCCATCCAGGCAGGCCTGCTGCAGGTGAAGCTGGCTCACTTGGGCGACTGGAATACACTGCGGCGCAAACGGGCCGCCGACTATAACCGCCTATTCGCAAATTCTGATCAATCACTCACGCTGCCTCATGAGCCCTCGTGGTCGCGAGCGGTTTATCACCTTTATGTGGTCCGAACCGACGACCGCGAAGGCATGATGGCCCATCTCAAAAACACGGGCATTGGTACCGGCATCCACTATCCGATTCCTTTGCACCTGCAGAAGGCCTATTCTTCGCTTGAGTACAGGTGTGGTGATTTTCCTGTCTGCGAAAAGATCGCCCAGCAGATTTTGTCTCTTCCAATGTTCCCACAACTGACGGCGGAGCAGCAGGCTCGGGTGGCCGAAGAAAGTCTATGGTTCCTGAAGGACCCAATTATTTCCCAAAAGCGGACCACCGACCATTCAACCGCGCTGCTGAGCTAAGCGTAAGATTGCCCTTCGATTCACGGCTCCGATTATGAACTTTACGTCATGAAATCTCTGCCTACATACGTTCTAATAACTCCCGCGCGAAATGAGGCACAGTTCATCGATCTGACATTGAAGTCTGTCGTGACTCAGACGCATAGGCCCATGAAATGGGTTATCGTTAGCGACGGCTCTACGGATGGTACGGACGATATCGTCAACGGGTACACGAAGACTTATCCATGGATCCAGTTAGTGAGGATGCCGGACCGCAAGGAACGACATTTTGCGGGCAAAGTTCATGCTTTCAATGCTGGATACGCCTGCGTCCGAGAACTCAGCTATCAGGTCATCGCTAGCCTTGACGCTGACATTTCATTTGACGAAGAGTATTTTTCATTTCTGCTCAGGAAGTTGGCAGCTGATACGACGCTGGGCCTGGTCGGGACACCGTTTCAGGAAACCTCTGGTCACATTTACGACTATCGCTTTGTCAGTATTGAGCACGTCTCAGGAGCGTGTCAGTTATTTCGTCGCGAATGTTTCGAGTCGATCGGCGGATACGTGCCAGTGAAGGGCGGCTCAATCGATCACATTGCTGTCATAACCGCGCGGATGAAGGGCTGGAAGACTCGCACGTTTACCGAGAAGTGCTGCGAACATCACCGCGAAATGGGCACGGCTCATCGCAGCGTCCTGATGTCGAAGTTCAAACTCGGAGTGAAGGACTACGCGATCGGGAACCATCCTCTGTGGGAGGGGCTTCGGACGATCTATCAGATGAAAGCGCCTCCGGTGGGGGTGGGGGGTCTTGCGCTAGCGGCAGGCTACTTCTGGGCCTTGGTCCGGCGCGCGCAACGGCCGGTGCCGCAAGAGCTGGTTGCATTTCATCGCCGGGAACAGATGCAGCGGCTCAGAAGGCTCCTTGGGCGCCGTGGTCCATTTCCGCCGAAGCGTTTCCAGGAGTCTGCGGACACAAGCTCAGAGATGACGAAATAGGCCCCGTGCAATTTCAACAAAAGTTCCGCTTAAACCTTTGATGAGCCAAGCGTCGCAGGACGAGTCATTCGCTCCGAACGGGGTTTCAGGTCACACGGGCGCGCTCATCATCAACGCTGACGACTGGGGACGTGATCGCGAGACAACTGATCGCATTCTGGAGTGCGCCACTCGACGCGTGATTTCTTCGTCGAGTGGCATGGTGTTTATGGAAGACTCCGCGCGCGCAGCTAGTCTAGCGAGAGAGCAGGGAATCGATGTTGGACTGCACCTGAACCTGACCGAACCATTCTCAGCGCGGAATGTCTCGGCTAGGCTGCGGGAACATCATGAGCGAGTGGCCCGGTTTTTGCGGCGTCACCAGCTTTTCCAGACCATCTATCATCCGGGGCTAGCCAGTTCGTTCGCATACCTGGCGAAGGCGCAACTGGAAGAATTCAACCGGATTTACGGAGAAGCGCCCAAGCGAATCGACGGGCATCACCACATGCACCTCTCGGAAAACGTGTTGACAGGAAGGCTGCTGCCTTCTGGAACGCTGCTTCGAAGAAATTTCTCCTTTGCGCCAAGGGAGAAGAGTTGGATCAATCGTCGGTATCGGAGGTTTGTGGACTTGCGGCTGCAGCGGCGTCACCGGCTCGTTGATTTCCTGTTTTCGATTGAACCGATTGAAACCGAAAGGCTACAGCGGATTTTTTCTTGCGCACGGCAAGCGTTCGTCGAATTGGAGACTCACCCAGTCAACGAGGATGAGTTTCAATTTTTGACGTCCCACGAGATGAGCAAACTATTGTGCGGTTTCCCAATTGCACCGAACTTCTCGGTCGTAGCATAACGGCGGCCGGCAGCCCGATGCTTTAGGAGTGGAAGGGATTTTCCATGAGTCGATTTGTGAAAGTTTGCGACAGAAACATCAAGGTTGAGGGGCGACTGCTGAGAACTGCCCGCATTGAAGGAGAAAAATATACGTTTCCTAACGATCCGGAACTGCTGGTCCGGGAGCTGCGGGCCTCCAGAATACGGGTCTATATTTTCACTTTTCTTCAAACGCTTCCGTAAACGACTCCGAAGTACCCGTATCCCATGGAGCTAGATAACCTCGCGGTGTTGCCTGTATCGACTTTTGAACACTGGTGGAATCAACAATTGCGTTCATATCCACGCAATCGCGCACGCCAAGCGGAGAAAAAGGGGATAATTTTCCGTGAGGTCGCCTACGGAGAAGAACTGATTGAAGGAATATGTGGAATCTATAACGAAACACCCTTTCGGCAAGGAAAACGCTTTCCGCACTACGGAATGACTCCGGAGCAGGCCCGAGTTTATGCGGGAACATTTCTCGAACGAAGCGTGTACATCGGTGCGTTTTTCGAAGGCAAGATGATTGGCTTCATAAAGTTAACGACTGACGAAAGCAATACCCAGACTTGCATGGTCCATATCTTGGCGATGGTTCAGCATAAAGACAAGGCACCCACCAATGGACTCATTGCGCAAGCGGTCAAGAATTGCGCGGCACGGAAAGTACCATTCCTGATTTACGAGCACTTTACA
>JAOAPI010000046.1 GCA_025462865.1 Candidatus Sulfotelmatobacter sp. | reverse complement strand
CTTTGTAGGATTTGTCGCCGGTGCGCTGTCCGAGAAGCTGTAGGGCAGGGTTACTCGCGTGGTGTGACCAGCATCGTTCGTAACCTTCGCAATGAATTGGTGGTTGGCTTTGTCCCAACTTAACGTAGCAGTGACGGTACTGCCCGCGGCAACATGTCCGATCGACACAAAACCGAAGTAGTTGAAGCCCTGAAAGATTTGCGCCCATACGAAGATCTGACCCTTGGGATCGGAGGAGTTGCGTGAGAATCCTAATTGCGATCCGACGTCGTCGCTCGAGTTACCGCTGCCCGCGTTAAAAAATGTGGCATCGATGTGTACCGCTCCGCCGAATTGAGAATTCGCCGCGCATGGAACTTCTTCAATGTTCCGAATCACTATGTCCGCAGTGATGCTCTTGATTGGCGCAGGATCAAGGAACCACACCGTAGAACTACCAAATTGATTTCCCGTGTCGCTATCCTGTTGTCCGAAGTTGCGGTGGGCCAACAACAGTTTCCCCGCTTGAATCGTGCGAACACATTCCATCTCACTGGAGCTTGAGTAGCACGCTCCCCCAGTGGCCCATCGCAGTGGATCGAGCAATTGTTGGTTAAAGTCGTCATAGAGAACCGAGTTTTGTCCCCAGCTCGTCTTCGGCGCCACAACAAGCATGACTACGCACAAGAACAGTCCGGCGATATTTCTGGTTTTCACGAAGTTCCCTCGAATTGAAATTACGGGCATTGACCTTGCAGAGTGCGGTCCCGTTTACCGTGCGCCCGCATAGTGTGCGAAGTTCGTTCTCTCGTCAATAAGCGATGCATAATGCTTGGCTAACTTTCACCTAACTCCTCAAATAACTGAAAAGACAAGAGATCACCCCGGTCTTACAGGTGGGTATATACTTCCGGCAACGAAATGGGGCGTTTTTCCCTGTCCAAGATCCTCGCTTTCGAAGAATGCGAACTCGACTTGGGGCGCTATGAACTGCGGCGCGCGGGCCGAAAAGTGAAGCTCGAACGGCAGCCGCTTGATATTCTCCTGCTGCTGGTTGAACGTCCTGGAGAACTCATCACTCGGGAGGAAATTAGAAGCAGGTTGTGGACCGATGACGTGTTTGTCGACGACGAACAAGGCATCAACAACGGTATTCGAAAAATTCGCGTTGCTCTGGGAGACGACTCTGAAGAGCCCAGGTACGTCGAAACCGTAGTCGGCCGCGGCTACAGATTCAAAGCCCAGATTCGGGATCTAACCAAGCCTGCGCCGTCCGACATCGTACTTTCCCGGGTCGTCTTCCCGCCGCCCGAACCGAGGCCTGGACCCTCCTTCTGGCGAATCGCGGTCATCGTTTTTGCCGCCGTCGCAACTGTCACGACGATTTTCTTTGTGCTGTGGATCATGGTCCCGCCTCCTCAACGCCCCATCCACTTCATTCGCTCGATTGCTATTCTTCCCCTTCAGAATCTTTCGGGCGATTCCAACGAGGACTACTTCGCGGACGCCATGACCGACGAACTGAATACGAATCTGGCCCGCATCCATACCATTCGTGTGGTCTCGCGCACTTCAATGCTGCGCTATCGAAATACTCACAAGTCGATTCCCGAGATTGCCCGCGAGTTGAATGTCGACTCCATCATCGAAGGTTCCATCGTTCGCTCCGGCGACAAAGTGCGCATCACCACTCAGTTAATCGATGCCCACACCGACACGCATCTCTGGGCGCAAAGCTACGAGCGCAAGCTGGATGACCTTCTGGAGGTCCAGGATTCCATCGCATTAGACATCGCATCCCAGGTCCGCGCCACCCTTACTCCCGCAGAGCGCCAATATTTCACCGGCCGTGCCCCCATTCGTCCCAACGCCTACGAGGACTATCTTCGCGGGAGAAACGAACTTTCCAAACAGAATCCGGACGCGATAAAAAAGGGAGCGGAATATTTCCAGCGCGCCATCGAGGATGACCCTCAGTATGCCCGCGCCTATGCAGGATTGGCAGATGCCTACAGCTTGCTCGCCAACTATCAGGGTCTTGCGCCGTCAGAAGCATTTCCCCGTGCCAGAGTCGCTGCTACCAAGGCTCTTGCACTGGACCCCGAAGCTCCCGAGGCACACGAGGCGCTGGCCCTGGTGAGGCACCACTTTGACTGGGATTGGTCTGGAGCGGAACAGGAATACAAACGAGCCACCGAGCTGCAGCCCAATTTCGCCAATGCCCATCAACGATACGCATGGTTCCTCTCGGACGTCGGCCGCCATGATCAGGCATTACAGGAAATCTTGCGCGCCCAGGAGTTGGATCCCACTTCTATCGTTGTTCAGACAAATCTAGGGCGCGTCCTCTACCGGGCTCGCCGCTACGATGAAGCCATCACCGAACTTCGCAGGGCCGTAGCGCTTGATCCCCAACGCATGTTCAGCCATATTTTTCTGGGGATGGCTTACGATCAAAAGGGTTCGTGCGCTGAGGCTCTAAGTGAATTCAGAATTGTCCAAACCCTTAGCGAGGGCCGCGACGGCACCAGCGCCGCGCACGCCGAGGCCGTTTGCGGCAAATCGTCGGACGCCAGAAAAGCTCTCAAAAATCTCACCAGACCCTCGGCCGATCAAATCCAGGACTGGTTTTACGTAGCAGGTGTGTTCGCCGCGCTCGGAGAAAAAGATCGCGCCTTCGAGTGGCTGGACCAGGCAGTTCAAAACCACGACTTTTTTCTCACCGAAATGAAAGAGCACCCCATAATGGACCCCCTCCGCTCCGACCCCCGCTTCAATACACTAATCAAAAAAGTCGGCTTCCCAAATTAGCGTCACCGTCCAACAACATGCTGGGGTGCCCGCACGTCGTCCCGGGTTCCGACGAGTGGGGCAGTTAATAGTTGGACAGAGTCCTCCCGACGCTAGTTCGCGTTAAGATACGAAAACATAATTGTTGCCCTCGTTTGCAAAACTCGGGGAGCGACGGGAGACGGGATGTTCACCATCGTCTCTACCCCGTCGTGTTACATACCAACAAAAAGGGTCGCCCGCAGGCGACCCCGATGTTTCAAGCTAAAAGCTAATGGCTAAGAGCTAAAAGCTAACTAATCCCCAGCAACCGGCTCGGCAACTTCCGGCTTCGCAGCCTTCTCTCCATTGCCGTTTGCCTTGCCCAGCGCGCCCAGCGGAATGAATCCGTTCTCGGCGACAGCGGGTTTTTCCTTCAACACTACTTCGCGATAAAGCGAAGCCATGCGCGCGTTGTAAGCCTCATCATTCTTTGCGGGTCCACGATGCGCCGCGGCCGGAATCGCACTCTCATCGCCGGAAGCCGGAAGCCGGGAAGCGGAAGCCGCTTTTAGATCCCGCGCTCGCTTCTTCTCTTCGCGCGCGTTTTTCGCGATCCCCAGATTGTCCAGGTCATGCTGCAATTCCGTCGTCACAATATTTTCGCGCAGCAGCAGTGAATGCGTCTCGTCGTCCATCTTTACTTTCTTGCCGCCCGCAAAAATCTCGTGCCGCCCATGTTCTTCATACCACTTGGTAAGCGTGGCCGTCATGTGCATCTTCTCGATAATATTTCTCCATCCCACGCCGGTGTTGTAAGCGCAGAATGAAATCTCACCTTCCTGCGTCGCGTAAGGAATAATGCACTGCTCCGTTCGCCGGAAGTCGTAATTGAACAGATCCTGGAACCACATTCCCGCGATAAACAGGAAGTTCCACCGATCGTTACGCCGCTTCATCACGTCGTCCACCGTCCGGTCCGGACCAACCTTCCCATAATTCTTTCCCGTCGCGTTAAAGTTCTTGTCAAACTTCCGCAACAGATCCATCAACTTAAAATGTGTTGGCGATTGAAACGGATCGTAGTTCTTCATCAAACATAGCGCCATGCCAAACACAGTGAGAAACTTCCCGCGCGCCGCATCATTCACCTTCGCAATATCCTTAGCCAGTTGATCGCCCTTCAAGAAAGCAGTAACCGGCACCGCCTCCTTAGTTTCCTTATCAATCATCACCGCCATCCCCGTTCCACAGTTCGGATGGCAACCGCAGGAGAGTTGGCCCCAGTCGTTTTTGACGTCGTTGGCGTGCATGAGATCTGCCCAGTCGGAAAATGTGCCCATGAAAGAAATTGGGAACCAGTCGCGGCTGGGTTCGCCTAATCCGGTTTGATTTTTTACATCGTGAGCTAAGTGAGAGAGGGTATAGCGCTGGGCTTGGCGGCGGTCGTCGGTGACGGCTTCGTCGCGGCCGGTGAAGCTTACGGGTTGGAAGGACAAGAAGCCGATCGTTTTTGGATTGTCGAGCGCGAACTTGATGATGCGTCCGACTTGTTCGTTGTTGATGCCGTTGACGATCGTTACTACCGGAACAATTTCTACTCCTGCTTTGTGCAGATTCTCGATTGCTTTTAATTTCACGTCGAACAAGTTGCCGACCATGCGGTGAGCATTAGCGGCGTTGCCGATTCCGTCGAATTGCAGATACGCGTAGCGCATGCCGGCTTCAACGGCCTGCTGACAGAATTCAAAACTTTTTGCGAATTCAATTCCATTGGTCGCAGCTTGCACGGAGTTGTATCCAACTTTGCGTGCGTAGCGAACGGCGTCCAAGAAATATGGGGACAACGTGGGCTCGCCGCCGGAGAACTGCACGCTCATCTGACGACGCGGCTTAATCGTAATCGCATTGTCGAGCATGGTCTTGATTTCTTCCCATTGCAGTTCGTGGACGAAGCCGACCTGGTTCGCGTCCATGAAACAGGGATCGCACATCATGTTGCAGCGATTTGTGAGATCGATCGTCAGCACGGAGCCGCGTCCATATTTCACGGTTGAAGATCCGTGATGATGCAGCTTCTCGTCAGCGTGCGCGGCGATGTCGCGTCCGGGAAAAACGTCTTCGAGGTGCTTCGAGAAATCGGTGTCGATCGACATCACGTCTTCGAAGTGGCCATGGACAGGGCAATCTTTTACCATCAAAATCTTTCCATCACGCTCGACGATGGTGGCCTTGATCTCGCCAATCTTTTCGTTCATCAAGACTTCGTGCGGCAGTTTGCCGTCGAGAATCTGCTGGCGGATTTCCGGAACACACTTCGGGCAGAGCGAATCAGTGGAGCGCGGCCAGCCGAGCGGTGGCTTCGACTTTTCGTAGGATTTGAGCAGAGGTTTGTCGGACCACTTGGGAGTGGGCGAAGGATTTTGCTTGATCTGATTCAAACGGTCAAAGACCGCCCAAGCGCCTTTCGCGGCGACGGTGACTGCTTTTTCCACGTACTTGATCGGCTTGCGCATGTATTAAGAGGCTCCTAGCTTCTAGCTTCAGTTCTCGTTTTCAGTTCTCAGAAAAGACCGGGTGAATTGTCTGGCTTGCCTGAGATCCTAGCCCACGAAACCCAACAACCTATGGCTTTCCCTTGGGATTAAACCTAGTTTGTACACGTTTCCCTGGGTGTTGGTCTGAAGCGATCTTATTGGAGGGGAACGAGATGCGCATCATTAACGCAACGAACGGGTGAAAAACGGGGTTTAGCGGTTGATAGGGGGATTGGGTGGAGGTAAGTTGTTGAAAGGAAAAGGGACTTTGGCCGGGCCGACTAAAAACCGATCATTGCCGCGCGGCCGGGAATCGCTTCTAGTCCACTAGTTCACGGTGAAGTCGGTTGTACTGGAAGCGCTACCTCCAGGAGTGGTCACAGAAATCTTTCCGGTAGTGGCTCCCCCCGGGACCGAAGTGGTGATATTTGTGTCGGAGCCGACGGTGAAAGTTGCGGCCTTGCCGTTGAACTTCACCGATGTGGCGCCGGTCAGGGTCGTTCCGGTGATTGTGACGGAGGTTCCCACCGCGCCGCTGGTTGGCGAGAAGCTGATGATGCCAGGGGCGATCTTGAATTTCTTGGTAGTGAGCTGATCGCCTCCGGGTTCCTTCACTGTGATGAATCCGGTGGTTGCGCCTTCGACTGGTTTCGCAGTGATGAATGTGTTACCAGTTGCCGTGAAGGTGCCTGCCCCAGCGCCGAACAATACTTGCGTTGCGGTGGAGAAGTTTTGGCCGAGTAGTCCGACGGCCGCGCCTACTTTCGCCGATTGCAGAGTCACCGGCTGCACGAACGACTTCAGGTTGTTGGCGAAGCTATAGAGGACCCCATCGTTGTGCGATCCGCCAGAATTGGTCAGACCGAAGATCTTTCCGCTGGTGTGGAGTGTGATCATGGAGTCGGGCCCCGAGCCGTGGGTGGTGTCGAAATTGTGGACGATGGCGAAGCCGGTGCCGTCGGTTTTCACTTGGAAAATCGTCCCGCCGAGGTTTGAGCCGCCGACCGATGTGACGCCGTAGAGGAACCCATCACTGCCCTCGACCACGCCCGTGGTCGGAGTAAATCCATTCACGCGGTTTACGTTGTCGAAGTTGTGCAGCACCGTGTAAACGCCCGCGAGGGTGAGCTTATAGACCACACCCCCGCCATTGGTGCCGCCAACGGAGGCAGTGCCGTAGAGATTGCCGTCGGGCGCTTGTAGAAGCGGGCCGAAGGGCAAAGCGCCGGTGGGATCGTTGAAGCTGAAGACTGTCTTAACGATGCCCGCCGTCGTGACGGAGAATACTTGTCCGCGACTGTTCGCGCCGCCAAGGTTCGTGATGCCGTAAAACTTGCCGTCCGTACCCGGGACCAGCGGCGAATCGCACTGAATTCCGAGGGGCGCCAGAGGCGTGAGCACACCCGCCGTCGTCGATCGGTAAACCAAACCGTTGGAACCCGTGCCGCTAACGCCGTATAGCTTGCCGTCCGTGCCGAAAATTGGAGAGGCGTGCGGGAATCCTGCGTCGGCACCATTGGTGAAGTTGTAGATCGTCGTGAAGGTTCCGCTGGGAGTGACTTTGAAAAGGGTTCCGGCAGAGTGGCTGCCGCCAAACGTGGTTGATCCATAGAAATTGCCGTCCGCGCCCAGCGTGAGGCCGCCCTGCGGACTGCTGCCATCGGTGGTGTTGAAATCGTGGAGGATCGTGATGGTGCCGGTCGGGGTGCTCTTGAAGATGTTGCCGCGCCCATTGGCGCCTCCGGAAATGGTCGTGCCGTAAACATTTCCGTCGCGGCCCTGGGCGATTGCAGCCGGATTAATGGGACAACAACCATGTGAGGTTCCATCAAGGTCAAACAAGTCGGTGTAGGTTTGCGCTTGAACCTGCGTGGCAAAAGCCAGAGCCAGGAGAGCAAGAAATATCACGGAGTGACGCAGCTTTGCGCTTTGCATTTTAGAACTCCTGAGGTGGTTTTCGATTGGTCGAAAACTCAGCGATACGCTGCCTTAACTCGGATGACAACAAGGGGAAGTAGGCCTGTGGCCGCAGCCAGCACAGGTAGCAAAGGATTTATACTGCGTCTTCCCGAAATGGTCAATCAAAGAGAGCTAAAGTACGTCGGCGGTGGCGGCGGTGGAGATTTCGGGGAGATCAAAGGCAGCGGACAGGAGTCACGCGCCAGGATTGGCTAGGGCGGATGAAACTTCACGCCGGGTCCGAGTCCCGCGATGAAAGCTGTCGCCACGACGACGGCGGCGATGATCCATCCCAGGCTGCGTTCGATTTCGGGCATCTGGAATTCGGTGCTGGGGAAGCGCGGGCCAGAGAGCAGATTCGACATCCATGCCAGTCCGGAGTTGCCGCCAAATGACGCAGCGGCAGCGGAGATCAGGATCAATAGCGGACTCACGGGATTCAGCGCGCCGGCCACGCAAGAGAGGACTCCGGCGGTGAGATAAGGCGTGACCGTGAGTTGGCGCGCTCGCCGCACGCGGAGCTTCACGTCGTTTCCTAGAAATGGAAGCAATTCGCGCAGGGACAGAGGCACAAACACAAAGAAATAGGTAACGACCCCCAGCGCAGCCAAGCCTACGCGCCATGCCCAGGCGGGCTGCCATCCCGCCACTACCGCCGCCCAGTCGCCAATGTTGCCGATGCCAGAGAATAGAAAATATCCGCCGGCGCTCAACAAATTGAAAGTCATCAGCAACCAGAAAAAATAACGCCAGGAAGCGGACCGTTTGACGGCGCGCGAGGCGATCCAGAACAGGGCTCCAAAGATCAGATTGGCGAGCGTCCCGCCCGCCGCCACAAGACGCGTGTCCGCTCTGCAATCGAAGTGCACGGTGGAGAGCACCAGCGGGCGGCCACCTGTGGCTACGCACATGCCTCCGTGACCAAGGCCTTCGTGAATCAAGTTTGCAATTACTGTGGCGACGATGGCGATCGCGGCGACGGTCACGAGATCGGGATGGGTAGGGTCGGGCGAACTGGCGGACATGCGCCGCATTGTAGCAGCGGAGTCCCGGTGGGTTCCTGCTCGATCGCGTCATGTCGTCCCATATCTGCGTGCGAACCCCAAGGCATCGGCAAGGATTCCTTGCGAGGTCTCTGATGGCTTCACGCGGGTGTGGGGTCCTTCGACTCCGCATGACGTCCACTTCGTGGGCGTTATGCTTCGCTCTGGATGACAGAGGCGTACCGGCCTGAGGCCCTTTGCCTTGTCTGACTTCTGATTGCAGCGCTCAAGTACTGCTCCCACCCATGAACTCGGGAGGCGTGGCTGGCGCCGCACCTTCAAGGCAGGAGTACGGCTCTATTCAGAGTATTAAAGCGTGTGACACTCGGCGGGTCTTTCAGTATTGCCAACTCACGTCAGGGTAAAGGCTGGGGACGCGGTAGGCGCGGTAAGCGTTGAAGGCGTCGATATCGAGTACCCAGACGAGTTGTGGAGGCGAATCTCGCGTTACCTCGTGAATCTCAGAACCAAGAGTGGGGGATGGAGGTGGGCTGGGAGCGTTGATGTCGAACTCGACATTCCCGTTGGCGAGCTGATTGATGCTGCCTCCCCAGAAAGAGAATTCGCCGGGTAGATTGTCCCAAAGCAGGTTTGCGGACATCGTGCTTTCGTCGAGTTCAAAGACGGTTGCGCGCGAGTAGCACGGCGTGAACAGAGGATCGGTGCCACAAGTTGTACCGGTTACGTCGAGGACGCGATTATCGCCGTTGTCCCAAATACTGAGAGTCGTCTGGCGACCGCTTTGGGTGACGATCGAGGGAAAATGCTGGAAGGAAAACCAGAGGCTGGGATCGCTGCCCTGGGCGAGGGAGAAATCGCCCTGGTATCCGAGTTTCCAAAGGACATCCCCGGCTCCGGCGCCGTTGTTGTACTCGATCTTGAGGACCCACGATTGATGGCGCATAGAGAGGATGAGATTGCCATCGGCAGCGGAGTAAACGAGCGCATTACTGTGAGTCCAGTCGGGCAGTCCGTTGAGGTGGCGGTTTACGTCGAGATGGTCGAAAGAGTTCCACGCCCAGACAGGATTCCAATTTTCGTCGAGATCGATAATGCCATCGCCGACCACGGATGTGGTACCGGGATAGCCGGGGAGATCAGTGAAATCCTTAGTGAAGTATGTAAGAACAATGACATGGCCATTCGTGAGTGGAAGCAAATCGTGATGGTAAGCCGTGGGTGCGAAATCATATCCGGCAGACTGCATTTTCTGACCCAGAGCCGCGACATACATTTCGCGGATAGTTTTTCCGGAAAGGTCAACTTCCCGCAAGAGGGAGTTGAACCCCGCCAGGGTGATGCTGAGAATCATGTGCCCATTCGGAAGTAGTTTGTAGGTATACGGGAAATTTCCCTGACCGACATCGTAATACCAGATGGGGTTGGCATCGCGATCGGTGAAAAGAGCCGGGACACCGGGATTCACGATGTCGACCATCTCTATTCCTGGATTTTCCGAAGAACTAGGAGAGGGATTGGGGCGAGAGACAGAAAGAGACGGAAAAGGAAGAGAAGGCAATGCGCCGGTTGTGAATGTGGTATCGGCGCTGACGAGGGTGTTGATGGCATCCGGGCAGATCTCCTGTACCTGGGCCCGCATGTGGTATGTGGTGGAGGCTTTCATGCCAGCGACAAGGATGGTGGACGCGTGACGAGAAGCGGGCACGGCATACCATGCGGTATTTCGTCCGTAGGAGGCGTCGGGGCCAAATTGGATCATGACCTGTCCGGGACATGCCAGCCCGGTCAACACCGTGTAGTTTGCGACGAGTGGATTTTGTGTCGGCAATACCGATACCGTGGCTGCGCCCGGGGGATCGAGTAACTTTGTCCCTCCACAGCCAACTGTTAGAACACCCAGGATAAAAATCGTTAACACAAGGCACGGCTGTAGCGGAGCCGATCTCTTCATCGTATGGTTTTCCCCTGTAATGCTAGTGCCTGCCCGGCAAAGAAGATTGCCATGGCGAATGCGCGGCAGGTTTTGGTTGCGCGCCATCATACTCGAAAACAAAAGATTTCAATCATAAAATTTTGTAAAGAATAGCGCGGCCGATCACGTGGGCAGGATAGTCAAACTGAGAGAGGTCTCTTTACGGCAGGTATGGGATCGTTCGACTTGCGCATGACGTCCACTCCGTGGTCGTCATGCTTCGCTCACGATGACAGGGGCGGTAGTCCGCAGATTTGCGGTACGGACGTCCGCAGATTGATGACAGGAGTGGGGTGGCGCCGGCAGAGACGTAGCAAGCTACGTCTCTACGGGGCTTTTATCTAGGGCGTCGGTACGCGAGTTGGTGGCAGGGGCTGAGACTTACCGGGCCACTCTTTACAACTTCCAACTATCGGCGGTCGTGTTCGTGCTCGTGTTCTTCGAGGTTCCAGCGGCCGCTCCAGCGTTCATTTTCGTTGGCCCACTCGCCGCGTCCCCAGCCGCGAAACTGAGATCCGTCAACCCAGCCGTGTTCGAGATACTCGAACATACGTTCTCGTCCTTCGTGATCTCGGGCATAGATGCGGAGCACTTTGTGGTGGCCGTAATCGGGATCGACGCCGAAGGTGTGGTTGTCCATGCGGAAGCGCACGTCTCGACGTGCCAGCTCTTTCAGACGATGGGTGACGTCGACGTGGCGGCGCTCGGTGCCATATTGCGCACTGAGAATGAGAAATTCGCCGGAATCATGATCCCTGTGGCGGTCGGCGTCGTGATCGTCTCTGAAGTCGCGGCGGTCGGCGTCATGCTCATGTTCGGCGTATCGGCCATTCCAGCCGCCCTGCCAATGTTCATCGCCCCAGTCTGCGCGTTGCCAGCCGCGGAACTGGGCGCCGTCAAAAATGCTGCCGTCGCGGAAGTCGAATGCTCGCTCCTCGCCATTCATATCCCGCGCATAGACGCGGAGAACTTTCGAACGGCCGGGAGCAGGGTCCGCATTGATGGTGTTGTACTCGACGCGGAACTGCAGATCGCGGCGGGCTAGTTCCCGCAAGCGGTTAGTGACGTCGACATGGTTATGCTCGGTGCCATACTGCGCGTTGAGAATGACATAGCGACCAGAGTCTCCGTCGCGGTCTTGCGCCGCGAGGGCTCCGAGCAGAAGAGATAAAGCAATCGTCAGGAAAATTGGGGAGCGAAACTTCGCCACTCGAATTGCGGTTGGAATCTTAGCCATTGGAATCTCCTGTTCTGTTTATCGGTAAAGTTGCCGATCGCATGATTTCGTGATTCACGAGGCTCGTGTTCACGAGGGTGTGCCGACATATCCGGGGAAGGTCGGCCTCTCCGAAAATGGATCGAGCGTTTCGAGAACATTCAGGATGGCGGCTATCACTTCGAACGCTTCGATAGGCTCGACAAAACCACAGACCCGGAGTGCGGCGGAGACGATTTCGCTGGCTTCGGGCTCCGGCAGTCCTTCGAGTCCGTGCATGGATTCGTCGAGCTGTTGCAGGACGACCAGCAAGTGGGGGAGCCTCTCATCCTGGATTTGCCAGTTGAACGTAGACCAAGGATTGCACAGCGGGCGGTCAGAGCATATTTGTTCCACGGGGAATGTAAGAAATGCCATATCTGCTTTATTCATAATTGCCTCTCAAGAATTGCGCCCGCGAAGGCGGCGTTTGTATTTTTCGCGTAAGGGATGTGCCGCGAATTAACCGCTTCAATGAGTTCATTGCCTCACCTGAATTCCGGTATGCCCAGAGGTCGAGCCCACGTCCAAAGAAGGTTTTGACTGGATGCGTTTATCGACGATCCGGGCGCATGGCCAACACTAGGCATTACCGAGTGGGTGCGAGGTCAGATCAAAAATGTGCAGAGAATGTCCTGGAGAGAATTTCGGCGGCACTGAGTGGGCGCGGGGGCCGGGGCGAATACCAAACTGTGGACAGCGCAATCTGCGCAGTCGAGCGGCAACGTGAGCGGAACAAGGATTGGATCAACCGCTGGAGTGACGATCTGGAAGCGGGGCGGCAGAGGAGGAGCTAAATTTACAGGCGCATCCGCTTCGTTGAAATTGGTTTCGGGCAGGTCCGCTCGGGGTGCTGCGGAGACGCAGACGGCTGCGCCTAAGAGGACGAGAATCAATATCCAACGAAATCGCGTCACCGTTCTTAGGCCTCGATTTCCAAAATTACTCCGGCGGGTTTGGCTTGTCAATGGCTGAAGCGGCGCTGCTTGCGGCGGAGCGGGGGTTTCCATGTGTGTCTCGCGGGCTGAAGGTCTAAATCATTTACACCTTATTACTACAGCGGTGAAGTGCTGCGACAGCGATGTGGAGGTCGCATGAAGCACCGATAAGAAGCGCTTCCACCGGCGAGTTCCTACGGGGACTAGACGTAGCAAGCTACGTCTCTACGAGTAGGGGTGATCGCGGGAGCGGTGCAGGAACTGTAGTTTGGGGGATAGAATTGGGGGCGCAGCGGGGCCGGAGGCGGACGATGTATTTCGAGCAGTTTTATCTGGGATGTCTGGCGCATGCGTCGTACATGCTGGCGTCCGAGGGCGAGGCTGTGGTGGTGGATCCGCAGCGCGATGTGGAAATTTATCTGCAGGCGGCGCAGGCGAATCGGGTTCGCATTCGTCACATCTTCGAAACGCATCTGCATGCTGATTTTATTTCTGGACACAGAGAGCTGGCGTCGAGAAGCGGCGCGCAAATTTACATTGGAGCCGAAGCGGGCGCGACGTTTCCTCACATCGCGGTGCGAGATGGTTTCGAGTTACAGGTGGGAAGAATGCGGATCACGGCCTTGGAAACTCCGGGGCATACGCCGGAGAGTGTATGCCTGGTGATTACGGACGAGGAGAAGTCTCCCGCGCCGTGGGCGGCGCTGACGGGCGACACTTTGTTTTTGGGGGACGTGGGGCGTCCCGATCTTTCGAAGCGCCACACAGCGGCGCAATTGGCTGGAATGCTCTATGACAGTCTTCACAATAAGATTTTGAGACTTGCCGATAGTGTTCTGGTGTATCCGGCTCATGGGGCAGGGTCGTTATGCGGGCGAAACATGCGGGAGGAGCGGGTTTCGACGATCGGCACGGAGCGGCTTACAAACTACGCGTTGCAGATCCAGAGCAGGGAAGAATTCGCGAAGCAGTTGACCTGTAATTTGCCGGCGCGTCCGGAATATTTTGTGCAGGATGCGGAAATCAATCGCACGGGGGCGGCGGCGCTCGCCGATTTGCCGGAACTGCCTCCAGTTGAACCGGCCGAACTCGAAAGCCTGCTGGCGGAGGGTGGAATCGTACTCGATGTGCGTCCGGGCGAGCAGTTTGCGGCGGGGCATGTCGCGGGGACGGTGAACATCGCATTGTCGGGGCAGTTTGCATCGTGGGCGGGAGCGCTGCTGGGTTTGAAATCTCGTCCTGTGCTGATCGCGGAATCGCAGGAGGCCTTATCAGAAGCACGAATGCGGCTGGCGCGAGTGGGGCTTGAGGATCCGCGCGGATATCTGAAAGGCGGAATTGAGGCGTGGAGCGTGGCGGGGTTGCCGTTGGCAACACTTGCGCAGATTAGTGTTGAAGATCTTAGCCGCCGGGTGCAAAGCGGCGCATGTAATGTATTAGATGTCAGGCGCGAGCCTGAGTGGGAGTCGGGTCATATTGCGGACGCAGCGTGGTGGCCGTTGGATAATTTTAAAGTTGCCCCTCCCGAAATCGATCGCACCGTTACTCTCGCAGTGCACTGCAAAGGTGGATATCGCAGCATGATCGCGTGCAGTTTGCTGCAACGGGCAGGTTTTCAGAACGTGGTGAATGTGGTTGGAGGATTCGATGCGTGGCGGGAAGCGAAACTTCCGGTTGTGACGGAGAAGCCGGTGGTAGCTTGAATCGCCGTCGCTGCGCGCAATCGCGGCAGCGGAGGTGAAGGGCAACACCTTATATTCCTGGAGGCGATATCTTGAGACAGTTGCTGAAGGTCTGCATCACGATAATGGTTGTAGGGTCAGTAATGCTGAATGCGCAGGAAAAGCTACCACTGAAGTTGATCATGACAACACCGATGCCGGGTTTCACCGGCGATTTCGACCATTTTGGATTAGACCGCAAAGGCAATCGTCTATTCCTCGCGGCTGAGGAGCATAAGACAGTCGAGGTGTTCGACCTTCTTACGGGGAAGCGGATTCATAGTATTGAAGGCTTCGGGCAGCCACTGATGATGGTTTATCTACCGGAGTCGAATCACTTGGTCGTCACGGACGGCGGGGATAGCTCGGTGCGCCTCGTCGATTGCAAGAAGTACAAGATTATTAAAACCATTAAATTGGGTGAGGGCGTAGATCATGGTGTGCTGAATCCCGTAAATCGCTTCTACTATGTGGAGAGCGGAGGCGGTCACAAGGGGCCGACACATGTGCTCAGCATCATTGATACGAAGTCCTTCAAACATATCGGCGACGTCGCGGGACTGCCCGGAAATTCCAATGAGGGAATGGTCATCGACCGGGCAGGCAAAAAGCTATATGTAAACCTCACGGGCACGGACGAGGTTGGGGTGGTTGATCTAGAGACTCGCCAACTCGTTGCCAAGTGGGCGCTGCCGGACGCGCACGTAGCCCATGCGATCGTGCTTGATGAACCAGACCATCGAATGTTTATTGCGACTCGTAAGCCGGCGCGGTTTATCGTCCTCAACAGCGACACGGGTAAAGTGGTGACGTCGCTTCCGTGTGTCGGGGTCAACAGTGACATGTCATTTGATGTGTTGCGGAAACGGATTTACGTCACGGGAAGTGAGACGGCGTCTGTTTTTGAGCAGCGCGATGCCGATCACTACGAGCATATCGCCGAAGTGCCGACCGCCTACCGCGCGAAATCGTCAATTTTTGTGCCCGACCTGAAACGGCTTTATGTCGCCGTTTCAGGTAAAGGCAAGCCGGACGCAAAATTGGAGCTGCAAGTTTACGAAGTTCAATGACCTTGCCACGCTACTTTTTGGGGCCGACCAGGTCGCTCATTGGCGGCACATTGGCGGTGTCGCAGGTGAATGCCGGGCAGCCAAGATTCCAGCCATCCTGAATTGTTGCCAGCATGGATTGATGGTTGTAGGCGACGTTCGAAGTACGGGGAGACTGATCCGAGTGAGAAATGGTGATCGTCACGACGCGGCGCTCATGACATGCCCCGAACGCAGTGTAAACTTCCTATTGCAGTAAACCCCGGAGCGATGAACGAATGAAGACTGCCAAACTGGCAAAATCCTATCGGATTGATGACGGCAAACATTTCCGGGTGAATGATGTCGATCCCGCAGACACCGGTCCGTGGCGCTCGGAAGAGGCTGCTGGGAAGAAGTTGCAGGAAGATATTGCACGCATGGCTGATTTGCAGGCCAAGCTCTACGCCCAGGATCGATGGTCGCTGCTGCTCATCTTTCAGGCAATGGATGCAGCAGGAAAAGATGGGACGATCAAACATGTAATGTCCGGAGTGAATCCGGAAGGATGCCAGGTGCACTCGTTTAAGGCGCCGTCGGAAGCCGAACTGCACCATGATTTTTTGTGGCGCGCGACGAATCAGTTGCCGGACCGCGGACGCATCGGAATTTTCAACCGGTCCTATTATGAAGAGGTGCTGGTAGTGCGGGTACATCCGAAGGTGCTGGAGAGTCAGATGATCCCCCCGGCGCTGGTGACGAAAGACATATGGGAAGAGCGCTTCGAAGATATTCGCTGCTTTGAGCGGCACATGGCGCGTAACGGAACGGTCATCCGCAAATTCTTTCTCCATCTTTCGAAGAAGGAACAGAAGAAACGCTTTTTGGCGCGGTTGGAAGAACCAAAAAAGAATTGGAAATTCTCGGCGGATGATATTCGCGAGCGCGAATATTGGGACGACTATCAAAAAGCCTACGAGGAAATGATCCGCAATACGTCTACGAAGCATGCGCCGTGGTACGTGGTCCCCGCGGATAATAAATGGTTCACGCATCTGGTGGTTGCGGCGGCGATTGTTGAAACGCTCGAAGAGCTGGGATTGTCGTATCCGAAGATTGATGCTCAGAAGCGCAAGGAACTGCAGGCGGCTCGCAAACTGCTGCTGAAATGAAGGCCAAGTTGCAGGCGGAGTCTTTTCATTTCGGCCTGCGGGGCATTACCATAACAACGATTCACTTTCTCAAGCGTCTATACATGGGGGAATTCGAACATGGCGGGTCGAACTACGTCTTCCGGAAACGGATCTAGAAGAACTCCAATTACCTGGTGGCTGCCGTTATTTCTCGCGGCCCTGGTGCTTTCGGCGCACAGCGTCGCTGTTGCCCAGACTAAACCGGGACGCCAGTCAAAGTCCGTGAAGCCTAATCCTTCGTCCACGACTCCTACCGCGGGCACCCCCGAGGAGAAACCAGCTAACGAAGAGGAATCCACCAAGCCGGAAGAAAAACCGTTCAAGGGCATGAAGTACCGGCTGATCGGTCCCTTCCGCGGCGGCCGGTCGCTGACCGCGTCCGGAATTCCTGGCGATCCGACCACGTATTATTTCGGCGCGACGGGCGGCGGGGTGTGGAAGTCGACCGACGGGGCGATGACTTGGACACCAGTATTCGACAAAGAGGGAACTGGAGATATTGGCAGCCTGGCGGTGGCTAATTCCGATCACAACACTCTTTATGTGGGTACGGGAGAAGCGTGCCTGCGCGGAAATATCTCGCAGGGAGATGGAATTTATAAATCCATGGATGCGGGCAAGACCTGGAAGAACGTTGGCCTGCATGACAGCCGCGCGATCGGCAAAGTCATCATCAATCCGAACAATCCTGACATCGTTTTTGTCGCTGCACTGGGGCATCCGTACGGGCCGAACACGGAGCGCGGAATTTTCCGCACGACCAATGGCGGCAAGGACTGGGAGAAAGTTCTGTATAAGGATGAGAATACGGGAGGCATCGATGTAGCTTTCGATCCTCGCAATCCCAACATTCTTTTTGCTGCGTTGTGGCAGGTGCGCCGCAGTTCGTGGAATATGAACGACGGCGGGCCCGGAAGCGGGTTGTATCGATCGTCTGACGGCGGTACAACCTGGAAACGGCTGGAAAAGCACGGTCTCCCTAAAGGTCCGTTTGGACGCATCGGCATCGCGGTGTCGGCGAGTTCTGATCGCGTTTACGCGCTGGTGGAGGCGCACAATCCTGATGGAGGGTTATACCGTTCGGAGGATGGCGGCGAAACCTGGGACTTTATAAATCCCAGCCACAGTCTGTGGCAGCGGCCCTGGTATTACATGCACATCATCGCCGACCCGAGAGATGAAAATGTGGTTTACATCATGGATGTGGAAGCGTTCAAGTCCACTGATGGCGGTCATCTCTTTAATAAGGTGAAAATTCCGCACGGGGACAACCATGGCTTGTGGATCGATCCTCGGGATACGCGGCGGATGATTGCGTCCAACGATGGTGGAGTGACAATCTCACTAGATGGCGGCAAGAACTGGACGCGGGAAGACAACCAGCCTACGGCGCAGTTCTACCACGTGATTACTGATGGAGGTTCGCCATATCGTGTTTACGGATCGCAGCAGGATTCCGGCACTGTGTCAATCGCCAGCCGGAGCGACGACGGTTCCATCGACCGGCAGGATTGGTATGACGTGGGTGGAGGAGAGGCCGGTTATATCGCGCCCTATCCGCCGGATTCCAATGTAGTGTTTGCAGCTGATTACCAGGGAAATATCACGCGCTATGACAGGCGCATCGGGCAGGTGAAATCGATCACCGAGCAGCCGGAGCTCTCAGATGCTCATGGCGCGGGTTACCTCGAACACCGTTTCCAGTGGACGGCGCCGGTGGTGATTTCCGCACACGATCCGAACACGCTCTACCATGCAGGCGAGCGACTGTTCAAAACCACGGATGGTGGCTCGCACTGGGAGGCGATCAGTCCAGACCTCACGCGAAATGACAAGAGCAAGCAGCAGCCTTCTGGCGGTGACATCACGCTGGACGATACTGGCACGGAGTACTACGACACCATTTTTGCGGTTGCCGAATCGCCGCTGACGAAAGGACTGATCTGGGTTGGCACTGATGACGGTCTGATCCAAATCACGCGAGACGAAGGGAAGAGCTGGAAGAACGTGACGCCCAAGGATATGCCGGAGTGGAGCCGCGTCAGCCAGATCGATGCTTCAGCGATCGATGCAGGTACGGCTTACGTTGCTGTGGATCGCCATCAGAATGACGATCTTCGGCCCTACGTCTACAAGACCAGTGACTACGGACAGAGCTGGACGAAGCTGACGAATGGAATTCCCGATGGAAGCTTTGTGCGTGCGGTTCGCGAAGATCCGAAAAAGCGCGGTCTTCTTTTTGCGGGCACCGAGGGCGGCGTCTACGTGTCCTTTAACGATGGTGCAGATTGGCGGCCGCTGAAACTCAATCTGCCGGCCACACCTGTGCACGACCTCGTGGTGAAAGATAACGATCTAGTGGTGGCGACCCACGGGAGAGCGTTCTGGATTTTGGACGACATCAGTCCATTGCGCCAGTTTAGCGACGACGTGGAGAAGAAAGCAGTTCATCTCTACACGCCGGGACCAGCCTACCGCATTCAAGCGGGAGAAGCGGCCGAGCGGCGTCCATCGAAGAGGACGGCGCAGAATCCTCCTGTAGGAGCGGTGATTGACTTCTACCTGAAAGATGAGCCGAAGGCCGGAACCGAAACGAAGGTCGAAATTCTGGATGCTTCTGGAAAGACGATTCGGAAGTATTCGAGCTCCGAAACGAAAATTCTCGACGAACCGCCCGATCCAGACGACAAGAAGCCGGAAAAAGAAATCAAGCCCGAGGCAGGCTTGAACCGGTTCGTGTGGGACCTGCGCTATGAAGAGGCGCATCGCGTTCCTGGTTACTATCTGTGGGAGTACGGTGGTGGTGCGCGGGGGCCGGTGGCGACTCCGGGAAAATATCAGGTGCGCCTTACGGTTGGAGCAGAAAGCCAGGTTGCGCCCCTCGAGGTGAAATTGGACCCGCGGGTGAAAGTCAGCCAGGAAGATTTGCAGCAGCAATTCAGCATCCTGACCCAGATACATGAGGAACTGAACAGCGTATATGACGCCGCGAACCAGATTCAGGATGTTCGCTCGCAGGTGGCGGGGCTTAAGCGACGGTTACCAGAAAACGCCAGCACGAAGTCGATTACGGCTTCTGCCGATGATCTGGAGAAGAAACTGGCAGCCGTCCGCGATTCGATGGTGAACCTCACCATCAGCGCGAACGAAGATTCGCTTGCCTATCCTCCGCAACTGGATGCCAGACTGGCCTTTCTGGCGATGGACCTGGCGACCGCGGATTCGGCTCCGACTCAGGCCGAGCAGCTTCAATTCGAAAAGCTGAAACGGCAAGTCGAGGAGACACTAGGGCACTGGCAGGATTTGCAGGGCCACGATCTGGCAGCCTTCCGGAAGCTGACGGTGGAGAACAGTCTGTCAACGGTAGTTGTTCCACCGGCGGGCCGGGCCGGAGATATCGAAAACATGGACGCCCACTGACCGAATGCCTCTTCGGAAGAAAGCTTGAGCAGGGCACTCCATAGGTAATACGGGCGTTATTACCGGGCCATTTGATGTATGACTTCCGTGCCACCGGGATGGCACTGTCGGGCCTTGTTCGGCCTCCGGCCCGCTGCTATCTTGCCGATAGTGATGCTGATCCTCCCCTGTGGTAGCAGTGGATTCGGGATGGTTTGGGGGTGTCTATGAGGCTCATGCATCTTTGGTATGCGGCTGTAGGCTTTGCGGTGGCGCGATGGGTATTCCGTCGGCAGCCAGTAGCTGATCCAGTCTCGCGTTTGCGATCTTCTGGTCTTCTTTAAAAGCTCGGGTGTTGGGCGCGCGCACCGTTGAATTCCTTTTTCGTCAGCGTGCGCTCAACTCTTTTCTTTCGTCCCGTTCCGCTCCCATTCGTCCTCAGAGGTATTACTAAAGTTCCCGCAGGTACCTCTGCCTGGCTGGTTACTCTCATACAATCTGGTTAGGACTTTGTGGCATGAGTCCACGAATTTCTGTGCGTATACCTAACCCAAAGCGACTGAGATTTGTTTTTCTGGCGTGGGGAATGATTCTATTGGGGTCAGTCTCTTACGTCCGGGCGCAAGAGGATGGCGGTGACACTCCGCTCGGGGATGTGGCGCGCAGTTTTCGCAAAAAGACGCCTCCGGTGGAAGCAGTCGTTGATAACGACAATTTATCGAAAGTAGTGGACGATGCGGAGAGCCGGCGAGCGGCGGGAGCGTCTCCGGTATTTTCTTTGGAGCCGGGGGGAAAGAACTTCCACGTCTGCTCGCCCGATGTGACCTGTAGCCTCTCTTTTAGCGCGAAAACCTCTTCGCTGCTCTCTGATCCGCTCTTGCTGGATGAATTGCCGCGTAGCGAACTGGCCAAACTGGATGGGCCGGCGACGATCGACGGAGATTCGCTTCAAGTATCCGTGCATAACGGAACTACCTGGGAATTGCGTGAGGTCGTTATCGGGTTGACCATCGTGAAACGATCTGAGTTTTTCGAGACAGGATCCTACCTGGGTCAGGCGCACATTGTTCCGGCGGCAGGCGTTTTGTCGCCACAGAATACACTTCAGAAACAGCCCGATGCGACGTTTATCTTGCGCGTGAAGGGATCGGCGGCTCCGTCGGCCACTGCGCTATTTCGCACGGCCTTAAATTTTGCTCTTTTTCCCGACCAGGACTGGCATTGGGCGATCGTGAAGGCGAAAGGGATTCCTCCGCTGGGGATGCCGGGTCAGACGATTACGCAGGCCGGACCAGGAAGCCCCGTGCTGGGACCGATGGATAAGGCGCAAAGCCCTTTTCTGGAGCCGAATTTATCGAACTCTCCCATTGCTAATGTGCCTCTTGCCGTTCCGGCAACCGACCGCTAGAAAATTGCTCCTCGAAATGCCCTCCGGCGTATAGCAATTCCAGCACGTGAAACGGCCAATCCTGCCATGCTAGACTGAAGTCATCCCACCTCAAGGACAGGCGATGAAATTTGGAGTCATCATCTTTCCCGGCTCGAACTGTGATCACGACGCATTCTGGACGGTTCAACAAATTGCCAAGCAGCAGGTAACTTTTCTCTGGCATGAGTCGCACGATCTGGAAAACTGCGACGCGCTTATCGTGCCGGGCGGTTTCGCTTTTGGGGACTACCTGCGGACCGGCGCGATTGCGAGATTTTCTCCGGTCATGGAGTCGGTGCGGCGCTTTGCCGAGGGCGGGGGGCTGGTGCTCGGAATTTGCAATGGCTTTCAGATTCTGTGCGAAGCCGGTCTGTTGCCGGGAGCTCTCATGCGCAACACTGGGTTGAAGTACGTTTGCAAGCCAGTTCACGTGAGAGTTGAAAATGCCGGGACGCCTTTCACGAACGCCTGTTCGCGAGGGGAAGTGTTGACGATTCCTATCGGGCATATGGAGGGGAATTATTTCTGCGATCGGGCGACCCTGGATGAGTTGCAGCGAAGCAACCGTATTGTGTTTCGCTATGTAACTACTGCCGGCGAAATTTCGGCCTCAGCCAATCCGAACGGATCGCTGGATAACATCGCCGGCATCTGCAACGCGGGCGGCAATGTTGTGGGGATGATGCCTCATCCCGAACGAGCCTCAGAGCCTGAACTGGGCGGCATTGATGGAGTGAAGATTTTCCAGTCCATGGTGGGCGCCATGGCCAGCAAGTAAGTCTTTCGGTGAGCTGCCACTGTACGCTTTCGCACCAACCAAAATTCTATTTGATAATTTGTCAGGCTATGCTAGCTTTCTCGGCGAAAGCTGCTTCCCCGTTTCGCACAACCTGAACTGAGATGTTCACGCAAGTACAGGGAGGAGTGTGCTCGATGACGGCGAAGCAGATTCTCGATGCCTTTTCTGAAACCTTGATGCTGGATGAACGAATTCTGAGCCCGCGAGAGCGGGAGTTGCTGACCAGCATTCTGCAAAATTCCAGGACAATATCAAGCGCCAACCCGCAGACTCAGTCTGCGGTAACGGCAGCGATAGCCCAATCGGTTGGGGAAACAGTAGCGCAACGGGCTTTTGCTCTGTTGGGCGGCAGCATCGTGGAGCAGATACTGGCTGGGGCGGGAGCCTCTGCCGACGGAGAAATCTCACGCCCTGCCGTAACGCAGTTCGGAGTTCCTCAACCTCCGAGTGGACCTCTCACTGTTCCTCAGCCTCCGAGTGGACCGCGACCCAGCATCGTTCCTCAACCTCCCAGTGGACCGCAACCCGTTACTGTTCCCCAGCCTCCGAGCGGACCGAGACCTCTCACTGTTCCTCAACCCCCGAGCGGACCGCAAGGTATCCGGCGCCAAGACGTGGCGGTGCAACAGGGAAGCGACGCAAGCCTCGTGACCTCAGGAGGCGGCGTTGGAGTGATGGAGGCGGAGGCAAATATTCGGGCGCAGTGCGTGGTACTGGACGAGTTCCTGGCGCCTCACGAAATGGATGAACTCTTTGCCTATGCGCTCGAACATGAGGCAGAGTTTCAGAGCAGTGAAGTGATTTCGCCGAGTGGAGAAGCCGGGGTCATTGATTATCTCCATCGTCGTTCGCGGGTGCTGATGGATTTAGGAAAACATGACGGCGTGATTATGGAGCGAATCCGGGGCGTGCTGCCACGAGTGCTGGAGGAACTGGGGGTGGAGGAATTTCCGATCAGGAAAGTGGAGGTCCAGATTACGGCCAGCAACCACGGCGATTTTTTTGGTGTGCATAGCGATGACGCCCAGGCGACAATCGCGTCGCGCCGGATTACGTTCGTATACTTCTTCCATCGCGAACCGTCTTCGTTTGCGGGCGGGGAGTTGCGTCTTCACGATCCACGTGGAGGTGAGCAGCAGGACGGCTCGGCAAAAGAGCAGAGCCGCAGCTATCAAACAATCGTACCCCGGCAAAACCAGATTGTTTTTTTCCCGTGCGAGGTAATGCACGAGATAACCCCGGTGGAGTGCCAATCGAAGGCCTTCGCCGACAGCCGCTTCACTTTAAACGGATGGCTTCACAAGTAAAAGACGCAACATGGCTGGAATGGACGGCAGGCCTGATGGGGCTAGGGCCGCGGCAAACACAGACCGCGGCTCTGCCTCCGGGCGAGTTCCATTGTTTATTGGACGAGTTGCCGCTTCACTTAATTCCTCGGCGGAGGATTGAGTTTTTACGTGCCCGCCAGAAAGCCTCTGCGCAGCCTCTGTTTTTTAACCCGCGGTGTTTGCTTTTATCGAATGGGAATGCGCCGCCGGAGCTGGAGCCGCAGCGGCATTTGCTGAAAAATTTCGACTTGCGAGGAATGGTAGCGTGGGTGACGGACCCCGCAATGAACGCTGTACTTCCGTTTTGGCTGGGGCGTCGGCTCGAATTTTTCGTTTCGCGTATTCGTCCGGGGGGACCTGTACCTGACTCTGTTCCTGAGGATGCTCGTTTCCTGCTGGAAACCGCCGGAATCTTGACGCGAGAAGATGATGCCGAGCGCCGAATTGCGGAATGGAACGAAGTCGTCAAGAAAAGTGGGCAGGAGTTTCGAGAGAAAGGCTATGCGGTTCTTGGAAACCTGATTCATCCTTTCCATCTGGCAGCGTTGCGGCGTTACTATCGGCACGCGGTGCGGCATAAAGCCTTTCCACTGGGCGACGAACAGTGTCCTCTGCGATATGGTGTGCATAACGAGAGTGTTGCGCGCTTTTTTCACCATCAGATTGCAAGAGCGCTATGCGGCATTGTGGGAGAAGCGATTAAGCCCTCTTATGTATATTTGGCTTCTTACATGGGTGGCGCTGAACTGACGAAGCATAAGGACCGCGAGCAGTGCGAATTCAGCGTCACCTTCTGTCTGGATTTTTCTCCTGAACCGGAGTTGGCGACGTCATGGCCGATACGCCTTGATACTCCTGAAGGCACCGTGACGGTTTATCAGGCGCTTGGCGACGGCCTGGCATACCGAGGGACGAGGTTGCCTCATTACCGCCATGAGCTGGCTGAGGGAAACATGTCGACTTCTATCTTCTTTCACTACGTGGCAGCGGATTTTTCGGGGCGGCTGGAGTAGGGGGAAGTGTTCCGCGTTAGCGCAGGCCTGAAATCAAATAAAGCACCGAGAAAACCTGGTAGTAGCTATAGGCCGAACGTGAACCATCGCGAGTTATTACCACGGGGGCGATGGCAACGACGCCAGCCATGGTCTCGGGCTGCAATTGCTGAATCAAAGTTTTTTCCCCGGTCGCTAACTTGACCTTGTATATGTCGATTGGCACTTTCGCGGCACCGTATCCGTAGATTGCTGAGTCGTCGGGTGACCACTGCAGAGGAATAAAACCTGCTTCGAGATTCGGGATCGGGCGAGGCGCGCCGCCAGCAACTGAGTAAACCTCGAGCACCGCAGTCTCGTCGAGTCGAAGAACATACCGGCCATCAGGTGAAACGAGACCGCCGGTAATTCCTTCTGGAGTAATCGGCACCGGTACACCTCCATCGAGATTCACCAGATAGCAGCGCACACCATGCCCGGGTTCATTTGCGTTGAGGGTGATGCGCTTTCCGTCGGCCAGGAAATGGGCCGAGCCGGTGTGAATTTGCTCCAGGTTGGGCAGGGCGATGATGCGTGGTTGACCGGGACCGATGGGGACGAGTTTCACCTGTCCCGGTTTGCCCGGAAGAATGGAAATTGCCCACTTACCGTCAGGAGAGAGGCCACCCGCGCTTCCTTCGCCCAACTGTACCGGCGGAGTACCGTCGATTTTGCGAATGGCAAGAGAATAGTTGGCTCCCGCGGCTTCGCTGGAATCCTCAAACAAAACTGAGCCGCCGTCGCGTGAAATATCCTTGGCGATGTTCCAGTCGTGCCACGAAAGATCGACGGCCTTGCCATCGCGAGCCGCCGTGGCCATGGCAAGACGCTCGGCATCAAGACTTACCAGGACGCGGCCATCGGGAGCGACGTCCTCAAGGGTTAGGCCTATAGGCAGATCTAAAATTCGCCGGACTTGCCCAGACATATTCACCGCGAGCAGGTCGCGGTTTAAGCCCTTTTCGACGCCGGTAAACCAGACTTCTTTACCGTCAGGGCTCCAACCAAGGCCGGCCTCTGAGATCCACTCAGGCGAAAGCACACGTACGTGGCTGGTAAGGTCTACGAGGCCGACGGAGCCGCGGTCATCCCACAACACGGGGTGGTCCATGAAAGCAATTTTGTCGGCCTTGGGGGAAAAGCGAAGGTGACTGATCCAGCCGTTGCTTTGATAGAGCGTGTGACCGATGGGGTATTCGATGCGATCGCGTCCCTGTGTGTGGTGGATGACAGCGAGTTCACCGTTTGCGTCCCAATCCGCTGCAGAGACATCTTCGAGCACTTCGCGTGGAGATCCGCCAGCAAGCGGAGCACGCGCAAGCATTCCTCTTGTCTCCAGATGAGCGAGATGAGTGCCGTAGAGTGACACGGCGAGTTCACCAGTACGCGAAATAGCGAGCAAGTTTGTATTTGTGACTTCGAGGGGCTGAGTCAGAAGGGAATCACCGACAGTGGAAAACAATCGGAGGGCTTTGCCGTTCCAAGCGGCGCCGTAAACAATCGCCTGAAAATCCGGAGAGAAGCGCGCGGAGTAAATTGTGCCCGCCTCAAAGGTAAGACGCCGGTAGGATGGGCGCAGAGTTCTCTGGCGCCACTGATTGGCCACGAGGAGCGCGGTCGCGATCAACAGGATTCCAGCGAATGCCCAAGGAACGATAGGCGCCGGACCGCGGCGACGGGCGGCGTAAGCGAGACGACCGCCGGATGCGTTGGCCAGTGTATCCAGGGCGAAAGCGAGATCGCGCGCCGATTGAAAACGATTCTCGGGATTCTTCTCAAGACAGTGACGAATTATCTGCTGGAACGCTACCGGGATGCGGGCCTCGTCCAGATTCGATTCAGGAGGATCCTCGCGGAGAATCGCGGTGATGGTGTCGACCTCGGTCTCGCCGCGAAAGGCCCGGCGGCCGGTCAGCATCTCGTAGAGGATCGCGCCCACGCTGAAGATATCGCTGCGGTGGTCGACTGTCTTGCCGCGTAACTGCTCGGGCGACATATAGGCGACGGTGCCGATAACAGCACCGGTCTTGGTGACCGTGGTCAGATTTTCAACGGAACGATCAGACTCTTCCAGCGGGGATTGGAGCTTTGCCACTCCGAAGTCGAGGATTTTGACTCGTCCATCGGCGGTGATAAAAAGATTCTCCGGTTTCAGGTCGCGATGAATAATGTGCCGGTCATGCGCGGCGATGAGCCCTTGCACAATCTGCAACGAATAGTCGATGGCGAGGCGAACGGGCAGAGCACCTGCGGCCAGCCGGGTGCGTAGCGTTGCGCCTTCCAGTAATTCGCAAACGATGTAGGGAGTGCCTTCGTAGAGGCCGACATCATAGACGGCAACGATGTTGGGATGGTTCAGCGCGGCGGCGGCTCGGGCTTCCAGTTCGAAGCGGCGGAGATGATCGGGATTATCGCTGGAGGCGGGTCGGATCAGCTTCAGAGCGACATCGCGTCCGAGCCTTTCATCGCGCGCCCGGAATACGTCCCCCATGGCTCCAGAGCCAATTTTTTCGAGCACTCGATAATGGCTTATGACCGGGCCGGGCATGTGCTAGGCAAGCCTCGCTGGCATGTTAGGTGCGTGTGTCCAATAGAGTCAATAACTCTTACGTGGTGGCGCGGACAGGCTTGGGCAGAGTTGTTGGCGTGCGTTTGGCAATGCGTTTCGCGGCCGTTGGCCAGAGCGGCGACTAGCGGATGGTGACGTGCTATAATTTTTGTTCGCCTGCGTGTTTTCGAGGCATCCTGTGATCTTTCTACGGGCGAATCCCGCGTTCAAACGAGATTATTAAATCGAGGTCTAGCCATGTCTGGCCATTCAAAATGGGCCACAATCAAGCATAAGAAGGGCGCGCTGGACGCCAAGCGCGGCAAGATTTTTACCCGACTCATCAAGGAAATCAGTATTGCCGCGAAAAATGGCGGCGGCGATCCTGATTCGAACCCGCGGCTGCGCGGCGCGATCGTGGCCGCGAAAGCGGAAAACATGCCGGCGGATAACATCAAGCGGGCCATCCAGCGTGGCACCGGCGAACTTCCCGGAGCTACCTACGAAGAATTTTCTTTGGAAGGCTACGGGCCAGGCGGAGTTGCGGTTCTGCTCGATATCAATACCGACAATCGCAATCGGACCGTCAGTGAAATTCGCCACTGTTTCGGAAAGAACGGCGGTAACATGGCCGAGGCCGGAGCGGTTTCCTGGATGTTCCACAAAAAGGGCGACATTGTTATTCCGAAGAGCGCAGCCAAAGAAGACGACTTAATGAATATTGTGCTCGAAGCGGGCGGCGAAGATTTGAACGATGATGGCGAGAACTGGGAAATTCTCACCGCGCCCTCAGCTTTTGAAACCGTACTCGAAGCGGTGAAGAAGGCGGGCATTGAGCCGGCGTCCTCGAGCGTTGCCATGATCCCACAGAATTACATCAAGCTGGAAGGGCAGGCTGCGAATACCATGATCCGGTTGATGGAAGCTCTCGAAGATCAGGACGATGTGCAGAACGTGCACTCGAACTTCGACATTGACCAAAAGTTGCTGGAAGAAGTGGCGGGCTAGCCGCGCGACAAAAATTGAATCAAAGCCGCCCTCGTTGGGCGGCTTTTCTCTTGAGTAATAGTTAGGGCAAGCAGGATAGAAAAGTTTTCAACACAATCGTGGAAAATTCTGTGGAAAAGCGCCTGATGATCTTTGTAAGTAACTCAGGTGTATAACGCTTCAGCATTTTGCACCGCACCGAGGGCTGGCACTTTCGTGGAGTAGTATTCAGCGACGATGACGCGGTGTTCCCACATTAGTTCATGAGCCGATCTTGAAACTTAGACTCGACAAACTGCTGGTCGATCGCGGACTGGCTGCCTCGCGAGAACGCGCTCAGGCGCTGATTCTCGCGGGGAAGGTGTTGGTCAACGATCAAAAGCTGGATAAAGCTGGCGCGCAAGTGGCTGCGGAGTCCACGATCCGGCTTCTTTGCGACGACCTGAAGTATGTGAGCCGCGGTGGACTCAAACTTAAGCGTGCGCTTGAGCACTGGAAAATTGATGTCGAAGGTAAAGTTTGTTTGGATGTCGGCGCTTCGACGGGCGGGTTTACGGATTGCCTTCTGCAACGGGGGGCGGCTCGCGTGATCGCGATTGATACTGGTTATGGACAGATGGATTTCAAGCTACGCCAGGATCCGCGCGTTCGACTGCTGGAAAAAACCAATGCTCGTTATGTAACGGAAGAGGTCATCGGGGAAAAAGTAGACCTTATTGTGATTGATGTGGCATTTATTTCCGCGACGTTGGTTCTTCCTGCGGTTATCAGAGCAGCTTTTCCGCCGGACGGTGAGCGCCGTGGACGGCGGATTGTCGTCCTGGTCAAACCGCAATTCGAGGCGGGACGAGAGCTCGTTGGCAAGGGGGGCATTGTGCGCGACGAACCCGCGCAATTGGGCGCCGTCGAGAGGGTGAAGAAGACTTTGCTCGAACTTGGCTGCATTCGGACCGATGTTATCGAATCGCCTATCCTCGGCGCGGAAGGAAACCGCGAATTTCTCTTGTGGGCAGCATTCTAGAACTGTCCTTATCGGTGTTATGCAGTGCGTTAAAGCTTTTCTCTTTGAATTCTGTACAATCTTTCTTTCTCTCTTTCGACATGGCAAGCTCGTCCTCATCTCCCCGCTCAAAAGTCGCGGCCATCATCTCTCGTCCAGCACGTCCGGAGGTAGCACGCACTCTTCCGGGCTTGTTAGCGTGGTTGCATGAACACGGCTACGAGGTGATTCTCGATCCGGTAACAGCCAAGTATTCTGACGGCCAGCAGGAAGTACTGCGATCGGAGATGTCGTCGCGGCCATTGGATCTGGTGGTGGTGTTGGGCGGTGACGGGACGCTGCTTTCTGCGGTGCGAGCGACCGCTGCCACGGACGCTCCGCTGCTTGGAGTGAACCTGGGATCGCTTGGCTTCCTTACGGACGTGCCGCTTTCATCGCTCTTCACGATGCTGGAGGAGATTGCGCACGGTCGCACTCCGGTGGAGCGGCGTTCTCTGATGCACTGTGAATTGGTGCGCGATGAAAAAATCCTGGGCAGCTACTTAGCTTTCAACGACGTTGTGGTGAACAAGACCGCGCTGGCCCGGTTGAATAACTATGACCTGTTTGTGGACAAATCGTTTGTTTCCACTTTTCGGGCCGACGGAATGATTGTGGCCACTCCGACGGGTTCGACTGCCTACTCTCTCTCTGCCGGCGGACCGGTGGTGATGCCGACGGTAAACGCTTTTGTGATTACTCCTGTGGCACCGCACTCGCTGACTCACCGGCCGCTCGTGGTGCCTGATTCAGTCGTCATTGAAATTCTTCTACGCAGCGACGAGGAAGTTGCGTATGTGAGCCTGGACGGTCAACCTGGTTTGGATTTGCGGGATGGCGACCGAGTCCGCTGCCGCCTGTCGGAGCACAAGGTCTGCCTATTCCGTACGGATACGGATTTTTTCCATGTGCTGCGCACGAAGCTGAAGTGGGGAGAGAGATAGAACGATGGAGGCGGAAGTTACAATTCCGCAGAAAACAGGTCGCGTACTTTTTCCCGTCGCCGGATCACTTTGACGGACTTTCCCTGCACCAATATTTCAGCCGGCCGTGGACGTGTGTTGTAGTTCGAGGCGAGCGACATTCCGTAAGCGCCGGCATCGAGAATCGCCAGCAAATCATTTTCTTCGGTTCGCGGTAACTCGCGATCGCGGGCAAAAAAATCGCCGGACTCGCAGACGGGACCAACCACATCGACAGTTTCCATCTTCTTCGTCGAGTTCACGGGCTGCACCACGGGAACGATCTCGTGATAGGCGCTGTAAAGAACGGGCCGGATCAGATCGTTCATGGCGGCATCGACGACGAGAAATCGTTTGCCATCATTTTCTTTTCTGTAAATGATGGAGGTAAGGAGTACTCCGGCAGGCCCAATAATCGCGCGCCCCGGTTCAAGCAGTAAGTGCACATTCAAACCACGCAAAGGGTTGGTGACGGCACGCGCATACCGGGCGACCATTGCGTCAAAGTCGACACCGGGTTCCTGATAAGCAATCCCCAGGCCGCCGCCGCTGTCGACGTATTCGATTCGGTGACCGTCGGCGCGAAGAACGCGAAGCAGGCCGGAAACCCGCGCGATTGCTTCCGCGAAGGGCGCAAGTTCAGTGATCTGCGAGCCGATATGGACACTGATTCCGGCAACCTTCAGATATCTTGCGCCTGAGGCCTTGGCATAAAGTTCGCGCGCATCGCTGATTGGCACCCCAAACTTGTGTTTGCGTAGACCGGTAGAAATGTGAGGATGAGTATCGGCGGCGACGTCCGGATTGACGCGTAGAGCGACGCGCGCCGTCGTGCGCAAACGTGTGGCGCATTCCGCCAGAGCCCAGAGTTCGGATTCGCTCTCCACATTGAAGAGCAAAATTCCAGCCTTCAGCGCGGCGGTCATTTCGTCAGCAGATTTTCCGACGCCCGAGAAAACCGTCTTCTTAGCCGCGCGCCGGTCCGCGACCAGCACTCTTTCCAATTCTCCGCCGGAAACTACGTCAAAGCCGCATCTCTCCCGCGCCAGCAGGCGCAGGATGCTGATATTGGAATTCGCCTTGACGGAGTAACAGATGGTGTGAGGAACTTCGCGGAATGCTTTCTGAAATGTGAGTAGCCGTTGCCGGATTGCGGTTGCCGAATAAACGTAGAGTGGAGTTTCGTAGCGCTCGGCTAATGTGGGTAATGGAAGGTCTTCGCAATGCAACACAAGGTCGGCGCCGCGGCGAAATAAGCCCTTGCTCTGCCGGTGAAAAACGAATCCCGGCGGCCGTTCCGTTCCCGCGACTTCGCTGTGCCGGCTCATTTTCGCCTGGCGGCGGATGTTTCGCCGTCTTTCACTTTGATCGCCAACACTGTCTGATCGTCGAATGTCTCGACTCCGGCGGAGTGCTCCGCTACAGCCTTGAAGAGAGAGGCTACTACGGAGTCGGCGGACCCGCTTGCGCATTCCTCAATGATTTTCTCGACGCGTGCCCGGCCGAACAGTTCTCCCTTGCGATTACGCGCATCGAGGATGCCATCGCTGAAGAACACGAACATATCCCCAGGCTTCATTTTGAATTGGAATTCGTCATAGTTCGCATCGTCAAAAAGGCCCAACGGCAGACCAGTAGCTTCGATCACACTGTTCTTTCCGTCGTGAACCAGAACCGGGCGCGGCAAGCCGGAGTTCGATACTTGAAGGGTGCGGCGTTCATCATCCCAGACCGCGTAAATCAGCGAGACAAACTGCGCCTCGATCCGCCGTTCGGCCAGCGAAAGATTCACCGCCGAAAGCATTTCGGCGGGCCCAGGCTCGATTGGCGCGTGCGAGCGCAGAATGCCACTAACCAGCGCGGCATAGATGGCGGCTGGCGCTCCTTTGCCGCTGACGTCGCCAATCACAATGCCCAGCCGCGAAAGGGAATATGGAATGAAGTCGTAAAGATCTCCGCCGATGGCTCTGGCGGGAGTAAACTTTGCCGCCAGTTCGAGATGATTCAACTTAGGCAGAGTTTGGGGAAGAAGCCGTGTCTGTAATTCGCGGGCGAGGGCCAAATCCCGCTCGAGTCGCCGTTCTTGCCGTGCGACTTCCTCATACAGGCGGGCATTTTCAATGGCGATTGCCACCTGAGCGGCAATCGTGGTCATGGTGCGCCGGTGGTCTTCGGTAAAAAAACCTCGGCGAGTGTGCTCGAGATCGAGAACCCCGATTACTTTGTCCTTATAGATAAGCGGTACCGTCAGTTCTGAGCGCGTTTCAGGATTTCCCTCAATGTAGCGGGGATCTTTGCTGACATCGGGGACCAGGATCGCCTGCCTGGTCTGCGCCGCTTCTCCAACCAGGCCACGTCCGAGCGGGATTTCATGCTTCACGTGAACATTCTCGTTGAAGCGCAGTGAAAAACGATGCTGCAATTTTTCGCCAGAAGAATCCAGCAGCAGAATGCTGAACATCTGAAAGTCGATCA
Organism: Candidatus Sulfotelmatobacter sp.; assembly: GCA_025462865.1. Lineage (GTDB taxonomy): Bacteria > Acidobacteriota > Terriglobia > Terriglobales > Acidobacteriaceae > Sulfotelmatobacter. The sequence goes on along the minus strand of JAOAPI010000046.1, from coordinate 111,164 downwards.
ACCGCTGCAGAAGTTCCGCAATACGGCCCAAGAGTTCGTCGAGATTCAAAATTGACGATAGCTCGCGCGCGGTTTCATTCAACAACAGAAGAATGCGCGCCTGACGGGTAGTACGGGTATAAAGCTGAGCGTTCTCAATGCCGGCGGCCATACGCGACGCGATCAGGGTGAGCAGCCGCTTATGTTCTTCGGTGAAATAGTTTTGGTGGCGCGCCTCGAGGTCAATTACTCCAATTACGCGGTTCTTGGTGGTGAGCGGTACTGCTAATTCGGAGCAGACGTTGGGAACAGCGGCGATGTAACGGGGATCCTGTGTCACATCGTCGATTAGGATCGCCTGGCGCAATTGGACGGCTAGGCCGGTCACCCCTTCGCCGACTTTGATGCGAGATCTCTCGGTAAATTCTGGCGGATACCCCACCTGGAAACGAAAGCGGAGTTCCTGAGTCTTTTCGTTGAGGAGAAGGATTGCAAAAATCTCGTAGTCGATGACTTTGCGGACGACTTCAGCCACCCGGCGGAGAGTGGTATCGAGGTCGAGGGAGGTTGCCATTACGTCGGAGACCTCGAGTAACAGCGGATCTACCTGCACATGTTTTTCGTGCTTGTTTAGAACGGAGCCCATTGTTTTCTATGATAGCAGCCGTGCTTTTAGGAGCTAGTTGCTGCAGTCTCACTCCCTTGGCACGATGCAAATATCGGCGAGGTTGCGGTAGCGTTCAGCGTAATCGAGTCCGTAGCCGACGACGAACTCATCGGGGATGGTGAAGCCGACGTAGTCGCCCTGCAGCGGCAGGGTGCGGCGCGAGGGCTTGTCCAGAAGGGCCGCGATCTTCAGAGAACGAGGTTGATGCGCGAGCAGAAGCTTTTTCAGCACGGTCAGCGTGAGTCCAGTATCCAGAATATCTTCGACAACGATTACGTTCTTGTCTTTCATGGACTGATCCACATCTTTTGTCAGCTTCACTTCGCCGGTGGAATCCCACCCGCTTTTCAATTCCTGGGTGGGGCTGGGCCGATTGCCATAACTGGAGACTCCGATGAAGTCAAAAGTGGCGTCCAGCTTGATCTGTCGGGCGAGGTCAGCCAGGAAAATCGCGGACCCTTTGAGTACGCCCACCAGAATTACAGGTTGCCCCTCGAAGTCGCGAGTGATTTCCGCGCCTAGTTCCACGATTCTTTTGGCGATCTGCTCCCGCGAAATCAGCACCTTGAGTTCTGCCATGGCGTTTCATATTAAACTAAAGTACAGCGGCAGCCCATGCCGCCATTCATTTCGCTGGAAATTCGAGCGACCGAGTTCGCAGATGGAGGAATATCGTTATGAATCTTAAAGGTGTTCAACTTACATGGCTGGGACACGCAACGTTTCGCATTGACACACCGGGAGGCCGGACCATCATTATCGATCCCTGGATCATGAACAATCCGGCTTGTCCGCCGTTCGAGAAAAAGCTGAAGCACGTTGACGTTCTGCTGTGCACTCACGGCCACGGAGACCATATTGGGGATGCGGTCGAAGTAATCAAGGAGCACAATCCGCAGGTGGTCGGCATGCCCGAGTTGTGCGGCTGGCTGGAGAAAAAAGGCGCAAAGCAAACCTTGATGATGAACAAGGGAGGCACGCAGAAAGTCGGCGATATCAAAGTCACCATGGTGCACGCCGATCATTCCTGCGGCATTCAGGATGGCGACCAACTGATTTATGGCGGCGAAGCCTGCGGCTACGTTGTCGAATTCGAAAACGGGGTCAAGATTTACCATGCCGGCGACACCAATGTTTTTGGCGACATGGCGATTATTCGCGAACTTTATGCGCCGGAGATCGTCATGCTGCCGATCGGCGATCACTTTACGATGGGTCCACGCGAGGCGGCCTATGCCTGCAACCTGCTTAAGCCAAAGACGGTGATCCCCATGCATTTCGGAACATTCCCAGTGCTGACAGGAACTCCCAGTGACTTTCAGAAACTGGTACCTGGAGTTGAAGTTGTGACCATGACACCTGGTGTAACCGCGGGAAACACGCGCGGGGACGCGCCTACCGAAGGTCGAAAGGAAACACGTGGCCGACAACAAGCCGAAGAAAGAAAGCAAGCCTAGCTGGCGACATTACAACTTCACCACCGCCGGGCCGGTCGACGATTATCTCTATTCGATGCTGCCCAAGCGCGATGAAGTGCTGGCGGAGATGGAGGAGTACGCCAGTAAGCACAGTATCCCGATCGTGGGACCGGCGGTGGCGCGGGTGCTCTATCAACTCGCTTTGATGATTAATGCTAAGACGGTGTTCGAGTTGGGCTCTGCGATTGGCTATTCGACGATCTGGTGGGCTCGAGCGGTCGGTAAAGAGGGCCGCGTCATTTATACCGATGGCGATTCGAAGAACGCGGAACGCGCCCGGGGGTACTTTGAGCGCGCCGGCGTTGCTGATCGCATTACGTTGCATACAGGCGATGCCCTGGAAGTTCTGTCGGAGCAGAAGGAGCAGTTTGACATCATTTTCAATGATGTGGATAAGGAGGATTATCCACGGGTGTTAAGACTGGTTTCGCCCCGGCTGCGAAAGGGCGGGCTCTTCATCACGGACAATGTTTTGTGGAGTGGGCGGGTGGCGCAGAAAAATCCCAAGCAGCCGCAGACGAAGGCGATCCTTGAATTCAATCGGCTGCTTTATGATTCGGGGGATTTTGTTACTACGATCCTGCCGATTCGGGATGGGGTAGCGGTGGGGTTGAAGAAGTGATCGGCAGCGGTGCCCGGGCGCCGGCGGACACCAAGGTCCCTCGCTGCGCTCGGGATGACAAACCTTGCGCTCGGGATGAAAACTTTGCGAACAAAACCTTGGCGATGCAATTGATGGTTAGATTGATTTCACAGGAATCGCCAGGAGATCTTCCACCAGTCCGACTTCTTTCTGCAGAAATGGTTCGGCGTGGGTGACGCCGCCGAGCATGCCGTAATATCGCGCCATTGAGTCGACGCGGGCGCGAATCTCATCGTGGGCAGGGAAGAGATCCTTGCCGGCTTCCTGATCGCTGAACTGCGTTTTGTACGCCAGGATGGATGCCAGCTTCGGCTCGAACTGCCGGGTGATGTCGACTACGAACGTGGGGCGCACGTCGTAGTAGAGCGTCGCATAGATGATCTTAAAAGGACGATGCGGGGCGAGCGACTCGGCCTTGTCTGCGACGGATTTGGTGGCTGACGGCGGGGAGGTGAGCGCCAGCTTCGACAATCCTGCGAGGAAGCAGGCCTCGTATCCCAGCACAGAAGTTGTGTAGTGATCGGGATGGCGTCCCTGCCAATAAGGCAGGATGACGACCCGCGGCCGGGTCTCGCGGATGACGCTTGCGACTTTGAGGCGATTCTCCCAGGTATTTTCGACGCGGCCGTCGGGGATATCGAGAGCCCGGCGCCAGCCCGCGCCGAGAATTGTTGCCGCATCCGCGGCCTCGCGGGCGCGATCTGCTGCGCTGCCGCGCGTGCCCATCTCGCCTTGCGTCAAATCAAGAATGCCCGTCCGCTGGCCGCGCTGCCCCATTTTGAGCAGCGTGCCGCCGCAGGTCTGCTCGACATCGTCACGGTGTGCGGCTATGGCAAGAATGTCGAGAGGCGGGGAGGACATATCAGTCAAGAGTCCCTTGTTCCAGAACAACATTTTCGCGGACGATGAGTCGATGCGCGGCCATTTCCTTCAGGGTTGGAAGCACGCGGTTGACGTGCTCGTCAGTGTCGACAAAGGTGATGACGACGGGCAGTTTGCCGCCAGCCTCAACCATGTGGGCCGTCTTAACGCGATGGCGTCCGAGAAATCCGGCGACGGCATGAAAAGCGGTTGCGGCATAAACATTTTCCTGGCGTAGGTAGTTGAGAATCTCCATGTGGAGCGGCCGGTGGCGCCACTGGTCGGCTTCATTCAAATAGATTGTCACCTGTACGGCCATCGCGTTCGCCATTCTACAGCACTCGCGCCAGCGCCATGCCCGCCAACGCTGCGGCGAGACACAGCAGGTTATTGGCGAGAACGTTGACGAGCATCAACTCCCATTGTCCTTGCTCGAAATAAGCCATGGTTTCGAAGGCGTAGCTGGAAAAAGTGGTGAACGAACCGCAGAAGCCAATCACCACCAGCAAGCGCCAGTGAGGATCGATCAAGACGCGCTCGGTCGTCCAGATTATGAACAGGCCGACGATAAAGCTGCCGGTAATGTTGATGAAAAGCGTGCCATACGGGAATACCGGGCCAAGTTGCCGGGCGGCGATGCGGCTCAATAAGTAACGCAGGTTGGCGCCGACGACGGCAGCGAGAGAGATGGCAAGAAAGTTCTTTAGCACTCGTTCGTCTCCTACAAATCGGGTTTGGATTTTGTAGGAGTTATCAGCCTTCGCACAGAATGCGATTGAGGCGGTTGTGGCGAACTCCATCGCCTGAAGATCATTTAACCACAAAGGGGCGCGAAGGTTCACGAAGGAACTGTCAGGCACTGATTACTTTTTGCGTTCCACCAGGTATCGCGCGAGTTCTTTCAGAGGCTCGGCGCGTTCGCCGAAGGAGCCTAGTTCTTCGAGCGCGGCGCTGACCAGCGAATCCGCTTTGCGCAGGGACTCCTCGATTCCGAATAGCGCGGGATAGGTCGCCTTCTGGGCGGCAGTATCTTTGCCGGCGGTTTTTCCAAGTTGTTCGGAGCTTTGGGTCACGTCGAGTACGTCGTCGACAATTTGAAAAGCCAGACCGATGGATTGTCCGAAGGCACGCAGTTTTCTTACTTCAGCGTCTTTCGCCCCGGCATAGATCGCGCCACTGACCAGGCTTGCCGTGATCAGCGCGGCGGTCTTGGCGCGATGGATGTATTCCAGCATCTCCGCGGTGGGCTGGGTATGCTCGGCTTCCAGATCGACAACCTGCCCGCCGATCATGCCATCGAGGGTGCCGGTGCCGCGTGCGATCTCTTCAATAATTCGCACGCGCGCTTCCGGCGGACATTCCAGGCGCGCTAGGACTTCATAGGCCTGAGTCTGTAAGGCATCACCTGCGAGAATTGCGAGAGCTTCTCCGAAAACTTTGTGGCAGGTGGGACGCCCACGCCGCAGATCGTCGTTATCGAGTGCGGGAAGATCGTCGTGGATCAGCGAGTAGGTGTGCAGCATCTCGAGCGCGGCGCCCAGTTCCTCGATCTTCTTTGGCAGTGATCCGGCAATCATGCGGGCGGCTTGCATGCACAGTACGGGCCGCAACCGTTTACCACCGGCAAATACGCTATGCCGCATGGCCTTGTGAATGGAAACGGGATGCTGGGTTTCGAGCGGGATCAGACGGTCGAGCGCCGCATCAGTGAGAGTCCGTCCCTGCTCGAGAGATTCTTGCAGCATTGAGGAGTGAGTATATCAAGCACAGGCTTTGGGAAGCATCTTGCCGTATACGAGAATGAGAAACCGGAATATGCCCGTAAGACGTGGAGCTTTACGGAACGACAAGAGACTTAATTGGTCGAAGGACGCGAGCGGATAGCTTGAGCGCGTGCCATCAAGGGAAGGGCTTTCGCACCGTTACCCTGCATGGAGTATACGCAAGCGAGGTTCTCCAAACTGATAGCAATCCAGGATTCTGGGGCGTGTTGTTTTTCCCGAATGGCCAGGGCCCGTCTCAGATTAGCTTCGGCTTCTTTGAATTTACCGGTGTCTCGCTCCGATATGCCAATTCGGTTTAGAGTCGTGGACACCGGTAGGCTGTCAGCTCCGAATGCTTTTTCTTCGATTGGAAGCGCACGTTTAGCGAGCATTTCGGCAGCCGCGAGTTTCTTCTCAAAAAAGTAAAGCAGAGATAGATCGCTTAGCACATCTGCGGTTTCAGGATGGTCCAGACCCAATACTTTCTCTCGGATTGCCAGGGCACGCTTCAGAGGAAGCTCAGCCTTTCTCATATCAAACTCGGGTAAGTCTCTGTAAAGGTTGCCGAGATTTACCAAGACGGCGGCAAGACCGAGATCGTACGGCCCTCCGGCTTTTTCAAATGCCCCACATGCGTGTTGATACAGTGACTCAGCCTCTGTGTAGTTCTTCCGGCTATACGCGTCATTAGCCATGCCATTCAGAGTTGTTCCACTGGCATTTTCCGGATTTGTGGGAACCTTCGTGTGGTCTTGAGTTTGATTGTCGGTTACTCCCAGATCGTGTTGAACGATCGCCAGATCTGATGCCGCATTCTTCGTGTCGACGCCTTCCGGCCCTTCCAACTGCTCATAGATCTCCAACGATGTTTTGTATTGCTGGGCGGCCTCCGCAAAGTTATCCAAGTGGACATAGACATCGCCCAGATGCAAATGCGCATTTGCCTGGTCCGGCTGTGGAATGCGACCAAACAGCTTGTCATATCCAGCAACAGCACGCGTGAGATACGAAACCGCTTCCTGGTAGTGACCCTTTTTGTTTGCCAGAAAACCGAGATTGAGCAGAGCTGCGTCATCATCACCCCACGCCGCCTGGGGATCTTTGCCCAAGATCTCGGCAGCGGCGGTAAAACGTTCTTCTGCTTCCGCGTCGTTTAGCTTATCCCTTGCAATGATGCCAAGATTCATCTGAGCTCTACCCACTGCTGTGGTTGAAGCAGAGCCTTGCTGCTCCGATATCTGAACGGCTCGTTTGAGCAGTGGTGCCGATTGCTCATGCTTGTGTTCCACTCGGTAAATTGTCCCAAGCCAAGACAGGTTTTCCACAATGTCAGGACCGGTCGGCCACCATTGGTTGGCCTCGCGAAGCATATTGCTGAGGATCAGTTCGGAATCGCTGTCACGCCCTGTCGCATGGGCTGAAAGCGCTTTCGACATTTGCGCTTGCCAAAGCGCTTCCTGTTGTCGCTGTACGCGTTGTTGTTCCCCTCGACTCCAGAACACGAAGGAGTACACTCCGGCCGTAACCAGTAGAGCAGCGAGAAGTACGAGAACGACGAGAAGGACCAAACGCTTCATAAATACACTGAGAAGTGGAATGCGCACGCCGCGTTCTGCCAGCGATTAACAAAGCTTAGTTTTGCGGGCCGGACGGAGATAGATTACGAAAGGCGGGGATTAAGCGGTTACATTCTGCGAAAGAAAATCAAGAGGGCGGGCTCAGTTTCCAGGTTTGGTACCGATATTCCACAGACATTACAACTTAACGAGCACAGCAACAGAGTGTTGGCTACCTGCGGGCAGGCGCCTTTTCCGCCAAGGGCTCAAATGGCTCGGCCTGGAGTTTCCCGTTTTTCTTCAGCAGGATTTCTACTTTGCCTTCGGCCTGCTCCAATTCCTTGCGGCAAGCGGAGGAAAGATTCATGCCCTCTTCAAAAAGAGTAAGACTCTTTTCCAGCGGCACATCTCCCTTTTCCAGTTCCTGAACAATCTTTTCCAGTCGCTGGAGGCACTCTTCAAATTTAGGCAACGGGGTTCACTCCTTTTTCTATTCTACCGACACGTTTCGCCACGGTGTCCAGTGTATTTTTGTAAAAATCAGGGCAGCGGAAACGCATTTTCCAAACTAAACTGCTCGCGCCGGGCCGGAGCCGTTTGTTCCCAAAGCCTCAATTACGTCCACGGCGAGATTGTAGCGTCCCTGCGGCGCGCTGATTTGAGCTCCCTGCACCGTCTGGTGAACGGCCAACAGCATTTCGCGGGCGATGGCGACGCCCTCGGCGCGGGCTGCATCCGGCGTTTGGGTGCGGGCCATCCGTTCGAGAATTGAATCCGGAACGGAAACCCGAAGTTCGTTCTTCATGAACTCGGCATTGCGCACGCTGAGCAGTGGCCAGATTCCCGCGATCACAGGGATGCGGCAGTGCTCAATTCTCCTCAGAAAATTTTCCAGGAGACGAATATCGAACACCGGTTGAGTCACCGCGTATTCCGCGCCGGCTTTCACTTTGAACTCAAAGCGCCGAATCTCTTCATCCATGTCGGTAAGGCCGGGGTTCGCGCCCACACCGATCACAAAACCAGTGCCCGCGCCAATCGGGTTCCCACCGATATCGAGTCCCCGGTTCAAGTTATGAACAATATTGACCAGTCCAATCGCATCCACATCGAATACCGCGGTTGCGTCAGGATAGTTCCCCATCTTGGGAGGGTCGCCCGTGATGCAGATCAGGTTCCTGATGCCGACGGCAGCTGCTCCCAGCAGATCGCTCTGAATGCAAAGCACATTTCGGTCGCGGCAGGTGTAATGCAGAATTGGATCGATTCCAGCCTCGCGCTGAACCAGCAGCGAAAGCGCCTGATTGCTCATGCGTGCCGAGGCGCGGGGACTGTCGGGAATATTGACAGCATCCACTCCTACTGATTTCAGGAACCGTGAGCCTTCCAACTCTTTACTGATGTCCGTCCCCTTGGGAGGGACGACCTCCACCATAGTGACGAATTCGCCGCGAGCCAGTTTTGCGCCGAGATTCGAGCGCTGCTCCAAAGGCTGGGCCGGCGCAACGGTTGGAGTTGCAGCTCCGCCGGTAACATGGGCCAATGCGGCTTTTCCTCTGGCCTCTCCGACTCGCATTGCGGACTTCATGACGCGGATATGGTCTGGAGTGGTTCCGCAACATCCACCTACTACGCGGACACCGGCGGCGATAAATTTGCGAGCATAACTTGCCATGTACTCAGGAGAGCACAGGTAGATGTTTCTGCCTTCCACCGATCGCGGAATGCCAGCGTTGGGTTGCGCGGCCAACGGTAAAGAAGTAGCGGCACGCACACGCTCAATGGCTTCCAGCATCGCGACCGGACCGACGCTGCAGTTACAACCAATGACATCGGCGCCCCACTCTTCAAGTCGAGGAGTAAACGTCTGCGGATCGGAACCATCCAGACAGTTGCCATCTTCGTCGATAGTCACCTGCACGATCAGAGGCAACTTTGGGGCGACGTCCTTGGCGGCCAGCATGGCCTGATGGACTTCTTCGAGGTATCCAAAGGTTTCCAGCATGAGCAGATCCACGCCGCCCTCGGCCAAGGCTGCGATCTGCTCTCGAAAAGCCTGGCGAGCTTCTTCGAACGACGTTTTACCGAGCGGCTCGATTCTTGTTCCCAGCGGGCCAACCGATCCTGCGACCCACACATCGAAGCTTTTGGCGGCCTCTCGAGCCAGCCGCGCCCCGGCGCGATTAATGTCGCGTACCTTATCTGCAATGCTGTGTCGGGCCAGACGGAAGGCGTTGGCCCCGAAAGTATTGGTTTCAATAATTTCAGCGCCAGCCTGAAGGTATTCGTGATGAACGGCACGAATCAAATCGGGCTGGGAGACATTCAGCTCGTCATAGCAACGGTTAATGAATACGCCCTTTGAGTAAAGCAGCGTCCCCATCGCTCCATCACACAGAACGGGGGAGCTCTTAATCCTGTTAAGAAGATCAGCGGCCATAATAGACTTGGTCAGAATACAGGATGCGTGCGGTTTGATGCATCCAAGTTGAGAACTGCGGCCCCGAGTCTATTACAGTGGGCCGAGTGGAAACGGGTTAGGGTCCAACGCTCTGCTATAATCCCCTATTTCGCGCATAAATCTATCGTTTTCCAGTAGTTAGGAGCCTGACGTTTGAAGAAAACCGCTCTATTGTCTGCTGCATTGATCGTTGCCGCGTTTACTTTGATTTCGTGTAACAGCGGGCCGCATATTGTCCTTCCTCCGAGCAAACTTACAACCCGCGTTTTTGCCTTGCAAAGCGTATCCAGCCCGACATCCGCAGCCGGTCTCATAATCATCGACGCATCCAAGGACACCTTAGCGCGGGCGTCTGGAATTAGCGCCGGTACGGCACCTACGTTGATGGCGATATCACCGGAAAGAAGTACTCTACTTGTATTCGACTCGGCTACGAACAGCGTTCAGGTTGTCAACACTAAGACAGAAAGCCTGACGGGGAGCATACAACTGGCCGGACCGACGAAGAGCCTGGTGGCGCTGACTACCGGTTTCGGCTATGCGGCAGTACCGACAGCCGTTCTCAATGGATTTCCTCCGGGAGCGGTTGAGGTTATGAACACCACTGCTGGGGGCATTGCCGCAACCATTAGTGTGCCTAATGCGCAGACTGTGGTCGGAAATGCGAATGGGACACAGCTTCTGGTATTCAGCAGCGATTCCGATGCTGTGACGATCGTATCGCCATTTTCGTTGAACACTGGAAACCCGGTCACCACTACGGTCCCTGGTTTCGACCGCCCGGTAACCGCAGTCTTCGGCACCGACGGGACCGCCTACGTTTTGAACTGCGGTCCGGAGTGCGGTAGCGCAAGCGCCAGCGCCAGCGTGCAAGTTCTTAACTTCGGCACGACGCCAAGCGCAGGTCCCGCGGTCGCAGTAGACGGAGCTACCATTGGACTGGTGAGCGGTTCAAACCTGTATGTGGCCGGAACACCGACGGCGTCGGTCAACAACTCAGCGCCAAACAATCAGTGCACCCAGACCGCTGCCCCCACGTGCGGGCGCCTCGACATCATCGACCTGGGTTCGATGACTGTGACGGGCAGCGCGGTGATCACCGACGGCTACCACGACCGCATCGACATGAGCGGCAATGGCCAGCTTTTCATCGGTTCGCATACCTGCAGCGGCGTGGGCAATGTGAATGCTCCTCAGGGAGAAGTGCGTGGCTGCCTGTCAATTTTCAACACGGCGACAGCGGCGGTCACTATTCCGCCAGACAGTGGCGACGTTACCGGCCTGCAAGGCTTCACCGGTCGCAACGTGGAATATGTGGCGGAGGGCGGGAATTTGCGTGTCTATGACACGACCAAGAACAAACTGCTGCTGAATAGCACTATCACTACCGGAACGATCGGCATCACGGGGAACATCGTTGATGTGAAGGCCGTCGACTTTTTCTGATCGTTGGTCGCACTTCAGTAGTCGCGCTGCTGCTTTTCCGGTTCCAGCGTCAGATGATGTGTCCCGCTCGCTTCCACTGCCCGCGGAGTGAATGGCAGGGTGAACGTCGTACCCTCGTACCAGGCCTTCCATTGATCCATGTAGTAGGGGCTTAGAAAGTTTCCGCCCTGGCCAGTGACGGTATTTAAGGTGGACTGGTCGAGGTCCCCGAGATTCGCTGTGAAGCGTTCCGAAGGCCCGTGGTGAGGCGTGACCGCTTTCACCGTAAATCCGCTGCCAGATTGGTTTTTCACTCCGGGCGCGGTCCAGCGCCGAAGCAAAGGAATTTTTCCGAGAACCGGGTGATCAAACTGAATTGCGTTGAAGCTTCCCCAATGCCAGGACGCCAGATCTTTCGGAGCCGTATCCTGATTCACGGCAGCTTCGACAGCGGCGGACATGAGTTCGTCATAGTTCGGAAATTTTTCCGGCAGCCAGCGTTTGGGTTGATGCAGAAGGATATTTTGCAGCCAGACTGATTCCATCTGCCAATGGTAGGTTTCCCAGCTCAATGTCGTTTCCTGTTGCTTCGGATCTTCCGGCGAAGGTCCGAGGTGAGGCTCAAGCAGCAAGCGCGTTAGTTCCCGCGCCGAGCGAACGGCAAGCGTGGGGGCTGCTGAAGAGGCGAGCATGCGCCCATCCCAGTTTCGCATGAGGTCGGCGGCCTGCTTGGCGCGGGCGGAAGGTTTCGAGGCATGGTCGACGGCGTAAACAAAGCGTTCAGCCGCAAACAAATCATTTTCGGAATGGATATCGTTCTGGAGCGCAAGCATATCTGAAGGTGCAAACCTGCGGCCGGATTCAAGCACGTGATAGATCCGCTCTGTACGCCAGGGCGCTTCCCACTCAGCGCTGATGGAATAAGGGAACTCGTCCGGGGTAATGCGCCCGTTTGCAGTCGCTATAACGCCTGAGGGAGGATTGTAGATCTTGGGAAGTTTGTCGAAAGGAATGTAGCCAGTCCATTCGTGGGAGTCGCCGGCGCCACTGACCGGAAGACTGCCGTCGCCGGCGGCGCGAATCGGAATGCGGCCGGTAGTCTGGTAGCCGATGTTGCCATCAACGTCGGCATACACAACGTTTTGCCCGGGAGCATCAAGCAGGGAAAATGCTTTGCGAAATTCGTCCCAGTTCTGGGCAGCATTGACATCGAAAAACGGGATGTGCAGACCGTCGTATAAAGTCCACCGCAAGGATAGTTGACGAGTTTCTCCGCGCAATATGTCCGTGATAACCGGACCATGCCGCGTGATTTTTACGTCGAGGTTCACATCGGGCTTGTTTTTGACGTGGATGATTTCGGTGCGATGCTCCGGTTGCCGCCAGCCCTGCGGCGTCTGATACGCTCCCTGTGCGTTGAAGTTTTCGATAAAGGCGTCGGTGACGGTCGGCCCAACGTTCGTGAATCCCCAGGCGATTCGCTGGTTGTGGCCAACAATCACGTATGGCATGCCGGGCAGAGTAACTCCAGCGACATCGAGATTGCCAGACTTAAGATGAGCTTCATACCACAGGTTCGGCATCTGATGCCCGAGATGCATGTCATTCGAGAGCAGCGGCTTGCCGGTGATCGTGTGAGCTCCCGAGACTACCCAGTCGTTTGATCCATTCACTGCTTCTGGAGTGCGCTGCGCCCAGATGTCTTCTGCTGAGCTTCGATGTTGCGTGACCGAGTTATCAGGACCTTCCGCGTCGTCATCCTCGTCATCGGAATCACGTTGAGTCTGCTGCTGGTTGAGATCCTCTCGCATGACGGTAGGCGGACGATCGTGCCAGGAGCGATTCACGAACAGATCGAAGGTCAACTCCGGTCCCAGCTTGGCGAGAATTTTTTCGCGCCCAAGTGTGTCTCCCAAGGTGTAATAGTTGAGATCCTTCACCATCTGGTTTGCGATGACGATGGAGTCTTCAGCTTGCCACGGTTTCGGGCGATAGCTCAGAATGCGGAACTCGATAGGAAGGCTGCCGGCGTGGCTTTCGATGAAAGCATTTACACCGCGAGCGTAGGCATCAAAATAAGAACGATCACGAGGGCTTGCCATCTTCAGCGACTTTTGGGCCGCCGCCCGCAGTCCGAGGATGCGCTGTTCGCGATCGATCTTGAGCGTATCCTCGCCCAGAATCTCGGATAATTCTCCTGAACCGAAGCGACGCATTACGTCCATTTGCCAGAGGCGATCCTGCGCCGTGACGTAGCCCTGGGCGAGAAACAAATCCGTCAATGACGTTGCTTCGATGGCGGGAACACCATGGCCGTCACGTGTAACTTTCACACTCGCCGAAAGGCCGTTTACACGGAGGCTGCCATCAAGCCGCGGCAGGGCTGCACGGGTGACGAAGTAGGCATAACCGACTGCGCCGAGCGCCAGCAAAAACAGAATCAATAGCAGCCATAAGAGAAAGCGGGCAACGTTGGAACGGCGGGAAACGGGAACGGTGGCAGTCAGGGTGCCCATGAACCAGTTGATTTTAGCAGCCCAGTTCGAAAAGCAGCGGACTTGCAGGAGCGCTGCAAAACTGCGCAAAATTAGTGTTGAAGCCTTCTTTGTGCTCTTCCTCTGCACCGTTTCTCGGTGAAAATGAATTTCATTTTCAAGATGGCCGATGCTATCCTGACACTTCATGTTGCAGAAGCGCATCGATGACCAGCCCTCCATCTCCCGGGAAATGGTGCGCGAGGCTCAAGAAATTCTTCACCGGCATCTGAAGCGAGTCGGGTTGAAACAGACGGCGCAGCGCGACACGATTCTGTGTTCATTTCTGGAAACGCGCGACCATCTTTCGACCGACGAACTGCACCGCCTGGTGCAGAAAAAAGATCCGGGGATTGGCTACACCACCGTCTATCGCACTCTGAAGCTGCTCGCGGAATGCGGACTAGCCAGCGAAGTCGCCTTTCACGATGGCATCGCCCGCTATGAGCATCAGTACAACCGGCGAAGCCATCATCACATGGTCTGCACCGAATGCGGGAGCTCAGTGGAATTTTTTTCCCGCGAAGTGGACCAATTAGAACAGGAAATCGGCCGCAGGCACCATTACTCTACGACACGCCACACCTTCCAGATCTACGGTGTTTGCGAAGATTGCCACAAAGCAAGGCCCTCCTAGACAAACTAACGAAGCAAACTTCCACCTGGCGCCAGCAGGTCAAAGGGATGGAGAGGGATATTTCTGGCGATGCCAAACAGGATAATTGCGGCGCACAGGGCGCGGATCCAGACCGCCGGCAAAAAGAGGCGCGGCAAATATCGCCCGCGGAGTTCGAACAACGCGTACGAAGTTGTTCCGTATGCAAGGAAGGGCAATAACAAAACGGTGAGTGGATTGAAAGCCCAGGCAGCCCGCAGATTTCCATGCAGAAGCTGATGCAGGGCTCGCAAAGATCCGCAGCCCGGACAGTACCAACCAGTGAGATAACGTAGTGGGCAGGGGGGAAATACGGAGGAAGTCGCCGGGTCGAAAAAATGCAGGGTGGCGATTGCCGCACAGACCAGGAAGCCCACTGCGGGCAACAAATATTTTCGAAAGCGCTGCATTAAGAAACTCAACTCTAGCGGTGCATGCGACTCATAACCCCTGCGCCGATCAAAAGGCCATAAAGTATGCCGACTGCAAGGCCCGCACCCAAAGCAATCCAGCACCACATCTTGGCGTTTTTCGAGGCGGCTTGCGCACCGGCGATGTCTCCAGCCTGGAGTTTGCCATTGACCTGAGCGGCATAGACAATTGCGGGAATGCCCGCAGGCAGACAACAAAGAACGGTGGTGAGGATCGCGAAGACGAGGTAATTTGGCACGTAGACGGCGGACGTCATGGCGGCCGGCCGTGCGGCGAGAGGAGCCGGCTGTAAATTTCTTCCGCACTGCACACAAACAGTCGCGTTGTCCGCGTTACTGGCGCCGCATTGAGTACAGAACATGCATTTCCTCCAAGATCGCTAATTTGCGAGACGTTCCTGCGAACCGAGCCTAGATGGCGGAGCCGCTGCTCATGCAATCCTGCGGTGATCCATTTCCATCCATTTTGATGATGCCCGATTCGTCGGAACAAAAGGCGCGCTTCCCTGTCGTGTTTTGAGTCACGGGATAAGCTACGATTCGGAACTGACTGTTAGCGCCACCTTCCTCCGTCGCGCTGCAGCCTAACAACTCAAAGGTATATCCATGTTGCTGTCCGGCTGCCAGGTTTCCCTGGATCAACCCGGCGCCAGCCAATTCGGAAAGACTGCAGGTATATCCGGCCTGCGGATGGTTGCTGGAGTAGGTGACTTCAGCGACCATCAAGGTATGAACTCCTCCTACTGCTGATGATTCGTTGGCCGCCATTCGCGCGCGCAACAGATTGGGAATCGCAATTGCAGCGATGATCAGGATGACGGGAATCGCCGCCAGGCCGAGGTAGCCCAGTACAAGCCCGGTCATCGCCAAGCCTTCTCCTTTAATACGGCCGGCGCTCTTGCGGATCTCCGACAGGGAGAGATGACCGAATATGACGGCCAGAATCGACATGGGAAAGGCGAAGAGGAAGAGTCCACAGACCAAGCTGGCGATTGCTTTTCCGCTTGTTTTCGCTGGCGCTCCGACTGCGGGTGCGGCGGCTACTGGAGCGGAGACTTCCTTCCCGCAGACTCTGCAGAATCTTTCGCCCACCGCAACGTCGTTGCCACAGCCGGGACAGAACACGCGGTTCACCTCCGAGTCTGAGCGTGACACATCTGGATTTATGCGAATTTTCACAACGGTACTACCGCCCCGGAGGCGCGGCAATTCTCTAGATAGGTTCACACCCGATTGCCTCACGCCACCGCCTTCTGATAAGGTGCGCGGCAAAGGAAGTTTGAAGAACATGACTCTTGCCTGCCCACACTGCGCGGCACAAATGCCCGACACTGCAGGCTTTTGTCCGGGTTGCGGCCACACGATGCTTGCAGCCACCCGGGCGCAAGGAAAGGTCGGGGTGCTGCCCGAAACCTTGGCCGGGGCCCTGTCTTATTTCATAGTGCCGGCAATCGTGTTTCTTCTTGTGGCGCCTTATAAGAAAAACTCCTTCGTGCGCTTTCATTCGCTTCAGTGCTTCGGAGTAGTTTTGGCTGCTGTGATTATTGGAGCGATCCTTCGAGTTGGGGGAATCGTGCTGTTCTTCGTTCCGGCACTCGGCCCTTTACTGATCTGGCTGGTCTCCATGGTGGTGAGCCTGGCATTCATCATGATTTGGATCGTACTGGTGGTGAAAGCCCTGCAAGGCGAGATGTTCAAACTTCCATTCATTGGCGACCTGGCGGAACAGCACGCCGCTAGTGTTTAAGCTGCCATCCTCGATTAAAGTTGGCGATTGCTTTGGCCCCTGTTTTCTGGTATTTTGCCGCAGCGTTGCGTGGGAGCGAAGCCGCGCGGCCTAACTGAAAGCTCGAACAGGGGAGGTTTCCAAATGGCATTTTGCAATATGTGTGGGGCAGCGATTGCCGATGGCGCGACGACGTGCGCGGCGTGCGGTCGCGGGGCCGCGGTCGCACCATCCGTTGCAACCTCGGGCCTCGCCGACAATGTGGCCGGCATGCTGGCCTACGTCACGTTTATTCCAGCGATCGTATTTCTGGTGACGCCGCCCTATAACCAGAGCCGGTTTGTGCGGTTCCACTCCTTCCAAAGTATTTTCTTTTGCCTGGCAGTGGTCGCCATCCAGATCGCGCTTTCGATAATGACGGTGGTGCCGTTCCTGATTTTCATCACCGCTCCTTTGCACTTATTAGTCGCGCTGGGAGCCTTGGTTGTCTGGATCATTCTGCTGCTGAAAGCGAACCAGGGCCAAATGTACAAACTGCCCGTGATCGGCGATCTGGCGGAAAAACAGGCTGGATAGGGCAGGCTGCCGGTAAGGGAACTGAGACAGAGTCTCGCATTTTGTGAACACCACGCCGGAGTCGATTCATTCCGGCATTGGTCGCGGGAGTTGCGTCGGACGACTCCCCTTGACTTTCTTCCTCTAAGCTGTCAAACCTATTAACTTTTACCCTGCTCTCCGAAATGTGCCGGATCGAAGGCCATCGGCTGGTCGGGAATTCTGTCTCACTGGGGCGTTCATTGAAAGTCAGAGTCTTTTACCACGACAAGTGTTTCGATGGGGCTTCCTCCGCGGCACTGTTCTCTCGTTTTTATCGCGAGCGCATTCGGGAAGATGCCGAGTTCACCTTTTCTGGGCTTCTGCATCGCGCGGGAGCGCTCTTTAATGAATCTGACTTTAACGGTGACGAGAATGCCATAGTCGACTTCAAGTACTCCAGTTCGCCCAAGATCACATGGTGGTTCGATCATCACGAGAGCGCATTTCTGTCTCCGGCCGACGCGGCCCATTTCGAGCGCGACCAGAGCAATCGGAAATTCTACGATCCTGACTTCAAGTCCTGCACCAGTTTCATTGCCATGATCGCGCAGCAGCGCTTTGGCTTCGATCCGACCCCGGTGGAAGATCTCGTACGCTGGACCGACATTATTGACGGGGCCCTCTATTCCGACGCGAAGACGGCAGTGGAGATGAAGGAACCGGCCATGAAGTTAACCATGGTGATCGAATCGGCGCCGGACCAACGGTTTGTGCCCAACCTGATTCCGCTCCTGGCCACGAAGTCGCTGGCGGCAATTCTGGAAGAGCCATTCGTAGCGCCTTTACTACCGCCGCTTCTGCGGCGCCACGAACTCTCGATGGAAATTCTCAAGCAGCGCGCCGAATGTATTGACGGGACGATTTTCTTCGACGTGACCGATCAGGATCTTGAAGGCTATAACAAGTTTGTACCTTATTACTTGCATCCCGAATCGATCTATAGCGTCGGACTGAGCAAAAGCAGCTTCCGAGTGAAGGTATCAGTGGGATCGAATCCGTGGGCTCCGGAGGAGCCTGTGGTCAACCTCGCCAAGATTTGCGAGCGCTACGGTGGAGGAGGCCATGCCCGCGTGGGCGCTATCTCTTTCAACGTAAACCAGCACGCCGCAGCTATCCGAGCTTCTCGTGAGATCGTAAATGAACTCCGCGCTGCAGTGCGCTCCCGGAAACGCTAAACTCGAAATCTAGATGCCTATTGCACGGGACTGCCGCTGGCGATACATGTGGCGGAATTGCCTTCGGCCGAATAACGGATCGCTCCTGACTGGTCGGAGCACAATGCGCGGCGTCCAAGGCCGTTCACGCTGGGCACGGCCACGACGCGAAAAGTGGTGGCAGGCGTGCCAGTGCATCCCGAAAGCGTAAAGACGTAGCCGTATTTCTTACCGCTGGCTAAACCGCTAGGGATCAACATGGCCTGATGCGGGTTTGGTTCGCCACCGCCGAAGCCGTCGAGATCGGAAAGCGTGCAAGTGTAGCCGATCATGCCATACGTGCTGCTGTAAATGTTTTCCGCTTTGACAATGGATTGCATCGCGGCCAGCACGCTTGCATCACTGCCGAAACTGGCTGTGGCGGGCTGGGTGTGGGATTGCATCGCCGTTGCGGACGTGGCTTGTGCTCGTGCCTGCATTGTCTGGGTCAGGCCTTTGAGGAAATCAGGGTCGGCCAGCGGCACTCGCACCGTAACCTGAATATCGTTAAGCTTCCACACTCCCGATTCCATTTTCATCCCAAAAGCCATACGAGGCAGAAACGGAGTTGGCTGCGGCTGCTTGTCTTTGTATGTCTGGAACGATACTTCGATGTTATCTTCGTCTCCGCGCAGAGAATCGCTGTCCACTAGGATTTCAAATTTTTGGCTGGATTGAACATCCTCGGCCACAAGCAGGGTGGAACCAGTATCAAATGTTTCGAGGGTTTTCCCCTTTGCCTGGAGTTGGCGGGCGAGCAGCGAATACTGCTGCAAGGTATCCAACGCGCCCGCCTTTTCGATAGCGCTGAGCGTAGCGGCAGGCAAGTGCTTCGCAAAGGTTCCTGAAGTCTTGCCGAAGAACATTTCTACCAGCGCCTGCCGGGCGGTTTGGGAGGTGGCTGGAGTGTCCCGCGGTCGCGCCACTGCGGCGGTGCCAGCGAGCGATGATAAAACCAATAAGCCTGCCAACTTTTTTACGCCGGACTTTCTCACAGTGAACCTCCTGACAGTAAACCCCTTGCCATAAACGATCTTGTCACCGGAAGGGAATCTGCTCCAGTTACGGAGGTAAGGAAGCCGGGGGAAGGCCTCGAAGGCGAGCGGCGCGTGGTAATCTGAGAGTTCCCTTGCACGCAGCATGCTTTCCCCCGCAACGAAAATCGATACCCACCGCGCGCGGAAAAATCTGCTGCGGGCGGTTGCCAGCCTGGAGTTCCTCAAGGGCATCTTTGTTTTGTTGATTGGCCTGTGCGCAATCTTGCTGGTGCGAAAAGATGCGTGGGTGATGGCGGAAAGCCTGCTGGCGCTGCTTCACATCAATACGGACCGGCACGTCGCACAGCTTTTTCTAAATTTTGCCGACAACCTGACTGACACGCGCTTGTGGACGGCGGCAAAACTGGCATTTGTTTATTCGGCGCTTCGCTTTACCGAAGGCTACGGTCTGTGGAAACAACGCACCTGGGCGGAATGGATCGCTTTCGGTTCGGGCACCTTGCTTCTGCCGCTCGAGGTTCGGGGACTTCTACGCGGGATCACAGTACTTCGATCCGTAGTTTTTGCAGCCAACCTGGGAATCGTGTTTTACATGTTTTTCCTGTTGCGCGCAGGACGCCGGGAGCGTCGCCAGCAGCGTTTGACCGAGGCGGAAAGCCGCGACCAGAGCGGGAGTTAGAGGCGAACGACTCTGGCATTTTCATCATTCCGGCGTCATAATAAGCAGGACTTGCCGCTTGGTGGAGGCTTTATGCGCGTTGCTTATGTTTGCACTCTGCTGATTTTTTCCGCCGCCGTTCTGGTCACGGGCCAGGACACGAATTTTGGGCAAGGCCCCCAATATCTGATGAATGGTTCGCCGGTGTTCGCGCGTCCGATTTCCACGCCTTCTATCGCACTCGAGGGGCCGCCGCTCGAAGTGGGTGCGAGCAACGCGACTGGAGTTCTGATTGCCGGCGCACAAAATAAAACTGTCTTACCACCAGCGGACGGCGCTCTACCCAGCATCGACCTGTTTCCTATTTACTATGGCGGGGCTCCGATGAGCATCATCGAGAACAGTTCTGCTGAACCTTCCTCCGAAGTATCATTGACGGAACTTCCGGCAAGCCTGTTGGATACTGGGGTTTCGCAGATGACTACAGCGCAAGCATTGCGGGATCGTGGGTACGGAGTGACCTTGGGCGGAACGGCAGTTTATGAAAAAGCGCATGCGGCTCGTGCGACTCACGTCTACACCAATGCTGACATTGATCGGCTGCACGGAGGAAGTTAAGAATCGCAGCACTGCAGATTGTGTGAACTCGCGAACTACACGCGGGCGAAGTCGATGAAGCCATGCTGCACGTCGGTCCGAATGAGTTTGACTTTCACCTTATCCCCGACATCCAGTCCCTGCTGCCCCTGAGCCAGCAACCCTTCGATGCGCGGCTGCATTACGCGGACGAAGGTTCCGTGCGGGGTCACGCCCGTCACAACGGCGTCGAATAGAGCGCCAATACGATGCTCCATGGCAGCAGCGGCCAGGCGTTTCGACATTTCCCGCTCCACTTTTCTCGCAGCATTTTCTTTTTCAGTGCAATTGGCAGCAATGGCGGAAAGTTCGTCGTCCGAGTAAGGATTTGGCCGGCCAGCAAGCATTGCCTTAACCAGCCGCTGAGTCACGATGTCAGGGAAGCGGCGGTTGGGGGCGGTTGAGTGAGTGTAATCCTGTACGGCCAGGCCGAAGTGGCCGGGGGCGGGATCGCCCGGGCGTTCGAGAACATATTCTCCCGGGCCGATCAATTTGATAACTGCAAGGGAAAGGTCGGCGAAGTGATCGGGGTCTGCCGCCTTGCGCTTGATTAGAAAATCGTTGAGCGCCTTGGAATTTGGGTCGGCGGGAAGTTTCTCTCCGTAGGTTGCCGCCAGTTGCACAATGCGATCCCAGCGCTGAGGCTGTTTCACAATGCGGCGCAGCGACGAAACTTTTTCCAGCATGCGCGCCACGACCCCGTTGGCGGCGATCATGAAGTCTTCAATCAGCTCGGTAGCGTGATTTTTCTGCTGGTTTAATACGTCGACGACCTGCTCGTTCATCATCAGGGGACGGAGTTCGTCGGTCTGGATATTGAGCGCTCCGTTCTCGTAGCGTTGAGTTTTGAGCTTCTGCGCAACTTCGTCCTGCAAATGCAATTGGACCTGCAAATCCGCGGAGGCCGCAACTTTTGCCGGGGCCGGTCCCTTACCTTCCAACCACGCTCCCACGGAGTTGTATTGCAGCTGGGCGTGATTGCGAACGAGCGCGCGATAGACGTCGCTGGTCTTAACGTGGCCATCGCTATCCACTACAAATTCGATCACAACGCTGAGCCGGTCCTGATTTTCCAGCAGGGAAGTCTTGCCGGTGGAAAGCTCTTCGGGAAGCATGGGAAAGTTGCGAATGCCGGCATAAACGGTCGTCGTTTCTTTTGCCGCGTGCTGATCGATCGCGCTTTGCTTGGGGACGAAGGCGTCTAAGTCGGCAATGCCGACGCTAACTTTGACGTCGCCGTTCGGTAACTTTTCTGCCGCCTCGATCTGATCCAGATCGCGCGAAGTGTCGTTATCAATGGAGGACCATAATAAATTACGCAGATCGCGGACGTCGGCTCCCGCCGTGAGTGCCGGAGGGTTTGCGCGCAATTGTGCAAGTTGCTGGCCAACTTCCGGTGGGAAGTCCGGTTCAAAACCGTGTTGCCGCATGATGTCTTTTGCGGCGGCTTGCAGATCGATCTGAGAAACGTTGCCGGTCACTCCGTGACCACCGACTTCACGAGGTTTCGCGGGCGGTCCACGTCATACCCTTTCTCGGTAGCGACGTGATAGGCGAATAGCTGGAGAGGAATGACCTCGAGGATCGGAAGTAGAAGCTCGGGCGCAGCCGGGACGAAAAATACATGGTCGGCGACTTCGGATACTTCAGTGTCACCTTCAGTCGCCACTGTGACGAGTTGTCCGCGACGGGACTTGACCTCTTTCATCACTTCAAGGGTGCGACGGTAGCGCAGGACGGAATCGGGATCGCGCTTGTCGCAGGTTGCCAGCACTACGACCGGAAGTTTTTCATCGACCAGGGCGTTCGGTCCATGTTTCAGTTCGCCGGCGGGATAACCCTCGGCGTGCGCATAAGAAATTTCCTTGAGCTTGAGGGCGCCCTCGCGCGCGATGGCGTAGTGCACGCCTCGTCCGAGGTACAAGAATTTCTCAGCCCGAAAATGCTTCTGCGCGAATTGCTCGGCCAGTTCGTCCCAGATGCGAAGGTTGCTCTCGATGGCTTCCGGCAGCCGCAGAAGGCGCTGCAGGTAGGAACGCGTAACTTCTGAGGTCATCCGGCCACGTTTGCGAGCCAGGAATAACGCCATCAGGTAGAGAACGGTGACCTGAGTGGTGAAGCTCTTGGTGGCCGGGACGGCGAGTTCTGGTCCTGCTCCAGTGATCAACGCCGCGCTGGCCTCTCGGGGAATGGTCGCCTCAGCCACGTTGGAGACGGCAATGGTCTTCACGCCGCGGGTCAGAGCTTCGCGTTGGGCGGCAATCGTGTCCGCGGTCTCGCCGGACTGAGTGACCACCATCACGATGGGTTCCACCGCAGCATGGGTCGAGCGATAGCAGTATTCGCTGGCATACTCCACGTCCACGGCGACGCCGGAGAGGTCTTCGATCATGATCTCGCCCGCCAGTCCAGCGTGACGACTGGAGCCGCTGGCGGCGATGATCAGCTTTTCAAAAGTTAATAACGCGCTTTCGATGGGATCCAGTTCGCCGGGGAAGAGAATGTCGTTTTTCAGGTGCTGATCGATAGTCTTGGCGATGGCGTGTGGTTGTTCGTAGATCTCCCGCCGCATGGCATGCGAAAATCCGCCGGTCGGGGTGTGAGTGCTGGCTTTGGTTGGAGTCATGTTCGACTGCGGCTGAGAGTAAATCATTTGCCGCACTCGGAGCAAACGCGCGGCGTGAGAGGGTGGCGTTGCGAAAAAAAGCGCCCGGGGACTTTGCATCTCCGGGCGCTGAGTTCAAACTGCGCGCTGAATTACTGCGGCAGGTAGTACCGGAAGGACGTAAAGAACATGTTGTCCAAGCCTTCCGGCTCCAACCCTGATTTACCACTCCAGGTGCTGCGGGTGACATAGGAGTACTGCAGACCCCACTGCATCCGGCCGCGGTTTACTTTCTCTTTCGATCCGTCGTAGAACTTGTGCCAGAAACCGGCCGTGCCTTCGATTAAGGCTCGCGTGTCGGCTGTGCAACTTGCAAGACCACCTGGGACAAATCCACTGCTAAGAGGGGAAACTTCGGTGAAGCAGCCACTGTTACTGAAGGCGGGCGCGCCGTATCCAACGGGTTTCCCGGTGACGGGATCAAAATCCCAAGCTCTCTTGGCGTATTCCGAGCCCGCGTTGAAGTAGACGTCCAACTTTGGTCCGTGCCACTCGAGCGTCGCCAGACCCTGATAGCTGCGGACCAGATTAAGACTTCCGTTGGCGTGAACTGACGCGTCGGGAAGACCACCCGTACCGTATCGGCCAACTCCGTTGCCACCCAGGGCATGCAGGCCGAAGTCAACGCGCTTCTTGTAGAAGGACCAGCGGGCATTGGCGCCAATGCCAAAGCCATTCTTGGACAAGTTATTGGCAAAGATCGAGTTGGGTCCCGGCGTAGTGCTGCCGCCACAAAGTGCGCTAGCGGATACATCAGCGCAGGGAAACACACGATCGCGGAAACGGCTGTATATGCCCAACACTTCGTAGTGTCCGAAGCCCGGTTCAAGAGCAAGCTTCGCAATGACATCCGGCGATGGGTTGAAAGAGTAGCTTGCCGCTGGAGTGCAGGTGGTGGTAGCGGTTGTGCTGGTAGTGGTGGTTGTGAGGCTGGTGGCGCAATTCGTGATCGCGCTGTTGTAGAGACCGCCCCCTGCGCCGGCAGAGCCTACAAGGTAATTGTTGGCATTGCCATGGGTCGTAATCGTAGCTTGCGGATCTTCAACCGAAACCGCAAACCAGGCTTTATTTCCGAAGTTCTTGGCGACCCGAAGTCCATATTGCCTTGCCCAACTGAACCCTACCGTATATTGCGGGTCAATTGTCATGGGCAGAGCTTCAGAACGGTTGTCGGTGCCTTTCTTGGTTTCGGTCACCAGGCTCCACATCTGCCCGCCGGTAACCGTCCAGCCACTGCTAAAGGCCGCCTGGGCGAAGGCTTGACGCTGGCGTAAGGAGTAGCTGTTGCTTTGGTTATTGTTAGAGGTTACGGCTGCCGAGAGAAAATCAGCTTCGTAATAGCCGTTCATCTTAACGTTCCCCAGATCTCCCTGAGCCAGCAGGGAGATTCGCGACTGACGGCCCGATCCGAAGAACTCTGAAACGCGGCTTTGTGACGCGCCGGGCATCGTCAAAGCGTTAAGAGGTGTATTGATGTCGCTGGCGAGAGCGCGGGACCGGGTCACAGTTTCTGCCGCCAGAAATCCACCGGGCGTAATTGTGATTCCCTTGAAATGAATGGACGTGGGAGGTTCCCCAATTCGCTTCTGGGTTTCCTGGACGGTCTCGGTCGTATTGAGCAAATTAGTCTTAAGGTCGCTGACATCGGACTTGAGTTCGCCCACGGTCTGTTGCTGCTGAGAAGCCTGCGCCTGGGCTGCGTCGGCTTTTACGGCTGCGTCAGTCGCGGCGGACTGTGCCTGCTGTACCGCCTGGTCCTTGCCCCGCAAGGTGTCGCGCAGTTCCTGTATCTGTTGCTGCTGCTGCGCCAAAGCGGCTTGTTGCGCGGCGACGGCGTCTCTCAACGCCCGTACTTCTGCCGCGGTTACAGCTGGAGCTTTGCTCTTTCGAGATTTGGGCTCCGTAGTGGTTTGTGCTACCAGCGACGTCGCCAAAAACACGATCGCGCTCATCTTCCACGCAGATTTCATCACACTCTCCTATTTTTTTGAACTGGGCTTGTACAAGGATTTTGCATCGATAAGATTAGTCCGGACAGAGGGATCAAAACAACAGCAACGAGACTCCCCTTAGCGCAGAAATCCCCTTCTGAACGTATGTTCCTGTTCTATGGGCGCTTTGTTACAGCGCGGTTACAAAACGGTTACAGAACGGTGAATTCTGACAAATGGGATAGCGAGGCGACAGAGAGTTCCAGCGAACGACGCCAATTCTGCTTCTTGAGATGCGGCGCGCACACCTGATAAGATTCGCTGCATTTCAGGTCGGAGGTTTCATGCGCTATCGCTTCGTCTTAGCCTGTATCGCGGGGCTGACATCCCTTGCGTGGGCGCAAGAACCCACAACTCCCACGCAGTTCGGAGAAGGCAAGCCTGCCAAGATTTCTGCGCACTCCAGCCTGCAGGAGATATTTCAAGCGAAAGTTAAACAGGAGTGGGAGGCAATAAAGAATAAAGATAAGAAGGCGTACGCGGAGTTGCTGGCGGATGACTATCAGGGAGTTGAAGTTGATAGCCGCGGCGAACGGAATAAGCTGCAAGCTACCAATGAGCTGGCAGAATCAAATGTTGTCAGCTATACGCTCTGGGGGTTCAAATTGATTCCGCTGCCGCCTGATGGGGCCTTTGTTATTTATGAGTCTACGATTCAGTTCCCGCCCAAGTCGCAAGTGCGATACTCCCGGGTGTATATCACTGAGCTGTGGATGAAACGCGCGGGGCAGTGGAAAGAAGTGCACTACCAGGAAACACATGTGAAGTAGAAGCGCCGCGCTCCCGAGAGATCCAAGCCAACCTCTGCAATCTCGCTGCCATCCCATCTGGCAGAGGAGAATTTCGATGACAAAGTTTTGGTTCGCAATGATGTTGTTCTCGGGCAGCTTACTGATGGCGCAAGACAGCTATCCGGCCAATAACGGCCAGCGGGATGTAAAAGATTCTAAGGGAGAGCTAACGGTACGAGGTTGCGTCAGCCGTTCCGGCGGTGATTACACGCTGATCAAGCAAAATCCAGCAATGACTTACGAGCTGCAAGGCAGCCATAACGTAAAGTTGCGGAACTACCTGGGACAGCGAGTGGAGGTCACCGGGAAGGAGTCGACGAGTATGAGCACCAGTTCAGACGCAATGAACAAGACCGGCTCTGCCGCGCCGACGACTTTGACTGTGACTTCAATTCGGACTATCGACAAAGACTGTACGGTTCAATAGAAATATGGCGGTGCTTTTGGGGATACAGTACTAGTCGCAATCCGGCGGCATGGCCATGATTTCTGAGTTCGAGTCGCACGGCGGCTTCTTCTTCGACGGCTCCAACAGCGACGGGTGGTTGTAGCGGAGAATCCAGAGGCCCTCATTGTTGGTCAGGTAGATCAAGTTGTGCCCGCCATCGGGCAGCAGGCTGGTGACCTTGGTGAAGGTTTCAAGCGTCTTGGGATTGCGCGGATCGCTAAGATCCAAAACTCGCACCGTCTCTGTGGGATGGCTGCTGCTGGTGAGAGTGGTGGGTGTCTTTTCGGGAGCTTCGGCAATGGCGACGTCGGGACTCACCATCTCGAGATTTCCGCTCGTCGCCTGATTCGATTCCGCCGTCCGTTTCAAAAGACTCGGCTTCTCGGGTTTGGTTACGTCCACGATCATGAAGCCTTGCTTGGCGGCCTGTTGAACGTATAGATATTGTTTCGTGTTTTCCTTCTGCAGCAACATCTGACTTCCAGTTGCCTGTGGCAAGGGCAGGTGGGCAATTACTGTGGCAGGAAGGTCGGTGGGCTTGGGAGCCGGCTGCTCGGCTGCAAACGCCACACCGCCGAGAACTGACAAAAGCGACAGTAAGAAGAAATGGTTCCGCAGGCTTTTCCTAGAAATCTCCATAATCGACTCCACCTTCTACCCTAATGCTAGCCCTATCGCCGGCCGAGCGGCGGTATATTCTGGTCCGCGTCTTTCTTACTTCTATTGTTCGGCATAAACGCCGACACAACCGTTTGCGCTTTGCGTCGTGCAGATGGTTCCCGCCTGCAATGGCACGAACGCGTGATTATTAGTGGAATCGACTGCAATGCTGTGTGAGTTGGAATTGGTGGCCACGTTTGCCAACCACTGGTTTGTTTTGGCATCAATGACACCCATGACTGCGCCTGTCGGCATGTCCCTTGCAGCAAGGTAATAACGGTTGTCCCCAGGGTTGTACCAGATTTCATCCACGCCGCCAACATTGGTAATGGTGGCGAGAAATTTTCCCGTGGTTCCATCAATCACGTACTCATTGGGAGGGAAAGCCTCGCCATCGTGGTCTCCGCAACCAACCAGGAAGTTGTTGCCCGGACCTTGAACGACGCTGGTGGGCATGCAATTCGGCATGCGGAAAGAGTTTTCGACGAAAGGCCCGTTCGGACTTCCGAGGTTTGGATTAATAACGTCCACGGTCCCGTACGTAAGGTCAGTGGCGCTGGCATTCGAATTGGTAACCAGAAAACGACCGGAGTTGGGATTAAACGCGGACCCGCCTATGCCGGCAATCGCAACTGCTCCGAAACAGCCGGCCGCGGGAGGCGCCTGGCTGGCACAAAAGGATCCGGCGGGATCGAGCATCGGCCCGTGATGACACGGTCGATCCGGACCAAGAATGTTCACGCCAGCTCCGTGACCGGTCATACCGGACAGCACGGTGCTCGATGGGTCCGGACAGATGAATCCTGCTGGCCCGTTGAGACCGCCATCATCGATCACAACAGTGCTGTCGTTCTGGACCGCGCCGTCGTAGTAGATCTGTCCGAGGATGCAAGTCGGAGGGTTGATCGGCCCTGCTGCAGGAGCAATGCTACCCTGTCCGACTACCCCTGCTGTTGTAACGACAGGAAGGCCGTAGGGCGTCTGCGCCGCAACTGGAAGACAGTGATCCGCGGTATAGACGCCGGTCGGGGCCACGATGTTGGTGACGTCAGCGATTGTGATGAAAGGAAATCCCGGATCACCGTTGGCGATTAGTAATAGCGTGGTGCCATTCACTACGCCGATAGACATTTCATCGGCGCGCAGGTCTCCGCAACTACCATCGGAAAATGCCCGGCCATTGGCGGATGCGATACAAGGAGCCACACCGTTCGGACCATCGTAGTCAGGAGAAACGCCAGTGGCAAACGCCGCAATTACAGTCGGTCCAGGCGGAAGGCTCGTGGCGCTGGTGCTGAAAGTTGTTGTGCTGAGGTCGAAGGCCACTACACTGGCACTGCCGTTTGCTACGAATAGAGTTTTATTATCGGGACTCAAAGCCTCACCATCAGGTGCCGAGAGAGGATTTACACCGTTAGCTCGCGCAGCGCAGCACTGTGCGCCGGGGAAGCCCCCAAATAAACCGTTGGCGCCAAAGCCAGGGATATGGAAGGCAAGCGTGCGGCAGCCGAAGCGGGTCCAATTTCCGAAACCGGTAACCAGAGGTGGAATAAACAAAGTGGGCGCCGCAGGATTGTCCGTTATGCAGGCGCTGGCATTGATTCCGCCGCCGGCGACACCGTTTGCACCGGCGAAGAAATTCACCGCTACATCCTGTTGAGTATCAAAAACCGCCACATCCAAACCAATACGGTCCGACACAAAGAAACGGTGGTTTACCGAATCGGCCAGACTGATGTCGAAGGAATTGAAAGGGCCGCCCGGTTCGCCGGTGGGGTTATGCTCCGGAACAGGCATGATATCGATGACGGTGTAGCCACCCGCCGTGGTAGTGCCGCACACCGGGCAGTTCTTCGTACCGCCGCAGCCGCTCAGCAATGCGAATAACGCGGTGAGAAGGATGGTAACCAGAATCCTCGGTCTCATTCGAATTCCCTCCTGCGATTTCCCCCGAGGCGACTTGCTTCAGCCCCGGCGTCTGCAAACAGTGGCAGCCCCAGAATATTGGCGGGCTGCGTTAGAACCTGAACTGCAAGCGCTGCATAATTACAAAGAAGTTCTGCGGTATTTGCCCCGTTGTGCTGGGCTGATGAAGTTGGTCAACCGAGAGGTTCACCATGTACTTCACCCAGTAGTTGGGATACCAGTTGAGACCGAGGGTGATTTCATCGGTGTGATAGTCGTAAGTGGGAACTAAACCCGGCGTGAAAGGATTGGAGAAAGTCTCGCCGGGTGCGTTGGCCTGAATGCCGGTATAACGCAGTCCCACTTCCCATGCTCCCAAGCCGCGACCCTTGCCGCCGGGCGTATCTGGACCGAAGAGGGGACTCTTGACCTTTGGGGTGCCGTTCTCCGGACGTTTTTCACCGGTCAGCAAGAATGTCGTTCCGATGTTCCAGGCCTTGGCGCCGATCCCCGGAATGGTGAGAAATCCTAATCCACCGGGCGTTTCGGATCCCAGGCCGTAGCGTTGCTGCTGCATTTGGACATACTCGCCACGCAGTGCGAAGGGTCCTTTGAGATAAGTGAATTCACCCTCGTATCGCTCGATGGGGCCGTTGATCCGCAAGGCCGGGAAGAATGTATAGGCGGCATCGGGCAAGGCCGCGGTGAAACTCAAGTCCTGAGAAAGACCGCGGGCGCGCGAATGGGCGATCGAGCCGCCGAATGCCAGCTGTTTCAACCAGTCTCCTGTGTGCTTGCGGAACGGATAGAAACGCAGCCGGCCTACGAACTCAGGTTCGTTCGTGGCGTTGGCGGTGACGCCGCCGCGGCCATTAAACGCTCCGGCCCACCACTGGATAATGCCACCGGAAATATCTCCGTGGAGCGTGATGCCGGGACTGCGATAAGCAGTGTTTGTGGAAGGATAGAGCAGAGCCTGAAAGCCACGTTCCACGAAGTCCAGGTTAGTGGCGCCGATACCGGTCTCTTGCGCAAAGGGCTCTTTGAACTGGCCCGCCTGGAACTGGAATTCTGGCCGGATTCTAACATTGAGGTAGGCGTCGCGAACAATTGCGCCGTTGGTCGCGTTCGAATCGGTGAGGATGGCGAAGTCAAAGTGCGATCCGTAGTTGCCCTGGAAACCGAAACGGGCGCGGCGAATGAGGAATGTATCGGAAGGCGCGCCGTCGCCTTTGTAGGCGCGATAGTCGGTGTCGAGGTAACCGTAGGGGCTGATACTGAACTGCCCGTCGGCACTCTTGATGAAAAAGTGCTCCCCGTTCCATCCTGCTGCGAGCGGTGTGTCTTTTTTGGGAGGAGAGGCTGCGGGTTTAGCCTGATCCACGATTGGCATCGCCTCAGCTTCAACCAGAACCGCATTTCGCAAACGAAGCGCGCTTTCCCCGGAAGCGTTAACAGGCCTTGAATGGGTAACGGCCTCGGAGACGGGTCGAACCTCGATTGCGCCAGTATCGTTCGCCGCGGCTCTTGTCACCACCAGTTTCTCGACCAGAGCCTTCAGTTCTTCGATGGTCTGGCGCTGAGCCGCGACCTCGCTGCGCAACTGATTGACTTCCTCCTTGCTGGCCATGTTGGAAGCCGGTGCGGCAGCTTTGTCCTCAGGTTGTGGGCTTTGAGCGGGAGCGGATGAACCTGACACCAGAAGAATGACAAGCGCGAAGGAAATGGTTAGCGAACGCATGCTTTTCCCCTCTCGGAGTGACATGTACGAACAGCAAAGCCCAGATCGCGCTGCGTCGAAAACGAAACACATTCACCTGGCGCCAGCACGACACAAGGATGCCTGGCTTTAAAACGAAAAAGCCGTTTTACTAGAACACGTCTGGTTAGTGGACCAATCCAGCCCGCTGGGTTTAGCACAGAGTAAAAGACGCTGTCAAGCAGTATTTCGGATCGCATTGAAAAAGCTGCGGGATAAGGAGTTTCGAGGCGGTGAATTCAGATGCCGATGGTCTGGTAACGCAGAACTGCCAAAGCCAAGCGGTAGTCGTAGCCAGCCTGAGCGTTGCCGATTTGTGCCTGCGTCTGCTGCAGTTGGGCCTGACTCAGTTCGACGATTGAACTTAGCCCTAAGTTATAGCGCGTTTCTGCAAGATCAAGCGCTAGCTGGGCTTGATCTTGCAACTGTTGCGTAACGCCAAGTCTCTCGTATGCGGCATTGGAGGCGAGCCAAGCGGTGCGGACGTCGCGCGAGATCCGATTGCGGACGTCGAGGAGGCGGCCTTGCGCAGCCTGGGTTTTGAGATTTGCTTCGCGCGATCTTGCGCTGTATAGAAAACCGTTGAAGAGTGGAATTGCGACATTCACCCCCACCGCTCCATACCAGTTGGAGAGGACCGGATTTCGGACGGGGGTGTCTCCCAGTACTCCGATTGCTTCGATGGTGGGAAAAAACAAATCATGTTCCGCGTTTTGGAACTTCTGGTTCGCCCGATACTGAAAACTGAGCGCCAGAATTTCCGGACGCTCTACCAAGGCCTGGGAGATCAGATCATCCACATTACCGGGGGGCGCAGAAATTGCAGTCGTATCCTCGATCAACTGAAAGGCCTTCAAATCCGGATAACCGAGCACGGCGGAAAGGGATGCGCGAGCGGCGTTCTCATTATTTTGCGCATCCAGAAGCAGCAGTTTGGCCTGCGCAAGATTAACGTTTGCGAAACTCAAATCCAATTGAGATCTCAACTTGCTTTTGAAAAGCGCGTCCACCCGAGCTGAAAGAGTTTGCCGGGCGCTTACGGTCTGTTGCGCCACGGTCAGCACTGCACGCGCCTGTAGCGCGCTGTAAAAGGATTGGTCCACGGCGAGAAGAATCTGCTCTTTAGTGGCGATGGCATTTTGGCTTTCGGCCTTGGCAGCGAAATTGGCGCTGGCGGTAAGATTGGTGGTACGTCCGAAGTCAGTAACTAATTGATTTACGGTGACGCCGGCGGCGGCGCGCTCGTAAATGATGGGATTGTTCAGACCTCCCGCGGTGATGCGGCTGTTCTCACGAGAATCCACTCCGGTCAGGTTGGCGGTGGCGGTGGGCCACAAGTTGGAGCGCACTTCGCGTGTCACTTGTTCCGCGGCCAGGGCGGTCAACCGAGCCACCGAGATTTGCGGATTGTTCTGCACTGCCAGAGCCTCGGCCTGCTTAAGAGAGAGCGTCATCGGAGTCGCAGGATTGACTTGCGCAGCGGGAGGTTCCTGGCGAGCGAGCAGTCTACTTAACGCTGGAGCATGATCTGGCGTTGTCTGGGGCATTGGAGCGGCAGGGAGGGCCTGCGCGGAGGCACATACTCCCACCAGGAGAAAAAGAAGGGCCAATAGGATCTTTCTAATATTGCTGTTATCCCTCGCGCGAGTTTTTGTCAGCCTGCAATTCATAGTTCCAAATACCTTTGAAGTCATAATCTTTCGCGGTAAGCATCAATTAGACGCGGCCTGACTTTCCTCTCCACGATGAACCAGGAGATAAGCGGCAGGGACGACGAAGACTGTAACGATCACGGACACCCCAAGTCCGCCGATAATGGCACGGGCCAATGGAGCATATTGTTCGCTGCCAGCTTCGAGCGCCAGTGCCATTGGAATCATGCCAAGAATAGTGGCCAATGAGGTCATCAAGACGGGACGCAAGCGTACGCGACAGGCGGTCGCAACCGCTTCCTTGATCGGCATACCATCTTTTCTTAGTGAGCGCGTGAACTCGACAATGAGAATACTGTTCGAGACCACAATTCCCGTCATCATGATCACACCCATTAGCGACATGACATTGACCGTGGTATGCGTGATCAGGAGAAACAGAATTACCCCCGTAATTCCCGGGGGGATGGCGAGCAAGATGATGAGGGGATCGGTAAACGAATCGAACTGCGCCATCAGAATCAAATAGACCAGCACAATCGAAAGAATCAGGCCGATGGCGAAACTTTTGAATGACTGCCTCATGCCCTCGACCGACCCACGCATGGTGACCCGCACGTTCTCAGGGAGTTTCGTGTTGGCGATCAGTTTGTCCACCTGACTGGCGAGACCTCCCAGATTCTCGCCCGCAGGCGAGACGTATATGTCGATGACCCGGCGGAGTTGGTAGTGGTCCACTTCGGTCGGAGTGTCGATTATTTTCAAGTCCGATACGGCATCGAGATCGGTGGGGTTCATGTTGTTTGCAGCGTGCAGAGGGATCTGCTTCACGTCGCCAATGGAGTGGATCTGAGTTTCGGGGTACTGCACGGTCAGCATGTAGTTATTGCCGCTTTTCGGATCCACCCAATAGCTGGGAGCAATCATGCCGTTGGAAGAGAGCGCCGTGATTACGTTGTCAGTGACTTCTTGTGACGACAACCCAAGGCGGGAGGCCATCTCGCGGCTGATGTTGAGCTGAATTCCGGGATAGTCGAGGTCCTGCGGAATAAGTACGTCGCTGACACTGCGCAACTGGCGCGCCTTCTGCGCAATTTCCGCGGCTACGCGATACGCCTGTTTCTGGTCATTGCCGCTGACCTGGATATCGATGGGAGCCGGCAATCCGAGGTTCACCACCGAATCCACAAGGCCGCCGGACTGAAAGTATGTGGAGAGCTCGGGTAAATCGTCGGTGAGCTTCGCCCGCACGCGGCGCATGTATTCATAGCTGCCTACCTCGTGTTCTCGCTTGAGGCTGACTTGCACGAACGCGGTGTGTTGTCCGGAATTGCTGGTGTAGATGGCTGAAAAATCCGGTGTAATACCGATGTTCGAAACAATCATGTCAAGATCGTGCGGCGAGACGACCTTGCGAATATCCTGCTCGACCTGCTTGATGTACTGGTTGGTCAATTCGAGGCGAGTGCCGGTAGGAGCCTTGAGGTTGATTACGAATTGTCCAGGATCGGTCCGCGGGAAAAATCCCAATCCCATCAGGGGATAGAGTGCAAAACTAAACAGGCAAATTCCTAGAATGCCAATCACCGTCGCCAGTGGACGTAGAAGGCTGCGCCTCACCGCGATGTCGTAGTGCATCAGCATCCGGTCATACTCTCGATTGAAACGACGCACAAAACGTTCAAACACCGTGTTGCCCGGGTGATGCGCCGCTTCGGCGTGGGGTGACTTGATGAAGCGGGAGCAGAACAGCGGAACCACAGTCATGGCTACTGCGTAGGACGCAAACAGTGAGAAGACAACGGCGGCGGCCAAAGCCGTGAACAGAAATCTGCTGACGCCGTAAAGAAATACAACCGGGAAAAATACAATTGCCGTAGTGAAGGTCGCTGCCAGCACAGGCATTGCAACTTCGCGGCCTCCCTTTTCCGCAGCTACCGTAGGCGTCTCTCCCATCTCCAGGTGGCGAAAAATGTTTTCCAGAACCACGACCGAGTTGTCGATTAGCCGTGAGAACGCAAGCGCCAGTCCTCCCAGAACCATGGTATTGATCGATCCCCCGGAGGCGTCGATCGCCAGAAAAGCGGCGAGCGCGGAAAGTGGAATCGAAAGTAGAACCGCTACGGTGGCGCGAACATTACCCAAAAAAATCAGGATCATCAGCGCCGTCAGAATCAGACCGATCCCGCCCTCGCTGCCCAGATTTGAAATCGCCGTCTTTACGTAGAGGGACTGATCGAAAACCACCTTGGTGGCGAGAGACTTCGGGATGTCCAGCAGGTTGCTTACCGCGGTCTTGACGCCATTTACGATCGCGATGGTATTGCTGTTGCCGCCCTGCTTGAGAATCGGCAGGTACACGGAACGTTGGCCATCCACGCGGACGATATTGGTCTGGATTGCGGCAGCGTCTTCGGCGTGCCCAACATCAGCTACCATCAATTCCGCGTTGCCCTCCGATTTCAATGGCAGGCGGTTGATCTCCGCTGTGCTGGGCAACTGGCTGTTGGTGTAGATGTTGTAGTCCTGGGGGCCAATCCGCACGTCGCCGGCGGGCAGAATGGTATTTGCCTGGTTTACGGTGCGCACAACATCCATCAGGCTCAGTTGATGAGCCTGCAGTTTTACCGGATCGACATAGACTTGAATCTGGCGGTACTTGCCGCCAAAGGGTTGCGGCACTGAGGCGCCGGGCACGTTGGCAATCTGGTTGCGAACGTTGAATTGGCCAAGATCATGCAATTCCGTTTCGTTCAATCCCTGGCCCTTCAGCGTAATCAAGCAGACTGGCAAACTCGAAGCGTCGAACTTGAGCACCACTGGCGGCAGCGTACCGGGAGGCAGTCGCCGCAATTGAGCCATGGCAAGATTCGAGATACCGCTGACGGCAGCATCCGGATTCGTTCCTGGCTGAAAGTAAATTTTGATCAGACTCACTCCGGTCAATGATCGTGACTCGATGTGGTCGATGCCACTGCCCAGCGTGAAGAAGCGCTCAAAGGGATTGGTGATGTTGGCTTCAATCTGCTCGGGCGGCATGCCGGAATAAAACGTAGCTACTACGACGACGGGGATATTAATGTTAGGAAACAAGTCGACCGGCATGCGCACGACAGTGGTTATGCCCACGACCGTAACGATCAGGCAGAGCATGATAATGAAGAACGGATAGCGAATGGCGAAGCTGGACACCTTTACTGCGCCCCCTTTTCGGCGGAGTATCCCTGGTCGGCCATGGCGCTCATTTTGGGATCGACATGCTGTCCCGGCCGATATGCCCCCAGGTTTCCGACAATCACGCGGTCGCCTTCCTGCAATCCGGAGAGAACCTGAATTCGATCGGAGCCTTCGATTCCTGTGTGGATCTCACGCTCCTCCACATGATTCTGCGAATTGACCAGGAACACCGTGGTCTTCTCCGGACCTCGATTGATTGCCTGCAAGGGTAGAGTGAGAGCATTGGGATCGTTTTGTACGCGCAATACAACGTCGGCATACATTCCCGGCGTCAACTTGTAGTGTGGATTGGGCACGTCGACCTCCACCTGCATGGTTCGGGTGGAGCGATCGAGCGAGTCAGTTGACCGGATAACTTTGCCGGACAAATGTTCGCCGGTGGCCTTCACGCGAATATCAACCAACTCGCCATCGTGCACGCTAGCGGCCAGGGACTCCGGGACGGGGATCCGCAGGCGCAATACTTTCACTTCCGAAAGTTTTACGACCGGCATGGAGCTGGTATTGGATGTGCCGGCTTGAATCAGAGATCCAGTATCGGCGTAACGCCAGGTGACGACACCGTCGAAGGGCGCTGTAATTCGGGAATATTCTGAGAGCGCGGCATAATGCTGCTGGTCGGCGTGCGAGACTTCCAGTTGCTGCCGTGAGGCCGCCAGCGCAGATTTCGCGGCGTCCACTTGTGCCTCGGCAGAGCGATCTTTTGCGGTGGCGTCGTCGAGTTCCTGTTCTGCAATCAGGCCGGGACGGGTTTCCGATGCTTGCTTCAGTCGCACAGCGCCAGCGTGGATGGATGCGTGATCCGCTTCCGCGCGGCTGACTTCATTTTGCGCACGAGTGATTTCCTCCTGGCTATGGCGAACGCCGGCGCGCGCAGCCTGCAACTGCGCCTCTAATTCAGGAATCTCAAGAATCGCGAGTACGTCTCCCTTGTGAACGCGGTCGCCGATGTCGACATTAATCTTTTGAACGTAGCCAGCGACCTTGGCATGCAGCTCCACTTCCTGATAGGGAAGGAATTCACCCGCGATTGACAGAGTGTTGGAGAGAGGAGTGCGCCGAAGTTGCACCACCGCAGCGCGAGCGGGCGCGTCGGCAGATACCGACGAAGAAGTTTCGCCTGAATGTCCGCACGCGGTTGCGCCGGCCAGCCAGACTGTTAATAAACCCAAGGCGGCTACTTCAACCGCCATGAAAGACGATCGTTTAGGCATTTTTACAGTGATCCAATCCTTGATGTCCCCAAGCGGCTCACCGATGTTCGTGGTGGGCCTAGTGCGCTGCATTTGAAAACCGACAGGCGGACTACATCTCAGAGACGCTTAAAAATAATGGTTTCCAAAAGAATAAAAAGAAAACCTGGATATAAAAAGATTTGAAAGATTAGTGAGAGGAAGGAGGAGGCCGCTTGTAAAGCCAGCTCTCAGATTCAAGATTAATGGCCACAAAAACAGCGGAGACTGCAGGAACAGAGACTCGAGGTGGTTGGAAAAGACTTGAAGCCGCAGCCGGAGAAACCCAGTGAAGGCCATTTCCCAGGAGGCGTTGCCTTTGAGATTCCTGAGGCGAGACCTTGGCCACTCTGGCGGTCTTCACATTGGAAATGTCGTACCCCGCCATGCTGTAACGGGTTACAACATTGATCGTGAGGAAACAGACCGCGGAAACAATCAGCAGGCTACGCCATAAAGATGTAAGGCGCGGGGCCGTATGAAAGTTTCCCGGCAGATTCATGTTGGACGTAAATCCCCTCTAGCGCCAGATTATACCTTATGTGGCTGGCGTTACACGCGGCAGTGCGTGGCTCACGTAGGCTTTTCCAGGGGATAGCGAATGGGGAAAGGGAACAGCGCGTTTATAATCGCAGCAGGCCCCGTAGCTCAGATGGATAGAGCATTCGTTTCCTAAACGAAGGGTCGCGTGTTCGACTCACGCCGGGGCCACCATCTACATTTGTGTTTGTAGCTTCTCCTGGCGCTGTCTCCTTCAGAACCCTTCCGTTCCGAAGTCTGAGTGAGTGCTCGCTGCGACTGTTCCCGCGCGTCCTTCGCGGGCTGTTGGTGCAGATCTCTCGATAGGCATTGTTGCGGTGGCGAGCTTTAAGAAATGAGTAGGCTGTTTTTCCTCTATCCAACCGTTTTAGCTGTTCGACTTACTGATGATATAATGTAAGACATGAAGGATGCGAGGGCCACTTTCACTTCGAAGGGCCAACTTGTAATTCCGGCGGAACTGCGGCGGAAACATAAAATTGAAGCGGGTACCAAGGTTGCGATTCTTGAGGATCAGTTTGGCCGCATTGTTCTGCAGCCCATCACCGACGAGTATGTCGATCGCGTCCGGGGACTTTTAGCGCACGGTCCGGATCTGCTGGCCATCTGGAAAAGGGAACATCGCAAGGAAAGCGGACGCGATAAATGAAGACGTACGTCTTTGACGCCAGCGCATTGTTCGTCTTTTTACAGGACAAGCGAGGAGCCTTAAAGGTCGACGAGCAGCTGAAAGAAGCCAGGCGTGGGCGCGCCAAGGTGGTGATGTCGGCGGTGAACTATGGAGAGGTGTACGGCCTGATTCTTCACGAGTTTGGTCCGCAACAGGCGCTTACAACCCTGCATGCCGTGAGGCCGCTGCCGGTAGAGGTATTGGACGTAACGCCGGCGAGAGCATGCCATGCCGCCGAGGTAAAAGCGAAGTACAAGCTTTATTACGTGGATAGTTTTGCAGCGGCATTAGCTATCGAACAGAAGGCTACGCTGGTGACCAGTGATTCTGATTTCCGCAAACTTGGCCAGGTTGTTTCCGTCGTGTGGCTGAGAAACTGAGAACGCCCTGGACTTTGCGGGAGTAGCGGCTTGCAGCTTTGGCGCGATGCCAGGAGCGCAGATGCGAGCGAATACGCGCTCCGTGGACAGAAACCGTTTACTCTACGTGGGTTGTATTTGGGGCGAAGTCAGCTGAGAGGAAGGCTCGCCTGCTTCCAACATTCTTAGCTGCTCGCGTATTTCCTCGCAAAGCGACGCAACGGCAATGCCTCCGAAAGATGATGGATACAGATCGAGTCGCCGCAGCGCGGCTTGCAGCAGCAGGGCTGTTCCCAGGCGATTGTCGCGATCGAGGTGATGGAACGCCGCCGTAACCTGAATCAGTCCCTGTAAAAATGTTTTCTCCGGTTCTGGACACGCCAACCACACGGTTTCCCACGCCTCATGTGCGGTAAAAAACTCGCCTGCCCGGTACAGGCGCAGGCCTTCCGCAAGCGCACCTTCGCTCCAATCCAATTTCATGATGTTCGAGCCGAGCAAACGAGGTTGGGACAAGAGTCTAAATTCGCACGAGTATCTAAGTTAACAATTAGCCGGGATATTTTCCTGTGATGTACCCTTCAAGTTCCTCAATCTGCTGAGCCTGGCCGGAGATAATCCACTTCACGAGATCGCCGAGCGAAATTAAGCCGATGATGCGGTCGTCCTCTCCCATCACTGGAAGGTGGCGGAAATGGTGTTTGGTCATAATGGACATGCAGTCATCCACGGATTGTCGCGGAGTGACGAAGACAACCGGCGAGGTCATAATTTCGCGGACCATTGAGTCTTTCGAGGAGTGGCCTTTCAGAATGACTTTACGGGCGTAGTCGCGCTCCGAAAGAATGCCGACCAGTTGGCCTTCGGAAATCACCAACAAGGCGCCCACGCCCTCCAGCGCCATTTTCTCGATAGCCTGATAGACGGATTGGCCGGGAGCGATGGAAAGAACTCTGCTGTTCTCCTTATTTCTCAGCACCAACCCGATCGTATCGGTAAGTTTCATTCCGAGCCCCCCAAACGCGCCGCTGTATTCGATTTAGAGTTCGGTTTCAGAACACTGTTCACTCGAAGTCGGGGAAGATTATACGCCTGACGGTTCTCGACCCAACGGCAATCATCCCGCATCGCGCTCATGCGGAAAGATGACGTTCCGTCGCCATATGTTGGCAGGAGATTTTGCGAACCACGCATGGTTCGTCACGTGGCCGTCACGTTTTGCGAAACTCACGACCGACATTGAGTTTTCGGGGCTGCTCTTGTCTATAATGACCGGGGCGCGAAGCGGTTTCGGTCCTTCCGCCGCAAAGTAATTTTTCAGCTCTAATTGCCCACCGTAACTTTGAGGTGTCGAAGAGTGTCAGTTGATTGCACGCGTGTGAAGCCCGGGATTGAAGTGGCCAGCCTGAGCGACGTAGGTTGCCAGCGCGAAAACAATGAGGATTCCTTTCTCTATTGGGAACCCGCTGGCGATGAGGAATTCCAGCGCAAAGGGCGATTAGCGATCATCGCGGATGGGATGGGCGGACATGAGGGTGGCCAGGAAGCCAGTCGACTGGCGGTGGAAACCGTTCGAGAGGTCTATGACCAGGGTTTCCGCGATGACCCGCAGGCAGCTTTGTTGGAATCTTTTGCCGCAGCCCACATCCGAATTCTAAGTTATGCCGAGCAACATCCTGCGTTTCAGGGAATGGGGACAACCTGCACTGCTGTTGTCGTGCAAGGCCTGCATCTTTACTTCGCTCACGTCGGGGATAGCCGCCTTTATCTAGTGCGCGACGCCCGCATTCTGCGCCTGACGCGTGATCACTCTTACGTCGGCAGGCTGGTTGAAAGCGGCCTGGTGCGCGCCGAGGATGCGGAAAAGCATCCGCAGCGCCACATCCTGACCGCCGCCTTAGGAGCGGGAAGGGAAGTGTCGGTAGACGGAGCGGGACAGCATCTGAAATTGCAAGATGGCGATGACGTCCTGCTTTGCACTGACGGACTGTGGAGCGTCGTGACCGAGGAAGAGCTTGAAAGCGCGGTGAGCAATCACTCGCCGTCGGAATGCTGCGCTTTCCTCGTGAAGCTGGCGAAGGAGCGCGGGGGGCCGGATAACATCACGCTGCAGGTTCTTCATACTGGGTTTGATCGGCAACTTTGACTTCGGGTAATTCCGCACTATTTCCTTTCCAGGCTGCAATCTGATGCACATCAATATGATATGCAATTTCTGGTTAAAGCCATAAAACATTGAAAATGAATGATGTAAGGCGCTTGATAAGCTGCATTCGATGGCCCGACGATTGCAAATGTCTGGTATGTCAATAATGTCTATCACTACTATAGACTTTATGGCATAATGGCCAGCCATGAAAATTTCTCAAAAGGGACTTTACGCTTTGCAGGCGATGATGATGCTGGCGCGCCACCATAATCAGGGCGCCATCAAGATCCGCGAGATCGCCTACGAAGAAGATCTTCCGGAAAAGTTTCTGGAACTCATCCTTCTCGAACTGAAAAATGCGCGCATGGTCGAGAGCGTGCGCGGAGCCAAAGGCGGCTATCAACTGCGCCGTGATCCTGCCGAAATTCGGTTGAGCGAGATCATGCGATTGATGGACGGCCCATTGGCCCCCTTCGCCGATGCCGAGCAACTCCGCGTGCTCATCGACCGGGATCTGCCGCACCGGGCACTCTATCAGGTGTTCCTCGACGTGAGAGACGCGGCTGCGCACATTCTGGAAAATACTTCGCTCGCAGATCTGATCTCAGGCACAACGCCGCGCTCCACCAAAGGCAGACGAGCGCCAAAGAAGAAAGAAAAAGGCAGTGTCCTGCCGATGGTAGTCGGAGGCCAGAGAGGTGAGTAAGCGCATTGTTGGTGTCCTTCTGTTCCTTGGCGTTAGTGTGATTTCCGGTTTCGCGCAAACCACGATCCGCGTGGGAGCGTTTCCCAATATCACGCACGCCCAGGCCATGGTAGGGAAAGCAAACGGCTGGTTCGATAAAGCCATGGGCCCGCAGGTCAAGGTGCAATGGACGGGTTTCAACGCCGGTCCGGCCGCAATAGAGGCTCTGTTTGGCGGTGCGATTGATATGACCTACGTCGGACCGAACCCTGCGATTAACGGTTACGTACGCTCTAACGGGGAAGCTGTGCGCGTGGTCGCGGGAGCTGCCAGCGGCGGCGCTTCTTTGATCGTGCGCAACGACAGCGGCATTCAAAAGCCCGAAGATTTTCACGGTAAGCGCGTCGCCTCTCCACAGTATGGAAATACTCAGGACGTGGCCCTGCGCAACTGGCTGAAGAATCACGGAATGAAAAGTAATGACAAGGGCGGTGACGTCCAAATCATCCCTATGGCAAATCCTGATCAGCTGACGCTATTCCTGAAAAAGGATCTGG
Organism: Candidatus Sulfotelmatobacter sp.; assembly: GCA_025462865.1. GTDB lineage: Bacteria > Acidobacteriota > Terriglobia > Terriglobales > Acidobacteriaceae > Sulfotelmatobacter. The sequence goes on along the minus strand of JAOAPI010000046.1, from coordinate 69,603 downwards.
ATGCTGCGTGGGCCCCCGAACCGTGGGCGACACGCCTGATCCACGATGGCAACGGCCGCCTGTTTGTCGATGAGCGGAGCCTTTGGCCAAATGGACAATTCGTCATCGGATTGTTGGTGGTGAATACAAAGTTCCTGAAGAGTCATCCCGACCTTGTCAAGAACTGGATTCGCGCCCACGTCGAACTCACCGATTGGATCGAGAGCCATCCAGCCGATGCAAAAAAACTCTTGAATCAGCAGATACAGGCCGAGACCGGAAAAGCCCTTCCGCCGATTGTTCTTGATGAAGCATTTGCTCGGATGCAGGTCACCTACGATCCGCTGCACAGCGCGCTCACAGCGGCTGCGCAACAGGCCTTTGACGACGGTTTTCTCGGCCGGCAAATGCCCGATCTGTCCGGGCTCTATGACGTCACGCTTCTTAATCAGGTGCTTAGCGAAAAAGGAAGGAAAGCCATCCAATGAGCACGAACGCGCACAACTTGCCGGTGCAGATTCCGCTGCCGGTCGACCATCTTAGTCCGACGCGTTCTTCGCGGGGCAAGGCGGGATTAGCCACAGTGCTGCGACCGATCCGCGGAATCTCGGCGGAGGTCCCCAAGGTCGCGTTGAGCGATATCTGTTTGAGTTACCGCACGCAGAGCGGTGAGCGACTGCTTGCGCTGGACAATATCAACCTGCAGGTCAAGGCGGGCGAGTTTCTCTGCATCGTGGGCCCCTCCGGCTGCGGCAAGTCAACGTTGCTTCATTTGATCGCGGGCCTGCACCAACAGACTTCAGGACAAATTCTCGTGGACGGCAAGCGCGTTCAGGGACCGGGAACCGACCGGATTCTGATCTTCCAGGAGCTCGGTCTCTTTCCCTGGCTTACGGTAGGACAGAATGTCGAATTCGGGATGAAGATGAAGGGCGTCGACAGGGCAGAGCGGGAAGAGAAGACACGCTATTATCTTCGCCTCGTGCACCTCTCGCAGTTCAAAGACAGCTACACTCATCAGCTTTCTGGTGGCATGCGGCAGCGCGTCGCTCTGGCCCGGGCTCTGGCAACTGAACCAGACGTCCTCTTGATGGACGAACCCTTTGCCGCGCTCGACGCACAGACGCGTGACCTTTTGCACGATGAACTCGAACGCATTTGGGCGGAGACCGGACGCACCATTATTTTTGTCACGCACAACGTGCGTGAGGCGATACGCCTGGGCGATCGCGTCGCATTGTTGACCTTCCGGCCGGGACGCGTGAAGCGCGAATTTCCCGTGAATCTGCCGCGGCCTCGCGTGCTCGAGGATGTGCACGTCGCGCAAGCTGCACGGGAAATTCTCGACGAGCTCCGCGAAGAAATTAATCGCTCCCTCGAAGTGGAATACAACGTCGGGGTGAAGCCACGCGTTCCGACAGGAGTTGAAGAATGAAGCGTGCCGCCCGCCTGGTTGTTTTCTATGCCGGATTACTGGGTCTGTGGACTTTGCTGGCACATTTGAAAATCTGGCCTCCTTATCTTTTTCCCACGCCGTGGGGCGTTGGTGAAGCTCTGTACGCCGGATTTCAGGACCATAGCTTTTTGATCGCGATCACCGTGAGTATGCGCCGTGTGCTGATCGGCTATGCCATATCTGTGGTGCTCGGCATGGTTCTGGGACTGGGTGTGGGCAGCAGCAAATTTCTGGAAGAAACTATGGGCGGTTTACTGGTGAGTCTTCAAAGCCTGCCCAGCATCTGCTGGTGGCCGCTGGCTCTACTTTGGTTCGGCCTCAGCCAGAATGCAATTCTGTTCGTCGTCATCATGGGATCGCTGCTCTCCGTCACTCTTGCCATGGAAGACGGGCGCAAGCAGATGCCAAAAATCTACGGCATGGCGGGACGCAACCTTGGCGCCAGTGGATTTCGATTGTTCTGGCATGTGCTGTTGCCGGCCAGTCTCCCCTTCATCGTTTCTGGCCTGAAGCAGGGCTGGGCGTTTGCCTGGCGCTCGCTGATTACCGCGGAGATGCTTTATTTAAGTCTCGGTCTGGGTCAGGTGCTGATGATGGGGCGGGATCTGAACGATATGAGCGCGGTTATCGCCGTTATGATTCTAATCATTGCGATCGGATACGTGATCGATGGCGTCGTATTCAAGACGATGGAACGGCGTTTGCAAAACAAGTGGGGGTTGTCGCCCGCCAGCTAGGACTCTCGGAGCCTCACCCGGGTCACGGGAAATCGGTTTCTGGATAAAGCAGGAAATATTGCAATCGAGCTATTACAAGTATCTCTATTATGTTAATAGTGATACTGTAGGATACAAGCGGCAGGAATGAAGCCCAGGAAAAACTGAAATTAACACCAGCATAGCCGCTGACGCCTTCTTCTTCTTTCCCCCGGGAAGTCGCAGCGTAAAGACTACAAAACTGAAAAAAGAGGAAAGTGCTTTTATGAAATCCAACAAGAACCTGTTTGTCACCGCTTTAACCGTGGTGACATTGAGCGCCGGTGCCTGGGCGCAAGCCGTCTCCTCTCCCGATCAGCCGCCTGTTACCGCAACCGATATACAGGAATTGAGAGAAGCTCTCGCCGCACAGCAAAGGCAGATTCAGGCTTTGCAGCTGCAATTGCAAAGCAAAGATCAAGCCTCGGTCCCAGCCGCGCGGGAAACCCCATCCGCAGCGCCACCAGCCGCAAGCGAAACATCGGACTCTCCCGCTGCGGCCGCTACCAAGCCCCAAGCGACCCCGGACAAAAGCAGTCAGAACGCTGGCAGTTCCGATGAACGTGTCCGAAACCTGGAGAGACAAATCAAGGGTATCGGTCCCATCTCTTTCAGTGGCGACGTGCGTCTTCGTGCAGAGCCCTTCTTCGGCGGTCCTTCGGATGGATCACTTGATCGTGCGCGCGGCCGGGTCCGTGCACGATTCAATGCAATCGCCAATCTCGGAAATCAATTCCGTGCGGGCCTTACACTCGCCAGCGGCGATATCAACGACCCCACCTCGACGAACCAGACCCTTACCGGCTTCTACACTCGCAAGGCGGTGGCTTTAGACCAGGCGTTTGTAGAATTCACTCCGAAGCAGTTCAAGGCTCTCACCGTTGTAGGCGGGAAGTTTCGCTATCCCTGGTACAACACGGAACTTACATGGGACAAGGACTTGAATCCCGAGGGTGCGGCGGAGACCCTCGCTTTCAACCTGAGGACGCCTGTCCTGAAGCGGATTGCGCTCGTCGGCTTTCAATTGCCTTTCGCCGAGATGGCTGCGACCTCTGCCACTAACAAGAGAATTACGCAAGCCATTACCTATGGCGGCCAACTGCAGACGACGTGGAAGCTTGCCCCACGTGTGACCCTTAGCGCCTATTCCGGTTACTACGACTTCCGGGGCTCTGATTCCATCGCGCTCGCCCTGGCGCGTGCCAGCAGCAAGAATCCACAGACCCCATTCACAGGCGCGCTCCCGCTGGCTTCCGGGAACCCGGTGCAGGACTCAACCTATACCACCACTGCCACCACCATAGTCACGATCGGCGGAACCGCTTATCCGACGGGAGTTTCTTCCGTTACTAATGCTCAGTTCGCCTCAAAGTTCGGGCTGTTCGACAACCTCGCTCGCTTCGATATCGATACCGGACACGCTCGTTTCCCGGTGTCCTTTCTTGGGGACTACGTTCAGAATACCGAGGCCTGCGGCAACGTAATCAATATCGTTCCGGTTCCGTCTAACAGTGCTACCCAAACGTTCAAACAGGCGGTAAATGCGCCCTGCAACTCTCATCAGAGGCGCGGATATTGGGCCGAAGGAACATTTGGCCGTCTGCAGAAAAAGGGTGATCTGCAGTTGGGGTATGCCCGTATTTACATCGAGCGCGAAGCCGTATTGGGCAACTTCAATTACAGCGATATCCGCCAGGGGACGAACGTCTCGCAGCACCGGGTCACCAGCTTCTACCAATTGGACCCGAGCGTGCAGTTAGGATTCACCGCCCTGGTTGGGCGTCCCCTCGGAACTTCTGAGCCGTGGCTCACACGCTTGCAATTCGATACGATCTACATCTTCTGAGTGCGCAACTTGAAGCAGTCACAACGGGGGGACGCGATCACACGATTGCCAGCGTGCGAAGGGATGGCGCGGAAGGAATGGCGGGGTAGAATTGTGAGGATGCAGAGGGTCCCGAAAGGGCGACATCCCTTCTCCGCCATTCGGAAGCCCTCATGGATTGCACTATGAACTCAAGGCGTCTCTTCCTTAAATACCTGTCGGCGGCAGCGGTCGCAGCCGGTGCGAGGCCTCCCGTGCTGATGTGGGCGCTTCCGCAAGAGCAAGTGGTCGAAGTTCCCGGCGAGGATGGCATGATCCTTCGCTCGTACCGCTTTGTCGATTTGGAATCGCCTGTCGAGTACTTCAATACATGGCTTACGCCCGTCCCGCACTTTTTCGTGCGCAATCACATGCATGAGCCTAGCGAACTCGATCCCGCTGACTGGCGTCTCTCGATTGGCGGGGAAGTGGAAAAGCCGTTTGCGTGGAGCCTGGCGGAACTCTTAAAACTCGAACCGCACTCGGTCGTCAATACGTTGGAATGCGCCGGCAACGGACGCAGCTTGCACCGCCCGCAGGTCCCCGGAGTTCAGTGGGGCCAGGGTGCGGTCGGGACCGCGCGATTTTCGGGTCCTCGACTGCGAGATGTCTTGCAGCACGCGGGAGTGAAATCTACAGGCAAGCATGTCATGTTCCGCGGACTGGACGAAGTTCCCGGCAAAGTTCCTCCGTTCATTCGTAGCATTCCAATCGAGAAGGCCATCGACGCCGATACGCTGATCGCGACGCACATGAATGGATCTCCATTGACCAAGCACCACGGCTTTCCCGCACGCGCTCTTGTTCCGGGCTGGATCGGCGCGGCATCCTGCAAGTGGATTACGGAAATCAAAGTGATCGAAAAAGAATTCGTCGGGAATTTCATGAGCCCGGCCTACCGGTTTCCGAACCAAGCGGTGAAAACAGGCGATGCCGTGAATCCAGAAGATACGCACCCGGTTACGGCGCTGAACGTAAAGTCGGTGATTACCGGGCCCAGCAATGGCGCCCGACTAAAGTCAGGCAGAGTGGCCGTCCATGGGGTGGCATGGGCCGGGGAAGCTGACGTCGCCAAAGTAGAAATCTCGACCGATGGCGGCGCTTTATGGAATTCTGCAGCGCTGGGCCCCGACCAAGCTCACTACGCTTGGCGCTTATGGACCTACGACTGGAAGCCCAGAAAGAGTGGCGACTACACAGTAATGTCGCGAGCTAGTGATAGCCAGGGTCGCACTCAACCCTCGACGGCAGTTTGGAATCCCAGCGGTTATCTTTACAATGCGGTCGATCAGGTGAATATCCATGTGGCGTAGCACGAAAAAGTTTGTCCTTGGATATTTGCGACATAGATCTGAGACCGCTTTGGTCGTTGCGCTCTTGGCTCTTTTATTCGTATCGCCGTTCTGGGCGCGAGCGCAGAAACCAGCGCAGGGAAAGGTCACGGCCGATCTTCCGGCTGGTCCGATGCAGGGAAAAGCGACGACCGCCTGCACGGAGTGTCACGAGGCCCGCATCATCCTGCAGCAGCGGCTCAGCAAGGGAGCGTGGACCAAAGAAGTCGACAAAATGATCAAATGGGGCGCGGTTGTCGATTCTGCGGACCGCGATGCGCTGATCGATTATCTCAGCACGAACTTCAGCCCCGACAAGCCTGCCTACGAACCGCAAAGGACCGCAGCCGAAAAGGGCGCGAAAACATCGAAGTAAATTTCTTACAAAAAAAGCAAAGCGCTACCGACCCAATGTCCATGGTTCCGGACAGTACGGCAGCGCTGCCAATGCTTCAGTAATTCCGATGCAAGAAGTATAGAAAACGTTGTTGCCTCAATTCTAGTGCATTGTTGGGTGCGCGGAAGAACAGCCCGGTAAAGAATCCCTATTGTTTTTCCTCCCCTGTGTCCTCTGTGGTTAAGCTCTTCTCCGGCCGAAGCAATGGGAACAAGATCACATCGCGGATGGTGTGCGAGTCAGTAAGCAACATGCACAGCCGGTCCACGCCTACGCCGACGCCACCGGCCGGCGGCATGCCATAAGACAGGGCGCGAATGTAGTCTTCATCCATCTGGTGCGCTTCCTGATCGCCTCGCTCGCGCTCTTTCAGCTGTGCCTCGAATCGCCGCCGCTGGTCTTCCGGGTCGTTGAGTTCGCTGAAGCCGTTGGAAATTTCCATCTGTCCCGCGAATATTTCGAACCGCTCCGTCCAGTCTGGCTCGTCCGGCTTCTGCTTCGATAGTGGAGAGACTGCGGTGGGGAATTCGTAAATGATTGTGGGCTGCGTCAGATGCTCTTCCGCAGTAGCCTCAAATAAGCTCGCAATCGTTTTGCCCACGGGCTCGTTCCGGTCGTAAGGCATATGCGCGTGCGCCCGGTTGAACCGCTCCACCAACTTTTCCACTCCGTCGTGGGACGCGAAATCACTCATCTCCGGCTTCGCACCCGCACTTTCGGGCCAATAGTGAATAATGGCCTCGCGCATGGTGAGACGCTGCCAGTTTGCCCAATCAATTTCCGCATCGCCCCATTTTGTTTTCGTTCCGCCGGTGACATCTTTTGCCGCCTGGGTTACTAATTCCTGCGTGAGATCCATCACGCCCTGGTAGTTGGTGTATGCCTGATAAAACTCCAGCATGGTGAATTCCGGATTCCAACGCCAGCCCAGGCCTTCATTGCGAAAGTTCCGGTTGATTTCATACACGCGATCGAATCCGCCCACAACCAGCCGCTTTAAGTAAAGTTCGGGAGCGATGCGCAGATATAAATCCATGTCGAGGGTGTTGTGATGCGTTACGAATGGCCGCGCCACCGCCCCGCCAGCGATCGGCTGCATCATCGGAGTTTCGACTTCGATAAATCCATGTGCTTCCATCGTGTGGCGCAGCGACTGTATCAGTTTGCTGCGCTTCAAAAAAACTTCGCGCACTTCTGGATTCACCACGAGATCGACATAGCGCTGCCGGTAACGCAGTTCGACATCGGTGAGCCCGTGCCACTTTTCCGGCAGCGGCAGTAGATCCTTACTGAGAAACGTGATTTCTTCCACGTGAATCGAGAGTTCCCCGGTGCGCGTACGAAATAGATATCCGCTGACACCGATGTGATCGCCCAGGTCGAGCAACTTGTATAACTCGAAGGCGGCGTCTCCTACAGCATCTTTCTTCACGTAAATCTGCAGCCGCTGGCCGCCCTGCTGCAGATGGCTGAAGCCGGCCTTGCCCATCAGACGGATTGCCATGATGCGTCCGGCCACGCGCACATTGACGCGCGGGTTTTCCAGTTGCTCAGCGGTCTTGTCGGAGTGGTCCGCCAGAATCTGCGGAATTGTGTGCGTGAAGTCGTATTTGCTGCGGTAGGCGGTTTGTCCGAGGGCTTCGATCTGCTTGAGCTTCTGGCGCCGCAGTTCGTAAACATTTTCGTCGAATGCCAAGAGAGTCCTTTGACAGGGAATGGCGCCTTTTGGCGCTCACAAGAGTAACGGTGAAACGCGATTATAAACAACGGTGCGGGAGTGTGTTGGGATGCGTGCGTTTCCCACCATCGTCCGTTGCGTGTACCTATGTAATATAGTATATTGGTACCATGACTGAAGATCAAAAGTTGCTAGTGGAACGGGTTCAAACCGGCGTACGCATGGAAAAGCGGCTGCTAAAAGTCCTAAAGGCTTTCGCCGAATATCACGACATGACCCTCGGGGATCTGCTGGAAGGAATTGTTCTGCACGCCTTCGACGGTAAGGTGCCTTTCAATCCAGCCTCTCTGGAACGAATTCAAGAGCTGAAGCGCTTTTATGATTTTGATCTCGATTCCAGCGCCAGCCATCGTTTGAAGGAAATCAAAGCGCGGCCTACTCACCGGCGAGGGGCGGACAAATAGAGGAACTCATCCCCTAACGTCGCGGTCACGCCGGTGCACAAGGGCACGCTCGAAGAGGTGCCCTGATACGAAACTCACTTGAAGCGGTCGAAGACTAGACGTGCAAAGAAGTTGACTACGTCATTAGGTGATGTGTGACCAACAACGCACTCATTAGACAATTCGAGCGAGGCCTGATTCCCTGCGATGCATTTCATCACGCAGATCACGTTCGCGTGGCGTTTGCGTATTTATGCGAATATTCCGTTGCCGAGGCACTTGAAAGATTTGTAGTGGCGCTGAAGCGATTCGCCACGGCGTGCGGCAAGCCGCAGCTATACAAGGAAGACCTCACGCGCGCATATTTCGCCCTTATCAGCGAACGGATGGCGGCAAGCGAGGGATCGAGCTGGGAGGAATTCTCTCGCCGCAATCCTGATCTGCTTATTTGGAAAAAACGGAATCCCGAAGCGCTTCAGTCGCGTTCTTCCCAGTAATCCACAGGAAGTGACTGGATTTCCCCTCACAACATTTGGGTATGGTGGATGAAACACCGGCAAATACAGTTTCTACCGGATAGGGGCGTTTCGCCGTGCCGGGGTACTGTGATTTCCGAGACGGTGTTTTACAGGAGCTGCGCATGCAAGCTAGAGCCGACGAGATCATGGCCGTGCGGCAGGAGATTTTCCAATTGCTACACAAGCAAATGGAAGCTTTGGATTCGCCCCTGGGGTTAACAGATGCCCGTTTAAGTGAGTGCTACGAAAGGCAGGGCCGGGTGCAGGAATTACGCGAAAAGCTGCAAGCGCTGACGAATTTTGGATTTGAGGTTGGATCGACGCGGGACGAAGAGGCAGAAACAGAATCCTGTGCAGCGCAGCTGACTCCAGCTGCCGCTGATCATGCCGCTAACGTCTAATTAATGAAACCATAAACTGAAACGGAGGAATACATGCATCGTGGATATCGCCATTTGGGCACCATTCTATTGACGGCGGCGTTGGGAATGCCGCTGGCAATCGCCAGACCCGTGGTCGCGCAAGATCACGAAGAACGTGAACGCGAGCGCGAGCGGGAAAACCGCCGCGTCTATGACCCTTACCACAAGGACTATCACAACTGGGATAACCGTGAGGATAGGGCGTACCGGGGCTGGCTGGAAGGGCGGCACGAGGCTTATGTGGACTATGACCGGCTAAAGCGAAATGAACGACGGGCGTATTGGAACTGGCGGCACAATCACGAAGAACACGAAGAGCACGAGCATCACAACTAGCGTGCAGGAACGATGATGCCGGCATAGCCGACGACCAGGTCGCGGTCGCCGGAAATATCGCCTGAAGTTGCGTACTCTACAAGCTCGGCGCCTTTTGCGCCGAGCTTTTTTGCTGCGGTGAGCATGGCGATAGCCGGGCCGAAGCCGCACATGCTGATGTTGTTTTGGATGACTGCGTTGTAGAGAACTCGGGCATCGAGGAGCAGCATGGGTTCAATTGCAATGTGATCTTTCAGCCGCGTGGTGGCGTCGGATTCGTAATGATTCATGTCGCTGGAGGCAATGATCAGTACGCGTCCGTTATGCTCCTTAATGACGTCCGCAATGGCATTGCCGAGTTGCTCAAGGGCTTCGAACTGCGACGTACCCAGCGCGATGGGAACAAATTTGAGATTGGGTTGCAGAGATTGCAGGAATGGCAACTCGACTTCAACCGCGTGCTCGTTCCGGTGAGCGGAAGAATCTTCCTGCAGAAGTTGACAGGCCTGCTTGAGTGCGGTGGCGAAGTTGTTGTCGATGGGAACATTACCCAGCGGAGTTTGCCATGCGCCTTCGCTCATGATTGCGAGTGGATGACCCACGCCGGTGTGGTTCGGGCACAGGATCAAACAGAGATCCGGAATCTCGATCGCCGCAAATACGGCTCCAGCCACATGGCCGGAATACATGTAGCCCGCGTGCGGGGCGAGGCAGCCAAAGGCGCGAATCTTTTTTATTTCCTGGCGGCGAGTGAGGTAGCTGCGGACTTCTTCGCGCAAAACTTCGGGACCGCTGGGATAGAACCGTCCGGCGACGGCGGGATGGCGGATGGGGGTCGCGGTCATCGGGGTAGTCTTCTCCGATAAGAGAAGTTCTCGAAAAGAGCAACGGACTCTTGACCTTATGCTACGAGGCGCCGCGGGAGTTTCGCAAGGCGCGAAACAATGCGGCACTCTGTTCCAGACTCAAGGTCTCGGCGCGCGCGGCGGGTTTTATTTTTGCCTTATTCAAAGCCGCGCGCAGATCGGGCTCCGCGTAGTTTGACTTGAGATTGTTCCAAAGAGTTTTGCGCTTCTGAGCAAACGAGAGCTTTAGGAAATCTATAAAGCCATGGTTTATCCGGCCATCCGTCTCGAGTCCAAGCTTTTGATAGCGGGGCGCCATAGTAAGCCTAAGAGCGGTGGAATGCACCTTGGGAGGTGGCGCGAAAGCGTCTGGGGGAAGAGTGAAAAGCTTTTCGACGCGGGCATTGAGTTGCGCAGTAGCAGAGAGCAGGCCATAGTCGCGGCCGCCAGGTTCGGCGGCAATGCGGTCTGCGACCTCGCGCTGAACGAGGAGAACGAGCGTATCAAAGTACGAAGAATAGTCAAATAAACGCAGAAGGATATCAGACGTAATGTAGTAAGGCAGATTTCCGATGACTTTGGCGGGCGTGGGTTTGAATTCGATGCCGGGGCGGCGCAGGCCGGGCTTGGGTCCAAAGAGAGAGTCGACGTCGACGGAGAGAATATCTGCCTCGATCACCTCGACGTTGGAAAACATTCCGAAACGCAGGCGAAGCTGAGCGGCGAGAACTCGGTCCAGTTCGACGGCGATGAGGCGGCGCGCGCGCTTGGCGAGCAGGGAAGTGAGGACGCCGCGGCCGGGGCCGATTTCGAGCACAGTGTGCTGCGAAACATCGCCGAGAGCGTCGACGATTTGCAAGGCAAAACCGTCGTCGGCGAGGAAGTGCTGTCCCAATTTGGGCTTATGCTGGGGACGGCGAGTGGAGACGACCTTCGGCACGTTGACCCTCTTTTCCTCGGGCTATAGACTGAAAAGTTGCCCGCGTCCGAACTTTTGCGCGGGACAGTTGTTCCCGCGAAATACATTCCATCATATCGTGCCCGCGAAAAGCGGGTCTTGCTGAGGAGGGTTCATGCATATCGCATTTGTTGCTTCAGAAGGCGTGCCATTTTCCAAAACTGGCGGTTTGGCCGATGTGGTAGGGGCATTGCCGCGGGCTTTAGCAGCCCTGGGGCACCAAGTGAGCGTTTATCTGCCTCGCTACCGCCAAACCAAATTGGCAGAGCCAAGCGTTGTGGTGAAGAGCATCACTATTCCGTTTGACGATAGGTATCGCTTCGCTTCCGTTGTGGCAGGGGGAAGCCAGTCTGGGGTGAAGTTCTACTTCGTCGACTACCCTGAGTACTTTGATCGCGACGCGCTTTACGGAACCCCGGCGGGCGATTATCCGGATAACGCGGAGCGGTTCGCGCTTTTCTCCCGCGCGGTGCTGGAAGCGACGAAAATCCTTGGAGTGCCGCAGGTTTTCCATTGCCACGATTGGCAGTCGGCGCTGGTGCCGGTGTTGCTGAAAACAGTATATGCGGAGGACCCAGCGTTCCGCGATGTAGGAACCGTGTTCACCATCCACAATATGGGTTATCAGGGCTTGTTTCCGCCGGAGACGCTGCCGTTGTTGATGCTGCCCTGGGATTTGTTCACGATGTCAAAGATGGAATTTTTTGGCCAGGTAAATTTTCTGAAGGGCGCGCTCACTTATTCCGACTACGTCACCACCGTCAGCCGCAAGTACAGCCAGGAGATTCAGACTGCCGAGTACGGGTTTGGGCTGGAGGGTGTGCTGCGCGACCGCGCGGCGACTGTGACCGGGATTTTGAATGGCGTGGACTATGACGAGTGGAGCCCGCAGGCTGACAAATTCATCGTGGCGAAATATTCTCCGCAGGATCTGGCGGGCAAGGCGCTTTGCAAAAAGGATCTGCTGGCGGCGTTCGGGGTGAGCAACGCCGATCCGAAGGTGCCGGTAATCGGCATCGTGTCTCGCTTTGCGGCTCAAAAAGGTTTCGATCTGATCGCGCAAATCATGGACCGGCTGGCGCGCGAGGAAATGATCGTAGTAGCGCTGGGAGCGGGCGACAAGCAGTATGAAGAAATGTTTGTGCGGCTCAACAAGCAATTTCCTAACAAGATTGCCGTCAAAGTGGCTTATGACAATGCGATTGCGCACAAGATCGAGGCTGGGTCCGACATGTTCCTGATGCCTTCGAAGTATGAGCCGTGCGGGTTGAATCAGATCTACAGTTTGAAATACGGCACTGTGCCGATTGTGCGAGCTACGGGTGGTCTGGACGATACGATTGAGCCGTGGGATGCGCGCTCAGGCAAAGGTACGGGATTCAAGTTTACTGAGTACAACGGCGAATCGCTGCTGCTGACGATCAAGCAGGCGCTGCAGGCGTTTCGCGATCAGACCTCGTGGCAGGTGCTGATGCGCAATGGCATGAACAAGGATTTCTCCTGGAACGCTTCGGCGCGCGAGTACGGCAAGATTTATGAGCGAGTGCGTCAGGCGCGGGGAGTGACGCCGGTGCTGGAAAAGGTGCTGGCGTAGAGCCCACTTTGATTCCGTCGCTACGTTCGGGATGACCAGCCTTCCAGTATTATATCGGTCTCCGCCGTTTCGTTCGGCTGCTAGAATTCGTTCTGCATGTCTGCTGCATCTCAACTGCCTGGGTTCGCCCGAACCATCTTTCATGTCGACATGGATGCGTTCTTCGTGTCGGTGGAAGAATTGCACGATCCTTCCCTAAAAGGCAAAGCTGTCGTGGTTGGCGGGCAGCGGCACGAGCGCGGGGTGGTTTCGGCGGCGTCGTATGAGGCTCGGAAGTTTGGCGTGCATTCGGCCTTGCCGCTAAGAACGGCGGCGAAGTTGTGCCCGCAGGCCATTTTTGTTGATGGCCACCCGGAGCGTTATCGCGAGTGCTCCGAAAAAGTTTTCAAAGTGCTTACGGCATTCTCGCCGCAAGTGGAAATGGCTTCCATTGACGAAGCTTACCTCGACATGACGGGGACGGCGCGCCTGCACGGTCCGCCGTTGCGAGCGGCGCACAAGTTGCACCAACGGATGAAAGAAGAAACTGGCCTGAATTGTTCGATCGGCATTGGATCGTCGAGGCTGATTGCGAAAGTTTCTTCCGCGCAAGCTAAACCCAACGGGGTGCTCTGGATTGTTCCGGGCGAAGAATCGAAGTTTCTTGCGCCGCTGGACGTACGTGAGATTCCGGGAGTTGGCAAAGTGATGGAGAGTCATCTCCATAAATTAGGAATCAAGAAGGTCGGAGATCTGGCACGGCTGGAAGAATCTGAACTGGAAGAACGGTTCGGAAAATGGGGGCTGGCGCTCGCTGGGAAAGCGCGCGGTAAAGATGCTGGCGGATGGTTCGATTCCGAGGTTGGGGCCGATTCCGACGCGAAATCCATCAGTCACGAACACACTTACAACGACGATACCGCGGATGCGAGACAGCTGGAAGCGACTCTGATGCGGCTTTCAGAAATGGTAGCGCGACGGTTGAGGGAATCGAAATTTTACGCGCGCACCATTCAGCTTAAGCTGCGTTACAAGGATTTCACAACGATCACTCGCGCCCATACTTTGCCGTCGCCTACTCAACTTGATGGCGAGATCTTCGAGCAGGCGCGAACACTATTTTGCAAGAATTGGAAGCCCGGGAGAGAAGTGCGCCTTCTAGGAGTGCAGGCCTCGTCATTTGAGGGGCAGGCAGAGCAGATCAGCTTGCTCGAAGGTGGGCGGCAGCAACGATGGAAAGATGCGCTGGCGGTAGCCGATCGCCTGCGCGACAAGTTCGGTGAGTCGAGCATTTCCCTGGCGGCGGGAATGCGGGGAAGCTTCCGCGAACGCACGCACGAGAATCCGGCGGGGTTGCCAGGAAAGAAGACGAAAACGCCGTAAGACTTGGAAACCTAACCTCCTCGACGAAAGAGACGAAGATTCGCGAAGTTGAGAAAATTTGACCATGTTGCCTACGGCGCACTAAGATTTCCGGTCACCCATCGAGGAATTTTCAGGAGTTCAACATGCGCAGAGCCCTCCGGGGGGTGTTCGCCCCGATCTTGATCCTGATCCTGACATTTCTGCTTTCAGTTTTCCCTTTAGCCTCTTTTGCTCAGAGCGATGCGCGATTGCTGTTGCGCTTTCCGACTGTGAGCAAGACGCAGATTGTATTTAACTATGGCGGCGATCTCTGGATCGTGAGCCGCGATGGGGGCGATGCGCGGCGGATCACATCTGGTGTTGGCGTTGAAACGGTGCCTAGTTTTTCTCCGGATGGAACGATGATTGCTTTTACCGGCGAGTATGAGGGGAACCGCGATGTCTATGTGGTCGCGGCTGGGGGAGGCGTGCCGCGGCGGCTTACGTTCCATCCAGCGGACGAAGAGGTTCTGGGGTGGACGCCGGACGGCAAGCAGATTTTGTTCAACTCGTGGGGCAGCAGCTTCCGCCACTTCGAGGACCAACTATATACCGTGCCTGTGGAGGGTGGCTTTCCCACGAAACTGCCGGTTCCTATTGGCGAGGAGACCTCTTTCTCTCCGGACGGCTCTCACCTGGCGTATGTACCGCATCCGCAATGGCAAGCGGCCTGGAAGCGTTACCACGGCGGGCAGACTACGCCTATCTGGATTGCTGATTTGAAAGATTCGAGCGTGGTGAAGGTTCCGCGGGAGAATTCGAATGACCACTATCCCATGTGGGTGGGCGATACGATTTATTTTCTTTCAGACCGCAATGGTCCGGTGAGTTTGTTTGCTTACGACAGCAAGACAAAGCAAGTGTCGGAAGCTCTGCACAGCGATGGTCTGGATTTCAAAACCGCATCGGCGGGCCCGGATGCCATTGTCATCGAGCAGTTTGGAGCGATCAAGCTCTATGACGTGAATACGCATCAGGCGAAAAATGTTTCGATTCATGTGGATGGAGATCTGGATGCGGTGCGGCCGCATTTTGCCAAGGTCGAACCCAAGCGCATTCAGAATTTTGGAATTTCCCCTACCGGGGCGCGCGCCGTGTTTGAGGCTTGGGGAGAAATTTTCACGGTGCCCACCGATAAAGGCGATATCCGTAACCTGACGCGAAGTCCGGCGGCGGCCGATCGCGATCCTGCGTGGTCGCCGGATGGAAAATCCATCGCTTACTTTTCGGACGAGCACGGCGAATACGAGTTATGTGTCCGCGGGCAAAACGGCCTGGGCGAAGTGCGCCACATCAGTCTGGGCAATCCGCCGTCGTTTTTCTACGGTCCGACGTGGTCGCCCGACAGCAAGAAGATCGCCTATTCTGACAAGCGCTTGAATCTCTGGTACGTCGATATTGACAATGCTCAGCCGAAGCTGATTGATTCCGATTACTTCGGAGGTTTCGGTCCGACGCAACTCGGCCAGACATGGGCCCCGGACAGCAAGTGGGTCGCCTACGCCAGGCAACTCCCCAGCGGATTGCACGCGGTGTTTGTTTATTCGCTGGAGCAGAGCAAGGCTTTCCAGATCACCGATGGGATGAGCGATGCGGTTTATCCCAGCTTCGATAAAAACGGAAAGTATCTTTACTTCACGGCATCGACTGACGTTGGGCTTTCAACGGCGGGACTAGACATGTCCAGCGACGAGCACCGGGTTTCTCGCAGCGCATATGTCGTCGTGCTGAACAAGGACTTGCCGTCACCATTGGCGCCAGAAAGCGATGAGGAGAAAGCCGGCGCGGCTGACAAGGGTAGGTCTTCGGATAAAGATTCCGACAAAGATAAAGACAAAACTAAAGATAAGCAAAAGGAGAAAGATAAAGGCAAAGCTGGGGAAAAATCCGCGGACAGGGATTCCCACAAAGACGGCAAGGATAAGGACAAGGACAAGGACACGAAAGATGAACCGGTAGTTGTGAAGATTGATCGAGAGGGAATCGGCCAGCGCATTCTCTCCCTACCGATTCCAGCAAAGAATTACACCAATATGCTGTCGGGGAAGTCGGGCATTTTATTTCTGCAAGAGGCTCCGAGTGTTGTGACGGAAGACGACCAGCAAAACTTGCCGACGACAATTCAGAAATTTGATTTAAGTAAGCGCAAGGTCGACAAATGGATCGAGGAAGTCAACGACTTCGCGGTTTCCTTCGACGGCGACAAAATTCTTTACCGCAAAGGTGAGGCGTGGGCGACGGCATCAGCCGAGGAAGCGCCCAGTCCCGGCGGGCCGCCTAAGCCTGGCCTCGGACCACTAAAGCTGGATGGCTGGGAGGTTTACGTTGAACCGCGAGCCATGTGGAAACAGATTTATAACGAAACGTGGCGGATCGAACGCGACTTTTTTTATGATCCTCACTATCACGGACTCGATCTGGAAAAGGCGAAGAAGAAATATGAGCCGTATCTGGAGGGCATTGCGTCTCGCGAAGAGCTCACCTATTTGTTTCAGGAGTGCCTGGGCGAGCTCACAGTGGGCCACATGTTCGTGGGTGGTGGAGAACAGCCGGAGCCGAAGAAAGTGAAGGGCGGACTGCTCGGCGCCGACTACAGCCTTGAGAACGGTCGTTACCGCATTGCGAAGGTGTATGACGGAGAAAACTGGAATCCGGGTTTGCAGGCGCCACTAACGCAGCCGGGCGTCAACGCGAAGTCTGGCGATTACATTCTGGCGGTGAATGGGCGAGAGCTGCACGCGCAGGACAACATCTATAGCTTCTTTGAGGAGACAGCGGGCAAGCAGGTAGTGCTGAAGATCGGCGCGAATCCGGATGCTAAGGACGCGCGCGAGGTCACGGTGGTACCGGTTGAAAGCGAAGAAAATCTACGCCACCTGGCGTGGATTGAAGGCAATCGCCGCGCGGTGGACAAGGCGACCGGGGGTCGCGTGGCATACGTCTACATGCCGAATACGGGAGGTGGAGGCTACACCAGCTTCAACCGTTATTTTTTCTCGCAGGTGGGCAAAGAGGCGGCGATCATCGATGAAAGATTCAACGAAGGCGGCCAGCTCGCCGATTACGTTGTCGATTATTTACGGCGGCCGATTATGAGCAAGGTGGTCACGCGCGAAGGCCATGACTGGTCGAGTCCGTCGGCGGCGATCTACGGTCCGAAGGTAATGATCATCAACGAAATGTCAGGGTCTGGCGGCGACGCGCTGCCGTGGTACTTCCGCAAGGCTGCGCTGGGACCGCTGATTGGCAAGAGAACATGGGGCGGCCTGGTTGGGATTGGCGGCTATCCAGAACTGATCGATGGCGGTCATGTCACCGCGCCGCGTGCCGCAATCTACGGCCTTAACGGCGATTGGGAGGTGGAGAACCATGGAGTTCCTCCAGACATTGAAGTCGATCTGGATCCCGCGGCCTACCGCCAGGGACACGATGCCCAACTCGACAAAGCGATTGAGGTCGTGCTGCAGCAGTTGAAAGAGCATCCGCTTCCGAAATATCAGAGGCCGGTGTATCCGAATTATCACGAGAAGGACGGATTGGGAGCGAAGTAGAAATCGTTTCGTTTTGGTTTTCGAAGCGGTTTACACAAAGTGTTCTGACCTCTGCCACAGCGCTATGCTTCACGGCAAACGGTATCCGATCGCCAAGTGACTCTTATTCGCTCGTCTCAGCGAATCAACTGCCGCAGCTCCCGCCGCAGAATCTTACCCGAAGCCGTCTTGGGGACGACCTCAACAAAATGCACCTCCCGCGGTTGCTTGTACCGAGTGAGTCGCTCAGCGACAAAGGTGCACAACTCTTCTTCCATTTTCTTGCAGTTCATAAATCCTTCGCGCAGCGCAACAAAAGCCACCGGAATTTCGCCCGCTGCCACATCTCGACGTCCTACCACTCCGCACTCGCGCACGGCCGGATGTTCCAGCAATACCGCCTCCACCTCCGCTGGCGCCACAGGAAATCCTTTGTACTTGATCATTTCCTTGAGGCGGTCAACGACCCTGTAAAAGCCTTCAGGATCGCGCGTGACAATGTCACCTGACCAATACCATCCGTCGCGCAGCACGGCCGCCGTCGCTTCCGGCTCCTTCCAGTAACCTCGCATGAACTGCGGACCGCGCATCACCAGTTCTCCCGGAACGCCCTCCGGAACTTCCGCCACACTTTCCCCGGAACCCGTCATCTCCTGCCCCATCACTCTGCATTCGGTTTGCACCAGAGGATGCCCAATCGAATCCGGCCGGTAAAGTTCTGGTTCCAAATAACCAACATGCGTTACGGGCGATGCCTCGGTCATCCCATATCCTTGGCGCACGGGGATGCCAGTCAGCGAGGTGAATCTTCGTGGCAAGTCCGGCGCAAGCGGCGCCGCCCCCGACTTCACCCACTGTACCGAATGATTCTTCGGAAATTCGCCAGCCTCCGCTGCCAGGCACAGAGCATTCATCGCCGGCGGCACCAGCGGTATCATGGAGATTGCTTCTTCTATAAGCAACGAAGCCAGCTGTTGGACGTTGAACCTCGGCATCAACACCAGAGTCGCTCCCGTCATCAGCGCGGGATTGAGCATCACGTTCAGCCCGTAGATGTGATACAGCGGCAGGAAGCAGAGGATGTTGTCCGCTGCCGTCATCATCACGGCGCCCGGACCAAGCAATTGATAAACGTTCGCCACCAGGTTGTGATGCGAAAGCATCACGCCCTTCGGCATTCCCGTCGTCCCGCTCGAATAAGGCAGCGCCGCCAAAGTTTTCTGCGACGATACCCCGGGCAACGGAACTGTAGCGCTCACCGGCTTCGACAGTTCAGAAAAATTCTCGGCGCCACATCCCTGCTCTCGCGTGCAATAAACGCGCCGCAGATTCGGCAGCCCCGCAAGATTGATCCCGTCAATGTTCGTGCGGTCCGTGATCAGTAACACCGCTCCCGAATTCGACAGCTGATGTCGCACTTCCCGCTCGCGATAAGTCGGATTCAGCAGTGTCGGAACAACTCCGGCCAGCGTGGCTGCATGGTAAGCGGCACAGAACTCCCACGAATTGGCCAGAAAGATAGCGATCACTTCCCCCGGCTTCACTCCCGCCGCAACCAGCCCGCGCGCCAACGCCTGCACCGTCTCTCCATATTCCGCATAACTGAGCCGACGTCCGCACGACGCATCCACCAGCGCGGTCTTCTCCGCATAACGCCGGCAAGACGCGAGAATCGCGTCATGCACAAAGATGTTGTCGGGATCAGCGTAGAGTTGGGTGCGCAACATGGCGGGATGATTGTAGCGGATGGCGATGGGAATTCGGCTCCTGGAGAGTCGTGAGTTCGCTACTCAGGTCGGCCTAACTTGTGTAGGGGGCTCTGTTAATCGGCCCACTCGTCACTTATAGGTTAAATAACTAGGTACTCCGCCAGGCGGATTTTGAACGCAGGATTATAATCGCACGAAATGAAAACGATATTGCGGTTCATGGTCATCGTCACTTCGACGGTTTGTTGCGCCAGTTCGCCATCACAGATCCCCGCAAGAGACGATACGCCAGAACACTTCAACTTCACCATCATGGACAGACAGGTAATCGAGAGCGATGGCTCTTACAACAACACGCCCGCGGTTGCGCGAGCGGAAAATGGAGATTGGGTTCTCTCCTACAGAAAAGGCCGTGATCATGTTAACAGTCCACTGGTGATTTTGAGGCGGAGCCTGGACCGCGGCCGAACTTGGGGCCCTGAGGTGGTGTATTTCAACACTTCACAACCTGATCCCACATTGGCATTGACCACGGATGGGAGATTGCTGATTGAGTTCGTCCAGTTGGATCCTAATGGAGTAGCTGGGTCGGCATACAGCTTGTCGCAGGACAACGGTTTGACTTGGGGCCCCTTTACTTTTTTTGATAATCCAGTCAGCAACACCTACGCTTTTCCCACGGCCTTTCTGACCGTCGCTGGGACTATGTATGCCGCATCATACGGGCCCCATGGCGATGGCACGAACGACTCAATGCTTTGGGATTCTGTAGACAGTGGCTCCAGTTGGAAGAAACGGTCAATCATCAGACAGACGGGTGATGCTGGCATAAACGAAACTGCGATCGCGCAAGTTGGCGCAACGAGATTTCTAGCAGTCAGCCGGGACAATCTAAACACAAGTACCTGGGCTCATTTTTCCGACGATTCAGGGGTGACTTGGGGGAACCAAATCGACTACACGTCGCAAGTTGGAGTTCTTCAGCTTCCGCAACTTATTCGCGTGGGAAAGGCCTTGCTCTTGTTTGGCCGTCAGTTTGATTCACATGCGCCTCCCCATGAGTTTGTGCTGTTCACTTCGTTTGACGGCGGGAAGACATTTAGAAATCGCATCGTACTGGATACCTACACGGGTGATGTCATAGACGGTGGCTATTGTTGGCCGCTCTCGATGGGCGATCGCAAAGTGTTCGTGGTCTACTACGCTGATTCACATAATCTGCGACAGCCGGATATCAAGTCGTTGGTTTTGAACCTGAAAAACGAACGCTAAGTTGGACTTCACGCGTCCATACAGTGCCCGAACCGCTTTCACCCGCGATGAGTTTCAGCCTGGGCTCGGGACAACGGCTGGGCCTTTGGCCATCAGCATTCCCACAAACCGGGCCACAGATTCAAGCTTCCGCAGATCGTCAGCAGTAAAATCCGGCCCCGCCGCGGCTAGGCGCGGAGCCTTGCGCGAGACTTGAATCACGCCCTCCACTTCTCCATGCCGTCCAAGGATAGGGGCGGACATGAGCTTCTGAATGACTTGATCGTCCAGTCCGGTGTCGCCCAGCTTAACCAATTCAAAAATGCTGAAGTGTTTTACTTCCGCGAAGCCGTTGAACAATTCCGCCTGCTTACTCCTCGCTGTGCGGGCAGCTACCGCTGAACTGGAAAGCGGAATCGCCCCCGCCGTTTTCAACTCAGCGGGATACAAAAAGTTGAGCATGCTTCCGCTCAGCTCCAGCAGCGCAACTTCCGTTTCGCTTACACGGAAAATCTTGGCCACGCGCGCGCAGATCAACTCCGGAGTGCTCTCCTCCGTGCCCAGGTCCGCAAGCTGTTGGATTTCCGACATCTTTTCGAGAATGCCGTACATCGTGCAGGGCGGCAAGGTAACTAACGTGCCTTAGGCTATCTCCTCTGTTTCAGCGATTTTAGGCGCAAAGATGAAACCTCGCAGTGATGGAAGGAAGCTGCTCCTGTGTAGTCCAGTATATGAATGGCGCATACGTGGCGGTATGTTAACTGCGGGAGATTCCTACCCGGTCAACTGACCAGCCTGCGCAAGAACTCCCGCTCATCCATGCGGTACTTGAAGGCCTTGCGCCCATCGATGAAGACAACCGGCACTTCATCGTTGAACTGACGGCGCAGATCATTATCGCTGTCCACGTCCACTTCCTGCCACGTAAAGCCGCCGCGGCGCGAGAGTTTTGTGAGGCTCTCCTTCACTACTTCGCAGAGGTGACAACCCTTGCGCGAATAGACCACGACCTGTCGCGAGTCTGGCACGGTCGGATTGTAGCCTTCTCCATGCCGCCGATTCCACTGGGAAATTGAGGGTAAGCCCAGAGAGCTATGCAGGCCTCGGTCCTAGGTGTACCGTCGTGCTCCCTAGTGGTTAATGACGAGGGGTGTCCCCATTCGCGGTAGAATTCCGCATGCCCCAAGACCCCGGCAAACCCCTGCGTGGTAAAACCTGCCTAATCACCGGCGCAGCACGCCGTCTGGGACGCTCCTCCGCCCTCGCGCTCGCCCAAGCTGGCGCCGATGTTGCCATCACGTTTCGCAATTCGGCTCGCGAAGCGCAACAGACCGTCGTCGATCTTTCCAGCCACGGTGTGCGATCCTTTGCCCTCCGTTGCGACGTCTCCGACGAATCCAGCGTGAAAGCCATGATGAAAGATGTTGGCCGCGAGCTGGGCCGCATCGACATTCTCGTCAACAACGCAGCCAACTACGCAACGGCTGATTTCGAACGCCTCACTGTGCGCCAATGGGACGACATGTTCGCCTCCAACACTCGCGGACCATTCCTGGTTTCGCGAGAAGCCCTCAAGTGGATGCGCCGAAAACGTTCCGGAAGCTCAGAAAAAATCGAAGCCAAAATTATTCATATGGGATCGCTGGGCGGCTTGCGCCCCTGGCCTACGCACGCGCATTACTGTTCCTCCAAAGCCGCCTTGCACATGCTGACCAAGGTTATGGCAAAAGCGCTCGCTCCTGAAATTGCTGTGAACGCGGTCGCCCCCGGCATGATCGATCTCCGTGAGAAATCAGCGGCAGCCTTCATGAACCGTATGGCGAAACAAACTCCAATGCAGCGCAACGGCCGCGCCGACGAAATCACCGCCGCCGTCCTCTTTTTTGCCACCGCCCCTCAGTTCATCACCGGCCAGATTCTCGCGGTCGATGGTGGACTGGGATTGTGAAGCGCGGGTCCATGAAATCGTTTTGAAAGGGTGCACCTTTTTGCGCGTTCCCCGCTCAAGGTATAGTTGAAAAAATGAAGAAATCCGGGAAAGCAGTTTCCTCGAAGACGTCAGCAACCGCTCCCCGCATAGCCGTTGCGATTATGGCCGCGGGCAAAGGCACTCGCCTGAAGTCGCAGCTTCCCAAGGTGCTGCACGAGGTTGGCGGCAAGCCACTGCTGGCGCACGTGATCGCCGCCGCAACGCGCGTAGTTCCACCCGCCGATATTTTCGCCATCATCGGTCACGACGCCGACCGCGTCCGCGCGGCCGTCGCACACACCGGCGTCAACTTCGTGCTGCAATCCGAACAGCGCGGCACCGGTCACGCTCTCATGGTCGCCCGCGAGCCGCTTACTGACTACGACCATGTCATCGTACTCTCGGGGGATGCCCCGCAAATCACACCGCAAACCATCGCCCGCCTGCTCAATTTCCATCTGGACGAGCAAGCCACTATGACGTTGCTCAGCGCCGATCTCGACCAACCGACAGGCTATGGCCGCGTCGTTCGCAGATCAGCCCGCAGCGCCGAAGTGCAGGCAGTCGTCGAAGAAAAATCCGCCAGCCCCGTCCAGAAGAAAGTTACCGAAATCAACGCCGGCTTCTATGTCTTCTCAGTTCCGCAACTGTTCTCGCACATCGAGAAACTCTCCACCGCAAATCCGCACGCCGAGTACTACCTCACGGATATGGCTGCGGTTCTCCGCCGAGCAAAGCAGCCGGTCGTAGTCTGGAAAACCAAAAACTCTCAGGAAGTTCTGGGTGCGAATACGCGCGCCGAGCTCGCGGTTCTCGATCAACAAATGCGAATGACGAAGTGCCTTCAACTTATGGCCGAGGGCGTCACCATTTTCTATCCCGCGATGTGCGTGATCGATGCCGACGTCGAAATCGCCCCCGATACAGTGATCGAACCCTTTGTCCAAATTCTTGGCCGCTCGCGCATTGGCTCTGGGTGCCGTATCCGCTCCTACTCAGTCATTCGCGATTCCGAGATCGGCGCTGGCGTTTTCATTCGTCCGGGATGCATTCTCGAAGAAGCGCGCATTGGCCCTAACGCGATTCTCGGCCCCTATTCCCATCTGCGCTCCGGCAGCGATATCGGAGAAGGCGCTCATGTCGGAAATTTCGTCGAGACCAAAAAGATCAAGCTCGGCAAAGGATCGAAGGCGAACCACCTTACGTACCTGGGCAACGCTGAGATTGGCGCCGGCGTCAACATCGGAGCGGGAACCATCACCTGCAACTATGACGGAGTTCACAAGCACACCACCATCATTGAAGACGACGTGTTCATCGGCAGCGACAGTACGCTGGTCGCGCCTGTTCGCGTTGGCAAGGGCGCATACGTTGCCGCCGCCTCCTGCATCACCAGCGATGTTCCCGCGGACGGCCTAGCCCTTGGCCGTGCGCAGCAGATCGTGAAGCAAGGCTGGGCCAGCGCACGGCGCGCCGCACGCAAGCCGAAATAAATTCACAAACAAAAAGCACTAAGAGCCGGTTTTGAGCCGTATCTTAGTGCCTCCTTGGTGGAATATGTTTTTGTATTTAGTGCGAGACCGCCGCAAAGAGTTCCGAATGCATCAGCGATTGAAACTGCTGATCGCTCGATTTGAAATGGAATTGCACATTCGACCCATCGGATTCCACGCTGGTGTTATCCATTGCCACTTTTTCAGCAGCGGTGGCGTTCATCTTTTTGTATAGCAGGCCGGCCTTGACCAGCGACGACAACGTCGCCGCGCTCAGGGCATCAGAGGAGACCACAGTAAGGTCGAAATTAACTCCGCTATTAAAACTCAGCGTGTAACGCGAACCTAGTAAACGCTTCTTGATGGTGTCATAATCCGCAATCTTGGCTGCATCACCGAGAGCCGACCGCATTACATTCTGCGTGCCCAGTTGGTCCAGGATGCTCCACACTGGAGCAGAATCCACGTCCGACATCATGTCCGACATGGTGGAGTTCGTATCCACGTTCAATATCTGTCCGTCGCGCGTATCCAGTGCGAATTTCACCGCCGAACTGTCGCCAAACAACAGCGTGCTGTCGTCCAGAAAACTCATGATCATGCCGCCGTCCATGGCATAAAGATTCGACGTACGGTACTTGGTTGGCTTGATGTGCTGCGCAGTCATTTTCTTCAGGACGGTCTTCATGGAGAACGATCCCGCCGCGACACCTACCGCCTTTATCGCCTGCTTCGGCGTGCGGAATGAGGCGAACGACAACGTATCCACATCCTTTTCGGGGTCGATTCCAAGCCCCTTCAGCGCGCTCTCAAACTCTTTCAAGTTGTCGGGCAGCACCTGCTCCTTCAATTTCATCGCGGTGGAGGAGTCTTTTAGAGCCCGGTAGTCCACCGAGATCAATTGCTGCAGATCCGCGGGAACAACCGCACGCGCCCACGAGTTGAGTGGCATCGCCTGCACGGTCATACTGAACATGCCCAGTACGGCGCAGCTCAGCAGTGAGACTAGACCAGCCTTAACGGTTTTCATAACGGCGTGGGACCTCATAATTGTTTTCTTAAACATTGATTTCTTGAACATGATTTCCTAAGACGAACGGGAAATGGCCAATATCTTGCAAATTTAGATGCCGATTTAAGACTTCCCGTTAACTGTGGTGTTCATATTCTAAGCCTGTTGGCCAAATGAGTGCCAAATCCGAAAGTGCTAGCCCTGTAACCAATTCGGAACTGCCTGCTCCCAGTCCGAGACAATTTAGGGGTCCGGCCAACTCGACTCGTGTATGATGCTTCCAACATTCTGTACGCCACCGCACCCATATTCTTCTCGTCCTGGGCGCTTGAGAAATCAGGGAAATATTGAAAATTCTACTGTACAACCCCGACAATGGGGTTACCCGCAACTTCATGCCTCACCTCTGGATGTTCCTACTGCAATCATTAACTCCTTCCGAACATGAAGTCGTGCTCATTGATGGCAATGCTCAACCGATGGACGAAGCTGGAATCGCTCGTTACGTCATCGACCAGAAAATTGATCTGGTCGGCATTGGCGCCATGACTCGTATGATCGCCAAAGCGTATCGCATGGCAGACGCGGTACGGGCGGTGGGAGTGCCAGTAGTAATGGGCGGTCCCCACGTCACCGAGATGGCGGACGAAGCGTTAGGCCGCGATGGTGGCCCGCGCCACGCCGACGCGGTCGCACTCGGCGAAGCCGATGATACTTGGCCTCGAATTGTCAGTGACGCCGCAGGCGGTCAGTTGCAGGATATTTACGCTCCCGTCGACGCAGCTGGAAAAGAGCTCAAGCCGTCTCTGAAGCAGTACCCCGTCATTCCATGGGATACCATCGATCTCCGCCAATTCAATCTGGTTCCCAAGTCGGCCAAGAAGTGGCTGCAGAAACTTGGCGAAGGCTGGGGAACGTTTCGCATTGTCCCCGTCGAGTCGGGACGTGGTTGTCCATATGGCTGTGAGTTCTGCACTGTGACCGGCTTTTTCGGAGACTCCATCCGCTTTCGCACTAACGAAAGCGTCGTCAATGAACTCTTACTGCTGAAAGCTCGCGCCCGCGAAGAGCGCGGCCAGATTGCGGTCTTCTTTATCGACGATAATTTCGCCATCAACATCAAGCGTACAAAGTCGCTGCTGCGTGACATCATTGCCGCTGGCGCCCAAGTAAATTGGGTCGCGCAGATCAGCGCGAATCTCCTGCGCGATCAGGAACTCGTGGACCTCATCGCCGCTTCCGGCGGCAAGTGGGTTTTCATCGGCATGGAGTCCATCGATCCAGCCAATTTGAAAGACGTCAATAAAGGATTCAACAAACCCGAAGAATATGCCGCTGTACTACAACGCCTGGCGCAACGCAACGTCTACGCCATCACGTCGTTCATCTTTGGAATGGACAACGACACCGTCGGTGCAGCGGAGCGCACGCTGGAACAGGTTCGTACCTGGCCCCCAGGTTTGCCGATCTTCGGCCTGCTCACTCCCTTGCCCGGAACTCCGCTGCTGAAACGCCTTGCAGACTCAGGCCGTCTCACGCGTCCAAAACATTGGCAGGAGTTCATTCCCTTCGCCATGGCTCACACTCCACTGAAGATGAGCATCGACGAAGCCCATGCCGAAGTGAAATACGGCTGGTCCCATGCCTATGGACCCAAAGCCATTGCTCAAGCAGTTGATTCGCTCGCCGACCAACCGCTCGGCTATCGCGTTAACATCCTGATCGCCCGCCTTTGTTTTCGCGGAATTTACTTTCCCATGCTAGGCCGCTTTGCCTGGTGGAAAGTAATTTCGGAAAACCGTCAGACCATTTTCAAGCTGGTCAAACAAGGTGTTGAAGCTTGGTGGGACTCTCGAACCAAAACGGAGCCAGCACCGGCGGTTAGCGCGGGAGATTAGAATGGGGAAAACAGGTTCACTTCGTTTGTGTGGCTGGTGTTTTGGTTGACTCAGCGCTGGCGTCTTTTTCCTCGTCAGCGAATTGCTTGAGGACTCCGATGGCCTTCACAGCGCGAACTACAGTCTCGGCTGTCACCTTAACACTCTCTTTGCTAGTTAGCAGGTCACCATTACGGGTAGGTGTGCCGGAAGCCT
This sequence comes from Candidatus Sulfotelmatobacter sp., assembly GCA_025462865.1. Classification (GTDB taxonomy): domain Bacteria; phylum Acidobacteriota; class Terriglobia; order Terriglobales; family Acidobacteriaceae; genus Sulfotelmatobacter. The sequence continues at coordinate 42,608 of JAOAPI010000046.1, read as the reverse complement.
GCGAGGCATCGATCACCAGGTATGTTTCTCCGAGAAGTCCTGCGGTTGCTGTCGAAGCCACGCTGTCTTGAGGTATTTTCAATTCGTAAGAAGTTTGGATTTCCATCTCGACGGAGGCTGGGCAAGCTTTATTCTCGGGTTGGGCTTTCACCCCTCGGACGGTGCCAATATCGACACCAGCCAATCGTACCTTAGCACCGGAAGAAAGGCCGTTAACGTCCTTAAAACACGTTCTCAATCGGAGGGAGGAACCCTGCGACAATTTTAAGAACGCGAAACCAACGAGCGACAACAGGCCAATCGAAACGATCAGGACTGTCATCCATCGGCCATTCCGAGTTGTGGCCGCTTGGGGCGTTGCTTGCGGGACTTCGGGCATCCTTGCCTCCAACGCGTAAATTATAGCGTTACTTTATTGCCCCCACCCTCCTCCGCACTTCCGCCGTAAAAACCTCATCCTTCAACGACCCCAAATTAATTTCCACATTGGCTAGCGCCCCGGTAATCGCTGCCTGCGCCAAAGCCTGCGCCGTCGTCAAGTCGGATTTCATATTCGGATTGGTGATTGCAAACAGACTCTCCGCGATCTCTAATACTTCATGCGTCTTTTCCGCCACGCTTAGCGGCACTCCCGTTGCCAGTTTCAAGGCTGCGTCGATCAGCGCGTCCGCGCCGCCAGGATCGTTCTTCGCCAGCTTATATGCCTTCATTACCGCATCGTAAGCCTCTGCATCCGCATTTACTGCGGACTTCAACTCCTCCCGCAATGGCTCCAGGCGCGCAATTGCTGCGCTCAGTTGCGCTTCATATTGCGAGTACGCCTTCTTCCCTCGCGACATGGATGCGACCATCGTGGCCAATCCCGCGGCCATCGCAGCCGCAGCCGCAGCCGCACTCCCCCCGCCAGGGGTTGCCGTGGGGGCGGCCAGTTGCTCAACAAAGGGCTCGACTCCGGCACGCAACCCTCCTACCGCGGCTTTTCCACTCATCACCGCCATCAACCGATTCTCGAGAATCAGCGAAGAATCGAAATTCTCTACCTGCAGAAACCATTCCGCCGCCTGCTCGAGCGCTTTCTTCGGAATCAGCCCGACGATCTCGCTGGATACCGGCATCACTCCATATCGTGCCGCCTCGCGCTTCACCACTTCAAATACTCGATGCACCGGCGTCTGCTCGAAGTCCGTCAGGTTCATCGAGACCTGCGCCAGGCCCCGCACCAGAAATCCCGCACCCTTCACGAACCGCATCCCGCCACTTGAAAATCGTACTGCCTTGGCAATCTTCTTGGCGATCTCTACATCGGGCGTGTTCAAAAATACGTTGTAGGCAATCAGAAACTTGCGGGCTCCCACCACGGTGGCCCCAGCTGTCGGGTGCACGCGCGCCTCGCCGAAGTCCGGCTTTCGCGCGGCATTCTTCTCAATCTCTGCCCTGATTCCTTCAAACTGGCCACGCCGTATGTGCTCCAGATTCTGCCGCTCCGGCGTCGCAGCCGCCGCCTCGTACAAATAAACCGGAATCTGAAATCTCTTCCAGATTTCTTCCCCCACATGCCGCGCCATCGCTACGCAATCTTCAATGGTCACACCATCGATCGGAATGAATGGCACCACATCTGCTGCTCCCATCCGCGGATGCGCTCCCTTATGCACATTCAGGTCGATTAGCTCCGCGGCCTTCCCTACGCCGCGAATCGCCGCCTCCTGAATCGCCTCCCGCTCGCCCACCAAAGTGATTACGCTGCGATTGTGGTCCGCGTCCATCTCCCGGTCGAGCAGGTAGACGCCATCCATCTTCATGGCGCTGACAATAGCGTCGACCTTGGCGCGGTCGCACCCCTCCGAAAAATTCGGGACACACTCCACTAGCGTAGGCATAGGTCAGAGAATAGCCGGGCTACTGCGACGGAAGCAACACCTGCACTTCCGAATCGACTGAACCTCGGAGGACCGCACGGCTTGGTCCAGCTCATTCCGAGCTCCTTAAATCGAAATAACGGATTGATGTTAAGACAAATCGCGAATCGAGGGAACTTTTTTTGCCGCCCTGCGTAAATCATGGCAGGGCGTTCAGGCCAAGTCCTGGGCGTCGTACAGGAGGGAATATGGACGGTAACTTTGTGGGACTGGCGGCGGTGATCATGGTCTTCGGAATTCCGATGGCGGCCATGTATACATTTTTCCGCGTCCGCAAGCTGCGTAGTGAGGAACGTCTTGCGGCAATCGCGCGTGGCGTCGAAGTGCCCATGCAACCGGAACTTTCGGAGGCGGCGCGCTCACGCCGGTCCGGAATTTTGCTGGTGGCCGGCGCGCTGGGTTACATCGTCACTTTCACGTTGATTGGGCGGGCTGAGCCCGATGCGATGATTGCGGCGACGTTTGGGGTGATTCCCCTGGCCATTGGAGTTGGCTTCTTTGTCGATCACGCGCTGATTCGCCGGGACGCCAAAGCGCACTAGGTAGAAACCGGGTGCGCGAATGGTGAACTCTCACGCGCACGAAATACCCTTCCACTCTTCGCCCTTTGCGAAGGATGGAGCGCATTTGCCTGCGACTTTTCAGCTCAGGTTTCGGCTGTATAGAGATTTTCCTGCTTAGTTGTCGAAATGTGCCGGACCGGGAGGAGGACGGGATAATTATGATCGATGGGCCGCGGGTCTAAGTTTCTGGCCAAAGTATTGCGACGTCATTTTTCCGTAAGCAGTTTGTATTGCGGATCCGTGAGCGGCACGACGCTCAAGCGCCCTTGTCGGACCAGGGGAGAATCCGCAAACAGTTTGTTGGCCTTCATCTCGGCGAGCGTCACCGGCTTGGCCAGCGGCTTGCCAGCGCTGATTTTCACTTGCGGATTTTTCGGATCGGCGGTCTCCACCGACACCACTGTGGCGGTTCCGATGGCGCTCTTCTCGTCTCCGGTGTGGTAGATGATGAGCCGCTCTCCGGATTTCATGCCGCGAAGATTCTTCACGGCCACCGGATTGGTGACCCCATCCCAGGTGGTTGTCTTTTCCCCTTGCAGATCGGCGAACGAATAAACGCTAGGCTCGGTTTTGAGCAGATAGGGCATAGGTAAAGGTTGGTGTCGCTGAGATTCTACATCCACCTACAAATTGCACGATTACCCGCCGAACCGCATGACGAAACTATTGCGGCTTGGCTTTTGGATCGGGTGCGGGCGCCTTCTCGTCTTTTTTGTCGCCAGGATGTTCATCGTAAATTGAATACTGGCCCTGCGGGCGTTTCAGCTTGACTGTGAAATTCATTCTTCCCTGATTGATGTCGTAATCTTCGCCGAAAGTCTGGAATCCCGAAGCTAAAATTTGCACGCGTAGTTTTCCGTAAGGAATGCCATCGAAGCTAGTCTTGCCGTCGGCATCGGTTTTGAGTTCGAGTCCGCCCCGGCTTTGTTGGCCGTGTCCGTTTACCGGATGCATAATTACTGCCGCATTACGAACAGGTTTACTGTTGTCTTCTTTGAGGACGATAAAGTTCAGTACCGCCGTGGGTTCTTCGTTCTTGTCGCGTTGCGCGTTGGCTGCGCCGATAAGCGCAATAGTTGCTAGCACAGCTGCAATCGTCGACTTCGTCACCCCTGCCGTTTTCATATGCGAACATTCTAGCGATTACAAGTAACGGGGGAAAGGGAGAAGTGGGGAGTGATTAAAGCTATTCAGCGGACGAGCCCTTGCGCTCCGCGCCCACGGCTGACGCAAGTTGCAACAGATCGCTGGCGACGCGCGCGGTTTTGTGGCGGGCGACCCCATCTTCTTCCAGATAGTCCCCCAGAACCGGAATTACACCGAGAGCTTCGATGGCATTGAGATCGGCAACGATCTGACATGCACCCTCAAGCGCGTACTTGGCCTTCAGTTCGTTCGAAATCGGTGTGCGATTGATGAGAGCGTAGTCGAAAATCTGTTGCCCCGCGTGCCGATTGAGGGCGCGAATGTGATCGGCGGCCGTCAGCCCGAGACTTTCATTGGCCTGCGTCATGAGGTTGCAGATATAAACCTTGATGGCGGGCGAGTTCACAATGGCATCCGAGATGCCATGGACCAGCAAGTTGGGGATGAGGCTGGTGAACAGCGAGCCGGGGCCGATGCTGATGATATCGGCGCGGGCGATGGCGTCGAGGGTTTGCGGCAAGGGCTCGACATTGGGGGGAACGAGGAAAAGTTCCTGAATGCGAACTTTGCTGGCGGTGATATTGGTTTCGCCGCGGACGCGCGTGCCATCCTCCATTAGCGCTTCCAGTTCGATATTCGATGTAGTTGCAGGATGAATATGGCCGCGGGTCACCAGAATTTCTGAAGAAAGCCGCACGGCTTCGGAAAAATCATGAGTGATGTCGGTTAGTGCGGCTAAAAACAAGTTGCCAAAGCTGTGGCCTTCGAGACCGGACCCTTTCTCGAAACGATGACGGAAAAGTTGAGAGAGTAAAGCTTCGTCCTCGCTGAGGGCGACGATACAGTTGCGGATGTCGCCGGGAGGAAGCATGTTCAGTTCCTTGCGCAGGCGACCACTGGAACCACCATCGTCGCTGACGGTAACAACGGCGCACAGGTCGCGGATGACCGGCAACCCCGGTTGAGCTACCGCCATCTCCGAGGGAGTGAGAACGAAACGTTTGAGTCCCTTCAGCAGGGTCGAAAGGCCGGTGCCGCCGCCAATGGCGACTACGCGAAGACTACGTTCGCGCGTGAACTTCTCCGAGGACAAAAGATCCACGATTCTGGGTTCCATCCGAGAACTTCGTTTGCCGGTTAAAAAGATTCGTCTTCCCGGAAAGAACCTTGTGGCACGGAAAGGTCTGCTGCCGGATCCGGGTATAGCAGCTCTGTAAAGCGAGGATCCTCGGCCAGGTTGTGAAAATCAGAGTCGTTGCGTGCCTGGTAGCGCAGGCTGGGATTCAGGCGAAGCGACTCGTCCAGATGCTTGAGAGCGTCTTCTACGTGACCAGTCAGGCAATCAAGTGCCGCGAGACCGTAGATAACAAAATCGGTCTTCGGCGATTGCTTGAGTAACTTCTCGATGTGCTCCCGGGCGGTGACGTAATCTCCCACGTTCATTAGGGAGACCGCGTAGTCGTAGTGCTCTTCCACGCTCTTGAATTGCGTGGCAGTCGAGCGCTCAAGGTGCTGGTTGCAAATACTGAGATGCACGGATGCCCGGTCGGTCAGTTCTTTGCTGGGGCCGGCGAGTACCTTCTGGAACAGCGGCTTCGCCTTCTCGAATTTATGCTCCTGCAATGCGCGCAATCCGGCTTCGTAATTCTGCATTGCCTGCGTGACCCGCGGATCCTCGGGGATGGATGCTTTCTTAGGGGTAGCTTTTTGAGCCATGTGAAGAATTTTTCCTGTGCTCGTCGTAATAGGGGACTCCTTGTTTCCTGAAACTCGAAGAGCGAATACTCAAGTATCACTCAAAGGGCGGGTAGAGAGCAATTGGTAGAGGCAGTACCGAGTACCTAGTGCGAGTATCGAGCAACAGCCACGCCGTTGGATGGCTAGACAGTCTGTCTCGGCACCAGGTATGCGGACTCGCTACTAATTAATGGTCGCCGCCGACTGCAGATCGATCTGTTTCCATTCACCCTTGATGATGCCGGCACGGATCTGTGCTGCAGTTTTCCCCTTCTTGCTCTGTTGATAGGAGTAGTACAGCTCCTTCAAGCAAGTGGAGCATTGCGCGCCATGCGACGTTTCAAAGCAGGTATGCAGGCTGTTGTGGCCCATGCGCTCGCAATAGCAATAGCAAGGCTGCTGGTGCAGGACAACCGGAATCTTCGCCGCTAGTTCGTAGGCATGCGTCTGGTAGGAATACTGCGCGTCCGCTCCCCACAGGTCTGCCTTGGTCAGGGTGGCGGGGAGCTTCGTGCCCTTTGGCGGCGGGCCCGCGTTGTACGCGGGAACGCCCCCTTCTTCTTGCTGGGCCGTCCACTGGGCCGACACGGTGAGAGTGACCGTCAGAAGAAAAATCAAAGTGAGGGCGCGATGAACATATTTGTGTCGCAGCAGGCTGGACGGCTTCATGAAGAATCTCCTCTACTGATTTTAACCCGGCTTCAGCGCGAGCGGTAGAAGGGAAAGGTCTAGACGGGAAGGATATGCGGGTCGTACAACTCGCAACCATGCTCTTGCGATCTGTATACAATAGGAAGGCGAATGGTCGAAGCACTAACACCTAAGGATCCCGTGACTGGGCAGATCTCGCCGGTTCACGGGCCGGTACCGCCGGATTCAAATTCGGCAGCACGCTTACGTCCGGCACTGGGAGTTTGGCTGCGCGACCTGATTGTCTCGCTGGCGATCTCGGCCTTCATTATCGTCTTCATCTACCAGCCGGTGAAAGTCGAAGGCACGAGCATGATGCCGTCGCTCGAAGACCAGGAGCGCATTTTCGTCAACAAGTTTGTTTATCGGCTGGAACCGATATCGCGCGGGGATATTGTTGTCTTTCGATATCCGCGCGACCCATCGAAGAGCTATATCAAGCGGGTGATAGGAGCGGCGGGGGATCGTATCCGCATCGACAGTGGACAAGTTTATGTCAATGGCGAAGCCATTGAGGAAGACTACGTACCGCCCGCGTATGCCGACGCGCGTTCTTATCCGGAGACGTTAGTTCCGGCAGAGTCATTCTTCGTTCTGGGCGATCATCGCTCCATGTCGAACGACAGCCGGGATTTCGGTCCAGTAAACCAGAGCTATATTTACGGCAAGGCCGTATTCGGATATTGGCCGATGGATAAGCTGGGTAGGGTGCGATAAACGATTTAGATTAGGCAAGATCGAAACCTTCAAGATCGAGATTTCCACATCCGCGTAGCGTTCCGCGCTTGGCCCTTAAGCCAATCCCTGATAAAATCCTTTAAATCCACACATTGGAGCGAGAATGCAGGCTATCCTTGCGCTGGAAGACGGGCGAGTCTTCCGAGGCAAAGGTTACGGCGCCAAAGGCGAGTGCTACGGCGAAGTCGTTTTCAATACTTCAATCACTGGCTACCAGGAAATTTTCACCGACCCTTCCTACTCAGGACAAATCGTTGTCCTGACCAACCCTCAGATCGGCAACTACGGAACTAACCAGGAAGACAACGAAGCTACGCGTCCGTGGATCGAAGGGCTGATCGTGCGCGAGTTTTCGAAGGTGAGTTCGAACTGGCGCTCGCAACAAGTGGCTGAAGAATATCTCGAGCAATTCAAAGTGCCGGTGCTTTCGGATATCGATACGCGCGCGCTGGTGCGGCACTTGCGCGATCACGGCGTGATGCGCGGCGTGGTCTCAACCATCGAGAGCGACGCCGAGAAGCTCGTTGCGAAAGCAAACTTGATTCCGAAGATGGACGGCACTGACCTTGCGAAAGAGGTCAGCACGAAGCGGCCTTATGTGTGGGAAGTAGGAGAGCGCTCTCACGAGCCCGTGGCGATGGTCGGCGTGAAAGATGAGCCGGAGCGATTTCATGTAGTGGCTTACGATTTCGGCATCAAGCAGAACATTCTGCGTAAGTTACGCGGAGAGGGATGCCGGGTAACGGTTGTGCCTGCGCAGACCACTTCGGAAGACGTGCTCGCTCTAAAGCCCGACGGAGTGTTTCTGTCGAACGGCCCAGGCGATCCGGAACCGTGTACATATGCAGTGGATTCGATTCGCCGCCTGATGGGACGGCAGCCGATCTTTGGAATTTGTCTTGGACATCAGCTTACGGGGATTGCGCTGGGTGGAAAGACCTTCAAGCTAAAGTTTGGACACCATGGCGGGAACCATCCGGTGAAGCAGTTGGCTACGGGCAAGATTGAGATCACCGCTCATAACCACAACTTTGCGGTCGACCCGGATTCGCTGCCTGACAGCGAAGTCGAACTCACGCACGTCGATTTGAACGATTCGACATTGGAAGGCCTGCGCCATCGCAACCTGCCTCTATTCAGCGTGCAGTATCACCCCGAAGCCGCGCCGGGGCCGCACGATTCGCATTATCTGTTTAAGGATTTTGTGAAGATGATGGAGGAGTGGAAAGGGTGAGGGGAGCGATTTGAAGGGGCGCGCCTTCAGGCGCGCCGTACAGGACACAGAGGAATTTGGGCTTTAGCCCCTGAGGTTGGCCTTGAGACCGAAGAGAGAACATGCAACTCATAACGACCGGACCTACATGGTCTCAACGCAGACTTGGGAACGTCGCGCTCTTTTTCGGAACGAGGGTTGGGCCAGATTGCTCATTAACGTGCTGTATCACTATCGCGATACGTCTTACCTGCTTCATGAATTTGTTATCATGCCCGACCACATCCATGTTCTTCTTACACCCAAGACAAGTTTGGAGAAGGCCGTCCAATTTATAAAGGGTGGGTTCTCCTATCGAGTCAAGAAAGAGCTCGCCTCAAATATGGAAGTTTGGCAGAAAGGATTTTCGGATCATCGGATTCGCGATGCTGAAGATCTTCTACATCACGTTGCTTACATTCGAGAGAACCCTGTGCGCAAGCATTTGTGTGAGCGGGCCGAAAAGTATCCGTTTTCGTCGGCGTTGGCCGATGTCGAATTGGACCCCGTGCCTCAGGGGCTAAAGCCCGTTCTTCAGCAAGACTCATACGGCGCGCCTGAAGGCGCGCCCCTTCAAGGCAAGAAGCCTAGCGGCGCGGCTGAAACAGCGCCCTTTGAAAGCAAGGGCGGCCACAACAATCCAGATCAAGACAAACCGGGGAAGATCGCATCATAGATGCCTAAACGCACTGATATCTCGAAAATCCTGATTCTCGGTTCCGGGCCCATCGTCATTGGGCAGTCGGCGGAGTTTGATTACTCGGGCACGCAGGCTTGCAAGGCGCTCAAGTCTGAGGGTTATGAGGTGGTGCTGGCCAACTCCAATCCGGCGACCATCATGACCGATCCGGAAATTGCCGACCGCACTTACATCGAGCCGCTTACGCTCGAGTATTTGGAAGAGATTATCCGCATCGAACGAGAGCTCTCGCCGGGCGCAGGTTTCGCCGTGTTGCCCACGGTCGGAGGACAGACTGCTCTCAACCTGGCGATTGAGCTTTCCGACGGCGGCGTGCTGGAAAAATACAACGTCAACTTGATCGGCGCCAATGTCGCAGCCATCAAGAAGGCCGAAGACCGTCTTTTCTTCAAGGACGCAATGCAGAAGATCGGGCTCGACGTGCCCAAGTCGGCTCTGGTGAACAGCACGAAAGATGGCCTCGAGTTTGCCGGCAAAATCGGATTCCCTGTAATCGTGCGGCCGTCGTTCACCCTGGGCGGCACAGGCGGCGGCATCGCTTTTAACCGTGAAGAGTTGGTGGAAGTTCTGACGCGCGGACTAGATCTCTCTCCCGTGCACGAGGCGTTGATTGAAGAATCAGTGCTGGGATGGAAGGAATTCGAACTCGAGGTGATGCGCGACACCAAGGACAACGTCATCATCATTTGTTCGATCGAAAACTTCGACCCCATGGGCGTACATACGGGCGATTCAATTACGGTCGCTCCGGCGCAAACGCTGACCGACCGCGAATACCAGGCGATGCGCGATGCGTCAATTGCGGTGATCCGCGAAATCGGCGTGGACACAGGCGGATCGAACATTCAGTTCGGCGTTAATCCCGAGACCGGGCGCATGGTCGTGATCGAGATGAACCCGAGGGTGTCGCGATCGTCGGCGCTTGCATCGAAGGCTACGGGTTTTCCGATTGCCAAGATCGCTGCGAAACTCGCCGTAGGCTATACGCTCGACGAAATTCCCAACGACATTACGCGCAAGACTCCGGCATGCTTCGAGCCGACACTCGACTACGTGGTCGTGAAAATTCCCAAGTGGCAATTCGAAAAGTTTCCCGGCGCCGACGAGAACCTCGGCGTGCAGATGAAGTCGGTCGGCGAAGTAATGGCGATTGGCCGCACCTTCAAAGAAGCGCTGATGAAAGGCGTGCGTTCTCTCGATACCGGAAAGCGCGTGGGCGGCGCGAAGATCGAGCCCAAAATCCTGACACAACGCCTGGTGACGCCGCATCCCGAGCGGCTGGCTTATGTCCAATACGCCCTGCGCCAGGGACACACCGTGAAGCAAGTCGCGAAGATGACCTCGATGGATCCGTGGTTCCTCTATCAGCTGAAAGAAATTAACGATATGCAGCTTGAGTTGGAAAAACATCCGATCGAGTCGATTCCGACGGAGGTGCTGCGAGAGGCCAAGCGCATGGGCTTCTCCGACGGCCGTCTCGCCAACGTATGGCGGCTCGAAGGACAGGAGAAAGTTCGGCACCTGCGCAAGAAACACGGCGTGCTTCCGGTGTACAAGCGCGTGGACACGTGCGCGGCAGAGTTTGAGAGCTTTACTCCGTATCTCTACTCGACGTACGAAGACGAAGATGAAGCTGCGCCAACCGACAAAAAGAAAATCATCATTCTAGGCAGCGGACCGAACCGCATCGGGCAGGGAATTGAATTCGATTATTGCTGCTGTCACGCGTCGTTTGCACTTCACGAAGACGGTTACGAGACGATCATGATCAACTGCAATCCTGAAACTGTCTCGACCGACTACGATACTAGCGACCGTTTGTATTTTGAACCGCTCACGTTTGAAGATGTTTGGGCAATCTATCAGCACGAGACATCGAAAGGCGCGCCGTGCGGAGTGATCGTGCAGTTCGGCGGGCAGACTCCGCTTAACCTCGCTTTGCCGCTCAAGGCGGCAGGCCTAAACATTATCGGCACCTCTCCGGAGTCGATCGATCTCGCCGAAGATCGCAAACATTTCAACAAGCTGCTGGAGGAACTGCAAATTCCGCAGGCTGCGGGGGTGATGGCAACCTCGCTTGAAGAGGCCATCGAAGGCGCAAAGCGTGTTCAGTATCCTGTGGTCGTGCGGCCTTCTTATGTGCTGGGCGGTCGCGCCATGGTGATTGCATACGACGAAGAATCCGTGGTGCGGTACATGAAAGAGGCGGTCGAGTACTCGCACGATCGTCCCGTGCTGATTGATCACTTTCTCGAAGATGCAATTGAAGTGGATGTCGATGCGCTCTCCGACGGCGAAGATGTGGTGATCGGCGGCATCATGCAACATATCGAGGAGGCCGGCATCCACTCCGGCGATTCGTCATGTGTGCTGCCGGCCGTGGATATTCCGCAACCACTCATGGACCGAATGCGCGAATACACGTTTAAGCTGGCGCGGGCACTGAAGGTGGTGGGGCTGATGAATATTCAGTTCGCCATCCCGCGCGGCAATGGCAGCTCCGGTAATGGCGCCGAGGGCGGAACAGTTTACGTTTTGGAGGTGAACCCGCGGGCCTCTCGGACCGTTCCTTATGTCTCGAAGGCTACGGGCGTGCCGTTGGCGAAGATTGCGGCTCGGCTGATGACCGGACGCAAGCTGCGAGAATTCCTGCCGGAAAATATTGACAGCCGTGCCGACCTCGACACCGGAAGCTGCTACTACGTGAAGTCGCCGGTCTTTCCGTGGAACAAATTTCCTGGTGTCGACACCGTGTTGGGGCCGGAGATGAAATCCACCGGCGAAGTGATGGGTGTGGGCGACACCTTTGGCGAGGCGTTCGCAAAGGCGCAGTTGGCGGCCGGCCAGAAGCTCCCGACCGAGGGTACAGTTTTCATCAGTGTGACCGACCACGATAAGCGCTATGTCGCGGAAGTGGCCCGTAAATTTGTCCTCATGGGATTCAAGCTGGTGGCTACTTCCGGTACGGGCGATGTGATCGAGGCCGCGGGGATGAAAGTTGAGCGTGTCTACAAAGTGAAAGAAGGCCGCCCGAACGTGGTGGATTTGATCAAGGGCCAGCGCATTCATCTAATCGTGAATACGCCTACAGGACTTGAGCCATGGTTCGACGAGAAGGCGATTCGGCGGGCTGCGGTGATGGCGCGGATTCCGACGATTACCACGCTTTCGGCCGCTCGCGCGGCTGCGGAAGGAATTGCGGCGCTGCAACGCGGCGAAGTCAACATACGAGCGCTACAGCAGTTGCACGCCGAACGCGGGACGGTCCGACGCTAGCTGATTTCCGAAACGTGACGAGGTGGTTGCCATGGCTGGAAATTCCGCTCTAATCCGTAAGTGGTTCGAGGAAGTCTGGAACCAAGGCCGCGAAGAGACGATAGACGCGATGTGCTCCAAGAAAGCAATAGGCCAGGGGCAGGCGCAACACGGCGCCGATATTCACGGTCCGGAAGAGTTCAAGGTACTGTGGCGCAGGATCCGGTCTGCTTTCTCAAACATTCACGTTGAGATCCACGAGACGATTGAGCAAGGAGATAAAGTTGTGGCTCGCTGGACAATCGCCATGACCCACACTGCTCCGTTTCTTGGAATAGCGCCGGCGAATAAGAGCGTTAGTGTAAACGGCATCAGCATCCAGCGCTTTGTCGACGGGCAGATTGTCGAAGCCTGGGATAGCTGGGACCAGCTAAGCCTGTTGGTCCAGCTTGGCGGAGTGCCGGAACCCAAGTTTTTGTAAACCGTTCTCGTTCCCGGGGTCTGTTCGTTTAGAATTACTCATGCTCCTTCACGGTATCTTTCCTCCCGTCACTACGCCGTTTTATCCCGACGGCAACGTCTATTTCAAAAAGCTTGAGAGCAACGTCGAGCGGTATTCGCGGACGCCTTCTGCCGGCATCGTTGCGCTTGGTTCAACTGGAGAGGCCATTTTCCTCTCCGATCAGGAACGCCGCGATGTGCTGAAATCCATTCGCGATGTGGCGCCGCCGAACAAGGTACTGATCGCAGGCACTGGGATCGAGTCGGCCATTGAAACGTTGCGTCTCACCGAGTACGCCGCGGAACTGGGCTATGACGTGGCCATGGTGCGCACGCCGCATTACTACAAGAAGCAGATGCAGCCGGCCAACATTCTGGCTTTTTACCGCACTGTAGCCGACCGCTCGCCGCTGCCAGTAATCATTTACAGTTTTCCGCAGGCCACGGGCTACGACATTCCCGCGGAACTGGTGATTGAACTAGCGGAGCATCCGAATCTGATCGGGATTAAGGAATCGAGCGGGGACGTTGAAAAAGTTCGCAAGATGGTTGAAGGCACGAGCCACATCCGGCGGAGCGCCACTGTTACGGAGACTTTTGATGCGGTAACGCCGCGTATGCTCGCGGCCGCCAGCTCGATAGCGGATGGTAACGGCGGAGAACTCGTACAGGTCGCGGCGTTGGCGGGTCCGCCCCTGGGAAAGCTGTCCTCGGCCGCAGTTACGACTGTTGGCAAGATGAAGACCCGGCAAAAAGAGGTTGGCTTCCAGGTGCTCGTAGGCGCAGCGCAGAAGCTGCATCCGTCGCTCGATGCCGGAGCTGCGGGGGCGATTTTGGCTTTTGCTTGCGTGGCCCCCACCGCGTGTTATGAGATATATGCGGCATGGAAGGAAGGCGACGCTGAATTGGCAAAGCTGAAGCAGGAACGCATCGTCCAGGCGGGTCAGAAAATTGTTGGTGAATTTGGCATTCCGGGCGTGAAGCACGGCATGGACTTCAACGGATACTTCGGGGGCCCGGCGCGGCTGCCGCTGCTGCCGACGACAGGGGAAGTGAAAAGCGAAGTGGAGCGACTGCTGGCCGACATCAGAAACTAAGGGACGAACTTTTCGTCCTGATCCGAAGTCTTGTGTCCGAACTCGCCTTTGCCGTATACTGAGTTCGAACGAACGTTCGAATTAGAGTCGCCTTCGGCAACTTATGGCGAGTCCCTCCACCGCAGCTCGGGTTTCTGCACGCCGTTATCGGGCCGCATCCCCGCCCGCAACCCGCTTCGACAAGCGGCTGTCAGAGATCCTCACCCACGCTACCGATGTCTTCTGCAAAAAAGGATACGAAGGCGCATCGATGCGCGATCTTTCACGCGCGAGCGGCATGTCGCTGGCAGGTCTTTACTACTACTTCGAATCTAAGGAGCGGCTGCTGTTCCTGATTCAGAAGCATACGTTCACAACCATTGTGCAGCGCCTGAAATCACGGTTGCAGGGGATAAGCGACCCAGAACAGCGCATTCGCATTTTCATTCTCAATCACCTGGAATATTTCCTTGCCAATCAAGCAGGCATGAAGGTGCTGTCGCACGAGGCTGAGGCGCTCAAGAATGGCTTCGCTTCCGAAGTTGCAGCAATCAAGCGCGAATATTACCGCATCTGCGTGGGGTTGCTGGATGACCTAAAACGAGACCGAGGTTTGCAGTTTTCCACGCGCATTGCGGTGCTGAGCCTTTTCGGCATGATGAATTGGATTTACACCTGGCACAATCCCAAAGTCGACGCCGATGCGGAGCAGATCGCGCGCGAGATGGGCGATGTGTTTCTGCGTGGCGTGATGAACGGAACTCGTACGCGCAGGGATGTGCGCTGACGACGGACCTAGTTTTACTTCCGGCGAAGCCTAAGGTTCCTCGCTTCGCGCGGAATGACAGTTGAGATATTGATCTTCACGACGATATAAGGAGCTACAAATATGGCGACCATAACGCAGCCGGCGACCGGCGAAACCACTAAACAGCTTGTCAACTACCGCACGGACAGCGGCGTAGCCGTTATCGAGATGTGCGACCCGCCAGCCAATACTTACACCTATGAAATGAACCGGCAGCTCGATGAGGCAATCCTACGCGCGCGCATGGAGAATGATGTCTACGTCATCCTGTTGACGGGCGCTGGCGACAAGTTCTTTTCCGCCGGAGCCAATATCAAGATGCTTTCCAGCGTCGATCCGACGTTCAAGTATTACTTCTGCCTGCACGCCAACGAAATGCTGCTGAGGCTGGAGCATACGCCAAAGTTGGTGATTGCCGCGATTAACGGCCATTGCGTCGGCGGCGGGCTGGAGATCGCGATGGCTGCCGATATCCGCATTGCGCGCAAGGATGCGGGAAAAATCGGGCTGCCAGAAGTGAACCTCGGAGTGCTTCCCGGGACTGGCGGCACGCAGCGGCTCTCGCGGCTGGTGGGAAAGAGCAAGGCCATCGAGTTGATGGTCACGGGCAACACCTTTTCATTTGAAGAAGCACAGGAGCTTGGAATTATCAACGACATTTACGAACGCGACGGCTTCATGGAAAACATGATGGAGTACGCGAAGCAGTTCTGTCCGCCGAACAAAGCAGCGAAGGCGGTCGGGCGGATCAAGCGCGCGGTGCAGACCGGCTGGGAGATTCCCATGGAGTCGGCGCTGGCGGTTGAGCGCGAGAACCAGCAGATCCTTTTCCAGAGCGAGGATGCGAAGGAAGGACTGGCTGCATATGTGGAGAAACGGCCGGCGGCATTTAAGGCGAAGTGATACCTAGTAGCTAGTACCGTGCAGGACGGCGAGATTCCCGCCCGACAGCCGATGGGACGCCGGCGTTACTGTGAACGGCGTTATGAGGAAAGAGTTACGAGGAAAGAAGAGAATCGATGCTTGCGGCTAAAGTAAAGGTTGAACCCGGGCGTCTGCTGATCGATGGGCAGTGGGTAGATGGTGCGAAGAAGTTCGACACCATCAATCCGGCCACTGGCGAAGTGTTGACGCAGATCGCGGAAGGTTCGAGTACAGATGTAGACCGTGCGGTCGAGGCAGCTCGCCGCGCTCTCGAAGATCGGAACGGTCCGTGGCGAAAGATGTCTGCCAGCGAGCGCGGGCGACTGATCTGGAAGCTCGCCGATCTGCTGGAAAAAAATATCGACGAGTTTGCCGAACTGGAGACGCTTGACAACGGCAAGCCGATTTTTGAATCCCGCTATGTCGACATCCCGATGGTTGTCGATGTTCTGCGCTATTACGCAGGCCTCGCGACGAAGATCCACGGCGAGACCGTCAACACTCTCGAAACCGCATTTACTTACACACTTCGCGAACCTGTCGGCGTAGTCGGCCTAATCGTTCCCTGGAATTTTCCTTTATTGCTTGCTTCGTGGAAGCTCGGCCCGGCGCTGGCTTGCGGCAACACCATCGTGTTGAAGCCGGCCAGCCAGACTTCGCTAAGCACATTGCGCTTTGGGAAGTTGGCGATCGAAGCGGGCGTGCCCGTGGGCGTGATCAATATCATTACCGGCCCGGGTGCTGTGGGCAGGGCGATGGTCCAACATCCCGGGATCGACAAAATTGCGTTTACCGGTTCGACCGCCGTCGGCCAGGAAATTATGCGGAGCGCGGCCGATACGGTGAAGCGCATCACGCTCGAACTCGGCGGGAAATCACCGAATATTGTTTTTGCCGATTCCGATATCGACAGCGCCGTGAAGGGCGCGATCACTGGAATTTTCTACGGCAAAGGCGAAGTCTGCAATGCGGGTTCGCGGCTCTTTCTCGAAAGCAAAGTGAAGGACGAGTTTACTGAAAAGCTCGCGGCGCGCGCCGCCAAGATGCGTCCGGCGGACCCGCTCGATCCTCAGACACGGCTGGGAGCGATTGTTAGCGCGGAGCAGATGAAGACGGTGCTTGGATACATTGAGGCCGGGAAGAAAGACGGGGCCAAGCTGGTCGCTGGCGGCAACCGGGTCAATGTGGATGGCGGCAAGGGGTTCTTCATCGAGCCGACGATTTTTGGGGATGTGAAGAACGACATGACAATCGCGCGGGAAGAGATATTCGGTCCAGTGCTTTCCGTGTTGACATTCGACGATGTCGACGAAGTCATCGAGCAGGCCAACAATAATCCCTATGGCTTGGCGGCGGCCGTCTGGACGCGCGACGTGAAACGGGCGCACATAGTCTCGCGTCGCCTGAAAGCCGGGACAGTTTGGATTAACACTTACGGACTGATGGACGCTTCGCTGCCCTTTGGCGGTTACAAGAGCTCCGGCTTCGGCCGCGAGTTGGGAGCGCACGCGATTGAGCATTACACGGAGTTGAAAACAGTTTGGCTGAATATAGCGTAGGAGCGGAGTTATTATGCCGGGCAAAGTAGCGAAAATCGGGACCTTCAGTGACTGGGAAGGCATGTTCAACGACTGGCGTAAAGATATTGGCGTCAACACGAAAGACATCGAGGCTTTCCACTTCGACACGCTCTATGGTGCGATTGATACTGAAGAGATTGAGTTTGGATCGTACAAGGGCCGCCGCAAGTGGGAGAATCTCCGTCAGATTCCCACGCAGCAGATGCGCGACGCCTTGATGAATATGATCGTTTATCAGGGCGATACCGAGTTTGCCAGCGTCGAGCAGCAGCGCAATCTTTTGGAAAACGCGCCTACGGACTGGGACCGACGCGCTATTACGCGCGTCATGATCGAAGAGATGCGCCATGGCTGGCAGATGTGCGCGTTGCTGGTGGATCACTTCGGCTATTCAGGCAAAGTTGAAGCGCAGAAGATGCTCGAGCGGCGCGCGTTTGACAACAAGCGACTGCTCGGTGCTTTTAACGTGAATGTTGACAACTGGATGGATTTCTTTACCTACACCGACTTCGTCGATCGGGACGGAAAATTCCAGTTGCAGATGCTGAAATATTCCGCGTTCGCGCCGCTGGGACGCTCCATGTCGTACATGCTTCGAGAAGAGGCGTTTCACATGGGCACCGGCAACGACGGCCTTCGTCGCATTGTGGAGGCGGGTGTAATCCCAGGCTGGCTGATTCAGAAATATCTCAACAAGTGGATTTCAAGTTCCTACGACTTGTTCGGTACCGATCATTCTTCGTCCGCGCACTGGGCTTATGTGTGGGGTGTAAAGGGAAGATACGACGAGCCCAAGAACGAGCGCGCTCCAGATCTTGATGATTTGAACGACTACAACCGCAACCTTTATCGTGACGAAGTCTCGGGATTGATTGAGCGTTTCAACAGCGCATTGAAGCCTGGGCAACCGAAGTTGTATGCGCCAAACATCAAGTTCAATCGCGAGATCGGCCGCTGGGCGGGACAGAAGTTTCACGCGCAGACGGGTGAAACGCTCGACGATCGTGCCTACGAAGAGCACCTGACTGAGTACATGCCAGGCCCGGCAGACAAAAAGTTGCTGCTCGACATTATTGATACCGAGAAAAAATGGATCGCTGAGAAAACGGGAGCCCGTGATCCGCTGGCGAGCATTGGCGAAGTACGGAAGTCTGCGATCAATTTGTAGCGGTTCTCACCACAGAGGCACAGAGACGCAGAGAAAAACATGACGAGCGGTTTCGTGGAATCTAGTCTGGCGCGCTTGGCGGTGGACATCCGCCCTTTTGTGGCAAACATTCGCTTGCGCAATTCCCCCTTGAACGTCATCGATATTCCGATGATGGAGGAGTTGGCGCAGGCATTGGCGGAAGTAGAAGCCCGCTCGGATATTGCCGTTGTCGTGCTCAGCGGCGATGGCAAGGGCTTTTCAGCTGGCGTTGATGTCGCGGCGCACACTCCTGACAAGATCGAGGAGATGTTGACCAAGTTCCACGGAGTCGTCCGCCTTTTGGTTTCCAGTAAGAAGGTCACCGTTGCTGCCGTGCACGGGCATTGCCTTGGGGGTGGCGCGGAACTAAGCATGATCTGCGACCTCGTGTACACCGCCGCGTCGGCGCAATGGGGATTTCCCGAAATCAAGCTGGCATGTTATCCGCCTGTGGCGTGCACAGCGCTGGCGGCTCTGGTGGGGCAGAAGCGGGCTTCAGAATTGATCTTAACCGGCCGCACAATTACTGGCGCTGAAGCCGCGGAGATAGGTCTGGCCAATCGTTCTGTGGCTGATGAAGAACTCACGCGCGTTGTCGACTCCACTGTGGAGGCGCTACTCGCCTCAAGTCCCGCAGCGCTTGCTGTCACGAAAAAGGCAATCTATGCCTGGGACGCGATGCACTTCGATAAGGGCCTGGCGCGGGCTGAAAAGATCTATCTTGAAGAGTTAATGAAGACGTCGGACGTGCGCGAGGGAACGTTGGCATTCCTCGAGAAGCGCAAACCGAAATGGGCAGGGAAGTAGCACATGGATTACGAGATCACGCCCGAAGAAGTGAAGACGAAGCTCGACGAGAAAGAAGAGTTCACTCTGCTCGATGTCCGCGAGCCGTGGGAGTTTGAAACGGCCAGCATGGCAGGAGCGAAGTTGATTCCCATGGGAGATGTGCCGTCGAGGGCACATCAGGAATTGGATCCGGAGAATCACATCGTAGTGATTTGCCATCATGGCGTGCGATCGATGAACGTGACCGTATGGTTGCGGCAGCAGGGGTTCGAAAAGGCTCAGTCCATGCGCGGGGGCATCGATGCCTGGTCGCGCCAAGTGGATGGGAGTGTGCCGCTGTACTAGCTTCGAGCGACCGGTTGCTGGCTTCTCGCAGGTACAAGCAGTATGGTTCGCTAGAAGCCGGTAGCTAGCAGCCAGAAGTTGTTTCTTCATGAAAAAAGAACTCATCGAGCTGAGAGTCAACGGCCGCGGTTACGAGCTTGCGATCGAGCCCAGTGCGCTGCTGCTGGATGTGCTGCGTCAAGACTTGGAACTTACTGGTTCGAAACGCGGCTGCGATGAGTCGTCGTGCGGTGCGTGCACTGTGCTGGTCGATGGTGTTGCCATGATGTCATGCACGCTCCTGGCGGCGAGTTGTCAGGAGCACGAGATCACCACTGTCGAAGGCGTGAGCGAACACGGCAGCCTAGCCGCGATACAAAAGGCCTATGGCGACTGGGGGGGCGCACAGTGTGGATTTTGCACTCCGGGATTCATCATGACGGTGAAATCATTATTGGCGGAGAATCCAAATGCCTCGGAAGCGGACGTTCGCATGGCCCTGAGTAGCAATTTGTGCCGCTGTACTGGGTATAGCCAGATGTATGAAGCGATTCGGTCGGCGATTGCGGCGGAGCAGCGCGGGATGACGACCAGGTAGGAGTAGCTGCAAGCAGAAAATGGATTCCCCGCTCCGCCCGGAATGATAAACGAAACAATGAATACATTTTCCATCATCGGCAAACCTACCGCGATGGTCGACGCCGCCGAGAAGACCACCGGCAGCGGCAAGTACACGGACGACCTCCGCGTACCAGGGATGCTGGTTGGAAAGATTCTGCATTCGCCGTATCCTCATGCGCGGATCAAGTCGATCGATGCCAGCCGCGCGGAGGCGCTTGGCGGCGTCGTAGCTGTCGTTATCGGCAAAGACGCGCCTAATCCTTACGGAATTCTCCCCGTCGGCCACGACGAGCACGCACTCGCGCTCGATAAGGTGCGGTACGTGGGAGATAACGTTGCATGCGTGGTCGCAGTTTCCGAATCGGTCGCCGAGAAAGCTTTGGAGCTCATCGATGTGGAGTACGAGGTTCTGCCGGCGTACTTCGATCCTGAAGAGTCGATGAAGGCAAAGACCGATCTGATCCACGACAACAAGCCCGGCAATCTGGAAAAAGATTATCACCACGTGTTCGGCGATCCAGACCAAGGCTTTGCCGAAGCCGATCACATCGCCGAAGCGCGCTTCATCGCCAATGAAGTGACGCACGCCGCTATGGAACCACACTCCACGCTGGCCTCGTTCGAACTCGATCCACACACGGGAAAGATGGGACGCCTGACGGTCTGGTCCTCCACGCAGGTGCCGTACTACCTCCAGCACAAGTTGTCGCTGGTGCTGGAAATGCCGATGGCACAAATCCGAGTGATCAAGCCGCTGGTGGGTGGCGGATTCGGAGGAAAGAGTGAAGTGATTCCGCTGGAGATCATTGCGGCGGTGGCAGCGCGCAAGGCGCAAGCGCCGGTGAAGATCACTTATACGCGGGAAGAAGTTTTCTGGGCGCATCGCGGACGTCCGCGCACCATCATCGATCTGAAAACTGGAGTGACGAACGACGGCCGTATTACCGCCGTGAAGGCCCGCGTGGTACAAGATGGCGGAGCGTACTGTTCGTACGGCGTGGTCACGATTCTTTACTCTGGAGCGTTGCTCGGCGCGCTTTACGATATTCCGCACATTCAGTACGACGGCTATCGCGTGCTCACCAACAAACCGGCGTGTGGGGCAATGCGCGGCCATGGGACCGTCAACGTACGCTTCGCTTTCGAATCGCAACTGGACGAACTTGCCGTGAAAATCGGAATGGATCCGGCGGAAATTCGGAAGCGAAATCTGCTCAAGCCGCCATGCATTACCGTCAACGGCTTGCGAGTGCAGAGCTACGGCTTGCCGGAGTGCATTGAGAAGACGGTTGACCGCTCGGGGTGGAACCAGCGGAAGGGCAAGCTGCCGAGGGGGCGCGGTCTCGGGATCGCATGCAGCCATTATGTAAGCGGGGCGGCAAATTCGATTATCCGCTCTGACATGCCGCACTCGACGGTGAATATCAAGATCGACCGCGACGGTGGCGTGGTCGTATACACGGGCGCATCTGAAATTGGTCAGGGATCGGACACAATGACGGCACAAATTGCCGCCGAAGTGCTGGGATGCTCGCTCGGTCGCGTGAGAATAATCGCCGCCGATACCGATCTGACTCCAATCGATATTGGATCGTATTCCAGCCGGGTTACGTTCATGGCAGGGAACGCGACGTTGCGCGCGGCCGAAGAGGTAAAGAAGAGAATCGCAGCAGCCGCGGCGAAGAAGATGAACTGCGCCGCCGACAATATCGTGTTTCGGGATGATCTTGTTCTCAAAAAGGGAAGTGTGGCGTCGGCGGCGAATAAGGATCAAAAGGAAGAAGCGGAAGTGACGCAGGCGGGAGCTTCTGTCAGCGGGCGCGTGGAAGGGCAAATCCTGCGCGGCTCATTGCAGCAGAAGCGGAAAGAAGAAGGTCCCAAGGAATGGATGACGTTCGAAGAGGCCGTAGTCGCAGCGATTGATTTTCACGGCGCGCTCACCGGCACGGGTTCCTACGCGCCACCGCCGGAAGCACGAGGCGGGAAACATAAAGGTGGAGGCGTGGGGCCGTCGCCTGCGTATTCATATTCCGCACAGGTAGCCGAAGTCAGTGTGGACGAAGATACCGGTGAAGTCACGGTTCATAAAGTGTGGGCCGCGCACGATTGCGGGCGCGCTCTGAATCCGGTCTCGGTCCAAGGCCAGATCATCGGATCGGTCTGGATGGGAATGGGACAGGCGCTGACGGAAGAAATGGTCTGGAAAGACGGCATGCTGATGAATGCGGGAATGCTGGAATATCGCAGTCCGTCGTCAGTGGAGTCGCCCGAAGTTGAAGCTATCATTGTCGAGAGCATCGATCCCGAAGGTCCGTTCGGTGCCAAGGAATGCAGCGAAGGTTCGCTGGCCGCAACCATCCCGGCGATTTCGAATGCGATTTACGATGCGGTAGGAGTGCGGTTGCATGAATCGCCGTTCACTCCGGAGCGAGTATTGGCAGCATTGCGCGCGAAGAAGAATGCTAAGACCTTGAACATGACCGAAGGCATTGACCCGACCTCGCCGCCACGTTTTCGCGAGCACGGAGGATCGTTGTGCTTTAAGGGCAAAGGCCCCGAACGCCATAGGCTGGATCCGAGCCGAAGAGAATCACCGGTGGTGGGAGGCGCGGATTGAGCCTTCCGCAATTCAGACTGCTTCGCCCCCGCACCATCGACGAAGCCATAGCGTTTCTTGCGGAGCGCGCGGGAAATATTCGTGTGCTGGCGGGAGGCACGGACCTGATTCCGTCGATGCGGCAAAAGCTTTTTGAGCCGGAGTATGTGTTGGACTTGCATTGCGTCGCCGAGATGCGCGGAATACGGCCGCAATCCGGGGGCGCAGTGGAGATTGGCGCTCTTACGACCCTTAGCGGCATTGAAAAGTCGCCACACTTGCGCCAACATTTTCCGGTGCTCACCGAAGCGGCGGCGACCGTTGCTTCTCCGGTGCTGCGCAACATGGGAACGATCGGCGGCAACATCTGTCTTGATACTCGCTGCCTTTGGTACAACCAGTCGTTAACCTGGCGCAAGGGTTGCGGATTTTGCATTAAGAAGGACGGCAATCTTTGCCATGTCGCTCCAGGCGGAGCCAAGTGCTGGGCTGCGTTTTCGGGAGACACGCCCCCAGCATTGCTTTGTCTGAATACCGAGATTGAAATCTCCGGCCCGAATGGTAAACGAAGAATTCCCTTGCAGCAGTTCTACACCGGCGACGGAATGGATTACCGGAAGCTGCAACCAAACGAACTGGTCACGCGAGTGTTTCTGCCTGCGGAATCGGCCGACTATCGCGGGGTTTACCGTAAGCTGCGAGTTCGCGGGTCCATTGACTATCCACTGGCGGGGGTTGCGGTGGTAATGAAGCGATCGAACGGTCATGTAGCGGACGCACGAATCGCGATGACCGCTGTGAATCCAGCGCCGCTTCTGGTGCAGCGAGCCGGCGAGATGCTGATCGGACAGGCAGTCGACGAAGCGCTAGCCGATGCCGTCGGCGACCTCGCGGCGCGTGCCGCCAAGCCATTGACAACTTCGGCGCTGACCCCTGAGTATCGGCGGGAAATGATTCGAGTCTTCACCAAGCGGGCTGTGCTTGCGGCGGCGAGTAGTTGAGCCACTTCGAATGATCACCGATTGCCACATTCATATCCAGCCCATGGAGATGTTCAAGCCCCACGCGCTGGATCTCATGAAAAAGAAGCGCGCGAACTTCGAAGAGATCAGCGAATATTGCCGTTCGCCTAAATCGTTCCTTAAGCACCTTGACGCTTGTGGCATTGATCGCGCCGTGCTTATCAACTACGTCGCTCCTGAAGTGATCGGCTTTACCAACGGCGTAAATCAATTTATTGCGGATTACGTTAAGGAAGATCCGAAACGATTACTTTCATGCGGCAGCCTGCATCCACGGCACACTACGAACGTTCTTGCGGATATGGAGCAGATTCTACGGTTGGGGATTCGAATGATCAAGATTCATCCCCCGCATCAGCTTTTATTTCCGAACGATTATCTGAATGGAGTTAAGGAGCTGGAAATCATTTACCGCGCTGCCGAGGCGAATGGTGTGCCGGTAATGTTTCACACGGGGACCTCGATCTTTCCCGGCGCGCGAAATAAATATGGCGATCCAATGTACGTCGATGATGTAGCGGTCGATTTTCCCAAGCTCAAGATCCTGCTTGCCCATGGGGGCCGTCCGCTGTGGATGCAGACGGCATTTTTTCTTATCCGCCGTCATCCCAATGTGTATCTTGACATCAGCGGAATTCCTCCCAAGACGTTGCTCAATTATTTTCCACGCCTCGACGAAATTGCCGACAAGACTCTGTTCGGCACAGATTGGCCGGGCCCAGGCGTGCCCGATATCAAGAAAAATCTGGAAGAGTTCCGCGCCCTGCCTCTGAGCGCAGAAATGCAGCAGCAGATTCTGAGCAAAACGGCACTGCGCATTTGGCCCACGTAAGCAGTGGTATGAGGGCTGTAGGTTTATTTCTTTCCTGCTCCGGCGGGCTCCGCTTTACTGCCCAACAATTCATCCGCCAGGCCTGTCGCGCCATAAATCTTACGCAGCGCTTCTTGAATGCCACGCGAGTCCACGGATACCGCTCGGCCTTGCGAGTCGCTGTATGCGAATTGCCATGGCAGAGATTCAATGTTGCCGTCGAAAATAATCCCTACCACTTCGCCCTGCCTATTAACAATGGGCGAACCGGAATTGCCGCCGATAATGTCGGCCGTCGAGACGAAGTTCAGCGGCGTCTTCAAATCTACCTTGGACTTCGAATTCATCCAACTTTGTGCCAGGTTGTAGGGCGGCTGATTATTGTGCTCAGCGGCATGTTCAAAGGCGCCAGCCATGGTTGTGAAGTACCGAATATCTTTCCCGTTTTCTCTATAACCTTTAACAGCACCATAGCTCAATCGTAAGGTAAAAGTCGCATCCGGCGGCTGAGTAAAGCCGCTTTGCGCAAAACGCGCTTTTGTGATGAGAGTGCCGTCGCGGCGGACCACGGAGTCCACCTTGTCGTCATATTGCTTGCGAAGAGCGCGAGCATCTGGCTCAATTGCCCTCATGGCAACAATCAGAGGATCGCTGCTGGCTGCGATTGCGACCTTGCCGCCTTCATACAATTGTTTGCGCACGGCCACGTCATCGAGTTTGGTGCCCGCAATTATTTCCTTCGCGGCATCGGCCGGAGTTCTGCCGTTCAGGACCTTTTGCACATCAGCATTGTCCTTGCCGAGCGCCTCCTGCATTTCAGATAGAGAGTCCGCAAGAAGGACCGTGTCAAGACTCTTATATACCGGGGCTGTCGAAAACAGCTGCTGTTCGAGCGAAGCCAGGGCGGAATCGCGAAATTCACGCAACCGCTCCGCACTCGGTTTGCTCTTTTCTTCGGCGGACCGCACAAGCACGCGGGCGATCTCGGGAAGACCGGAGGCAAATCCGCGAAGCCGTTCGAGATAACTGAGTTGAGGATAAATCTCGCGCTGCTGATCCATAGCTCGAGCAATCTCGTCCCACGGATCGGGCGCGGAGTTTTTCATATCCGCTTTGTAGGCCGCTCGCAGCTTTGCCTCGTCGGCGGCCTTAGCGTCCATAATTGACTTGTCGAGCAATCCGGAGTTGTAGCCCGTAACCGCCTTTTGAGCGTTTTGCAGCCCGAAGAGGTCTTCCTTCGCGATGCGGGAGTTTTCTTCCGACTGTTTGCTGAACTCCTGCAGCAGCGCGATGCGACGCTTCAGCGAAGCGAGCGTCATTGGATAACCAACATCTCGTGAAAATTCCATCTGGGCCATCGTCTGCATGCGGCTGGTATTGCCGGGGTGGCCGGAAACGAAAATCAGGTCGCCATCCTTCACGCCGGTGCGCGACCATTGCAAATAGTTCTCGAGGTGCGCGGGATGGCCGTCTTCATATACCCGGAAAAATGTGATGTCGAGATCGTAACGCGGATAGTTGAAGTTGTCGGGATCTCCACCAAAGAACGCGGCATCGAACTCGGGCGCAAACACCAGGCGAACATCGGTAAACTTTTTGTACTTGTAAAGGTTATAAACCTGACCAGAATAGAAAGTGACAACATCACAGCGGAGGCCGGTGGAACTCCCGCAGTCTTTTTCAATTCTTGACATCGCGGCGCGCTGCGCCTGTCCCGCATCAGCAGCAGACATTTCCGGTTTTATGCCGGCATTCACTCTTTCAGTAACGTCTTCGATACCGACCAATTCGTTCAGTTCGAGGTTGGGGCACTTGCGCTCGTCGGCCTGGGTCTTTGCGTAGAAGCCGGATTTAATATAGTCATGCCCCTCGCTAGAGAGTTGTTGTACGCATCCGGCGCCCACGTGGTGATTAGTGAAGGTCAATCCATTCGCAGAGACGAATGAGCCCGAACCACCATTGTTGAACCGCACCGAAGACAGGCGTAGGTGGTCCAGCCATTGCTGAGTCAGTTCGTAGCCATATTTAGCTTTGATTTTGTCTTTCGGAGGCTCGTTGTAGAGCCACATGCCTTCGTCCGCCGATGCCCCGGTCGAAAGAATAAGAAACAGGGCAAGGCAAATCGATAAAACACGTTTCATGGAAATCCTCCAGCGGATCATGACGGGCGATTACAGCGTCCTCGGCGAGTTTTGAACGAACCTCTTAATATACGCCGCGATTCGAGGCCGCTGCAAAATGCGGCTAACGGAGTCACTGGGGTCTATGGAATGTGAGCCGTTTTTCGCGTATAAAAGAAAGTTGCCTTCCTCGCGCTCCTCCCGCGCCCGGCTCCGCAACGGTGTTCAATCACACGAAGCGAGAAATTATGTCCAGCGTCACCAGTTCCGTCGGCCCTAAGGGCATGGAAGGCATTGTCGCTACCAACTCCAGCATTTGTTATATCGATGGAGACCGTGGTGTGCTCGCCTATCGCGGCATTGACATTCACGAACTGGCCGAGCATTCCAGTTTTGAGGAGACCTGCTACCTGCTTTGGTTTGGACGTCTGCCCAATCAAAGCGAGTTAAAGGATTTGCAGCAGCGCTTGGCGCAGGAGCGCCAATTGGATCCGGCGATTATCGCGTTGCTCCGCAGCGTTCCGAAGACGGCGCTGCCAATGGATGTGCTGCGGACCACGGTTTCGGCGCTGGCTTTTTACGACGCAGACGATAAGAACAACGATCACGAAGCCAACGTTCGCAAGGCCATCCGGCTGACTTCGCAGATCGCGATGATTGTCGCTGCCTACGACCGTATTCGCAAAGGCAAACCAGTGGTTGAGGCGGACCGCTCTCTCTCGCACGCCGCGAACTTCTTGCTGCAGTTGAATGGAACCAAGCCTTCATCGACGGCCGAACGGGCGCTCGACATCGCCCTGATCCTGCATGCGGATCATGAGTTGAATGCGTCCACGTTTGCGGCTCGTGTAACCGCGGCGACTTTGTCAGACATGCATTCCGCGATCACGTCGGCGATCGGAGCGCTGAAGGGGCCGCTTCATGGCGGAGCAAACGAGGCTGTATTCCGAATACTGGATGCAATTGATCGGAAGAAATCTGATCCCATTGCCCACGTGCGTGACATGCTGGCGCAAAAGAAAAAAGTTCCCGGCTTCGGCCATCGCGTGTATCACACTGAAGATCCGCGGGCCACGCACTTGCGCGTAATGTCGCGCGATCTGGGGAAATCGAGCGGGCAGCCACAATGGTACGAGATGTCGGACAAAATCGAAAAGTTCGTGAAAGCGGAAAAGAAACTCAACGCCAACGTGGACTTTTATTCTGCTTCCACATATCACGTGTTAGGCATCGATGAAGACATGTTTACGCCGGTATTTGCCGTCTCTCGCATCAGCGGCTGGGCGGCGCACGTGATCGAGCAACTCGATGACAACCGTTTGATTCGTCCGCGGGCTGAGTATCAGGGTCCGGAGTATCCCAATCGTTACCTAGCGATGGAAAAACGCTGATCGATCAAATTTGATGATCTCCTAATGTCTGAGCCGCATCTCCGGACTCCACACTTCTCTTGGAGGGATGATTCCGAAGCCTATCCTGCCAAACCCTGTAGAATAGTAAGCATGATGCGGCGCATTTACCTCGACAATAATGCCACTACGCCGGTGCTCCTGGAGGTGTTTGACGCCATGCGTCCATACTTCGGCGAGCACTTTGGCAATGCCTCATCGATCCACCATCATGGGCAGGAGACGCGTGCCGCAGTCGAGCAGGCGCGAGATTCCGTGGCTTCGTTATTAAACTGCCGAGCCGCTGAGCTCGTGTTCACCAGCGGCGGAACCGAGAGCGACAACCTGGCAATTGCGGGACTGGCCAGTGCGGGCGATCACCTGATTACTTCCAGCATCGAGCACCATGCCGTGCTGCATGCCTGCAAACACATGCAGGAAACAGGCTGCGACGTCACGTATGTTCCGGTGGACGGCCGGGGCATGGTTGATCCCGATGATGTGCGGCGGGCATTGCGTCCCACGACGAGGCTGATTTCGATCATGATGGCAAATAATGAAACCGGAGTGCTGCAACCGGTCGAGGAAGTTGGAAAGATCGCCGTTGAGGCTGGAGTCTCCTTTCATACGGACGCAGTTCAAGCCGTGGGCAAGGTCCCAATCGATGTGAGGCGGATCGGTTGCCACACGCTTTCGATTTCCGGCCACAAAATGCATGCACCGCAGGGCGTTGGAGCGCTTTACGTCCGCAAGGGAACGCGTATCCAGCCGTTGTTTTATGGTGGACGGCATGAACGTTCGCGCCGGGCAGGCACGGAAAATGTTCCGGGAATCGTCGCTCTGGGTAAGGCCGCGAAATTGGCGATGGAAGGGTTCGAGCGTGGCGATAACGAAAAAATTTCAGCAATGCGCGACCGCCTGCAGCAGGGAATTCTCTCTCACGTCGAAGAAGCTGCCGTGAATGGCGGAGGCGCGACGCGCGTGCCGAATACGTCCAACATTTACTTTGATCATGTCGACGGCGAGTCGATGGTGATCGCACTCGATCTCAAGGGATTGGCCGTCTCGACGGGCGCCGCCTGTTCGTCGGGCGCGATTGAGCCGTCTCATGTGCTTATGGCAATGGGTCTGAGCAATGACCGTGCTCGCGCCAGTATTCGGTTTAGCCTGGGGAAGCAGAACACTGCGGAAGACATCGATCTGGCGGTTGGGTTGGTGCTCGAGACCGTGACGCGGCTGAGAGAGTTGTCGCCGACGTTCAGGAAAGCCGTAATTAGCAGTTAGCCGTTGGCATTTAGCCATCCTATGACAATGACTCAAACCATCGCCGTCGCCATGTCGGGTGGAGTTGATTCTTCCACCGTCGCGGCGATGCTGCGCGCAGACGGGCACAACATTATTGGCCTGACTATGCAGCTGTGGAACCAGAGGCGGCTTGCTGGCCACGAAGGCATGCCCGAGACGGTAACGGGCCGCTGCTGCTCGCTCGACGATGTCTATGATGCGCGGCGCGTGGCGGAGCACATCGGCATTCCGTATTACGTTGTCAATCATGAAGAGCGATTCGAGCGCGACGTAGTGCGTCCGTTCGTTGCGGAATATCTTTCCGGACGCACACCGATCCCCTGCAGCCTGTGCAACAATCATTTGAAATTTGATCAACTGCTCGCGGTCGCGCAACAGATCGGCGCTGATAGCGTAGCCACGGGCCACTACGCTCGAGTCGAGTTTGATGACGCACGTGAGCGCTGGCTGCTGAAGCGCCCGGCCGATCGCAGCAAGGACCAGACTTATTTCCTGTTCGGTCTGACTCAACAGCAACTCAGTCGCACCCTCTTTCCTCTTGGCAGAATGACGAAACCGGAGGTTCGAGAGCTGGCCCGCAAGCAGGGCTTGGCTCTTGCGGAGAAGCCGGATTCGCAGGAGATATGCTTCGTCCCCGGTGGTGATTACAAGCGTTTCATCGATGCCTATTTGGCGGAACGGGGTGACGCCTTACCTGATACAGCGGGCGAACTGGTGACCACGGACGGGGAAGTGATTGGCGAACATGGCGGCGTTCACAACTTCACGGTCGGTCAGCGCAAAGGCCTGGGCGTGGCAACGGGGTCGCCCCTTTATGTGATCCAGATCAACGGAGCTGACAAGCAAGTGATCGTCGGCGCGGATGAGCATCTTTACTCGCGGACGCTGCGCGCGCGCCGCGTGAATCTGATCGCGACTGCCGAACTGCGCGAGCCCATGCGAGTCACTGTGAAAATTCGTCACCGTCACGAACCCGCTGCCGCCGTGCTGGAAAAAGTTGGTGCAGATGAGGTTCTGGTCACCTTTGATGAGCCGCAGCGCGCCATTACTCCGGGCCAGGCTGCTGTGTTTTACGACGATGACGTTGTCTTCGGCGGCGGGTGGATTTCCTAGAATCTGCGCGCGTAGTCTTGCTCGATGTTGATGCGCGAGAAAGAGCGAGGTCGCTGATGTGCTCCTAGTAGCGGAAGGACAGCTCCCGAGTCACATCAACGTAAAATAGCGTTAATGTTTTTCTTTGCCCTTGGGCGTTGTTGCCTGTGGATCGGCTTCAACAGTGACTTCAACTTCTGCGCCCTCCTTAAGGCGCACATCACCGCCGTTGTTGTTGCCAAGCGAATTCTTAATCCTGATTTCGCGGTACATGTCGTCACCCCCTTCAACAGCAATCTGAGCCTTCTCGGATTGATTCGGGTGTGAGGGTTTTATGATTTTTTCAACCGTTCCGGGTAGGGTTACACTTGGCTTGTCCGTCATAGATTTTCCTTTCGACAGTAACGTCTCTACGCTACTTTCGTAAACCTGATTCGAGTCTACGGCGCCATCCTCTTTAAGGCCTCCAAAAAATCAGCAGACACTTCGCGGATGCGCAGCAGTCGCTCCTTTTCCTGGCGCAAATCTTCTGGGGTAATGCCCAGGAATGTTTGTCTGGCTAAACTCTCAATTTGCTCCTGCATCAGCCGTTGCAGCTCGTCCCGCAGTTCCTCGACGCTAGGTCCATCCATAATTCACCATTTTGAGGAACGTAGTGGGCGTGGTGTTCTTGTAGTGCGGCCAGGGAATTGAAACAATACTGCCAAACTTGTAGGAGCCAAGCGCCCAGCCGCGCCCTGGGCAGACGAACGTAAAAAATATCAGGTAAAGAGGTATATTCCCCCATTTGTTTGATGCCTAGACCTACTGGATGGCTGGCTACTTCTTGGTGGAAAGCGAATCGAGGAAACCCGTGCCGGATCCTTTCAGCTTGCTTTCCAGGCGCGCAGTGCAGTCACAGTTTCCACAAGCCCAAGGTTCAGTTCCGTTCTGGTCACGGCACTTGCGGCGGTCGTGGGCGTCCTGCACTTTTATGAGATCGAAATATTCTTCCCAGTAGGGACGTTCTTCCTGTAGCGGAGTGGGGCAGTAGCAGATCTCGACCCAGCGGACAGTATTATCTGCGGAGCGTCTCGCCGCATTCATATTGCGCAGATATTCGCCCTCGGCGACGGAGCCTTCGCCGAGTGTCTCATTATGAATGGAATCGAGCAGACTAAGCTCACAGCCGGATTTAAGACGAGCTCGGACCAAATAACGCATGAGCAAAAATCAGGAAGGTTCGGAATGTCTTTCAGCCGCGACTGAAAGGAGTCGCAACCGATCTAGATGAACATCTCGTCCTGCGGCACCGGACGCCGCACATCTCGGCTGCGTCCGTTTGCGCGGCCGCGGCGGCCGATCAGAAACTCAATGCCAGCCGTCACCCCGCGAACTAAGCCGGACACTTGGCGTACCGGTGAAACCACAGTCTTGTGAACAATCTCCGAGGTTTCTTCCACTTTATCCAGCGTGCGGTTGAGCAGGTCATCAGCCCGAATCACTTGCAGTCGTGCACGATCCACAACATCATTTACAGTGGCATCGACGCGTTCCAATTGGCCGCGGACTGTGGACGTGGCGACCGATAGATTTTCCGCTATCACTTCGAGCTTGGGGCGGATATCGTTCAGCAACGCCTGCGCCGAGTCAATTGCGGGTAGCGCCTTGGTTTTTACTTCTTCGGCCAGCGACTCCAGGCGCGTGCTGGTTTTTCGCATGGCCAGGTACATCCCGAGCAGGAGGCCCGCCTGCAGAAGAACGGCTACCGCCGTCACGCCAATGAAGATAGTCGTAAGGTTTTCCATAAAAAAAGCTTTCCTGCGGCGTCAGCTGGTATTTTTGCCGGCGCCGCAGACCCAAATTTACAGGTTCTTAGGGGCTCCGGCAGTGGTCTCAGTCGTGGCTTCCTGATAGGCCTGCCGTCCGGCCTCGTATGCGGCTTTGAACTGATCCTTCTGCTGATTCACGACGTCGCGACCGCGATCTACCCACTCGGAAGCCTGATTGCGGGCATCGCGAGCTCGCGTCTTCATGTAATCGCGGCCCTCTTCGGCTCGGGCGCGAAGTGCTTCCCGGGTCTCGGTGCCAGGCTGCGGAGCATATAAGATTCCGACAGCCGCGCCCACGCCCAGTCCCGCCAAAAACCACACAAAACCGTTGCCATCTCGATCCGACATTGTCGATACCTCCGCGGCTATAAGTGCCGATATTCGGATGGTAGCACCCGATTGCGGCAAATACAATTACAGCAAAACCCGCAACCTGCGCAGTGGAGAACTGCACGATAGGCGCTCGAAATGAAGGTGGCACGAGTGAAGAGTCGTGTCGAGAATTCCAGGGAAGGGAAGACTTTCAACAGGATTCGAGGTTTACTTTTTCACCGGCGGAGTGGCCGGAGCTGGTGCGGGCGCTGCCGGCTGCGTTTTGACCGGCGCGGATTTCACTCCCTGCAACACGGAACCGGGTCCGCCATGTTTGATGGCATAGATGGAGAGCGTCACCGACGTTAGCATGAACAAAACTGCCGAGAGCGTGGTCGCTTTGGAGAGGGCGGTCGCTGCCCCGCGGGGTCCGAATGCGGCTTGACTACCCTGGCCGCCAAAGGCTGCGGAAATGTCGCCCGCCTTACCGCTTTGGAGCAGCACAACAATAATGAGAAAGAGGCAAACGATGACGTGGATAGTGGTGACAAGAATAATCATGGAATCAGCGGATCCTAAATTGTTTCAGAATTAACGTAATGGACTGGAGGGGGAAAGTCTATGACGTTGAAAGCACGTAGCTTAACGTTCCCACATTTGGGCGAAGGGCCCAGATGCTCCCCAACATCCCGGTTCCATTGTACGTGGGTTGTGCCGAGATTGTATGCAGCAAAACAACCGCCGTGTATTTCTTTTGCCAGCAATAGTTTGACATCCACCCCAGCCATCGGTCAAGGCCGCTGAGGTGTTCATGGTGCCGAGCATCGCTTTCACAGTTGCGACAGCGACGCGGTCTGAGGGTGGACTTTCCGCCCGGGTCTTTGAGGAGCTTCAAAGATGCCGAGCATGGCCGTCCACGTAGACCGCATCGTTGCCGGATCCGACTCAAACGCGTCGAAAAACTCTTATCGCTGATCGGGCATTTCGATCTGCATGATGTGGAGATCTCCCGTATCGGGGTCGACGTGTACGATGATCTGCACGTGTTGCCCCTCGTGCCCCTTCAGAGCATCTGGGTTATCCACCTTATATTTCTTATTATCCTTGTCATTCACAAAATTCTTGCCGCTGGAACTAACGCTTCCCGACATGTTCTGATTGGCTTTTGAGTTGGCTTGCGTCTGGTCCATTTGGTTTTGCTGACCGGCGCCCTGTTGGCTGCCGTTTTGTTGCGGGGTTGCCTGAGACACAGCCACAACCCATAGAGTCAAACTGAGCGCCAGCAGTGATAACTTTAAGCTTTTCATGATTCAATCTCCTTGAAGCTCACTAGAGCAATCGAAAACTTCATCCTCCTGAGGCTACGCGGCGGGACTGGTCAAGACAATTCTTCGTAAGAGCAAAAGGGAATTACGACCTTAGCCGTAAGGATTGGACCGGAAGGCTACGCTTCCGTCGAGTATTCCACGTTGCGGACATCACTTGCCTGAAGCAGTTGGCAAATAGCTGCTTTGCAAAACCACACTCGCGTGAACGGCTTTGCCCGCTGCATCAACAATCCGCAGAGAGCCGCCCGTCTTGGGATTCACTAACTCGACCCGCACTGTGCGCGGAGAAGTCACATCTTTTGTGGACGACCGGTAGGTAATCACGTACCTAGTTTTGAGATTTTCCATCACGTCGTCGTAAATCGAGGAAAGGTTGAGTGTGTTTTGTGGAGTGTAGGCGCGGCCACCGGAAACCATGGCGATGTTTTGTAGTTCTTTGTCTGCTTTGTCCCAATCAATTCGTCCAACCGAAGCTGTGAGATCATGCAGGTCCAGGAGATTTCGTAAGCTTCGCGTCAAGCTGATCGCGTAGATCGGAGAATCGGATTCTCCCGCGGCCTTCAGCGCATCCTGGTAAGTAGCCTTGCTGAACGTATCAATTCCAGAGGAAATCAAGATGAGAGCTTTGCGTCCCGTTACTCCTCGCATCTGATCCAAGCTGAAAATCAGGGCATCGTAGAGGTTTGTCTCGGAAACTTCTGGCGTTCCGAGTGAGTAAAAGAGAGTTTCAAGCGTATCGTGTGTTGTCGAGAAATCCGCAAGTTTCTCCACTTTGTCGCTGTATTTCCATACCGCAATCTTGTCCTCATGCCCTGCCTCCTCTAAGAGTTGACGGCTCGCACTGGAGACTTGCTCGCCCAGGAGCCGATTGAATCCCGGTGCGCGACCACCGAATTCAATGAGCAGTCCCAGCGAAACAGCGGGATGCTCGATCTCAACCGTGTCAATTTGCTGTCGGACTCCGTTCTCGTACACAGCGAAATTCTCACGCCGAATATTCGGAATGAAATAGCCACTTGAATCCTGCACCAGCAGCTTCATCGTTACCATGTTGCTGGCAGGATCGAAGTGTATCTCTGTTTTCTGTTTGCCTTGTTTGCCTTGGAACAGAGCATTAGGCGAGCGATTGGGTACGCGGATCTGTTCTGCCTGGTTGGAGTTGGGTTGACCGGCAGATTCCTGACTCTGGCTGATTTTCGCCCCACTGATACTGATAAAGAGCAATAGCAGCGTCAGCAGCGGGAATCGGCAATTGTTAGCATTTGTAATCAAGCGCATCGGCTTCGCCTTTGAAAAAGGATTGGTCGCATCCAAAACGAGTTAGTCGCGCGCACAACATAAAAATGATTCCGCAACGGCCCGAGTACCGGGGTCTGACGACGTTCGCGCATCCAGCAATTCCCAGCCGGCACTCTGGTCACCGTTGCGCCATTGAATTGCGCGTGCAAACAAATACAAGACATCCATCTTGCCGCTCGCTATCGCGCCCCTCGCCTGTACTCTCTCAGCGCTCATCTATTCTCGGCGCTCCGCCTTTTTGTTGCTGCGGCTCTCTCGATATCGGCCCTGGGCAGCGAGCTTCTCGCAGCTTCGGATGTTAGCGGCCATCGCCGCCCAATAACAATTCATCGTGGGAATGAAGAGAGATTCAGAAAGGCAACCTACAACGTGGTTCGACTGGCGTCCGGGAAACTTCTACGACTTAGGAACTACAAGTCATGTGGGCCGCCCACGAATTAAGCGGCAGATGGAGAAATCGCAGATTTCAACCAGGTTTCCATTTGATCGTGGCCGACCAATCCCGCCTGTTGCGCTACAGGATGACCCTCGCTGAAGACAATGAAGTTTGGAATGCCTCGCACGTTGAATCGTGCGGCTAACTCTGGATAGCGTTCTGTATTGACCTTCACGACTACCGCTCGGCCGGCCATATCGGCGGCCGTACGCTCAACTTCCGGCGCCGCCATTCGGCATGGTCCACACCACGAAGCCCAGAAATCCACCAGGACGGGGACACGGGCGTTTTGAATAATGTCGTCGAATACCTGAGGATCAACCTCCAGCGGTTCGTCGACGGGCGGCAACGGTGCCTTGCAAACTCCACACCGTCCCGTATCGGCGAGACGCGCCGCTGGAATGCGGTTCATGCGGCCACAGGCTTTGCAGGTTCGAATTATGCCCATATTGTCTCCCGCATCTTTTGTCGCACTGGACTCGACCTGGCCGTCAGCCGGTCCAGAAGCGATTCGCTTATCCGATGGTATTGTATCGCCCAAGGTTGTCCCTAACACCTAGGTCGTAGAAGACTCTCTTACTTGGGTTGGAACGGCTTGTACACACCTTCTCGGAAGCGCCCTTCAGCCTCATGAGGAATTGCCCGAGGATACGCATTTCAATAGCATCCGAACAGAGATGCACCTTGTGGCGCTTGGCCTGGTGAAAGACTTCCAGGCGAGGCGCGCCAGGTGGGGGGACAGTTTTTCTCTGCAAGGGAGAACCGTTTCACTGTCCCCCATCTCCATCGCCGGCAACCAGCCGGCATACATCGCGAGGGATACCATGATGGCAACTCCATTGCTTCTAGGATTTGAAAATCTTCGTCAGAAATGGGGATGGTTCCTGACTCTGGGAATCGTCATGCTGCTTCTGGGGACCGTGGCGCTTATCATTGCCCCGGCCGCCGCGATAGGAACCGTGTTAGTGCTAGGCTGGCTGATTGTGGCGAGTGGCGTAGTAGAGATGATTCACGCGCTTCGAATGAGAAAGTGGGGAGGAATTTTTCTCCACCTCGCTGGCGGGATCCTGGGAGTGCTGATTGGTCTGCTCATTGTTACCCATCCCGTGGCCGGCGCGCTGGCTTGGACATTGCTCTTTGCTTCGTTTTTCACTGTGATCGGCATCTTCCGAATCGTAATGGCTGTCCGATTAAAGTTTCCTAACTGGGGATGGTCGGCCTTCGATGGGGCAGTGACGCTTCTTCTGGGGATTTTACTTTGGGCAGAGTGGCCCTGGTCGGGATTTTGGTTTCTAGGAGTCGCGGTGGGGATTTCGCTGATCTTGCGGGGTTGGGCCTACGTAATGTTCGCCTTCGCACTTCACAGCCTGCCACTGCCCGGACAGTTGAGGCAAGCAGCCTGATGCGAATTGAAGGGAAAAATCATGGCCAACGGTAGCGCCTCGTCGCACACTGAACTACCGGGCAGAGTTGCGAGACACGAAGCCTCGTCCGCAAAAGACTCTTCCAGCATTGGACAGGGAGAGAAAGCGGCTGCCGCTTCTGCACAGGAATTCTCCACCGGCCGGGAAAAAATAAAGACAGAGCGCGAGGAGTTGCTCGATCGCTTGGCCCGCACGCAAGCGGAGTTCGAAAACACACGCAAACGTTTGGCCAGAGAACAGGATGAGTTCAAAGAGTTGGCATTAGCGGATGCGATCAAGTCTCTGTTGCCCGTACTCGATGGTTTTGATTGGGCCTTGCAGGCGCCGTACCAGAACGTGGAAGAATTCCGCGCAGGCATCGACTTGATCCGAAAACAATTGCAGGATTCATTGAGCTCTCTTGGATTGCGACCGATTCAGGCGAACGGCGAACCCTTCGATCCCCACCTGCATGAAGCCGTTGAGGTAGTGGACACCAAGGTCGCGGAAGACAACCATGTTTTGAAGGATGTGCGCCGAGGTTACAAACTAAAAGATCGTTTACTGCGTCCGGCCATGGTGCTGGTTGCGCACAATCCTGAAGTTGGGGCTCAGGAAAAGCAATCAGATCAAATGTAATCGTCTCGGACTTGTTGACGGCAAGGCAGTCACCCTTCATATTCCTGCCGGAAAATCCCGCTCACGAACAGAGTTAAAGCAGAGAAATAGAATCCGTGCCCGGCTGCGTGCCGTTGCCTTCAGATGAAGCGGAAATAATTACGACGAGCACCCTTTGGCCTAGCACCCATCCCGCCTGATTCGGCAAACGGAGTTCTGCATACAATGGTTCTGCTCCCTCGACTGATACAGTCACTCGCTCCTGGTGGTCCTCATAGAGCGCAGCGCGACAGATGTCGCTGATGTTACCAACCAGTTTCAGATTGTGCCCGTTCACAACGGCACCTCCCTATCAATTCCGTGCTTCGTTCATCATTTGCCATGGTCCGATGCTTCTCGGCGGCCGCTTGGCTGAAATCGCACAATGTCATCATGCGAATGCCTTCGTGTCGTCACCGATAATGAAAAACCAATCCTAGCTACTGCTAAAGACTTCCAACAATTCATCGCGAGGATGAAGTGCAATTCCGATAGTGCAATTACGATGCGGTGCCGCCACGGTCCCACGCGGTGATGCGACTTTGGCCGTAGTCGCCACCAGTCGGCGCTTCGTTCGGAGCACAGCCTGGGTAGTACTTCAATCGCGAAGGAAGGGCACGACGGCTAAGACGTTTGTGCCTCTTCCCGGCTGACTATCCACGGCCACGTGACCACCTAAACGCTGAGCACGTTTTCGCATACTGATCAGACCAAAACTGCCTTTGGTTCTCGACGACCGGTCCGGTCCAAATCCGCAGCCATTGTCCTCGACGCGTAATTGCACTTCCTTTTCTCCGCACAGCAACTCAATGCGAACTTTGGTAGCCTCGGAATGCTTAAGCACATTGGCCAAAGCTTCCTTACTGATCCACAAGATCTCATGCCGCACTTCCCGTGGCAGGCTGGCGGCCTCCCGTTGAAGGGAGAGCTCGAGTTTCAGAGGCGTCGCGGTAAAAAGCCTGTCTGCCAGAAAAGACAACGCCTCAGCCAGATCCTCGCCTTCCAGCGACTCATGGGAGAGAGTCCATATGCATCGCCGGAGATCGGCGAGACTGTCGCGAGCCACACCGATGGCACTGTGCAAGTAATTCTCGGCTGTGCCAAGGTTTTGATGGAGCTCGTGTTCCACCGCCTGCAGTTGAAGGCTGATTGCAGTCAAGCTTTGGGAGACCGTGTCGTGAATGTGTGTCGCCATCCGGCTGCGTTCTCTTTCAAGCGCTTCTTCATGCTGAATAGCTTCCTCTCGCTTCTGCTCGCTGATGTCGGTGAGCGTAGCCACTGCCCCAACGATTCGCCGCGCCAAATCTATGATCGGGCTGGCACTGAACAGAAGATCAGAAGCGCTCCCGTCCAGCCGAATCAAGCGGCACTCTTTGTGTGAGACTCTTTCACCGCGCAAGGCTTTCATGAGAGGCCAAGCTTCCACCGGTATGGAAGAACCATTGAGATCGAACAACTCGCCCCAAATGTCTTCGAGCAGATCCAGCGCTTTGCCTTCCGGATTCTGCCGGGCTAATTGTTTTGCGCCCGCGTTAGCCAGCACGATAATCCCCTGGGCGTCGCAAACCAGTATGCCGT
Source organism: Candidatus Sulfotelmatobacter sp. (assembly GCA_025462865.1). GTDB lineage: Bacteria > Acidobacteriota > Terriglobia > Terriglobales > Acidobacteriaceae > Sulfotelmatobacter. The sequence goes on along the minus strand of JAOAPI010000046.1, from coordinate 3,638 downwards.
CCTTTACCTGGAGCATCACCATCTCCATCGACGCGCTCTGCATCCAGTACCTGAAGCGAGGTCCCTTCTCGAACCCTGTGAGCGAATCGTCCGACTTGCCAACAACCGCTGGCAGGCCTTCGGGGCGGTTCATTTTACGAATTGTGGAGATACTATTCGCTTTCATATGTACTCCCTTTGAGTTCGTAGCAAGCCCCCGCACTGCACGGGGGGAGATTATTCCACTGACGAAAGATCAGGCCGCCACTGGAGAATCGATATTGACCAGTCCGCGCCTTACAGCGACGTTGATCGCTTCCGTGCGTCCGGTAACCTTTAGTTTCTCGAGGATATGAGTTACGTGCACTTTGACAGTGGCTTCGCTGATGTTGAATGCAACTCCAATCTCTTTATTGCTTTTGCCAATGGCTAATATTCCAAGAACTTCTGTCTCGCGTGCCGTTAGCTCGCGATCAGTAAGGCGCTTTGCCAGCATGGCTCCGACAGCAGGCGGAATCCACGTCCGCCCGCCGCTTACCGCACGGATCGAGTCCACTAGTTCCTCTGCTGGAGCATCTTTTAGAACGTACCCTAAGGCGCCGGCGCGTAATGCTCGATAGATATCCTCTTGGACCTGGTATGTAGTCAGAATGATTAGCCGTGCAGTTGGTGCTTTCTCGCAGATTGCGACGACCGCATCCACACCATTCATAACCGGCATCCTCAAATCTAAAAGCCCAACATCGGGCCGGTGATTCAGAAAGTTGTCCACTGCTTCGCGGCCATTACTGGCCTGGGCAATAACCCGCATGTTCGGTTGACGCTCAATCATCGCTACCAGGCCTTCCCGCACCACTGGATGATCATCGGCCACCATGAGATTGAGAGGTCCTGTGCTCTGAATTGGTTCTGGAAGGAAGTGTGGTTCCTGATGCGATGAAGCAATCCGATGTTGGCTTTTGCCACTCAACGACTGTTTAGGCAGCCTCTCCTCTCTTCGCAAAATCTCTTCCAGACTTGATTCCGGAGATATGGGTTCGAACCTATTTGGAAGTCTGCCTACGTTTACCGCGCCGCGCGCGCGACTATCGGACATCCTCTTAAGCGTGTTCATCACATCCTCCACTTTGAATTTTCCAAGTATCCGTTAACTGAACTCGTCCTCTCGTTTGCTTCACTACTTCGGCGAATGTGGCGACTTTGAAAACCGCGCGGCGCAAACGGTCACAAACTGAAGTTTTTGCAGTGGCGATACTCTTGACTACTTCACCGCTGAACTGACGGCATCCAGCAAAGCTTTGTCGTTGAAAGGCTTGCACAGGAAAGCTATCGCTCCCCCTGCCAGAGCCTGCGTCTGCATTTCGGATTCGTCATGTGCCGAAACAAAAATGATTGGTACTTGCGAGTTCTCCGCAATCAATTGGCGCTGCAGATCGAGACCGCTCATTCCCGGCAGGCCGATGTCGAGGATGACGCAGATCGTGGCTGAATCGTTACCAGATTGCAGGAAATCCTCTGCTGAAATGAAGGTCTCGACTTTGAACCCCGCAGACTTCACTAACCTTTCAAGGGATTTCAGAACCCACTTGTCGTCATCCACAATAGCTATGCGTCTGGCAGGGGTAGTATCCAATTCCCCGCCTAACGGAGTCGTCGCCGACAAAACGGCATTGTCCATACGATTCGCTGTTACTCGAAAGTCAACCGCATGTAGAGGGATACAGTTCATCGCTTTATCTCCTGCTTACAAGTGAAAAATAGCTCTGAAGACGCTTCGTGTCTATTAGGCCTTAGTCCGAGCGTCCTAGGACCTTGGGGAAAGGAGTTTCAGCCGCTCGCTCATGCGGACCAGATCAGCCAGGGAATTGGCTTGCATTTTTCGCATCAGTTGTCCGCGATGAATCTTGATTGTTTTCTCGCTGGCACCCAGTTGGTCAGCAATCTGTTTGTTCAATAATCCGCTGGCGACGAGGGGGAAGACTTCACGCTCGCGAGGAGTCAGCAAATCGACACGCTCCTGCAGTTCTCCCATCGCGGCTCGCTGTTCTCTTACCGTGCGATGTCTTCCAATGCCGTGCTGAATTGCCTCCAGGAGATCTTGCTCCCGAAAAGGCTTGGTCAGAAACTCGACGGCCCCGGCCTTCATGGCGCGAACCGACATGGGAATATCGGCGTGACCGGTGACAAATACTACGGGGATGTCAATCTTCGCTTTGGCGAGCTCTTGTTGCAGGTCCAGACCACTTAGATCAGGCAGACGGACGTCGAGCACCAGGCACCCCGGTGCATCCGGGCGCTTTGCGCGCAGAAAATCCTGAGCTGAGGTAAAGGTTTGGACCTCCAGACCCAGGGTTCGAATCAGTCTTTTCATGGACGCGCAGACCATTGGATCGTCGTCCACAACAAAAACAACGGGTGCAGCTTCTTTCATGGCTTTCACGCACAGGCTGGAAGTGTGAATTCAAAGGTCGCGCCTTCACTCTGATTGGGAGTAAGCGACAAACGTCCCCCGTGTGCTTCGACAATGGAACGGCAGATAGGCAGTCCCATCCCCATCCCCGCCGTTTTCGTCGTGAAGAAGGCGTCAAAAATATGGGGGGCACTTTTCGGATCTAGTCCCGCACCAGTGTCTTGTACGGCCACCAGCACATTCCCTGACTCATGCGTCTGCGATCGGACCAATAATCGGCGGGAGCCATCCGCGACCGCACTCATTGCCTCAATGCCATTCACAATAAGGTTCAGGATAACCTGCTGCAATTGGATGCGGTCTCCCAGCACCGGTGTTAAGTTGGGAAGCAAATCGGTCTGGGTGGAAATGTGATTCTTTTCCAGTTCGCCGGTCACGAGAGCGAGAACCTCGAGGATGATCTCGTTGATGTCGACGCGATCGCGCGCCGTAGTTTTCTTCTTCAATAGGGCACGAATGCGGGTAATCACTTCGGCGGCCCTTGTTCCTGCCTGCGCGATGTCTGCGACGGCCTGCCGCACTTCTTCCAGGTCGGGCGGTTGGAGGTCGAGCAATCGTCCGCAGGCATTGGCGTTATTGACGATGGCCGCGAGCGGCTGGTTGATCTCATGGGCAATGGACGCCGTCAATTCGCCCATGGTCATCACTCGAGACGCATGAGCTACTTCAGCCTGCGCCAGCCGCAGTTCATCCTCGGCACGTTTGCGCTCGGTAATGTCACGGCTGATCGTGGCCAAAGCCAATGGGCGATCGGTGCCGGATTCTTTGATGCAGAAGGCTTTCTGAAGCATGGGTATCGCAGCGCCAGTCTTGAAGTGGCGGAAACGCATCTCCCCCTCCCACTCCCCATCTCTCATGATCGAAGGCCAGACTTGATTCCGGAATCTATCCATATCCTGATGAAATATGTAATCGGGTATCCGAGTGGTGCGGACTTCTGTATCTCCGTCGAGCCCGACCAGAGCCTGGCCCGATGGATTCAAGAACTGGACGTCGCCTTCGACGGAGGCGATACCGATAAAGTCGCTGCTGTGTCCAACCAGCGAAGCCAGCTTGCGCACTTCTTCTTCGGCGCGTCTACGGTCAGATAGGTCACGAGTAATCTTCGAGAATCCAATCAGTTTCCCTCGCTGATCACGTACCGCGGTAATCACACCACTGGCCCAGAAGCGTGAACCGTCTTTGCGTA
>JAOAPI010000099.1 GCA_025462865.1 Candidatus Sulfotelmatobacter sp. | reverse complement strand
GAATTCATGCCTTCCAAGCACACGCCGACCCGCATTGCCAGCCTGCAGCCAAGCGCGACAGTTATTCTCGTCGCCATTGGCGAACTCGACCGAGTGGTGGCATGCACGAAGTATTGTGCGGATGTGGTTCCAGAAATTGCGTCCCATCCGCGTGTCATCCTTGCCGACTCCTGGACTGCTAATGCCGATCAGATTATTGCCGCGCAGCCCGACCTCGTCATCGCGGCTGTACCTTATCAAGAGAAGGCGGTCGTCGAGATACTTAAATCAGGTACGCGCTTCCTGGGGCTAGCTCCCAAGGCTTTGGCCGACATCTATGCGGACATTGCTATCATCGCCGGAGTCGTTGACGCGAGCGACCGGGGCGAGCGGTTGATCGCCCATATGCAGGACAAGATCGAACAAGTCCGCGCCAGTACCGCGGGATTATCGCGTCCCAGAGTCTTCTGTGAGGAGTGGGGCAAGCCGCTCATTGCGTCCCAGGCTTGGGTTGCTGAACTGGTTGCGGCTGCGGGGGGAGAGTTTGTGGGAACTCCGGGACGGCAAATTTCCCCGGAAGAAGTTGCGCAGTTGGATCCTGATATTTGCATCGCAGCGTGGTGCGGAGCCGGCAACCGCGTTCCCCTTGAAAAGATCGTCAATGACCGCAACTGGCGAAGAACCCGGGCCGCGCAAGCTAGCCGCATTTACTGTGTGCAGGATGAGCATTTCAATACGCCGGCTCCGACGCTCCTTTGCGGCCTGGACGCATTGGCATTTGCGATTCATCCCGAACTGTTCGCTCGCACGGAAGGAATCCGGCAGATTACCTGTGATTCTCCATCCATGTCGATGAATGTTCCTCTCTGAGTTAAGATTCTGCTCATGCCTGTCAGCACTCGTATCGAAGAAGTTCGCAACGAAATCACGGCTCTCGCCCAGGCCTCGTCTACGGCGACAGAGGTAATGCAGGGAGTATGCCGCGTATTGCACCAGCGCATGCTTAAGTACAACTGGGTTGGCTTCTATATGCTGGAGTCAGGCGCCACGCCGCCTATGCTGGTGCTTGAAGCATTTGTAGGCGCCATGACACCGCATACACGCATTCCGCTGAACCAGGGAATTTGTGGTGCTGCGGCGTCCAGCGGGAAAACCATCGTTGTCGATGACGTCAGCAAAGATCCACGATATCTCGCCTGTTCTCTGGAAACTAAGTCCGAAATCGTCGTGCCGATTTTCGTTAGGGGGCAGGTGGCTGGCGAACTCGATATCGATAGCCATTTTGCAGCGGCGTTCGGTACCGAGGATCAGCAATTGGTTCAGTACTGTGCCGAGGTCGTCGGCAAAAAGCTGGAAAAAGCGTGAGAATCGAAAAGGGGACGGTGCGGGCGCCGGAGATCGGACGCGTGTGTCTGAATCCTCCGCCGCTTGGTTTTCGCAAGTATAGTCCCAGAGGTCCACGAGAACGATGCGTCCGCGCAAATAGGGCGGCTGCTTTCGCATTCACTTTTACTAGTTGCGTCGATCCGGTTGCGAGCGCGCTACAAGCTGCCACGGTTTACGAATCATGAAACGGGTCGTGGCAGCGGTGATTGAAAAAGATTCCAAAGTATTGGTCTGCCAGCGGACGCGACATCAGACGATGCCGCTGAAGTGGGAGTTTCCCGGCGGAAAGATTGAGGAAGGTGAGCAGCCGCGGGATGCTCTGCGCCGCGAACTGGAAGAAGAACTGGGGATTCACGCCAAGATCGGCGATGAGATCGCCCGTGTGCAGCATACTTACCCGAACGGCGCCATGGTCGAGTTACGGTTCTTCATTGTGCGGGAATACAACGGCGAGATGGAGAACCGCATCTTCCGTGATCTTCGGTGGTCGGCTGCGAAGGATTTGGCGTCGTACGATTTTCTTGAAGCCGATGCGTCTTTGGTGAAGGATTTGGTGGCGGGAAAGCTGCTCTGAATTGAAGGCTTGGACTCGGGAAATAGTCCAGAGCTATCCCCCGGCTCTCAACGTCCAGAACCATGCCAGAGATAACGCAATCATCACAAGCGTGGTCACCCAGGCTACGGCGTTGAACAAGCGGCCGTTAACGTAGGCCCCCATAAGGTCTTTCTTGTTGATCAGCAGCAGCATGAAAATCAGCACGAACGGCAACACTACTCCGTTCACAACCTGCGAGAGGACTGCGATCTTTATCAGGGGCAGGTTGGGTATTAGAAGGACGGAGCCGCCCGCGGCGATAAGCAGCGTGTAGAGCCAATAAAAGAATGGCGCCTCGCCGAACTTCTTATCGACGCCGGATTCAAAGCCCAAACCTTCGCACACCGTGTATGCGGTTGAAAGCGGCAGAATCGAAGCGGCAAAAAGTGATGCATTGAAAAGTCCCACGGCAAAAAGAATGTAAGCGTATTGTCCCGCCAATGGCTTGAGTGCCTGGGCCGCATCCGCGGCATACTTGATATCGCGATAGCCATGGACATAGAGGGTCGCGGCGCACGTCACGATGATGAACCATGCCACTACGTCTGTAAAAATACAGCCCGTGATCACATCCCAGCGCGAACCGCGAAGGTCACGCCGGGTCACGCCTTTTTCAACGATGGAAGATTGAAGGTAGAACTGCATCCAGGGCGCGATTGTGGTTCCAACCACACCGATCACCATAAATAAATAAGTTTGGTCGCGGAAGGCATGCAGTAAGGGGGGCTTAACTGTCGCGATGGCCGCTTCCTTCCACATGGGATGGGCACGCGCACCGGCAAGAATGTAAGTGATGTAGAAAAATGATGCCGCGAGAAACACTTTCTCCACACTCTTGTACTGACCCTTGACTACGATCAGCCAGACAATGACTGCGCAAACTGGGACCGTGATGTAACGCGATAGGCCGAAGAGCTCGAGGCTAGTGGCGATTCCAATAAATTCCGTGACCACATTGCCAAAGTTGATGACGAGAATTCCAAGCATCATCAGAAAAGTGATGCGCAGCCCGAACTCTTCGCGGATCAGGTCGCTCAGACCCTTGCCGGTAACGGCGCCCATGCGAGCACTCATCTCCTGCACGACGATCAACGCCACTGTGATCGGGATCATCGTCCACAGCAAAAGAAAACCGTACCGCGCCCCGGCCTGCGAATAGGTGAGTATGCCGCCTGCGTCGTTGTCGACGTTGGCGGTGATAATTCCCGGACCCACTACCGCGAGGAACAGCAGGGTCCGGCCTTTCCATCGTTTCAGAAGCTTCATGCGCGGGCGTCGCCGACATAGGAATCACAACAACTTGAGACCGGCCTTGCAGCGTTTTGCAAGGCACAATCTGGCTCAAGGCCGCATCAGAATACATGGCCCGCAGGTCTGGGGTATAGATGAAAATGAAATTCAAAGAAAATAATTCGCTCGAATGCGGGATATCAGCTATTGCCTTTTGGGGCGATGACAATCGATCCGGCGAGCGCTTTGTGACTTTGCAGTTTAAGATGTGAAAGGCCCACATTCCGGAATGACTAAGAACTCTGCGCGCACGATGTATCTGCTGATCGCCCTGATCGTTGTCATCCTTGACCGCTGGACCAAGCACATTATTGCGCAGCGAATCTCGCTTTACTCTCACATTCAGATTATTCCGGGCTTTTTTCGCCTGACTCATACCGAGAACACCGGCGCTGCCTTCAGCCTGTTTGCCGACTCTACCGCGCCATGGAAAACCGGCTTCCTGATTGGATTTTCCCTGATTGCCCTGGCTGTGGTTTCTGTCTTGCTCTGGAAAAATAATTACTCTCACATCGCCACCGGCATTGGCCTGTCGCTGATTATGGGCGGAGCCGTGGGAAATCTGTGGGACCGCCTGGCGCGCGGGCGCGTGGTCGACTTTTTGTTGTTCTACATAAAGCGGTATCAATGGCCGGTCTTCAATCTAGCGGATAGCGCGATTGTGGTCGGCGCGGGCTTACTGGTGCTGGAAATCCTGTTCGCCAAACCCCACGTGCAAGAGCCTCCCGCGTAGCGCAAGTATCCTACTTCCTGACTAAAGTCCTGGCTTGTGTTGCCGATGGATCAACTGGAGAATTCCAATGATCAATTCGGTAACCAGCGCCACTCACGCCCAACCGACGGCCCAGCCGGCAGCAGCACCGAAGCCGGCACCTCAATCTAAGCCATCGGCAACGACAACCCCCACAGACACGGTTACGATCAGTGCCGCGAAGCAGATCGTGCAGGAAGCGATCGAGACTTCCTCCCAAACCGCCAGGGAAGCCGCAAATGGAGACAATCAAGCGAAGAGGTTGCTGGCAAGAGAAGCCGCTCAGCGAGTATCCACGAAGTAGGGCGGGGCGAAAACAAAATCGGCGTATGACTACGGGGTGCCGTAAAGCTGCTTGTACACGCTGGCGTTGCGCAGGATCGCCTGCACGTATTCGCGCGTCTCCGTGAAGGGGATGGATTCGACGAATTCCTGGGGATCACGGTACTTGCCTTGGCCGAGCCATTCCTCGACGCGGTCCGATCCCGCATTGTAGGCGGCGAGGGCATATTCGAACGATCCACCGAACTTGTCGACCATGCCGCGGAAGTAACGTGTGCCCAATTGCATGTTGACTGCCGGAGTATAGAGCTGGCTGGCGTTGTAGCGCCTCATCTTTACTTCCCGGGCCACAACTTTGCCAGTCTTCGGCAACAACTGCATCAGGCCAACAGCGTTGGCTCGCGATACAGCGCTGGGATTGAACTCCGACTCCTGCCGAATCAGAGACGCCACAAGGTACGGGTCGAGTCCATTGGCCGCCGAAGATCGCTTCAAGTCACTCCAGTAGGCTTTGGGGAAAAGTGCCTCCCAATATTTTCGAGGGAGATCCGGAATGTCGAGCGCAAAATAATTAGGCGTGGAATGCTTCATGACCTCGATCGCCTGATTGTAGTGTCCGGTTTCGACATACAGTTGCGCGGTTTCTGCCGGACCCCAGCTGCCACCATTCGCCGCGGCTGCCGCTTGCAATTCACGCACGGCGAAATCTACCAGCCCACCATTACCCAGCAGTTCTGCCTTCTGCACGTGCAATTCGTCCGCAGGCGGTTCTGAGTCCGTTATCTTGACATCGCTCTGAAGAGGAGGCACGCGATCCAGCAAGGGATACTGCTGCATCTCCTTGGACGCAGCCGAAGGCAGGTGTTTCATTCTTTGCCGTGCCAATTCCGCATAATAGAAATTGCGGAAGCGATCTGAAAGTTTCTGATAAAAGGCGCTTGCCATCGCTGGGTCGTTGTCTTCCTCGGCCAGGCGGGCTCGCCAGTACAGCGCGGCGGGAATTTCCCCGCCGGAAGGATACAGCGCGATCTGTTCTTCGAAAGCTTTCTTAGCGTCTTCGTTACGACCCTGGCGCAAGGTGAGCCACGCAGCTTTCCAGTGCACGTAAGAAGCGCGGGCGCCGGTGGGGAAACGTTGTTGCGACTCTCGGAACGCGTCGAGCGCCTGATCGTACTCGTGATGAACCAGATGCAGATTAGCCGCGGAGAGCAGCGCTTGCTCAAGCCATGGACTTGCCGGAGCAGCCTGGCGAAGCTCGTCGACCGAGCGGTAGAAAGTGTCGTTATCGCTTGCAGCGAACGCGACCTGGCCGATCAAGTACAGGCGCTGCGCATTTTCCTCCCCGCTCACAGGGCCCAATGAACCGAGAACTTGTTTCGCGTCACGATTCTTGCCACTGCGACGAAGGGCGTCGGCCAAGGCCAGTTGCATCGCGGGTTTTTGCACGGGGCTAGTCTCGTTCACGAGGCTGCGATATTCCTCGACCGCGTCGGCATAACGCCGTTTAGCCATGAGAGCGTCGGCCCGGGTCTTGAGCTGGAGGACGGTTGGCGGCGGCACGGACTGTAGCTTTTTCAATTCGGCATTAGCCGCGTCGGCTTCGGTGCTGGCCGGCATGGTGTAGTAGATGTTCTCGAAAACCTCGGCGGCCTTGGTTGGCTGCCCTGACGCCGCGTAAGCGCGCCCAAGCGCAAATTCCAAGTCCGAGCGAATAGGAGCGCGGGTTTGTTCCAGCAAAGTCACCGCCTCTGCTGGCTGGCCTTCTAGAAGAAGCGCGTCCGCGTAGCTGATTGCTGCATCTCGCACGAGCAGGGAATCCGGATGCGCTTTCGAGAAATCCGCCAAACTTGCCAGCGCCTCCGCCGTGCGTCCAGTCTGCAGATAGGAACTGCCCAAATAGTAGTCGACGTAATCGCCCAAGTCTCCGGCATGGACCTTTGCACGATTGAGCGGGTCAATAGCTTTGGCATAGTCTCTGTCGAGGACGTGCGCGTAGCCGAGCACCAGCCAGGCTAAGGCCCCCGCGTCGTCCTTGGCGTGGGTCCGCGCATAGGCTTGCACTCCGGAGTATGCGGGCAAAGAGCGATCCTGTAGAAGCTGTTGCGCCATGGGGCGCAAGCTGGCGGAAGCTACAAATGCCTGGCGCATCCGCCGGACTCGCGGAGACATTGGGCGGCGGGGCTTGCGGTTGTTTACGTAGTGATGCTTGGCCGCGTTGGCCGCGGGTTTCTTGGCAGGTTCTTTTTGGGTGGAAGGCTTTTTGGCGCCTGCGGTCTTGCCAGCTGCAATCGGAGGCGGAGAAGCCGGCTGTGACGGGTTTGGTGCCGGGAGGTCTTGGAAGGAAGCGTGAGCAGGTGAAGGCAGAGCCTCTGCTGGCGGAAGCAGAACGCCAAAGAATCCGCAGAAAACTGCGGTTGCGAGTACCCAACACAACTGCCAACCTGGTTGCACTACTTTTACTTTGCCCCAAGACATGCTAACGAAAGAAAATTTCGCGAACCCTAGTGGTGGAAATTCGAACCCATGATGGCAACGTCATCTTCAGCGAGACTGCGCAATAATTCGTTGTGAAAATAGTTGCCGCTGGCGGCTGCGGTATTGCCGTATCGTTTCTGAAACGTGCCACGGCTCTTGTCAATATCTTCTTTCAGACGGTCGTACAAATCTTTGTGGCGACGGCCTTCCGCGACCTTTGCCTGGTTGTAGAGCTTGATCTCATCCACCAGCAGGCGGGCGAATCTTTGGGCTTTGCGATGCATCTCGGCATCTTCGGGCGACATTCCTGCCCAAGGATCAGAAGCCGTGGCCGGTGCTGCCGCTGCGCTGCCATGAGAGGAGGCGACTTCCACCAGTTCTGCCGCCGCAGGTTCCGGTTCCACAGAAACGGGGACGTGCTTGGGGGCATGGGAAGCAAATGGATCAGAAAACGAAGAAACCGTTTCCACTGGCGGCGGAGGCAGTGGAGGTTCAACCCTGCTCGCCATGGCGCCATCTTCCCTGGCCGCCTGCTTGCGGAGCGAAACTACTTCCAACCACGCGCTGGTCGCAATCAACAACAATTCCAAAGCTGAGGAATCAAGTTTCCCGTCATCGCCGCCGTCGGCATAAACCAGTGCGGCGACTTTCTCCTTGAGGGTCAAGGGCAGCACCAACACCTGTTCATTGGCCGGTCCGCTGAATTTTTCCACGAAGCGTCTGCCCATCTCAGCGATGTTCCCTGGCGTCGCCACGCGATTCTGGTAAGTGTGCGCCACCGGCCCCGCATTCAAATCCAGCGAAAAATCTTTGACTGCTTCCTCATCCCCGAAGCCGCGAGACTGCCATCCTGATGCGGCTCCCGCCTTCACCACAAATAAGGCGATGCGCGAGCAATATGCGCTTCCGGAGTCTAGAAGCGCCCGCAAGATCTCCTTCTGGGTTGAGCCGGCGTGAATGTTTGAGACCGCGTGAACCAGGGATCCAGAGCCTTCTCCGGCAGCGGCAGGAGCGGCGGCCGACGGAGCCGGCAAGGATTCCAGAACAAGTTGTACGATTTGCGATTGCAGTTTTGGGACGTGCGCCTGGAGGGCTTGCGCGACGGCGTGCTCGACAAGCTGCCGCACCTCATTGTGTTTTTGTTCCGCCATGCCTGGAGAACCGTATTCCTCGAGCTACCTTGATCCGAGCAATGTCGACTTCAAGCGCTTATCCTAACTGCTGATTATACGGTACTTGTGCGCCTCTACTGGAATTACGTCGGGACGTGTTCGACCGCGTACCGACGTCTTCTTCGACTCTATCGCAAACCTGGCGCGATACGAAACGTGAAAGCGATTGGGCAAACACTATGGTTACCAAGTAGAATAACAGTTTGCTTTTCCAAACAGCGGTTCGTCACACGCAAAATACTGCATCGCAGAGAGAATGGGAGCCATCCAAAACAAATTAGAAGGGCCTGTTACCGATGAGCTGACCCTGGTACAGGCGGCCAAGAAAGGCGACGACTCTGCCTTTGAAGAGTTGGTGCGCCGCTATGACCGCAATGTCTTTCGGATCGCGCAACACATCACCCAAAACCGCGAGGATGCGGAAGATGTGGTGCAGGAAGCGTTTCTGAAGGCGTACAGCAACCTGTCGAAGTTTCAGGAGCAGTCCAAGTTTTACACATGGCTAGTGCGCATCGCCGTCAACGAAGCGTTGATGAAGTTGCGCCGCAAGAAGCCCGAGCGAACGGTCTCACTCGACGAAGACATTAAGACCGAAGATGATTCGCTTCCGCGTGAGATTGCGGATTGGAGCCCGAACCCGGAACAGCAGTACACGCAAGCCGAGTTGCGGGAGATTTTGAGCAAGACGATCCAGGGCCTTCCCCCAGGCTTTCGGACGGTGTTTGTACTGAGAGATGTAGAAGGATTGTCGACCGAGGAGACCGCAGCGGCGTTGGAGTTGAGCGTGCCGGCGGTCAAGTCGCGATTGTTGCGAGCTCGCTTGCAACTTCGCGAGCGCTTGGGACGGTTCTTCAAGAAACGTGAGAGTGGAGATGGCGACCAGTGAAATGCTCTGAATTTTTGCACGAGCTGACAAATTATTTGGACGGTGTCCTCGACGAAACTACAAAAGTCGAGTTGGAGAATCATCTTTCCTGGTGCCACAACTGCTATGTAGTTTGTGATACGACAAAGAAGACAATCGAGATCTACCGTGACTCTCAGCTTTACGAACTGCCTGACGATCTCCGCACCCGGCTTCGGTCGGCCATCATGACCAAGTGCCAGCAGTACAAGAAGCGTGGCCCCGAGAGTGTGTAGCAGGTGCTCGACCTAAATTCGTAGCAACCCCGCGTCTGTTCCCTCCATCGCATATAATCAGCTTTGATACCTGGGGTGTCGCATGCTGCATTTTCGGAGTACGACCCTTCTAGTTCTCCCTTTTTTGGTTACTCCCCTCCTCGTTTGCGCTCAAGTCGTCGATTCTGTTCAAACGCGAAATTCGTCGGCTCCCCAGGCGAGCGGTAAACCATCCAACGATCAGCCTGTTGCGCAGGCAGCTTCAGCAATACCTCATAACGCTCCCCGGATATCCAAGCAAACTCGGTTTGAAATCATCCGCGACTTTGAAACCCAGCTGGTGTATGCGCGGACCGCTTTTCCCATGGGTGCAAAGGGACTTCATCTGAAAGATGGTGTAATCACCCCCAGCGGAGAGGAATTGCGGCAGGTGCTCACGATCTATGGACCGGCGGTAAAGCCCGGCGATCCAGCCCACATCTCATACGTGCATATTAAAGACGATTACATCCACTTCGAAATCAACGGTGGCCCGGTGCACCGGAAGAAGTGGTATCAGCACATTCAGGTTTCAGGCGCTGGCGGCACTATGCAAGCTTCGCAAGACGATCCGCAAAATAATCCGCATGGTTCATTCGTGAATGTCTACTTCGACAAGTACGTTCCCGAGATGACTGCGCAGCAGTTGCGCGAGGTGCTTTTTCCGATCCTTGATTTCAATGCGCGAAACAAAGAGCAGGCTTACCTGGACACCGTGCCTCCCAAGGTGAAGGAGGCCATTCAGGCACATCACGTGCTGGTGGGAATGGATCAGGAGATGGTGATTCATGCCAAGGGCAAGCCGCCAAAGAAGGTGCGGGAGCGGGATGGCGAGACGGAATACGAAGAATGGATTTACGGCGAACCGCCCTCGGATGTCGATTTTGTGCGCATTGTCGGAGATGAAGTGGTGCGGGTGGAAACGATGAAGGTGGGCGGCGAAAAAATCCTGCGGACGGAAAAAGAGGTTGTTCTCGAACAACCGCAGCGCGAGGCAAAAAAAGAACCCACGGAGCGGTCGCCGAGCGCGCCGACTTTGCGCCGTCCCGGAGAAGATTCCGACGAAGTGCCGAAGCCCGCCAATGGCGCCTCGCCTCTTCCTACCGCGCCACCGCCAGATCTGCCCCAACCCTCCGGTGGACCGGGGCTCTACGCGAGCGGCAGATTGTAAGTTCCACTATCGAGTTGCGACTGCCGCCTCGATGTCGGCGAACGAGAAAGCCAGCACTACATTCGGAAATTCCCGGCCATCGACCTCCACATACGGATACACGAAATAATTCAACGGCTTGCCCTCCTGTGGCGGAGTCAGGCGCAAGTCGCGCCCCATGCTGAACTGCATGCGGTTTACGTCGTGAGCACCGAAGAAATAGTCGCGCTTTTCTGGATGCTTCCAAGCTTCGGAAATATCGACCGGAATCCAGCCTTTGCCGTCGATGTAGAAATCGGACCAACAGTGGTACCCAGCAATTTCCCCGGAGTGCTTGTCGGGCGGCAGCGGGAACCCAATCTCGAAGCGCGCCGGAATACCTTGTGATCGAGCCATGGCAGTGAATAGGGAATGAAAGTCGGTACAGTTGCCTTTCTTCGCATCACAGGCGTAGAGAACATCACCCCGGCCCCAGCCGGTTCCAGTTTTGTCGTAGCGCATGGTGGTGAAAACGTAATCGTAGATGGCGCGGGCTTTATCGAGCGGCTGTGCTTTGCCTTGAGTGACCTTAACGGCCAGATCAGCGGGAAGGCCGGTTATGGGAACGAGAGCATCGGCTTGCAAGTCTTGTTGCCTTTCTGTGGATGAGAGCGAAGCCGCAACTACGTGGGGAGCAGTTTGTCTGAGAGCGACTCGTTCGCGTCGCACCACGTCATATTCCACATCGAAGTGCAATTCCGGCGACGCCGTGGCTGAGCTTTCGGCATAGTAGACATGGTTGCCATATTTCAATTCGATGTTTCTCTTCAATGGCAGATCGCCTTGTACGGAAACAACCTTGACCTCCTGATAGGCGTCAGATTGGGCCGATGGGATCCAGATGCGGAGTTCTTTCCCAGCAGGCAAATTTCTTACTGTGAAAGCGTAGTGAAATGTGAAGTGTCGCGAATCCTGTGCGAAAGCGCACAGACAGAAAGTAAGAAATAGAAACGACAATACGCAAACCCTGCGCAGCATAGGCGGCATCCTTTCAAGCACTCAACGAAGGGTTGAGATCGGGAAATTGAGGACCACTCTGGAAACGACACACGGGCGTCTTAGAGGGAACGCCGTCAAGTGAAGCCGCGCTTTGGTGTGCGCATGGGAGCCAATCTGACTATGCGGTATTTTAGCAAAGGATTATTCGCGAAAACTAATGTTCGCATTTGCCGTCTCGACGCCAGCCGAAAAATCCGTACTTGCCAAACGTCTCAGAGCTGAGGCTACGGTAGAATCTTTGCGTGGCTATAGCCGTCCCGTGTCGGAGGTCCCGCGCTACTGGATGCAATCGGGAGGTAGGGAAACGCGTTGGAAGATGTGTTTGTGCGGCTTACGGGTCCGCAGTCGCGGGAAGAGTGAGATGAGGTGAAAAGATGGGTAGGACGATTGGATTTTTTCGCTACGTTGTTTGGGTTTTTGTGATTGTTGGAACACAGTGTGCCATTGCGCAGAACTCGGCAACAGATTCGCCGACAGGGTTTCCTCCGCTGGAGCAGTGGCGGAAAGCGATTCTTGCGGGGGACTCGGCGACCTTAAGGGGACTTTATAGCGCTGATCCGGTGGCGCAGGTAGAGACCAATGGGGTAAAAAACGGAGCCGACGCGGACATTAATTTCTGGCTGGGATTAAAGGCCCGCGATTTGAAACTGGAGATCGTCCGAATTAGGGAGAAACCAGGCGCTGAGAGCGTCATCTTCAAGGCCGAGGTGCAGAGCGGACTGCCGAATGCGCCGACCGTGAATGTGACCGACGCGCAGGGTTGGCAGAAACAAGGAGAGCAGTGGCGTATTGTTGGCGCGGAAAGAACCGATGCGCCCCATTTGAAACAGCCGTCGGACATGAAGAAGAATATTTATCCCGCGGATGCGGACGCACATGCGGAAATCAAAGAAGCCGAGGAGAAGGCAGTCGCCCAACACAAACGCGTGCTACTCGTCTTCGGCGCGAACTGGTGCTATGACTGCCACGTGCTCGACCTGGCGTTTCACCGTCCTGATTTTGCACCGGTAATGGAGAGGTATGAAGTCGTACACGTTGACTTGGGCGATGATGAAAAAAAGAATGCCGACCTGGTAAAGCAGTTCGACGTTCCCCTGAATAAAGGAATCCCTGCGCTGGCGGTGGCCGACAGCGATGGCAACCTCTTAGTCAGCCAGAAGAATGGCGAGTTCGAGGATGCACGCTCGCTGACGCCGGAAACGCTGCTCGAATTCTTGAACAAATGGAAGCCGGCGGCGCGGTAGAGTTCATAGATCTATTGTCGTCCTACGGCGCATACGGTGTTTTTGAAACGTCTTATTATTTGTTGCTCAGGATCAGTCCTATGAGCGTTGCAGAGCGGATGCCAATCAAAAGAGAATAGTTCGCGTTGGCGCGGAAGTGGTTTCGATGGACTCAGTCGAGCGTCGATAATTCTTGTTCAACATTGGTTCCGGAGCTTGGGCCTCGTCCGCAGGTTTTAGGAGAAGTTACGAACGAGGCCGGCTGCGGTGCTTGCGAAAGCATCCTTCTACTTACGTCTTCACTAGCTTAGCGGCAGCCTTACGGACTTTCGCCCAGCGTAGCTTTTGCGCCTCGGCAATGCGCCGACGGGCATCTTTGCTCAAGGTACGGCCAGTGCTCTTGAGCTTTTTCCCGCCTGCATGACCGAGAGCGTCCAGAGCCTTCCCTACTTGCCCCATCTCTCGTTCGAGACGGGAATACTCTTTCCGCAGGGAAGCAACGACTTTGTTCATCATCATTAACACCCCCTTTGCAGGTAAGGCTAACACGAGCGCAGTTTGAGTGGGCTATCTCAAATGGCGTTACCGGAAAGAAGCTCCCATCTGATCCGGGAATTGATACGGATTGGGACCTACAAAGTTGACTATCGTCAGGTACTAACTAGTGGCAATAGTAGGTAAGAATCGGGGAGCCCGTCTAGCTTTAGTGGACTGTTCGAAGGCGAACGCCAGGCGGATAAGAGTTGGCTCGCTCCAGGCACGCCCGAAGAAAGAAATTCCCACGGGCAGGCCAGAGATGAATCCAGCAGTCACATTAATATTGGGATAGCCCGCCACTGCCGCGGCATTCGAGCTTCCCCCTGCGAAGTGGTCACCAGTGACCAGGTCGGTGAGCCATGCCGGCCCACCAGTGGGGGCGACAATAGCATCCAGATGGAACTTATCCATGGTGGCGTCAATACCCTCGGTACGGGCAAGCTGGTGGTTTTTCTCAAGTGCTTCCAGATAGGCCTTCTCGGTGAGCGGGCCCTTGTCTTGAGCCTTCAAGAACAGGTCCTGGCCAAAGTACGGAAGCTCCTTCTGACGATTACGATCATTGAAGTCGATGATATCTTTCAACGTGCGAACCGGAGCCGAAGGACCTAAACGGGCAAGATAGGCGTTAAGGTCGGCCTTTAGTTCGTACATAAAGACCAATAGTTCGCTTTCGTCGAACTTACCCAGAGTTTCGATCTCAGCCGGATCAACTAGCGTGGCCCCCTGTTTCTTCATGGCATCAAGGGATTGCTCCATCAAGTAGTCGACGGAGTCGCTGAACCCGAAGTATTTCCTCGCTACGCCGATGCGCGCACCCTTAAGGCCATTGGGATCACAGAACTGAGTGTAATCGGAATAAGACTTTCCTGAGCTTGCAGCAGTCGCTGAATCTCCGGGATCTGTGCCAGTCAGCGCTCCGAGCAGCGTAGCGGCGTCACGAATAGTGCGGCACATCGGCCCGGCTCCGTCTTGCGTGTGCGAGATAGGAATGATTCCATTGCGGCTCACCAGGCCGACGGTCGGCTTAATTCCGGTCAGCCCGTTCGAGGATGATGGGCAGACGATGGATCCGTCCGTTTCCGTGCCGATGCCAACTGCGCACAGGTTGGCGGATATTCCCGCGCCCGTGCCGGAGCTCGAGCCGCAAGGGTTGCGATCAAGCGCGTAAGGGTTCCTGGTAAGTCCGCCGCGGCCGCTCCATCCGCTGACGGAGTGGCTGGAGCGAATATTCGCCCACTCGCTCAGATTAGTTTTGCCGAGGATCACGGCTCCGGCGCCGCGAAGTTTCTGCGCCACGTAAGAATCTTGCAGCGGCTTTGAGCCGAGTAGAGCAAGCGATCCGGCGGTGGTCATCATCTTATCGGCGGTATCGATGTTGTCTTTGATCAGCACGGGAATCCCATGCATTGGTCCGCGCGGACCTTTGGCTTTGCGTTCCCGGTCGAGACCCTCGGCAATGGATTCCGCGTCGGGGTTCATTTCGATGATGGCGTTAATGGATGGACCTTGCTTGTCGATCTCATGGATCCTCGCAGAGTACTTTTCTACTAATGAACGGGCCGTGAACTTGCCAGATTTCATTCCATCCTGCAAATCTGCGATGGTGATTTCATCGAGCTCGAAAGTCTTCACGTCAGGAACGGGAACCGCGGCCGTAATTTCGCGCGCGGCTCCGAGCGCTGGATAAGGCGCCGCTAGCGCTGCGGCTGCACTACCGCAAAGAGCAGTTTTAAGAAACAGACGGCGGTTGGCGGCAGGCTTCGCACTTTTTCTCGGCATGTCGACGATGTCCTTAGAGCTGGGATAATGAAATTGGAACCGATCATACTAATCGATGCGGCCGGAATTCTGCGCAGAATCATTATCCGAAAAGCGTAAACTGCTGCGCGGCAGCTCAGGGCGGGGAAGGCGTCAGGCCGGTTTGCTGTTTGTTTCCGATCTACCGGCTGTTGCAGTGGATTTGGTCGGTTGCTTTTTCGTTGCGTTAAAAAGATGTTGCACGTCTTCGTTAGGATTGTAGGTTTGGTCGGGAAACCAGGCGCCGGCAAAGAGGTCCCCTTGTCTGGCGACCGTGCATCGCTGCACATGCACGCTGTCGACGAAGGTGTGCTTAATATTGGGAGCGCCCCAGTCGCCGCCCCAGATGAGCCCGCTACTGTGGGCGAGCTGTCCAAGGAAGGCGAAATCACCCTTCCACGAAGGCTCTCCGCTCACCACGCGAACTATGTCACAGGCCAGACCATAGTGATGCACGCCCACAGTGCGAAGCCTGGTGGCGCCATTGTTGAACAGGGCCTGCTGGCGTTCCTGACTGCGATAAGTTTCGTAGATCATTACTTCGATTCCCATTTGTTGGGCTGACACGATCAATCCTTCCACAAGTTGCCGGGTCATGGGTTCAAGCAGCGAAGGATCGGCGATACGACTTACCGAGTCGAAGCGTGCGTCGGGGAAGATCATGTCCGTGTAGAAGTTTCCCAAAATCTACCTCTTTGCTCGAAGCCATAACGCCACTAATTGCTGTGACGTAATGACTCGAGTGTGGGTCAAGTTAATCAGGAAATAATTCTCTGTCCACTTGAAACTTGCAAAATACAGATACAAAGCCAGCCCTGGTTTCAAAATGGGAACAACGCGATGTTGTTAGCAGTAAGCCTTGTGCTGCTCCGGGTGCGATTGCATGGACGTCGCCGGAATGTTGTGAGGTGTAGGATTACGGGATGAGTACAATCGGACCAGCATTCGTCGACCCGACTGATCGCACAGTGGCTACCGCTGCCCAACTGCGTGAGCAACGGGAAAACGACGACGAAGAGGATGACGACGACGAAGATCCGGACGACGAAGAGGACGATGACAATTCTGACGGATACTCGGAATGAACGACTCTAATCCGCCGGCTTGATGCCGACCGCGCTATAAAGGTCGGCGCTCTTGTAGACCACTCCATCCTTCATCACCAGGCGGCAACGGCGAATGTCGCTAATATGTTCAGCAGGATTTCCCTCTACGAGCACCAAGTCGGCTCGTTTTCCCGCCGCAATGGAGCCTACTTCCTTGTCCTGCTTTAGCAATCTTGCGGCGTTGAAGGTTGCGATCTGCAAGGCCTTTGCCGGCGGAATTCCGGCTTCCACTTCGAGCTCCAATTCGCGATGAAGCATGATCCCCGCCGTTGCGTCGGTTCCTGCGAGGACCGGAATGCCGGCATCGTACATTCGCTTGGTCATCCGCAGCATCGCCCCGTAGGAATCTTTGTAGAGTTGATCGTTCGATTCAGTTACCGGGAGACCGCCCGAATAGGCGCCGCGTTGAACTTGTGCGGGCAGCCGATTCAGCACCGGCGCATAATCTGGAGAAACCTTTCCCGGCCGGCCCGTGAACATACCCTCAAAGGTGGCCAGCGTCACATCGACTGTGGTGTGATGCTGAAGCAGCAACGCGACAAAATCACTGACCTCTTTGGACTGCAGATCCAGTTTCGCCGCATTGTCCCCGACAGCCGTGAAGCGTTCCGGAGTGCGCGTGTCTTTTACTTTTGCGGCGAGAAAGTTCAGGAAGATGAAGTTGATGTGCTGTATTTCGTCGGCGCCGTCTTCCACAAACTGGCTCGCGGTTATGCCGTTTGGAATATGTCCACTCATGCGCAGCCCGCGGCTGTGGGCAGCCTTCGCGATTCCGGACACAAACTCAGGCTTGAGCGAGCTGTAGAGCTTGATCTGGATGTAGCCCAGATCGGCATAGCGAGTCACCGCGGCTTGCGCCTGCTCCGCGGTATCTGCGTAGAGACCGGTCGGGGCCTGGAATGGGCCGTGTCCGTCGATAAAGCCGGACTTCCACACGTGCGGACCGATGGTTGTGCCGCTGTCCCACTGGTCTTGCAGATGGCGGAGCTCGTCGATGTCATTGCCCATATCGCGAACCGTGGTCACGCCGCTGGCTATGTTCAAAATCCCGTCCAGGGCCTGGGCATGAGCATGCATGTCGAACAAACCGGGGACTAGCGTCTTGCCGGTTCCATCGATAACGTCAGCATCCCTGGGAACACTCACCGCGGCTGATGGGCCTACGGCCGACACGCGATCCCCTTGGATGACAACGGTCTGGTTTTCCCGAATCGCGGCCTGTTCAGAGTCGAATAGCCGGACATGCTCGATGGCAAGAGGATGTTTCGGGTGCGAAGCCAACTCGGTCGCCAGCCGTTCGTAGCGTGCATCCTGGGCCTTACGGTCGAGGGCGTAGAGCTGGTTATTCGTATCCTCCCATCCCTCTCTGAGGAATGCGAACCACTTGCCGGGGATGGCGAAAAAATGCTGATCATCGTCCAGCCAAACCGTTTGTGGATCGTAGGAAAGTCCAGTGATCCCATACTCAGTCACGTGCATTTTTCGGCCGTGGCTATCGACTATTACATCCGTCATCTTCTCTAGCTTGGCCTCACCCGCCGGAAACAGTCTGACCGGAGCTCCGTTTGCCTTCAAAAGCGCGCTCGCCAAGAGGGCTAATTCGCTGGCTGGTCCGTTATTGCTGATCTAGAAGCTAGGCGTAGGTCCCTTTCCGCTCTCGGAAATACTCTTCCACCGGCCGACTCCGGCTTCCACTGAGAAATGTTCGTCCACCGGTGCCTTAAGGTAGTCGTTGCCGGTTACGTCGGTCCGCGCCGGTGCTCCGTCGGCGGCAATAACATAGTGAGCTTCGATCTTCGGGCCGCGGCCACGATCGTTGAACTCGAAGGTGGAGTCGATATGTCCGTCGGCGCTGTAATTGTCTACCTCGGTTCCGGCATTCCTACTATTGCTCACGATGGAGTAACGAAGCGTTTGCAGGGCAAGGACGTCTGCTGTGAAGAACAGGGAGACGGCGAGAAAGGCAATGGAAGGGGCGAGACGGCGAAGCTTGAACATGGCCCAGTATTGTGCCACTAAATAGCTATCGGCGGCTGGGAAATGGCATTTACAAACATTCTTTGGCAAGCTCTTGACTTCTGGTGTACAATTAAAACCAGCTAAGTTTGACTCACAAGCAATTGAAGGTCGGTATCGCCAACCAGCGTCACCCCCTCACTAGCAGCGAATCTTCTCAGCACAATCTAAAGAAACAAGAATAGGACTACCAACAATGGCAGAACAAGGAACAGTGAAGTGGTTTAACGACGCCAAGGGCTATGGCTTTATCAGCCGTCAGAATGGCGAAGACGTTTTCGTGCATTTCTCCGCGATCCAGGCTGGCGGCTTCCGCAGCCTGCAGGAAGGCCAAACCGTGCAGTTTGACGTGACCAAAGGCCCCAAAGGCTGGCAAGCGGAGAACGTCCAGGCTGTCTAAGCCGCTTTCTGAGTAACAACAAATGCCCGAGACTCGAAAGAGTTTCGGGCATTTTCCTTTGGGTATCCCCCCGGCCCTGCATTCAGGGTTTCTGACGCGCCTGCTGTACCATCTCCACCAGCACTTTGCGGGCATCTCCGGGATTACTCACTTCTCGGAGAAAGCCAATGCGGGCGCCCTTCATTCCGTCCGGCATCTTCAGGCGAACTTGAAATCCAAGACGATCCACCGCGGTCATCGCCGCCTCCTGGGATTCGATCCCCCCAAAGGAACGCGCCAGAAGGACGAGCGCATCTTTGTGGTCGGTATTCATGTGTTCGATAATGCCGGCCGCGGCATCGGCTAGCGGGTCCGGCTGTGCCGAGTCGTAATCTGAAACCTGAACCCAGCCCATTACCCCAAAGCCGCCCACGTAGTACACGTCCAGCACATCCATCCGATAAAAATAGAAGTCTTCGAAGTCCACCCAGTATTTGGCGTTGGCGTAACGCTCCAGGTAGAGCCCACGTGCATCCCCAACTTCTGGCTCGGGAATGATCTGGGCATTCCCAATTAACGTAACGCGCGAAGCTCCGAGTGGGTCTCCGCTGGCATCAGGTTGGGTTACCAGCAAACTGGCGCGCGAATCTGCTTGTAGATTTTGCGTGTGCATCGCCATCGTGCTGATTAAGAATATGGGACGCCCGCGTGCGTCAAGCCCGTACGGCATCACCGATCCGAAGGGGAATCCGAGCTGCTTACGGGAGAGAGTGGAAAGGCTGCCAATGCGGCCCATGTGGACCAAAGTGCGGGCGCGCTCCGAAAACGTGGGCTCTGGAACCGTAGGCTGATCGCCGACGGCCGGTCCGGCGTGCTTTCTGCTTGATGAGGAAGACAATTTATGACCTGAAGGCAGTCTAACAGGCTGTTCGCATGGTCCCGTATCGACCCGTTGATCGTGGGACAGATTGTCTATCGTGTCCACGGGTGCTATTCTTTGGGTGTTTCGGGTGGATCTTGCCTATCTGCCAGTGAGCGGGAGTAGTTCAGCGGTAGAACGCCAGCTTCCCAAGCTGGATGTCGCCGGTTCGATCCCGGTCTCCCGCTCCATCTTTTCAACAAGTTAGGTTGAGGAGACTCTGCGCAGTCGTCTTCTTTGTGCTGAAGTTGATCTTCTCGACGGGCCGGTTCATAATGGCAACCTGCGCGCCGCCCCGCCAAGATGAACATCCATAAGGAGTGAAAAGAATGTGGAAAAAGCTGAATGATGACGTGGGAGCGCAGTCGGAGTTCGCCTCGAAGCAGACCACTGAGTTGGAGGCGCTCGGCAACGAACCGGACGAATCTTTGGTGGATAGCCAGTTCGAAAAATGGAATTTCGCAGCCGGATCGCAAAAAGGCGCTGCGAAGGACGACCGTCCGCCATCGCCTTCGTCATCCAACCTGACCTCGGCGCCCACCATGGCAACTTACACAGAAGCTCTGAACGAGTTCGCCAAGAGTGCCACGGCGTTCATTGAACAGCTTCCGCTCCTCACCAAAGCTCGAAATGCGTATGAGCAGGCTATTAAGGCCGGCGCTGAGCTGCGCAAGGTCCTCGATACTGGCGAAGAGAACCTTCAAACTCTGATGACACAGCTGGAGCAAGCCGTCAGCATTCATGCGGTCAAGCCTGCTGGCGACCGGAAAAGGCCGGAAGCGGCAAACGTCGAACCGATCAGAGCGGCCGAGGAAAGCAATAGTGGTGTCAAGAGATTTTCATGAAAACCCCGGAATGGTCATCTTAGTGATTAGAGTGCGTTTTACCGTAATTTTCTTTTGCGGGTAGTCTCCTAGACAGAACACTCGGCATCTCTCTTCGTTAGGGGGCTATAATCCCCATATTATGACCAGTCATAATTCTGAGTCTTCTTTGGTTTCGGAAATCTGTGAGCGCGTCAAGCACCTCGGATATGCGGCGTCTGAGCGCGTCCGCCTTTATGGAGAGGAATTTGAAGTGGTTTCAGATCCGTTTCCAGATGCGGATGGCATCGCCGTCCGTGTAACCACGAAGAAGGATTTGAAGGTTCGAGTCCTCCGGCTGCCGGCCACCGTTCTTCAAGGTTTGAGGGCGAAGATCACGAAAGCTGCTTGATCGAACCGTGGTCGGAGTAACTACTGCCGGGAAGAGCATCGCAAAATTTTGATGCATCTGATCGAAAGTATGCATCCAAGCCTGTAGAAAAGTGGTTGACTCGCTCGATGGACCAACCTACTATCTAAAAAGTATGACTAATTTCAGCAATCCTCGCCAGATTTGTATATGTGCATGTTGTTGTTGTGCATGCGTGTGCTCTGGCGCAGGGAGGCTGCTGACTTAGAAATTTCATAGCATCGTCAGCACTTATCGCCCACCGCCAGAGAGCATCTGGCGGTGGGTTTTTCTTTTTGCGCGGAAATCGTTATGGAAAATGCTGTCAAAGAAACCAAAGCTCAAAAGTCAGAACGCCTGAAACGGGCCATGAACCCGTGGGACGGGTTGGCCGAGATTCGCCGATTTGCACGAGAGGGGTTCGACTCGATTCCGCCGGAGTGGATCGGGACCTACTTCCGCTGGTGGGGAGTTTACACGCAGGGCGATGGCGCTGGAGTAGTCGGCGGCAAGGATGGTCAGGGCAAGGCATTGCCGTTCTTCATGCTGCGAATTCGAATTCCCAACGGCCTGTTGCGATCCGACCAACTGCGAACCATCGCTACTCTCACACAGCGTTACGCGCGGAGCACCGCCGACCTCACGGTGCGGCAGAATATTCAACTGCACTGGGTCACGATTGAGGCGCTTCCGGAAGTATTGGAGGAGCTATGGCGCGTCGGACTTAACACGACAGGGTCTTGCGGCGATGTTACGCGCAACATTACTGGCTGCCCAGTAGCCGGGGTAGACGCGGATGAGATCTGCGATGCTTCGTCTCTGGCGCTGGAAGCGGATCGCATGCTGGCAGGGAATACCGAGTTCTACAACTTGCCGCGCAAGTTCAAGATTTCCATCACGGGATGCCGCGTCTGGTGCCCGTATCCGGAGATCAACGATGTGGGACTGACTGCGATGCAGCGCGTGGTTCGAGGGAAACCTGAGATTGGTTTTGCCTTGCGTGTGGGTGGCGGACTTTCTACCGAGCCCTACTTGGGCGCGCCCCTGAATGCCTTCGTTCGCTGGAACCAGGTCCTTCCAGTGATCAGGGGAGTGGCCGAGTTATTTCGGGACTCCGATCAATTGCGCGAACACCGCGAACGGGCGCGGCTGAAGTTTCTCTTCCTCAGGCACGGCTGGACGGTTGAGCATTTTCAATCGGAGTTGGAACGCCGGCTGGGATTTCAGCTGGACCCTGCCGAACCGGAGCAGCCGCCCGCAGACGTCTACCGCGATCACATCGGAATTCATCCGCAGAAACAATCCGGGTACTGCTATGTAGGGGCAACGGTTCTGCGTGGCCGGATTACGCCTGAGCAAATGCACGCCGCTGCCGATCTGGCCGATCGCTTTGCCAGCGGCGAACTGCGCACCACCAACATGCAAAACCTGCTGATCGTCAACGTGCCTCGTCTCCAGGCGGACGACCTTGCAAAGGAGTTGGGCGCGATTGGTCTCCCGGTGAGCGGATCTCCTTTTTGGCGCGGCGCAGTCGCCTGCAGCGGTACGGAATTCTGCAAACTCGCCATCACCGAGACGAAAAGTTTTTCGCGCTGGCTGGTGGAGGAATTGGAAGAGCGTCTGCCTGGGTTCGATCAGCACTTAAAACTGCACGTCACCGGCTGCCCCAACAGTTGCGGGCAGCACTGGATCGCCGACATTGGAATCGAAGGCAAGAAGATCAAGGTCAACGGGCAGATGGTAGATGCGTATTACTTCTGCCTGGGCGGTGCGCTGGGTCTGCATCAGTCAATCGCAAGGCCTGTGGGCTATCGCTGCGCGGCCACTGAGGTTCCTGAGGCCATCGAGCGGTTGCTGCGCAGGTATCTGGCGGACGGCACGACCGGTGAAAATCTGCGGCAGTTTTTCTCGCGTCACAGCGACACCGACCTGCGGAATTTTCTGGCAGGAGAGTTCGTGGAGGCAGTCGCTCGCGATCTGCCCGAGGGACGCGTGCCGAGTGGAGTAGAAGGCTGAGCCGAACAGGAGAAATAGTGAGCAGCTTGTTCCCAATGTTTATGAAACTGGAAGGCAGACGATGCCTTGTGGTCGGAGCCGGAAAGATTGGAGAGCCCAAGATCGGAGGGCTCATCGACACCGGAGCACGCCTCCACGTGGTTGCTCTGGATGCGACGGGGACAGTACACGCGTGGGCGAAGGCCGGCAATGTCACCCTTGAGATACGCGCATTCGCCGAGTCCGATCTTGATGGAACGTTTTTGGCAATCGTGGCCACGGCGTCTCGTTCCCTCAACGGTTTGATTTATCGGGAAGCACAGCGGCGAGGAGTGCTCTGCAACGTGGTGGACGATCCCGAGTACTGCGACTTTTATTATCCAGCGGTGGTGCGACGAGGCGATCTACAGATTGCAATCTCGACGAGCGGACAGAGCCCATCCTTGGCTCAAAAGCTTCGACAACAGTTGGAGCGGCAGTTTGGTCCGGGATATGCCCAGTGGGTTGCGGAGCTGGGAGAGACCCGGCGGCTTGTGCTGGCCAGCGATCTTGACAAGCAACGCAAACGCGATTTGCTGCTTTCGCTGGCGAGCCGTGAGGCGCTGCACGCCGCGTTGGCAAAACAGTCAAAGGAAGAATCGGAAAAAGAGTCGGCAAGAAATGACAGGAGCGTAACTGTATGAATGGCAAGGTGTATTTGGTCGGAGCGGGGCCGGGTGATCCCGAATTACTTACAGTGAAAGCTCTGCGGTTGTTGCGCGGAGCCGATGTGGTGCTGCACGACGATCTGGTTTCTCCGGAAATCCTGCAATTGATTTCGCCGGCTGCTGAAATCCGGAACGTGGGCAAGCGTTGCGGGACGAAAACTGTCCGGCAGGAGGAAATTAACTTTCTGATGGTGACGTTGGCGTCTTCAGGACGGCAAGTAGTTCGCTTGAAAAGCGGGGATCCCCTGATTTTCGGTCGGGCCGGCGAAGAAATCGAAGCGTTGCGACGATCGAACATTGAATACGAGATCGTTCCTGGCGTGACATCGGCACTGGGAGCGGCGGCGGCAGCTGGCATTCCGCTTACGCATCGGCATGCATCGTCGACGCTCGTGCTGGCGACAGGCAATCGGGCCGTTGGTAACGATGACGCCGAATGGAGCAAGTTTGCGGCGGAGCAGGCCACTCTTGTGATTTATATGCCAGGCCAGAATTACCGCGAAATTTCCGGCAGGCTCATGCGCGCGGGATTTGCGGACGACACTCCTTGCGCAGTTATTTCTCGTGCGACAACTTCCAAGCAGAGGATATATCGCACTACTGTTTCAGATCTGCATGGGGCACCCCGGCTGGCATCTCCAACCTTGCTGGTCGTAGGTGAGGTAGTAAAGCTTGCCGCTCAGAATTTAGCTGAAGACATCGTGACCGTTCCGGTGCTGAACCACGACCTCGGAACCGGATTCTCGCAAACTCAGTTTTTGCCGGCTGAAAGTGTGCGGCCAAATGAGGAGCCCTTGGCATGAGAGACGAAGTTGGAGAACTACAGATCGCTGCGGAGTCTTGGAAGCCTGAACGGGTGCTCGAGTGGGCTTTCGAGAGATTCGGAAACACGGTGGCGATCTCCTCCGCATTCGGAGCTGAAGGGATGGCGCTGATCGATATTGCGTCCCGGGTGCGCAAGAATTTTCGGTTGTTCACGCTGGACACTGAATTTCTTTTTCCAGAAACCTACAATCTGATGGACCAAGTCGAGCAGAGATACGGCATCGCGATTGAAAAAGTCTATCCCCTGGCATCGCCGGAGGAGCAGGAACGAGTCCACGGTCCGGCGCTCTGGCAACGAAACCCCGACCAATGCTGCAACCTTCGCAAAGTTGAGCCCCTGCGACGCAAACTGGATGAACTACGGGCCTGGATCACAAGCATACGGCGCGATCAAACCGCGGCGCGAGCCGGCGCGGGCAAAGTCGAGTGGGACGAGAAATTCGGGTTAGTGAAGATTAATCCGATCGCCGACTGGAATTCTAAACAGGTCTGGCAGTACATTCGCGACCATGACGTGCCTTTCAATGTGCTGCATGAGCGCAGCTATCCAAGCATCGGTTGCACTCATTGCACGCGGGCAGTGAGGCTTGGAGAAGACCCGAGGGCGGGGCGTTGGTCCGGATCATCGAAGACGGAATGCGGACTGCACATTATTCAACCACAAACTGTTCCACCGGAAGCGGATGCCTAAGGCGCTTTTACTTGTGACTCGGCGCATCCGTTTTCTTCAAAAGCTCTGAGAGCTGGCGCACCACTGTCACGAATGTCTTGGTGGCAACGGATAGAGTGCGGTCGCGACGATATGCGAGTCCGAGTTCACGCCACAGTTCAGCCCCTTCCAGTTCCACCAGTTTTACCCTGCCTGCGGAAACTTCATCCCGCGCGAAGGACGCGCTGATCAGTGAGATGCCCAGGTCCGCGGCAACGAAGCTCTTGATCATTCCAATGCTGGGTAGTTCCATCCTGACCTTAAGCTCGGTGTTGTATTCGCGAAACAGTTTATCCAGCAGCCTGCGGGTGTGGCCGGTCTTCGGCAGCAGCAGAGGATGTTTTACCACCTCGCTGATGTGCGCCGATTTCAGCTTGGCGAGAGGATTCTTGGGGCTCACCATCAGCATCAAACGGTCGCGAAATATGGGTTGTACCTTCAAACTGGGAGACTGCACTGGAAGACTAACTATACCCACATCGAGAGAGCCATTCTCTATCTTCTCGACGATCTTATAAGTGAAATTGCGATAGATGCTGATCTGCACGTCGGGATATTTGCGGCAGTATTCCCCGAAAACTTCAGGCAGAACGTAAAGACAGGTGGCTTCGTTGGCACCCACCAGCAGCGTTCCGCGCGGCGTGTGGCCATGGTCGGCTACGGCCACGAGCGATTCGTCGCGCAGCTTTTTCATGCGCACCGCGTAGTCGTGAAAGACTTGACCGGCAGGAGTTAGCTTGACGGTCTTGCCCGAGCGATCAAGCAGACGGTCGCCGTACTCCTGTTCGAGTTGGCGAATCTGCGCGCTAACGGCCGATTGCGAACGGAAGACTTTCTCTCCGGCGCGTGAGAAGCTGCCTTGACGGGCAACTTCCAAAAATGTGATGAGCTGATCGAAATCCATGCGGTTAATCGGAGATTATAGCGAACATTGGTTCAGTGCAGGATGAGAAACGAGGATCAGGTGGGATCACTGAACGACCGGTCTTTCGGAAGCGAGAATCTTGTCGCGTCCGAAGCTGCGTGCTTCCTCGGCTGCAAGGCGCGCAAGAATGGGCGCCCAGGTCTCTTCCACGGAGCACGGAGGCAGCACGGGTTCAACCCGCAGTAGCGGCAGCGCGGAATAGGAGAGGAAGTCAGCCGCCCGTGGACTTCCCGTGAGTTGAACGTGGCGGTGAAGAATGCAGCGAAGCCATTGCTCTTCCCGAGCTTCGAGCGCGGCAAATCGGACGGAATCGCGGTTCATCAGATCCTGATTCACCGAATTCTCGGCGTCTTTGCAAAGGAGATAAGAGAGGCCGCCAGTCATTCCCGCACCCAGGTTGCTGCCCGCCGGGCCAAGAATCAACACGACGCCAGCGGTCATGTATTCGCAACCGTGACGGCCCACCCCCTCAACGACGGCAAGGGCGCCGCTGTTGCGCACCGCGAATCGCTCTCCCGCCCGGCCAGCAACGAATAGCTCACCCGAGGTAGCGCCATAGAGCACGGTGTTCCCTACGAGAACGTCTCCGCGTTCGGAGGCATCCGCCTGAGCGCTGATAGCGATGCTGCCACCGCACAGTCCTTTCCCCACATAGTCGTTGGCTTCGCCAATCAATCGAAAGTTGGCCCCTGAGATAAGAAACGCGCCAAAGCTTTGCCCCGCGGTGCCAACAAATTCACAATCCACGCCGGTCATCTCCAAGGTTGAGCGATCCATTCGACGCAGGACTTCGCCACTGAAATGCGCGCCCACGGCTCGATCCTCATTGGTGATGGCAAATTGATAGGGACGGAGAGAGAGCGATTCCAAATCGTCCACCACGCGATTCAGTTCAGCGTGCAGCGCGCCGCTGTCCTCGTGGGGACAGTCGAATTGCGCGGGCGGTTCGAGGATGGGTCGCAAGAGTGCCGAGACGCTTTGTTCCGCATCCGCGGAGCGCGGCCTTAACCGGTCGACGGCGCCCAGAACTTCATCAACCGATCCCACGCCCATGGTCGCAAGCAATTGGCGAACGTCCGCCGCCAGCCCGCGGAAAAATGTTTCCACCATCTCGGGCTTTCCGGCGAAACGAGCGCGCAGCGTTTCATCCTGCGTTGCAATACCCACAGGGCACGTGTTGAGGTGACACTGCCGCGCCATAACACAGCCCACGGCCAGCAGGGCGGCGGTTCCGAAGCCGAATTCCTCGGCACCCAGCAGCGCCGCGACCACGACATCACGGGCAAACTTGAGCCCGCCATCCACGCGCAATCTAACTCGCGCACGAAGCCCCGCCCGCACCAGCGCCGTGTGAGCATCCCGCAAACCAATTTCCCAAGGCAGGCCTGTGTTCTTGATTGAGGTGAGCGGGGATGCTCCGGTGCCGCCGTCGTGACCGCTGATGGTGATTACATCGGCGCCAGCCTTGGCGACGCCAGTAGCGATTACGCCCACTCCGGAACTGGAAACCAGCTTGACTCCAATGCGGGCATTCGGGTTCACGGCGCGCAAATCGTAAATCAATTGCGCAAGGTCCTCGATGCTGTAGATGTCATGGTGCGGTGGAGGAGAAATCAGTGAAGTTCCGGCTATAGCGTGCCGCAGCCGCGCAATGTAAGG
This sequence comes from Candidatus Sulfotelmatobacter sp., assembly GCA_025462865.1. Classification (GTDB taxonomy): domain Bacteria; phylum Acidobacteriota; class Terriglobia; order Terriglobales; family Acidobacteriaceae; genus Sulfotelmatobacter. The sequence goes on along the minus strand of JAOAPI010000099.1, from coordinate 50,768 downwards.
CGTGACCTTCGCGGAAGGGAGCTGTCCGCCTTCGCCGGGCTTCGAGCCCTGCGCCATCTTGATCTCGATTTCATCGGCATGCACCAGGTATTCCGCGGTCACACCGAACCGCGCAGACGCCACCTGCTTCACCCGGTTGTTGGCTTCTGGCCGATCGTAATAGATGCTTGGATCTTCTCCACCTTCGCCAGTATTGCTGCGTCCTCCCAAGCGATTCATGGCGATAGCCAAAGTCTGATGGACTTCCGGGGAAATGGCGCCGAGCGACATTGCCTGCGTGCTAAACCGGCTGAGTAGCGAGACCTCGCTTTCAACTTCGTCCAAAGGTACTGGCTCTGCCGGACGAAATTCCAACAAGTCGCGTACGGCAACAGTTTTTCTTTCCTCCGACAGCGCCGACAAAGATTTCTGATTTGCCTCAGTCGGGGACTTGATGTAGCGATGCATTCGCCTCACCAGTTCCGGCGAACTTGCATGCTGCTCACCATTGTGGCGAAAGCGATACAAGCCCGCATCACGAAATTCCAGCGCGGAAGATCGGAAAGCGGAGGCATGACACGCAATGCTGTCGGCAAGAAGGTCATTCAGACCTTTCCCGCCAAGCGTGTGGCCGGCATCTTCAAAGAATTCATCGCAAACGGCGGGATCGAGGCCGATGGTTTCGAATATCTGGCTATTGCGGTAGCTGCTCACGGTGGAAATGCCCATGCGAGCTAGCACTTTTCGCAAACCTTTTTCAATCGCGGCCCGATAACGGGCGGGGCCGTTGAGGTCGGCCCGCGCGGCCAGACTCATTGCTAGATAAGGAAACACCGCACTCGCACCAGCAGCTACCAGCAGCGCGACATGGTGAGTATCGAGCACCTGTCCAGTTTTCACGATGAGTGGAACATTCCATGCGCCGGCTTCGACCATGGCTCGCCAGGCGGCCGAAACGGCCAGCAGCGCAGGAAGAGCCGCCCTTTTGTCGCTAAGGTCATGATCGCTCAGCACGACGGCTGCAGTTTGAGACGCCACCGCAGCTCTCGCTTCTTCGCGGATATGGTCTAAAACATCACGCGCGGCGTCAATTCCTCCGGCCGCTTCGAACGTAATGTCGATGCAATGGCATGGCAGCGCTTCTGCAATCACGGACATCTGACCAGCATCAAGCAACGGAGAATTTAGTTTCGTATTCTGATCCAAATACACGTCGAGCGACATGACGTGGCTCTCACGCAGGGGATCAATCGGCGGATTGGTGACCTGGGCGAAACGTTGCTTGCAATAGTCCCAGAGAGGCCGCGGGAGACTCGAAAGAAACGCCGGCGGAGCGTCGTCACCCATGCTCCAAAGTGGCTCCTGACCGTGTTCCATCAGTGGCTGGAAGAGCATCCGGAACTGGTCTTCTGTCCAGCCAAAGGCCGCCATCAAACGGTTGGCGTCGTCAGTTAGAGGCTCGGCTGCGTTCTCCGGACGAATAACAGTACCCGTGCCCGAAGTGTGCCGCGCGTGAACCAGGCGGCCAGCTTCGTGGGGACGGAAGAAAGTCCCGCTCGCGAGATCGGCAATCAGCATTTCACCAGGACCCAGCCGCTGTCGCTCTATGACCTGCTTATCGGAAAGATCCGTAATGCCGACTTCAGAACCCACGATGAGCAATCCATCCGACGTGAGCGTATAGCGCAGCGGCCGCAGGCCGTTTCGGTCGAGCTTCGCGCCCACGACCTGGCCGTCGCTGAAAATCAACGCTGCCGGTCCGTCCCAGGGTTCCTGCTCAGATGCATTTTGTGCGAGAAATTGCCCCAAACTAGGATCGACATGTTCGTCGTATTCCCATGCTGGAGGCACCAGGCGTAATGCGGATTCAGCCACGTTTGAGCCGCTCCGCACCATTGCTTCCAGTGCATTATCAAAACTAGCCGAGTCGCTCATGCCCGGCTGTAGCAGACTGGTTCGATTCGCGAGCCCGAGCTGACTCTGCAGCGCCTTCTCGCGCGCTTGAAACCACCGCCGATTACTGCTGATGGTGTTGATCTCGCCATTGTGAGCAACGAAACGAAAGGGCTGCGCCAATGACCAACTGGGTTGCGTGTTCGTGGAGTACCGCTGATGAAAAATTACAAACGAGCTGGCAAACTCAGCGCTGCTTAAATCAGGGTAGAAGGGAACAAGCTGCTCTGGCGTGAGCAATCCTTTGTAAACGATCGTTCGCGCCGACAACGAGCAGTAGTAACCGGAATCAGAAATAGTTTCGAGTTCATGGCGCAGGCGAAAGAGCTGCAATTCAAAATCGGATGATTCTAAATTTGAGGATTTCCCACTCGGCGCTACAAAGCATTGCCTGACAAGGGGCAGGGAATCGCGTGAGCGCGGTCCGAGAATCGAAGCGTTGGTCGGCACCGTGCGCCAGCCAAGAAATGAGAGATCGTATTTCGAAACGGTGGCGCGAACGGCTTCCAGCGCGCTGCTCTCACTGCCAGGCTGAAGAAACACCATGCCGATGCCAAATTCTTCGGGCAGCTCGATCCCATCAAGGTGCGCGGCTTTGCGAAAGAAAGCCTTGGGGATCGAGACCAGCAAGCCGGCGCCATCGCCACTGCGGCCATCGGCATCCACACCTCCGCGATGAGCCAGTCGCTTTAGCGCGCTGACTCCACGCTCAACCACGGCATGCGACGCGGGTCCGCCCAGTTGCGCGATGAAGCCCACACCACACGCGTCATGATCGTTCGAGAAGGTAAGGCGACTCTCCGCCATACTACTTGTCTAATCGGAATCATCGCCGAAGTACAATCGTCAATTTTGATGCAACCGATGGATTTTTTTGCGTCATCCTCGCGCGATCGTAAGTGTCCACTCAGACCCTTCTGGTATGGTGCCCGGGCGGAGATTTTTATTGAGGTAGAATGGCGACTTCACCGCAGAATAGCTCACGAATGGTCACACTCTCCGAAATTCAGTCCGCTCTCGTCCGCATTCGAAAATCGATTCACGTATCTCCGTGCACCAGGTCCGAAACGTTTTCCGAACTTACCGGCAACGATGTCTATTTGAAACTGGAGAACCGGCAGCGAACTGGCGCCTACAAAGAGCGAGGGGCGCTGAATAAGCTGTTGAGTCTGACCGCTGAAGAGCGATCGCAAGGAGTGATCGCAGCCTCAGCGGGAAACCATGCACAAGCCGTCGCCTACCACGCTTCTAACCTGGGTATCCGGGCAAAAATCGTGATGCCGCTGGCGACCCCGTTAATCAAGGTTTCGGCAACGCGGGGATACGGCGGCGATGTTGTGCTTCATGGTGCGAATTACGATGAGGCCTACGCGGAAGCCCTTCGGCTCAGTACGCAACAACATCTCACGTTCGTCCATGCGTTCAACGACGATGCAGTCATCGCCGGGCAGGGAACTCTTGGGCTTGAGCTGCTGGAGCAGCTTTCCGACCTTGAAGCTGTCATCGTGCCCATTGGCGGCGGAGGGCTCATTGGGGGTATTGGGTGCGCGCTGAAAGAAACCAATCCCCGCATCCAGGTTATCGGAGTTCAACCGGCACGGTTGCCATCGGTGAAGGCTGCACTATCGGAGGGCAAACCAGTGACCCTGCCTTCAGCGGTAACAATCGCGGATGGAATCGCGGTACGGCGGGCGGGCGACCATACGCTTCCACTGATCCAGAAATATGTGGACGAAGTGGTCACGGTTGAAGAAGAAGAGATTGCTAACGCCGTTCTGCTGCTGCTGGAACGCGAAAAAATCCTCGCTGAAGGGGCCGGTGCTGCGGCTCTGGCGGCGCTTGTCAATCGCCGGATCCCAATGATCAAGGATCACGAGCGAAAAAAAATTGCCGTGGTGGTTAGCGGCGGGAACATTGATGTAACGTTGCTCGCACGCATCATCGAACGCGGCCTCGTCAAAGATGGACGGCTGGTACGGCTGCGTGTGCATCTTCCCGACTATCCCGGAGCCCTGTACCGGCTTACCGGCATTCTCGCTGAGCATCGCGCCAACATTGTGGAGACCTCCTATGACCGCGCCTACCATAATGTAAATCTGGGAGACACCGCCATCGACATCACCATGGAGACGCGCGGTCCCGAGCACATCGCGGAATTGATTTCCGCCCTGGGCGCCAACGGCTACACCCACGAGAGGATCCTGTAAGTCCTTACCGGGCCAGCCGCCTCGGCCATTCTTTCCCAGCGCTGAACTAGTTCTTTCTGAACCCAACAGGCGTATCCTTTCAAAGGCTGGGAGTAAACCTCCCATGCAGTGCTGATAACTGAAATTTCCACGGAGGGTAGGACCATGACGTCTGGCACTCTGACTTCGCCGGGAATCAAAGCTCCCGGCGATTACATTGACGATGTAATGATGAGCGTGAAAGCGAAGAACGCCGCCGAGCCTGAATTTCATCAGGCGGTGCGGGAAGTGTTCGATTCTCTGCGTTTAGTTCTGGCAAAGCATCCCGAGTACCAATCGAATCGCATTCTCGACCGGATCGTTGAACCGGAACGCGTGCTGATGTTCCGTGTGCCTTGGATCGATGATCAAGGTGGAGTGCAGGTGAATCGTGGTTTCCGCATTGAGATGAATAGCGCGATCGGACCTTACAAGGGCGGCCTGCGTTTCCATCCGTCGGTGAATCTGGGGATCCTGAAGTTTCTGGCCTTCGAACAGGTGTTCAAGAATTCGTTGACCACGCTGCCCATGGGCGGCGGCAAGGGTGGATCGGATTTCGATCCGAAAGGCAAGAGCGACAACGAAGTGATGCGCTTCTGCCAAAGCTTCATGACCGAATTGCAGCGGCACATCGGTCCCAACACCGACGTTCCCGCCGGCGACATTGGCGTAGGTGGACGCGAAATCGGCTACCTCTTCGGCCAGTACAAGCGGCTGCGAAACGAATTTACAGGCGTGCTTACAGGCAAAGGCCTGAACTGGGGCGGATCGCTGATTCGTCCGGAAGCCACCGGCTACGGCTGCGTTTATTTTGCCGAGGAAATGCTGAAGAGCCGCAACGACAAGTTGGAAGGCAAGCTTTGCCTGGTCTCCGGCAGCGGCAACGTCTCCCAGTACACCATCGAGAAACTGCTCGATCTCGGCGCGAAACCGGTCACCGTGTCCGATTCGAATGGGGTGATTTACGATCCGGATGGTATCGACCGCGAGAAGCTGGCCTATGTGCTCGAGCTGAAGAACATTCGGCGCGGGCGTATCCGCGATTATTCGGATCACTACAAGAAAGCAATCTTCATGCCGACTGACATGAAGCTCGAACACAATCCGCTGTGGAACATTAAGGCGGATTGCGCGTTCCCCAGCGCCACGCAGAATGAGATCACTGCGAAGGATGCGGCGAACCTCTTGAAGAATGGCATCAAGCTGGTAGCGGAGGGTGCGAATATGCCAAGCACGCTCGAAGCCACGAAACTGTTTCTTGATGCCAAGATTCTCTATGGTCCGGCGAAGGCGGCGAATGCGGGCGGGGTGGCCACGTCAGGTCTGGAAATGTCGCAGAACAGTATGCGCATTTCGTGGACGCGCGAGGAAGTCGATGACAAGCTTCACAAAATCATGATCTCCATCCACCGCAATTGCTACGAAACGGCGGAGAAATATGGCACGCCGGGCAATCTGGTTAACGGCGCGAACATTGCCGGCTTCCTTAAAGTAGCCGACGCGATGTTGGATCAGGGCCTGGTGTAAAGAGGAAATATGGTGGGAGACAGCACCCCGAGCCTGCCCTGAGCGCAGTCGAATGGGCTGTCCAGCCGGGCGAAGCCCGGTGTGCTTGCAGTCTCGGCAAGGCGGGGTGGATGAGTTCCACCCCGCATCTGTTCTCCCGTCAACTAGGATATCCCCGTGAGTAATGCCGACAACACATCCAACACTGCTAAGCGGGAACGGGGGACCAGCCTTGGCACAGAGCAAAATCTTGTCCAACTCAAGATCGACAGTGTGAATTGGACAGTATTGTGGAAGAATCCGCAGACGGGTGAGTTCTGGAAGGAGTATTTCCCGCATTCAGAGATGCACGGAGGAGGTCCAGGAGAGTTCGTAAAGATTACAGAAGCACAAGCGAAGTCGGAGTTTGGCTCGTGGTAACGGTTCTCTGTTTATGATAATCAGACATGGCGGCAATTCCATTAGCTACTTACGATGCGGAACCCGTACGTCGGCTGACAGGACAGCTCCATGACCACCCGCATCATTGCCGAGCCCCTTCTCGACGCCGAAGCGCGCCTTGAGGGATTCGACAACCTGATGCCGTTCAAAGTCCAGAACATCCTTCTGGTCTCCAGCCTCTACGATTCTTTTATTCTTCGCGAAGACGGACGCCTCAACGAGCTCTTGATCGATGAATCTCTCGAACTCAACCTCCAGCAGATTCCGGGCATCACGCACGTTTCGAGTTGCGGTGAGGCGCTAGAACTGGCGCGCTCGCAGCCGCGCTTTAACTTGATCGTGACGAATCTTGCCGTCGGTGATATGAGTGCCGCGCAATTAGCGCGCGAAGTAAAGCTTGCAGGCCTGGATGTCCCTGTGGTGGTGCTGGCCTACGACTACCGGGAGGTCAAGAACTTCATCAGCCGCAATCCGGTTACCGATATCGAACGCATTTTTCTCTGGCAGGGGAATGCGCGCATTCTCATCGCCATCGTGAAGTACATCGAGGACAAGCGCAACGTCCTGCATGACACACGGGCGATGGGAGTGCCGGTGTTGCTGGTGGTCGAAGATAACATCCGTTACTACTCTTCGTTTTTGCCGGTGATTTATACCGAGCTGATCAAGCAGTCGCGCCGCGTGATTCAGGAAGGCATTAACGTTGCGCACAAGCTGGTGCGGATGCAGGCCCGCCCGAAGATTCTGTTGAGTTCAAACTTTGAAGATGCGGCGCAATTGGTACAGGAGTACCGGGATTTTCTATTCGGCTTAGTCTCCGACGTGGAATTTCCATGGGAGGGAAGACTCAATCCAGATGCTGGTTTTGAGCTGGCCCGGCTGATGAAGGCTCTGGTAGCGGATGTGCCAGTAGTGCTGCAAACCAGCCGCACCGAGTTTCGTCCCCGGGCGCTGGCGCAGGGATATTCCTTTCTTCGAAAGCGGTCGCCCACCCTGCTGAAAGATTTGCGCCGGCTGCTCACAGAGCATTTCGGTTTTGGAGACTTCGTTTTTCGTCTTCCGGATTTGACGGAAGTGGGTCGCGCCAAAGACTTGAACCAGCTCGAGGAACAGTTGCAGACGGTTCCTGCCGAAAGCCTCACCTATCACGCCCAGAGCAACCACTTCTCACATTGGCTGATGGCGCGGACCGAGTTTGCTTTGGCCGCGAAGTTGCGTCCGCGCAAGGTCTCTGACTTTTCCGGCCCGGAGCACCTGCGCAGCGACCTGATCGAATCCATCAACGACTACCGCCGCGAACAGAGTGAACTCCTGATCGGGGACTTCAATGCCGATACATTCAAGCCGGCGGAATCAAGTTTCTTGCGCATCGGTGCGGGTTCGCTGGGCGGCAAGGCGCGGGGGCTGGCTTTTATTCGCCATCTCCTGCGCAAGAACCGCATCGCGCGGCACTTTTCCGGCATTCGCATCGCGGTGCCTCCGGCTCTGGTCCTCGGCACCGATGCTTTCGACCAATTCATGACAGAGAACAACCTGCTCGATTTCGCGTTGCAATGCGAGGACGATGCCGAGATCCTGCAAAAATTCCTGGCCGCGCCGCTCTCGACTAAGCTGCAACAGGACTTGAAAGCCTTCCTGGAGCAGGTCGAATATCCGCTTGCAGTGCGCTCTTCAAGCCTTCTTGAAGACTCGCAGTACCAGCCTTTTACGGGAGTCTATGAGACTTTCATGCTGGGGAATCAGTCAGCAGATCTCAGCGTGCGGCTCGCGGAATTAATCGACGCTATCAAACGCGTTTATGCCTCTACCTTCAGCCGCCACGCCAAGGCCTATGTGCGTGCCACGCCATATCGCCTGGAAGAAGAAAAGATGGCGGTGATTGTTCAGCGGCTCGTGGGCACCGCGCATGGAGACCGCTTCTACCCCGATTTCTCAGGAGTCGTGCGATCGCACAATTTCTATCCGGTAGCGCCCATGAAGTTTTCCGATGGAATCGCCGCCGTTGCTCTAGGGTTAGGAAGGGCCGTGGTCGATGGCGGAAAGTGCCTGACCTTCTGCCCGCGCTATCCGCAAAACCTGCTGCAATTTTCATCGGTAGAGGACATTCTGGCGAATTCACAAACCGAATTCTGGGCTCTCGCGTTGAATGGAGTTCCGCAGGGAGGCCCCGGGCATCTTCACGAAATGCGATTCAGCCTGGACGCGGCCGAGGCGGACGGAACGCTTTCTCCGGTCGGTTCGACTTACTCGGTGGATAACCAGGCGGTGTATGACGGAGTGAGCCGTCCGGGAGTCCGGATTGTCAGCTTCGCTCCCATGCTGAAACACGGATTCTTTCCCCTGGCAACAATCCTTGAGACCTTGGTAAAAGCTGGGGAAGACGCTCTTGGTATTCCTGTAGAGATCGAGTTCGCGGTTCGTCTGCCGCAAGCTGCAGGCGAAGTGGCCGAGTTCGGTTTCTTGCAAGTCCGTCCGCTGACTCTTTCGCGCGATCATCAGGATTTGTCGCTCGATAAAATGGATCCGCAACGATTACTTTGCCAAAGCAACAAGGTTCTCGGCAACGGCCGCATCGAGAACTTGTACGACGTGGTAGTCGTTGACTCCCAGCGTTTCGATCGTGGCCGCAGCCAGGAAGTGGCCAAAGCCGTGGCCCATTTCAATGGCCTGCTCAGCGGCGAGAACCGGCCGTATCTCCTGATTGGTGTGGGCCGATGGGGATCGAATGACCCGTGGCTCGGGATTCCCGTGGAGTGGGACGAAATCTCTGGCGCGCGCGTGATTGTTGAGGCAGGCTTCCGCGACTTCCGCGTCACCCCTTCGCAAGGCAGCCATTTCTTCCAAAACCTCACAGCGTTCCAGATTGGTTACTTTACGGTGAATCCCGATGCCGGAGAAGGCTCAATCGATTGGCGATGGCTGAGCGAACAAACCGCGGTGGAAGAAGATGGATGCGTCCGTCACCTTCGCTTCGGTGTGCCAATGCGAGTAGTAATGAACAGTCGAAGCAGCCAGGGAATCATTCTTAAGCCGGAGATAACAACGGCGGCAACTCGGTGATGCAAATATTTCGCCGGGGAAAGCTACTCAGTTGGGTAAGGGCCTTCGGTGAATGTTTCCGAATGGTAGCCCTTCGATCCCACGGTGCGAGCGAGAGGGCTGCGTGGATCCTCCTCCGCTATCAACCGTTCTAGAACGTAACTGAAATCGTATCGAGGTCGCCACCCTAGTTCATGGCGGGCCAGGGCGTTCACGTACACTCTGTCGATGCCCGGAAACATCTTCCAGCCACGGCGGGCGTACTCAGCTTCATACCCCGGAACTCTTCGCTTCACCACGACTGGCGCGTTGTCGCGCAGATCGGCCAGATCGTCGCCAGTAAAGGGCGTGGTGGCGCTCACAATGTAGCGGCCGAAACCGATCGCAGGCGCCTTTTCAACCGCCAACAGATGGGCGGTTACAACGTCTTCGAGATCTACCCGCCGGTAAAGAAATTCATTCGCATTAACGTTCCCATCGTCGTAAAACTGTCTTGTCTCTTTGCGATCATCCTGTTCAGGGAAAAAACGAGACGTTCTCAGGATCACGCAGGCAAGCCGATGTTTGCGGTGAAATAACTCGCAGAGGTCTTCCGCCGCTGTCTTGGTCACTCCATAGATATTTCGGGGAACGGTCTTCACCGTTTCAGTCACCCAGGCAGCCGGACTTCCATCTGGCGGCGTAAGCGCGCTGCCGAATGCACTGGTGGTGCTGGTGAAAATAAACGAATGAACACCAGCAAGTTTGGCTTCTTCTAAAAGATTGAGGGTGCCCGTGACGTTGGTATCGACGAAGCTTTGCCGCGTGTGCGTGCCGACGTGAGGTTTGTGCAAGGTCGCAGTGTGAATCACACAGCCCACCCCCTGCATGCATCGTTTGACGAAAGAACGATCAACGATGGAGCCAACGTCGGTAGTGAACTCGGAGGGAACGAGATCGATGCTGATGAGCTCGCGGTTCTGTTCTTTCAACGTTCGAACCAGGCCTTCGCCCAAATGGCCGCTGCTACCTGTAACCAGAATCTTCATGTTTGACTAGGAAAGATTTCAGGCAGCGGCGTGTCCTAAGGCTTGGCACTGACAGCCGCGGGCGCCTCGACCTGGTTCTTGTGCGACAACTTGCGATGAATGTCGGGCCAGAATTCTTTCACCACGATGGTGATTGTGTCGTAGGCGTATTGGGTTGCCCATACGCTAAGAGCATTCGAAACTGTCTTGTCCGCGCTGGGATGGTAGCTGTACGTGGAAATGAAGGCCGACATCCCTCCGCCAACAATTTCGGAATAGTTGAATTGCTCACCGCCAGAATCGGTGCGGGTGACAAGGTTGCGACTGATGGCGTAGAGGCTGCGATGCATGAAACTCCCATGGCCTAGTTGGAAATATCTCGGATCCTGATGTAGCGCCGAGGGGAGGATCGCCCCGGTTATAAAATTCTCGATCGTTCCGTCCGCAAAGGCCGCACCGTAGCGCTTACCGTAGCCTCCCCAGCCCTGTCCGTAGCCCGGCTCGCTGTTCTCCGCCTGACTGATTGCCGCCAGGAAACCGTACCAGGGATAAACCACGGGATCGAACGAACCACGGGCCACAACTTTGAATTTCTGTGCGGTGGTGAGGGGAGGAACCTGCCCTCCATTTTCCAAGCTTAGAAAATTCGGCAGAGTATAGAAAAGCCGATCGTTTGAAGTTCCCGCATTCTTGTCTGGAACGCTCACGCCCTGTGCTGCTTTGTCCTTCTGCTTCGCTGGCGGTGGAGGTGTATTCTCCTGCGCCCGAGAGAAAAGAGAAATAAGAGTTAAGCAGAATAAGGCCATGATCGCCCGGGCGAGAAGGTTTATCTTCAAGTATTTCTCCTGAAAAGAATCCCGCAATCCTTGGAAGAGGTGTCGTCATTCTACCAGGCGGGCTCACATCCTCAGGACGGTTGCCGACGTTTTACACTGATTTACAATTTTGCCGTTTTTCGCTGTCGCAGGAAAGAAAAAAGGCGGCCGAAATTCCGGCCGCCTTTTGGTTGAATCGATCCCCTAGAAGTGGAAACCGATCTGCGCTGTTAGTGCCCGCGGGGTGACGTAGTGCGTCCCGCTGAAGGTGGAAAGAAAGTTGTACAGCGCATAGTTGTTGGTTATATTGATGGCCGTCAATTGCAGACTCACTTTGTACTCATCGCCGTGGAAAAGATTGTCATGGCCGATAGAAAGATCGAAGAGACTTCGAGCGGCAATCCGCGGTGGATTCTTGTCGTCGTTTTCCGTGTTCGGTTTAGGGATATTTAACAGAGTCGATCCGTATTGCGACAAAGGACAGGGATTCGGCAATGCAACCGTCGGCGTCGCGCGTTGCGATCCGCAGAAGAGTCCAGCTTCAAATTCCTGATCTGCGGTCAGCGGAGTTCCGAACGAGTCCGTCAGGGCGACCGCCGGAGCCCCAGTGGAATCGACCGTGGTCTGAGAGCAATTGCCGCCGAAACAAGGCGTTTGGCCTGCCACCAGACCGCTGTCGTAGCGCCAGTTGAAGCCGAACCACGGGCCGGCTTTCCATGGCTGGTATTGAATGTGTGTCGTTAGATTGAATTTCTCGTCGTGGTCGATTCGAAACGGAGTAGAAGTCGTTGAACCTAGCGCGACAGCGGGCACGGCGCCCGCTCCGCCGATCTGAGGCGTGAAGAACCGCGCTGCTACGCTGGAGAAAACAGCCAACGCGGAGAATCCGTGGAAGTTCGGCACGCTTACGCGTCCGGCGTATCCGGGGATCTTCGACCTCTCCCACTCAATGGGAAAGGTGATCGGAGTATTCCCCAGGATGCTGAAGTCGTAGGCGTTGTGCGTGTACTTCCAGATGTACTCACCAGAAAAGACCACATACCGACCGAAGGCCTGCTGGATTCCGGCGTGGAATTCATTGCGCCAGCCCGGAGCAAATGGCGTTACGCCTGAGACCGTGCAACCCAGCAGCGGATTCAAAACGCTATTGCCGCACCCGATGCTGGAGAGGACCAGATTCTCATTGAATGGAGTTTCTAGCACTCGCGCATACGACGCGCGAAGAACTGTATTCGTCTTCTTGATGTTGTATGCGACGCCGAGCCTGGGCTCCGCTTCTTTGTGCGTGGTTAGGCCGTTATAGAAATCGCCACGCAACCCGACATTGAAAGACCAATTTCCCTTAGTGATGTTGTCTCGCACGTATAGTGCGAGTTCCTTCACGTCGGTGTGTCCGTTGAAGGTGAACAAGCCACCGCCGGTCGTCAGATCAAAAGGCGGGAGAACAGCGCAAGGGTCGGGCGCCGGATTCCCATTCGGACAGCCGAAGCTCGAGGAAAGCAACGTGGGATCGATGATACCTAGAGTGTCCTGCTCATCGAGGAACGTTTGCTGATAGACGGCCCCTAGCTTCAGGTTGTGAATTCCTTTGACATAGGAAACATCCGACCGAAGTCCGGCATTGGTCAGTTTGCGATTCTGTCCCACGGTCTCTCTTTGGAGATTGGTCGGGCCAAGATCAGCAAAAGGGTTGCCGCTCGGGTAGTAGTTGAATTGATCCCGGCGAACAAAAGCGCCGAGGGTGAACACCGCGTTTGAACTGAGCAAGCGGGTCCACGAGGGTGCAATGTTAAAGGTTTTGATTTGCGAACGCTGATCCGCTGGCCCTACGACATTGCCGTTCGGGTCGAGACCGCCGTTGCAGACCACGACACAATTCCAGGCCGTCGCGTTCTGGGTGTCGAATGTATTAGGTGTTTGGAACCAGGAACGCGTGTAGCCGAAATTCAGGTGAACCGAATCAGTGCCACTGAGCTGGTAATCCACGCGGTCGAATAGATTTTCCTCATTACCCTTGTCGTGCATCACGGTGAACTCTGGTGGATCAAGGAATCGCCCGCTGTTCAATCCGCTTACCGAAATAAAGTTCCCCCATTTCTGGCCGCCATAGGCCAGATCAGCCATCACATTGGAAGTCCCAAATGAACCGTAGGAGGTTGAGACGGTGCCATGCGGTGTAGTTTCCCCCTGGCCCGACCTTGTGGTTACGTTGATCACGATGCTGGTCTTATCGCCGTATTCGGCGGGCGGCGCTCCGGAAATGACTTCCATCGACTGAATTGAATCCAGTGGAATTTGGTTGGAGAATACCTTGCTCTGCTGATCGGTAATCGGTTGTCCATCAACCGAAAATGAATTCTCCGCGTGATCGCCCAATCCGTGAAATAGCCCATTGGAGTCGGCAGAAATACCCGGCGTCGCGAGCGTTACGAGCGAACTGACGGACGATGAAGCGCTTTCCAGCGGAAGCTTATCGAACAGGTTCCTGTCTACGTCGGTGTGGAAAGTGGGATCGTTCTCGACCAAGTCCCCGCCTTCAGCTTCCACCGTCACCTGCGTAGTCGAGCCCAAAACCTTGAGAGTAATGGCAACATTCACTGGAACCGATGAGCGAGGCTCCACGTCTCGTGCGGAGGACGAGAAGCCGCTGGCAGTTATGGTCAGGTGGTAGGGATTGAAAGGAACGTTGGTGAAGGCAAATCTTCCCGCGTTGTCCGTGGTAGTGGAACGATCAAAGCCGCTCACGGGATTACGGATTTGTACCTTGGCGTTGGGGACAACCGCACCCGTGGGATCGACTACGCTGCCGTTGATTGATCCAGAATTTCCCACCGATTGGGCCGCGACGGAAGCGGCAAAGAAGATGACCGCAAGTATGGCCCTGAATCGCCATTTGAATGAAGTACGCATGAACTCCTCCTGAAATCGTAAAAAGGGTGAATAGGGATCGACCGGCTGTAATGCCGGAGCTTTGATCTTTGATCTGTCAGAATCCCTAAACGGCAGGAGGGCCACGAATGCCCAGATCAAAAACACTGAACCGGGCTTTCGCAATGAGTTCTTCTTCGTGCAGCAAGCCGATCGCGGCAAAAACCGGGCGGGCTTGATGGATGTTGGTCGAAGGCGCGGTGCTATGTGCTGCAACGCAAATCGAGCATGAGGCCGATGCGGTCTTGTTCGGGTGGTTGTGAGTAGACTCCGCCACCGCCGTCCACAACATCAAGGACAGGCAGAGCCACGTCAACCATCGAAGAGTAACCCGCATAAGTTCCTGCAATGGGCTAGATTCTTTCCAGACTATAACGGTTGCATGCACAAGGCAATGCGCGACAAGTTACTATGGAGTGGATTGTTTTGTTTGTCCCGCTTGAGCGTGTCAGGCAGCCATCAAATTTTTCAGAAGAGGAAACGCATGTCAGAACCGACGTATGAAGAACTAAAAGCCCGTTTATCGCAGTTGGAGAAAGAAGTCGACACCAAGAAACGCAGCGGCGACCTGATCTTCAAGGTCGGCGAAAAAGGCGGCGTCAGCGTTTATGGACTGGGACGCTTTCCGGTGACGTTGTACTACGAGCAGTGGAATCGGCTGTTGGGCACGGCAGAGGATCTGAAGAAATTCATGGAAGAAAACAAGTCCCGGCTCAAATTGAAAGAGCAGGGCTGACCGTTCTTATCCTCAGCTCTGTCACAGAGATCTTGCTTGCAACGTCTTACTTGCTGGCGGCAAGACGTGGCAAGCTACGTCTCTACGGATGCTCCTTTCAGGGATGGAAATCGGTTACCCGTCGGTTACGTACCGGCGATAAATTGGCATACGGCGAACACTTGGCGCTATATAATAAAAAGACTGTGCCCAAATACTCCATAGTGGTCCCCCTGCACAACGAGCAGGAGAACGTCACTGATCTCTACGACCGTCTGAAGGCGGTGATGGAAGCCGCTGCCGAGACGTTCGAAATCGTGCTGGTGGATGACGGATCGAGCGATCACACGTTTGCCATGTTGCGCGAAATTGCGGCTGTCGATAGCCGGGTAACTGTGGTAAAACTTCGCCGCAATTTCGGTCAAACCGCCGGTTTAGCCGCGGGTTTCGATCACGCCCGCGGAGAATACATCATCGCGATGGACGGTGATCTGCAGCACGATCCCGCCGACATTCCGATGTTTCTGGAAAAAATTGCGGCTGGGTACGATATCGTAAGCGGCTGGCGCAAGGTTCGAATCGATAACTTCTGGATGCGCCGTATTCCTTCCCGCATCGCGAACTGGCTCATGGCGAAGCTCAGTGGAGTCGACATCCACGACTTTGGCACCACCTTCAAGGCCTATCGCCGCGAGATACTGGAACAAGTTCCACTCTACGGTGAGTTGCACCGGTTTATCCCGGCGCTGGCGTCATGGTATGGCGCGTCCATTTGCGAAGTGCCAATCCGCAACGTCAACCGTGAGCGCGGAGTGTCGCATTATGGCATCTCCCGCACCTTCCGCGTTTTCTTCGACCTCATAACGATTCGCTTCCTGCTGCGCTATCTTTCGCGTCCGCTGCACTTCTTTGGAACTTTCGGCCTGCTCAGTATGTTTGGAGGCAGCGCCCTGGTCGTGTGGCTGGGCGCGGAAAAATTCCTTCGCCATGTTGATGTAATGGCTTCGCATGGTCCAATGATGATGCTGGTTCTGGGACTATTGCTTGGCGGCTTAAACTTGCTCGCGATTGGATTGCTGGGTGAAATGCAAGTTCGCCACTATCACGAACCGCGCAACCGTGCTCCCTACTCTGTCGACCGCGTTCTGCGAGCGCAGAACGAAGAGCATAGCGTCTCCGAGTAGAACTTACCCATTCAAATTACTTTGGTCGGCTAGTGTTGCCGCAATTCTTGCGGGCACTGCACTTGAAAACCAGGCATGCCTCCGCACCTCTCGAAACGCTGCCTTGCCCGGCGTATAATTTGCAGTTTGGTCGGTCCGCACTTATGTCACCAACTACACAACACGAATTGCAACTGGCCAGGCGCATGTCGCGACTGGGTACGGAAACTGCCTTCGAAGTGCTGAACAAAGCGCGGGCGCTCGAGCGTCAAGGCAAGAGCATCATTCACCTGGAAATCGGCGAGCCTGATTTCGACACTCCATCGAACGTGGTTGAAGCTGCGGTTGACGCGCTGCACAAAGGTTGGACCCACTACGGTCCCTCCGCCGGTTTGCCCGAGCTGCGCCAGACTATTGCGGAGTATGTCAGTCGGACTCGCGGTGTGAGAGTTTCTCCCGAGGAAGTAGTGGTCGTTCCTGGGGGAAAGCCAATCATTTTCTTCACGATGCTCGCGCTAATTGATGAAGGAGATGAGGTAATTTATCCAAACCCCGGTTTCCCGATTTACGAGTCGATGATTCGTTACGTCGGTGGCAAGGCTGTGCCGGTTCGACTCCGCGAGGACCGCGATTTCTCCGTGGATGTAAACGAATTGTCGGCACTCGTCACAGACCGCACCAGGCTCATTATTCTGAATTCGCCGCACAATCCGACCGGGGGCGTGATGCAGCGGAAGGATGTGGAGCAAGTGGCGAAGATAATTGGGGACCGGAATATTCCGGTTATGTCGGATGAAATTTATAGCCGGTTGCTTTTTGAAGGGGAACATTTTTCGATCATGTCGGTGCCCGGGATGCAGGAGCGCACCATTTTGCTTGACGGATTCTCGAAGACCTATGCCATGACGGGGTGGCGGATGGGCTACGGTGTGATGCGCCCGGATTTGGCAGCGCACATCACCCGGCTGATGACAAATTCCAATTCCTGCACGGCCAGCTTCACGCAAATAGCGGGCATCGAAGCGCTGCGCGGCGACCAAAGTTCGGTCGATCACATGTGCGCGGAGTTCAAGCACCGTCGCGACGTGTTCGTAGCCGGGTTGAATAAGATCAAAGGATTCTCCTGCCGCATGCCGAAAGGCGCGTTCTACGTTTTCCCAAACATCACGAACACGGGATGGAAGTCGAAACCGCTCGCGGACGCTCTGTTGGAGCAGGCAGGCGTGGCGGCGCTGTCGGGGACGGCATTTGGCGAGTTCGGTGAAGGCCACCTGCGTTTCAGCGTGGCCAATTCATTGGAGAATCTGCAGCAGGCGCTGGATCGCATCGACCAGTGGACGCAGAAAAATCTCTAACATCGACTCGGCTGTCGTCTGAAAGCTTCATGCCAGCAAAGAAGAACATTCAAACATCAAACCCCAAGGCTAGCCGTCCGCACATGCCAGGCTACGGATTGCCCGCCGGCAGTAAAGGCCTGCTTCCCTGGAAATGGGCCGACGAACGTCTGAAGAAATCGCACAACTACTGGATCACCACCGTGAAGCCCGATGGTTCCCCGCACACCATGGTCGTCTGGGGCCTGTGGCAGGATGGACGCTTCCTCTTCAGTACGGGCAGCAAGTCCCGGAAAGCGCGTAACCTCGCAAAAAATAAGAAGTGTGTGATGTGCACAGAGGACGCAGACGAAGCGGTCGTCGTCGAAGGCGTTGCTGAGATTGCCGATCTGTCGGCGCGCCGCAAGTTCCTTCCAGTCTACGAGCGCAAATATAAATTTGATATGGGGGGAATGGAGAAGGAAATCCTTTCCATGAAAGAACCGGTCTTCGCAGTGTGTCCAAGCGTGGTATTCGGCTTGTGGGAAAAGGACTTCGTAGGCAAGTCGACGCGTTGGACGTTCTAATATGGCGCGCGCACTGGAAAGACATTCATGAGTAAGAAATTCCGTGTTTTTGCTACCTGTGACATTGGAGAAGCCATTGACCTCCTACGTAACCGCGGCTACGAAGTTGAGGTCTATCCGCAGCCCGAAGCGCCGCCGAAAAGTCTGATTATCGACAAGGCCAGATCCGGTATCGACGGCTTGATCACTACGCTGCGCGACCCCATTGACGCCGAGGTTTTCGAAGCCGGAAAAAGCTCGCTCAAAGTCATTGCGCAGATTGCGGTCGGCTTCGACAACATCAACCGGGCCGATGCCAACCGCTACAAGATTCCTTTCACTCACACAGCAGACGTTCTGACTGAAGCCACCGCGGAATTTGCTTTCTTCATGCTCGGCATGCTGGCGCGCAAGATGTGGTCCGCTGAGCACCTCACCCGCGAAAACCAATGGGGATACTGGCATCCATATTTGCCGTTTCTGGGCGACGAAGTGACTGGCAAGACCATCGCGATTATCGGCACCGGGCGTATCGGCCTTGCCATGATCAAGAAGTGCGCCGGTTTTGATATGAACATGTTGTGCTACGACCCGGCCTACGAGAATCACGATTACATCAAGGCCATTCAAGAAACCATGGATTTGCGCCACGCCCGCGGAATTTCCCGAGAAAAGAATTGGATTAAGTATGTGACGTTTGAAGAAGCGCTTCGTCATGCTGATTTCGTCAGCGTGCATGTACCTCTGTTGCGTCGAGGGGAAAGCACTACGCCTACGTATCATTTGTTCAACGAACAGACGTTGAAGCTGATGAAGCCGACAGCCTTTTTAGTCAACGACTCGCGTGGCCCAGTGATTGACGAAGCCGCGCTGGTGAAAGCGTTGCGCGAGAACTGGATTGCCGGCGCGGCCCTTGATGTATACGAGAAGGAACCGCTGCCCGTAGACTCCCCACTTCGCGACCCGGACATTGCCGACCGCCTTCGTCTTATGCCGCATTTCGCCAGCGCCGGCCGCATCACGCGTCTCTCCACCGATCCCAACAAGGGCATGGCAGGACGCTGCGTGCAGGGACTGATTGACGTACTCGAAGGGAATTACGGCGGGGATGTCACCAAGATGCCTTACGTCGTGAATAAAGAGGCATTCGGAAAGTCCTGAGCAAGGTGTTTTCCTCTGAGTATTCCACTCGGCGGCGGTGGCGCCTCGCTCATAAAGTGGCATCAAAATGCTGCCACTGCTGTTTTAAGTTCGCCATCATGGAAACAAAACGCGCGTCTTTTCTTAGGCTGTCCAAGTTAGTATCACCGTCAAAAAGCGGGTAACAAGGGAAGCCCTCGTCCGCAGTCACCTCCAGCCACTTGAGCGCCGGATCCGGCTTATTCATAAGCGCATAAGCTGTAGCGATGTTATACGAGGTGTGATGAAAGTGGGCGTAACCTCGGCCGATATCAATTGCGCGCTGAATCGCGTCTTCGGCTTCGCGGTTCTTTCCAGCCTTGGCCAGCATCATGGCCTTGACGCTGGTTACCAGTCCGCCTTCGTCTTTCGGATAGTCTTTAAAGAATTGCTCGATGATCGCCGAGGCTTCCGCGCTTCGCCCCAGCCGGAATAAAGCTGTTGAGGTATAGGATGCCAGCAGCGAAGGGCTCTTTTCCAGCGGGGTGGTATTAAAGATCTGAAACGCTTCTTCGTATTTGGCCCGGCACATGTTGATGACGCCCAGGCGATATCGAGCCAAAGTATTGCCCGGATTGATGGCCAGCGCTTTTTCGATTTCCTGTTGACCCTTGTCGAGAAGCCCGATGTGCAAGTAGACAAATCCCAACTGGTGGTGCGCTTCATCGAGATTGGGATTCAATTCCAGAGCGCGTTTGTAGGACTGAACCGCACGTTCGTGAGGGAAGCGCTTATAGGGCGTCCATAGGATCAGACCACGAGCAAAATAGCCCTCGGCAAGATTAGGATCGAGTGCGAGCGCTTTTTCTACACCTACTTCGGCTTCCTCATTCAACTTTTTCTTCTCTGGCACGGGAGCAAAAAAACGCGCTTTGATGCTATAGGCGCGGGCCAGTTCGGCATAGGCGGCGGCAAAGTTTGGATCAGCGACTGTCGCCTGCTCAAACAGTTGGATCGCGGCCTCGTTATCGGCCGGATTCTCGCTGCTGACATTCACCTTGCCGCGCACGTAGGCGTCGTAGGCCACGGCGTTGGGCGTGTGGGCTGCCGATGCAGGCGAGCCCTTCTGATTTCGAAACGACAACAAATACACGGCTGCCGCGGCCGCCAATGCGGCGATGGTTAGAATCCAGAGTCGAGGGACGCGAAAGCCGCTTCCCTTAGTGCCGGTGATTGCCGGCTTCAGTTTCCGAGGGGCACTTTCGATCTCGGCCCTGATACTGTCACTGTCGTATGCACGCCGGATTTGCTCCAGGTCAGATATTAGCTCTCCCATTGTTTGGTACCGCAGCGCAGCATCCTTCTCCAGGCATTTTCGTAAGAGACTCTCCTCGCCGCTGTCGGTGAGGCCAAGGCCTGAAAGGGGGGCAGGGTCCCTGGTCAGAATGGCGGAGATGACTTCAGCCGTACTCCTTGCCTCGAAGGGCCGCCGGCCACTCAGCATTTCATAAAGCACCGTGCCAAAGCTGAAGATATCGGTGCGAATATCCAACTGGTCGCCGCGCACTTGTTCGGGCGACATGTAGGGCACGGTGCCCATTACCGTTCCCGGCATGCTCAACATGCTGCCGGTCACCTCATCGTTTTCGAGAATGGCGGGATCGCGCAACACCTTTGCCAGACCGAAATCGAGCACCTTCACCTGCCGGCGGGTGGTGAGCATTATGTTTTCGGGTTTGATGTCGCGGTGAATGATGCCGCGACTGTGCGCTTCGTGCAGGGCTTCGGCAATCTGGAACGCAATCGCAAGCGCTTCGCGTACCTCCGCCGCCCCACGCTTCAGGCTCGAAGCCAATGTCTGGCCCTCGACGTACTGTAAGACGATGTAGCCGCCCTCCTCGTCGACCTCATAGATGGCGCATATGTTTGGGTGATCAAGGGTCGCTGCGGTGCGGGCTTCTCTCAGCAAGCGCTCTTTGGCTCGATCATCCGTGGCGACATTTGCCGGCAGGAATTTTATGGCAACTTTGCGGCCCAGCCGCTTGTCCTCAGCCAGGTAGACCTCTCCCATACCGCCAGCGCCCAACGCGGAAAGAATTTCATAATGCCTGATATGAGTGCCTGCGGCAATATTCATAAAAGGCATTCTGGATGACGTTGCGGGCTCCAGTGTGCGGAATGGCACCGATCATACACCCAGCCGATTTTTTCAGAACCGGAAGGTCGCGATTATCGTTCGCAACTCCAACACGAGGTATCAAGTCCGAACGGCAAAGATCGGAGGTTCCATCCGGAAGCAGGCCAGCCGAAAACATCCGGGTCCTTTGGCTCCGCTAAGCGCCTGATCCTTGATAAAGTGCAAGTGGACCGAGATGTTCTCTGATCGCACCAACTGGAAGCTCACGCGCAATCGCCTGTCCGAGACGCTCGACGAGGTTCGATCGGGCGGCGCGAGAGTACTCGATCTAACACTTTCGAATCCAACGCGGGCTGGGTTGTTCTATGACGAGGCACGAATTCTACAATCGCTCGCCTCGCCGCAGGCGCTTGATTACGATCCGCAGCCTAAGGGGCTGGCCAGCGCACGTGCCGCGGTTGCGGAGTACTACCGGGCTGCGCACGGTATTCACAACCTCGATTCCGAGCGACTGATTCTCACTACCAGCACCAGCGAAGGCTATTCGTTTGTGTTGCGTCTACTCTGCAATCCGGGCGATGAGCTGTTGGTCCCGAAGCCGAGCTATCCTTTATTTGAATTTCTGGCTGACCTGCAGGATGTGAAACTTGTGCCGTATCCGCTTATTTACGACCACGGTTGGCAGATGGATTTTCCGTCGCTGCAGAAAATGACAACCGAACGCACGCGCGGGGTTGTTGTGGTTCATCCCAATAATCCGACGGGCTCGTTCGTACATCCCAACGAACAGAAGTTTCTCAATCGTTTTTGCGGCGAACATGGACTCGCGCTCATTGCCGATGAAGTTTTTCTTGACTACGCTCACGATGGTGCCGCACGACAAAGTTTTGCCGCCAACCCGGATGTGCTGACATTCACGCTAAGTGGAGTGTCGAAGATCTCGGCGCTGCCCCAAATGAAGGTGGCATGGGTGGCCACCAGCGGCCCCGGCGCGGAGGTTGAAGCGGCAGAATCGCGCCTGGAGATAATCTCCGACACCTATCTCTCCATGAACGCTCCCATCCAGTTGGCTACACCCGTATTACTGGAGCAACGAAAGAGCATTCAGCAACAATTGCTGGATCGTGTACTGGCGAATCTGAAAGAGCTCGACCGGCAGCTTGCCGCGCAAACGACGTGTCAGCGTTTAATTGTAGAGGGCGGATGGTATGCAGTCTTGCGCGTACCCGTTACCCAGACCGACGAGGAGTTGGCGGTAGAACTCCTACGCCGGAAATCCGTACTGCTGCATCCCGGGCACTTCTATGATTTTCCCAGCGACGGCTACCTAGTACTGAGTCTGATCACACGGAGAGAGGAATTTGCGGAAGCACTGCAGCGAATATTTGCAACGATGAATCCGTAACGATGTTGCTCATCGCTTGGTCAGAAAAGGATTGCTTTGCCGCTCTTCTCCAATGGTAGTGATGGGGCCATGGCCGGGCACGACTACGGTTTCATCCGGTAAAGCGAGGACGGTGCCGTGCAGCGATTGCATGATCTTCTGCATCGAGCCGCCAGGAAGGTCAGTCCGGCCAATTGAGCCAGCGAAAAGGGTATCGCCGGCGATTAGAGTTTTCTCGGCAGGGAAGTAAAGGCAGATGCTGCCTTCGGTGTGCCCCGGCGTGTGCAGAATGCTGGCTGCATGCGCGCCGGCCTTGACCGTATCGCCTGTGCTCACGCTTTGGTCGATCTCGACAACGCCGGGCGCGGCCACGCCGATCCATGCAGCTTGGACGTCTAGCATTTTCAGCAGCGCATAGTCGTTCTGGTTGAGCAGGATTGGTGCTCCGGTGGCCGCGCGCAGCTTCATGGCTCCCCCCACATGGTCGATGTGGGCGTGTGTAATCACGATCTGCTTGACTTGCAGATTATGCTTGCCCAGCAGGGCGAGGACGTCCTCTATGTCATCGCCGGGATCGATGACCATCGCTTCGCGAGTATTGTCGTCGCCAATGATTGAGCAGTTACACTGTAGTGGCCCAACCGGAAAGATTTCATGAATCATGTTCTCATTGTAACGAGGGTGAGAGTTAATGAGGACGGCGTGCTCAAGATTTGTCGATCTCAAGTCAACAAAGAAATGAGTCCGCAAGTTGTTCCTTTTTTGGAACCTGAATGACCTGATGTTTAATCGAGACTTGCCGTAAGCGGCTGCCGGCGAGACAATACGCCAGCGGGTGGGGAGGCTCAGTGGCAGCAAAATATCGTCAGCATGGATATCAGGATCGCGACCGCGAGGCGAAGCCGCGCGGCGAACCGCGAGAAAAGCCGGCCCCGCCGCCAGCCAAGAGAGACTACAGCATGGGGCCAAAGCCCGTGAATATGCCGGGGACTCGCGCCGTCTCCCGTTGCGCCCAGTGTGGGACGGTGCTGCAGGCGATTCCGCCGACCGGGCTCTGCCCCAAGTGCGGCTTTGAACTGCATTCGTGCAAGCAGTGTATGTATTTTGATCCCGGCAGCCGTTTCGAGTGCATGCAGCCGATAAAGGAACGAGTACCGAAGAAAGACGCGCGCAACGATTGCACGTTTTACGAAATCCGTGTCACTCGTGAGAAGGAAACCTCGACGCCAGCCAGCCTGCGGCCCAGCGACGCGCGGCAGGCTTTTGAAAATCTATTCAAGAAGTGAATCCCAGAACGCGAAGGTCAGGGCTTCTGTGTGGGCCGCAGCAGAATCTCGCTGATAAATGATTGCGGAGCCTGCGTCACTAGCGCAGAGACGGCATGTGCAATGTCTTCCGGTTGCAGCATTTTCGACTGATCCTTTCCAGCATGAGGGCTCAGGTCGGTATTGGTTGAGCCGGGGCAGACCACCGCTACGCGAATGTTGTGGCCGCGCAGTTCTTCCGCCATTGAGTAGCTCAGTCCGTTCAATCCCCATTTCGAAGCGGCATAAGCTGCGCCGTTCGGCAGGGCATTCTTTCCCGCCAGCGACGAAATATTGATGATGTGGCCGGAGCGGGCACGGATCATCATGGGAGCGAAGGCACGCGTCGTGTAGTAGACTCCGCGCAAATTCGTGTTCAGGATCTGATCCCAGGAGTCGGGTGGAAGCTGGTGCAGAGGGCCGCCAAATCCGCCAATGCCGGCGTTATTAACCAGAATGTCCACGCGACCGAACGAGGACTCAACATGCTTGGCGGCCGCCTCTACCGACTGAAGACTGGTCACATCGCAAACGAGGGCCTCCGCTTTCCCACCAGATTGCGCAATCGCCGTGGCCGTAGCGTCGAGGGCGCCCCGTGTGCGTCCGCATAAAACTGCGGTCGCGCCTAAACTCGACAATTGGCGCGCAATCGCTTCACCAATGCCGCGGCCCGCCCCGGTAATAACCGTCACTTGCCCAGCAAGGGGCTGACTTTCTGCTGGAACTGTATTCATGAGCAATGCCTCGTTTCAAGCTGAAGTGCCTCGCGAGAGCCTAATTCGCGGCTATCCGCAAGGTGCAACATATGCATCTTATACAATGGCGGAGGGACCGACTGGAAAGTTGCTTGCCTTCGGAACAAGAGGTACATATAATCCGGCAAACCCGAAGTGCGGGTCCGTCGTCTTGCAGAGCAAGGCATATTGTTTCCTAAGATTTTGATTCTCAAAGGCCAAGGAGCCATACACTGATGAAAAAGATTCTGGTTACGGTTGTGCTTGGGGTTGCTGCATTGGCAGCCGCCCAGGACGCCACCAAGCCTGCGCAACCACCACAGGGGCAAGCAGCACCGGCCCAACCGGGTGCGGTGCCGGCTCAAACTCCGGCCGCTGCGCCTGGTCAAGCCCCAGCTGCCGCCCCGGCCCAAGCTCCAGTAATTAAGGATCCCGCCGAGTACAACGCGTACGTGGGCGCGATTCAACAAAAGGACCCAGCGGCGCAGATCAGCGGCCTTGAAGCCTTCATGGCGCAGTATCCCAACAGCGTGATGAAGATTTCCGCGCTGCAGACTCTGATGCAGGACTACCAGCAGACCAATAACCAGCAGAAAACAATCGATACGGCCATGAAACTGGTAGCGGCCGATCCTTGCAACGTGCGAGCCATGGCGTTGCTGGCATTCTTTGATCGATTGAAGGCTCAAGGTGGCGACCCCAATGCCAAGCAGGATCTGGCCGATGCCAAGAAGTATGGGCAGATGGGATTGGACTGTCTGCCAAAATTTACCAAGCCCGAGGGTACTCCGGACGCTGATTTTCAGAAGATGAAGGATCAGATGACCGGAATTTTCAACGCGGCCATCGGCATCGCTGCTCTTACCGACAAGGACTATGAGACCGCTCGAAAGGCTTT
Source organism: Candidatus Sulfotelmatobacter sp. (assembly GCA_025462865.1). Classification (GTDB taxonomy): domain Bacteria; phylum Acidobacteriota; class Terriglobia; order Terriglobales; family Acidobacteriaceae; genus Sulfotelmatobacter. Next base: position 25,542 of record JAOAPI010000099.1, on the reverse strand, counting down.
GCGCCTGGCCGTCGACAGCAGCCCGGACTCGCAGAAGGATTTCAGTGTGGTCTATCCCCTGGCGTTGGCCTATGCCGGGCCGACCCCGCCGGATCCGAAAGTCACTCCCGATCCGATAAACGCCATCTGGTTCGCTGCCCGTGCTTCTACTGTCGCACCGAATCCTCAGTATCAGGCGCAGATCGAGAAATATGCCAAGGGCCAGTACGTCAAATATCACGGCGGGGAAGATGGATGGACTGACGTGCTGGCACAAGCCAAGGCCAGCGCCACTCCTCCCGCTGGGTTTGCGATCAAGCCCGCGCCTTCTCCAGCGGAGCAAGTTCATAACCTGGTGACCACCAAGAAGCCTGAGGAAATGAATTTCGCGGAATGGCAATTCGTATTCACCAACGGGTCCAAGGAAGACCAGGACATCGTGTGGAATGCGATCAAGGGCAAGGCTGTACAGATGAACGGAACAGTCATCAAGGCTACCGCAACAGAGTTCGATATTGCCGGTAGTTCGGATGACATTGAGGCGAAGAAGGCAGATATTACGCTGACCTTCGAAGAAAAAGTTCCCTTGCGGCTTATCCCAAAAGAGGGCGCCAGTCTGGACTTCCAAGGCGAGCCGGCATCCTACACTCCGAGCCCCTTCATGATGACTATGGAGAAGGGAAAATTGCTCAAAGCCGCGAGCCCGACCCCGGCCAAGAAGGCTCCGGTTCATCACAAACCAGCCGCTCATTAGTGCGAGTGGCATTTCGTACAAAAAGGCAGCCCGCAAGGGCTGCCTTTTGTTTTTGCTTTAGATCTGTTTTTGCTTTAGAGAAGATGAATGCATGGTTCCGGGAGCGATCGGTCGGTTAACGCACCGCCTTCTTTTCGACGGACAAGAACCGCGCGCTGCGGGGCGGCCGCTTGGCTCCGTCACGCAGCTGGCGGATATCGATTTTGAGTTCGTCGATAGTCCTGCTCAGCGTATTGCGATGCATCCCCAATTCGCGGGCGGCTCGGCACTGATTGCCCTTGTTTTCCTGGAGCACGGTTAGGATGAAACGTTTTTTGAATTCGCGCACCCCTTCGGAATAGAGGATGTTGCTTTTGTACATCTGCAGAATTAGTGCTTCCAATTGATCTTTCACGGTAGCTCTCTCTCTTCGTCCAATTCTTTTTATTTAGCTGCGTACTCGCCCGGCGACTATTTCGACTTGGGAGCCGGGGTACTGGTCAAATCCTTGGGTGCCCGATGCAGAAAATCCAGTCCTTCATAAAAGCGAGCCCGTAACTCCGAAGGCGCAACCCAGATAGCCGCGCGGCCCACCACTAGAAAATATGGCGCCAATGTCGACTTTTCCAGCATTTGCGACGTGGGGGCGAATGCGGTTAGTCCCATTAAGACAACGGCGACCACCAACCCGCCCTTTACCAACCCCAGCAAGCCGCCCAGAAAACGGTCAAACCCGGTCAGTCCGGCCGCCTTCATCAGCTTCCGCGCAAGCCTGCCCGCGATGCTGAAAACAATCAACACCGTAAAAAAGATGGCGAGAAAGCCAAAAATCTGAGCTAGCAAGTCCGACTTCAAGAACGACATGAACCAGATCGCCAGGCGCTGATACCGCCAGGCGGCAACGATGTAACCAACCACCAATCCAGCCATGCTTAAAGCCTCTGCAAAAAAACCGTGCATGGCGGCTAATAGCACGTTAAGCAGCACAACCGCGACAATCAGCCAATCTGCCGGGGTCACGCTACTCTCCTCGCCGCGTTCGTGAAGGCGATTCCGCTCCTATACATCCAGCTTGCGACCGGTGATCTGCAAGTAAGCATCGAGATACTTTTCACTGGTCCCGCTGGCGACCTCGGTCGGCAGAGCTGGAGCGGGCGGTTGCTTGTTCCAGCGAATCTGTTCCAGATAATCTCGAACGTATTGCTTGTCGTAGGACTCCTGAGGACTTCCCGGCGTGTACTTGTCGGCGGGCCAGAAGCGGGAAGAATCCGGGGTGAGCACCTCATCCGCCAGCGTGATTCCTTGAGCCGTGCGTCCAAACTCAAATTTCGTGTCGGCGATGATAATACCGCGTTGGCGTGCGTAAGCGGCAGCTTTCTTATAGATCCGGAGAGTCAGGTCGCGCAGGTGGCTGGCCGACTCCGTGCCCACGATTTCGCACATTCTGGAAAACGGAATGTTCTCATCGTGGCCGCTTACCGCCTTCGTGGCCGGAGTGAAGATGGGCTCCGGGAAGGCGTCGGATTCACGCAATCCAGATGGCAAATCGATGCCACAGACTTTGCCGCTAGCCTGATATTCCTTCCATGCCGAGCCTGAAATGTAGCCGCGCACAACGCACTCGACCGGAAACATTTCCGCGCGCTGCACGATCATCGAGCGGCCCCGTAACTGGTCGGCATACTTTTGCAACGCTTCGGGATATCGCTCTACGTCCGCAGTGAGGACGTGGTTGGGAACGATGTCCCCAAGAAAGTCGAACCAGAACAGTGAAATCTGGCTAAGAACGCGCCCCTTGTGAGGGATGCCGGTTGCCAGAACGTAGTCGAATGCCGAGATGCGGTCAGTGGCCACGAACAAAAGGCGGTCTTCGTCCAACTGGTAAACATCACGAACCTTGCCGCTGGCATGGAGCCGCAGATCTGGGAAATCAGTTTGTAGGATTACGGAATCGAGAAGATTAGAGTTCATATGGAAATTTTACAGGTAAGCAGCGTGGCGTATTCTAGACTGTCAGAAATTTTTGTCAACGAAAGAGATTGTGGCCGGAGGCAGGACCGTATCCTATTGACACGGAAAACGTTGGCCGTCGATGGTACGCCGAAGTGACCACTGGTAGGCTGGTTTCGGTCGGCGCGCTGTGGAAAAGCTGAGGATGGGCGTGGAAAACTCGCGGATGGATTTGACAGGCTGTTTGGCTAAACCTGTTCGTACAACTTTGAATAGCCGAGCGGAGGCACTTTCACCATAGTGCGTGGCCTCGACTCAGCCGGTATTGACCCTGAGAAGTGCTATCTATGTGGCGCTGGTCTCGAGCAGAGGATCGGGCGGTGAGGGAGCTGCAAGATCGGACAAATCCAGCTGAAGGTTGCTGGCATTGGTGGCATACGCCAGTCCCGTGTCCAGATCGATGACCCCTTCGCGGATAAGCCTCTCGATGTTGCCGTCAAAATGCTGCATGCCCTCCTGGTCGCCGACACGCATGGCATCCAGCAAGGTTTTGCCGTCTGCTTCGCCTCTTTCAACGTACTCCCGCGTGCGCAGAGTGGACTTCAATATTTCAAGTACGGCTACTCGCCCAGTCCCATCTTTACGAGGAACCAGTCGCTGAGAAATGATGTAGCGAAAGCTCTTCGCCAGGCGGTTCCGAAGGGTATGCTGCTCGGCCATCGGGAACACACCAACGATTCTCTCAACTGTCTTGGAGGCATCGATCGTATGCAGCGTGGAGAGCACCAGGTGACCAGTTTCTGCCGCTTCCATCGCGATTTCGATTGTTTCTTTGTCTCGCATCTCCCCGACGAGAATCACCTTGGGAGCCTGACGGAGTGCTGCCCTTAAGGCGAGGGCAAAACTCGGGGTATCGCTGTGCAATTCGCGTTGATTCACTATGCAGTTCTTGTGCGGATGCAAGAACTCGATAGGATCTTCGATCGTGAGAACGTGATAAGACTGCTCTTTATTAATTCTATCGATGATGGCTGCGAGAGTGGAGGACTTGCCAGAGCCGGTCGGACCGGTGACCAGCACGATTCCATTGCGCAGGCCGACAATCTTTCCCAATTCTGCAGGCAAATTCAGAGCGTCGAAATCCGGTACCTTGCTGGGAATTACCCGCATCACAACAGCACAGGAACCGCGCTGCATAAAGATGTTGACCCGAAATCGATGTGCGCCGGGCAAACTGTAGGAGACATCGCAGGAACCGAGTTCCTTCAAATTATCAGTGGCGTGCGGGTTGTTGCCGATGAGGTCGGTCGCAATGCGACGCGTGTCCTCACTCGAAAGCGCGCGTGTGGCCCCGGCGGGGGCCAGTTTCCCGCTAATTTCCACGAGCGGTGGCTTGCCGGGCGAAAAAAACAGATCGCTGATCTTCGGTGAAGTTCTTAGCATGGCCGTCAGCAGCGCAGGAGTTGAAATTGGCGCAGCTGCGGGTGCCGGGGCGCTGGCTGCGCTCACCGCGGAAGGAACTGCATTCGGAATAGCATTTGTAGGGGAAGACATTGAGACGATGGCGTCCTTCCGGAACCTAGAAAGTAGCTCCGTGAAAAAATCAGCCTAGCTATGGCTTAGGTTGAGAGTACACAGTGCGGCATGAGCTAGAAAGATTACGGAAGATACCACCCCGCCATCGAAGTTCCTTGCTCGGCTTCCTTGTTTCAGCCGGACAGCCGAGGCGGCGGTCGCTGCATGGGCTGCACCGGATTTGAAACTGAACTACGCCGCGCCGAAGCGAACTGAGACCAGTTTCGAAACGCCGGGCTCTTGCATGGTGACGCCGTAGAGCACCGGCGCGATGCTCATCGTCTTCTTGCTATGCGTGATGAGCACGAACTGGGTCTTAATACTCATCTCCTTCACGAGCTCAGTGAAGCGGCCAATGTTCGCCTCGTCGAGCGGGGCGTCAACTTCATCGAGGATGCAGAACGGGCTGGGCGTGAACTGGAAGATGCCAACCAGCAAGGCTAGGGCAGTTAGAGCTTTCTCGCCTCCTGAGAGCAACAATACGCTTTGCAATCGCTTGCCGGGAGGTGAGGCCACTACGTCTATTCCGCTGTCGGCGGAGTTTTCCTCATCCGTCAGCTTCATGAAAGCGTGGCCGCCGCCGAAGAGCTTCTTAAACGTGGCCTGGAAATTATCGTTGATCTTGGCGAACGCTTCCTCAAATTTCTGCCGTGAGACTTCATCGATCTCGCGAATCGTGGCGCTGGTGTTCTCGATGGATGAGATGAGATCTTTGCGCTGGGCGTCCAAGAACGTGTGACGCTCGGCGGTTTCGCGATATTCTTCCAGCGCCATCATGTTTACCGGGCCCATGTTTTCCAACTTCGCGCGCATCTCACGATAAGCCTGATCGCGTACTGCGAGCTGTTCCCCGGCAACGCTGACGATTGTTGAATCAGCCAGCAGCACTGCGCGTTCCAGTCCCAACTCGTTGAGGCAAGTCTCGGCCATGTAGGTGGCATCGGCCTGCAGCTTGGCGGCGGCTGCCTGCAGCTCGCCGCGGCGGTCGCGGGCCTGATCGAGGAGTTGCCGGGCATTTCGCAGAAGTTCGTCAATCTCGGAGAGGCGAGCACGAAGTTGGTCTTTCTCAAATTGCAGAAGACCTTCGCGGGCCTGGCCCGCATTGCGCTCGGCTTCAAAGTCGGCGGCTTGCTGCTGGAGTTGTAGATTTTCGGTCTCGCGCTGCAGTTTCTCCGCGGATGCGGATTCTATGTTTGAGACGAGCGCATAGACACGCTCGTTCATTTCGATAAACAAAGATTCAATGCGTCCGAGAACTGTCGTGGCCGAACGGTGGCGCTCTTCGAGCGCGGCGACACGAGCCAGGCGTTGCGAGCTGGCTTGGGCTGCGTCTTCGCGACGTTGTCGCAAGGCGGTAAGAGATTCCTGAGCCGCCGCGATTTGCTGCTCCAGCCGGACCCCAGTCTGTTCGAGCACGGTGATTTCCGCCTGCTGGGCGATTATGGCCGCTTGCTGTTCGTCGCGCTCTGCGGCAAGCCGCTGCAATTCAGCTTGTGAAACCCTCATGCGTTCTGTGACGCGTGCCATTTCCGAATCGAGCTGCTGCAGCATGTGGCCTGAAGTCATTGACTGATGTTCGGCCTCGCGCTTTTCGGCTTCAAGACGTTCAAGAATTGAAGTGAACTCCTTAATCTCGCGACCAAGCGAGAGTACTCGCATCTCTTCTTCACGAAGGGCGCGCTCCATATCTTCAAGCTGGCGGAGAACCTCGCGGAGTTCACGCTTCATCGAAAGCGGACCTTCTGCTCGCTGTTTGCCGCCAGTTACGGTGACGTTGTGGAAGCATTCTCCGGATTGTGAGAGGAAGAATGCGTCCGGATTTTCGAGTGCGAGCCCGCGCGCAGTGTCGACGCCGGGAACGATATAACCGTCACGCAGCTTAGGCAGAATCACTTCCAGAGACTTTCCGAAGCCGTCGAGAACGCGAATCGTGTGTTTCAGAGGAACGATGGAAGCGCTTGGCGGAGCGCAGTGCGCCGCTTCGTCGACAATAAAAGAGAACTTCGCCTGCGAATCCTCGGGATGAACCAGGAAGGTCGCACGTCCGTCTACATCGCTGCGCAGCAGCCGCAGACCTTCATCAGCGGCGTCCCATGACTTGACCACGATGTAGTTCAATTCGTCGCGCAGGAAGTCCTCCACGACACGCTCAAAGCGCGGCTCGACCTCAAGAAAGTCCGCGAGCACCCCGACCGGTGCCAGGCCGCTCTGCATCACTCCTGACTGGAACAGGCGGCGTACCGATTCCGTGGAGTAGCCATGTTCGGCGATCACTGCCTCAAGAGATCCTTTCTTGCCGAGAGCAGTGGCAAATTCGGCGCGAAGAACGTCGAGGGTAGTCTTCGATTTGGCTTCTTTGAGTCGACTCGTTTCGATCAGCTGCCGAAGCTGGCTGATTTCTTCGGTGATTCCAGCAACGCGCTGCGTAACGGTTTCGAATTCCAGGGCGAATTGCCCACGCTGGCCGCCGAAAGTTTCCACCTGAACATTTGCATTGCTAATTTCAGCTTGCAGACGGAAAGCTTCCCGGTCCGCGCCCGCAAGGCGCTCCTCGGCTTGGGCAAGCTGGTTGCGAAGCCGTGAAAGTGATGAAACCGTTTCAAAAATAGCGACGCGAGACCCTTCCTGCTGGCGTTCGAGATCGGAGAGTGCTGTGGTCGCGGCGGCGGCTTCCTGCTGCGATAACACCAGCTCGTGTTGAGCGGCAGCCACATCGGCGGCAGCGGATTCAAGCACCTGCCGATTTGAATCGCGCTCAGCCTCCAGCGAAGTCAGGCGATGACGTGCCTGGGCCAATTCCGCTTCGGCTGAGGCGGAACGAACCACGAGCTCGGCGCATCGTTCACCATTGTGACGCCGACGTGCATGCGCACGATCAATCTCCATTGCGAGTTGGCTCAAGCGGTCACGATTCTCGCGAAGCTCAGCCTCGATGGCATAGCCGCGTTCGGTTCCCTCGCCATGCTCGGCTTCGAGTTGCTGGAGGGCTTCAGTGCCATGTTGCATGTCCTCGGCTAGCGCGTTGAGTTGAGAGTCAAGTTCGGTATTCTCTTGATCGATCGCGGCGAACTTGCTGGCCAGGACGACACGCAGTTCGGCACGCATCTCGTCACGTAACTTCGCATAGCGCTCGGCCTTCGAGGCTTGACGCTTCAGCGAATTCATCTGGCGCGTGACTTCGTCAAAAATGTCGTTGATGCGGGCGAGATTCAGTTTGGCGTCTTCAAGGCGGGCCTCGGCCAGGCGTTTCTTCGTCTTGAATTTCGTGATTCCGGCGGCTTCTTCAAGAATAGCGCGACGGTCGGTGGGACGGCTGCTGAGAATCTGGCCGATGCGTCCCTGCTCGATGAGAGCGTAGGTCTCGGGTCCAAGGCCGGTGCCCATGAAGAGTTCCTGAATATCGCGTAGCCGGCAGAGCTTTCCATTCAGCAGATATTCGCTGTCCCCCGAGCGGAACAGTCGACGCGTCACGACGATTTCGCCCGCGTGAAACTGCTGCTGATTGAACTTGCGGCGGCGGATTTTGAGTACGACTTGAGGCGCCGCAATCACTGCCGCCGAAGAAATCGGCGTGACGGTTGCGAGCGAGCCCGACGGCAACGCGAATACAGGTTCGTCTTCGGGGAAGGCGACTGCGATCGTCGTTACTTTTGAACGCGAAATTTCTACTTCTTCGTTCTTGCCCGGTTGAGCATCTTCCACCGCGCGCTCGGTTTCTTCAGCGGCGCGGGCGCGAATAGCGTCTTCATCCCAATTTCTGTCGGGCTGATCGAAAGCAGATGGATCGGCTGCGTTTTTCAAGACCTGGGCAGCGCTAGGCAAATCGTCCTGGATATCGATCTCGGTAGGCGCATCGGCGTCAGCGCCGGGATATTCTTCGGGATCGATTAGCGTCAGCGACACCTCGGCCATACCCGTAGGCTTGCGGTCGCGCGTGCCGGCGAAGATCACATCTTCCATGCGCGATCCGCGCAGGGTCTTGGCCGACTGCTCGCCCAGCACCCAGGAGATGGCGTCGGCAATATTCGACTTCCCGCAACCGTTGGGTCCGATGATGGCAGCCACTCCGTCCCCATGAAATTTAAGGTCGGTGCGGTCGCAAAAAGACTTAAAGCCAAGAATCTGTAGCCGCTTCAATTTAAGCAACGTGAACTCCTTGGGAAAAGCGGTGGCCAGTGGTTGCTGACCAGCGGCCAGTTTTGTCGCTTGCCGGACTGTTTACCAGGCCGATACCTCCACCTTCAGATAGATGCCAAAACGGCTCAATTCCATCCTCGGCTGGAGAGGGCGGGCACAAATTAGAGCAACTGTAACGGTGAAATAGGGCCGGGGTCAAGCAATATAACACCATATATTGTATGGCCTTACGGTCTAGCGCACTGGGTTGCACACACATTGCAGCACAAGCCTGGTTTTTGGGTGAGGGAAGCACGAGGTGGGAGAATCGCGAGAGCAGGATTATGCTAGACGACCCCAGATGCGAAAACAAGCTTTACTCTTAAGACGGATGCGCTTCGCCAACTCCGAGGCGAGACTGCAGTTCTTTGCTGTAGCGCCGGCTCAATCGTAAGCTTGCGCCGTTATCAAGCAAAACTCCATATTCGCCATCGGCATTCATTTCCATCCGTTCCACGCGGGCAAGGTTCACGATGGTCGAGCGGTGGATGCGGCAGAAGATTTTCGGATCTAACTCCTTTTCCAGGTCGGCCATGCTGCGCCGCAACAGGTGCGTCCGCGGTCCAACGTGGAGGCAGGCGTAGTAGTCGGCGGCTTCGATCCAATCGATCTCGGAGATTCTCACAAAGAAAATCTGTCCGACGCTTTTGATCGCGAGGCGTTCCAATTTTCTCGGCTCATCCTTGCCGCGCTTTACAACTTGCTTGGCACGTTCGAGAGCACGCTCGAAGCGCGCGTTGTCGAAAGGCTTTAGAAGATAATCGAGCGCTCCAGCTTCAAAGGCCCGAAGCGCATATTGATCGTAAGCAGTGACGAAGACGACGGCTGGAGGCAGATCCACACCCAGCATTTCGAGGATGTCGAAGCCATCGCACTCCGGCATTTGCACATCAAGAAACAGTAGGTCTGGCCGCGCGGAGCGGATCTTCTCCAGCGCGTCGACGCCGGAGCCGCATTCGCCGACAATTTCGATCTCCGGATCAGGCCGCAACAGAACGGAAAGATTACTGCGAGCGAGCGGTTCGTCGTCAACAATGAGGATTCGAATCTTCGTTCGGGTCTGCGTCGGAGAGTCTTGCGGGCACACGGCTCACTCCCCCGGTCGCGCGGAAGTGAAGGGTATGGAAACTGACGCTGTTACGCCCCCCGCAGCATCATTTTTCAAGCTCAACTCGAATTCGCTTCCATACAGTCCTTGCAGGCGGGTTCGGACGTTCGACATGCCTACGCCGGACTGGGTCTGCTCCCACTCCGCAGGCAGGCTGGGACCGTTGTTATGTACGCTGAGAGTGATTTTCCCATTGGAGCGCGATGCGGCAATCCGGATGGCGCCGCCCTGGACGCGTTTGGCTATGCCGTGCTTCACAGCGTTTTCCACCATCGGCTGCAGAATCAGACTGGGAACCTGCGCGGGAAACAAATCGCCGGGGACATCCACACTGATCTGAAGACGTTCGGCGAATCGTACTTTTTCTATATCCAGATATTTCTGCGCAAACTCCAATTCCTCTACCAGCGGCACCCGTTGCCGCTCGGAATCTTGCACGACGCGGCGCAGAAAATCGCTGAGGCCTGCAATCATGTTTACGGCCGCATCGTTTCGTTTCTCGCGCACCAATCCTGCAATGGCATTCAGCGTATTGAATAGAAAGTGTGGCTCGATCTGTCGGCGAAGGGCATTGAGCTGTGCTTTCGAGAGCTGCTCGTTGAGACGGGCTGTCTCCGTTCGGTGCGTAGCCAGTCGCTCACGGGAGTCCAGCATGTAGCTGACCAGCAGGATGACCCCATAAAGAATGAGGTCCGAGAGCAGGTTGTTGTAGAACTTGTGCAACCAAAGAGGCATGAACAGGTCCGGCCCGGGAGACTGTGCCCAGGGGTTCAGTAACTCCTCCAGCGAGGCGATCCACCCGCCATAGACCAGGCCGATGACAGCGCAGGCGCCAATATGCGCACCCCAAGTGGAGAACCTTCGCCAATGCGCTGGTGGATAGTGGCGGCTGAGCCGTAGCACGAGAGGTGTCGCCAACGCCCAGGGCAGCCAGGAGAGAAGCAGGCTTATGAACAGATGGCTCCAGGCATGGTGCATACCCTCGGCTCGCATAACAAAGACAGTCTGAGTAGCGTCGAAGAGTCCGATGCCGGACCAGATGGCTGCGATCCAAGGCCATCGCGGCTGCTCAGAACGGGTTAGGGCGGTGGGCATTGGGAGAATCGTACTCCAGCGGATGGCCAGATGCGCAACAATGCAGTGAATCGGCTGTCCGCTGCAGCGGACGGCGTAGGGATTCGGACGGCGCAGAGAGATACTGCCTGCATGATCAGCAAAATTAAAACCCTATTACTCGTGGCGGTTCTTCTGCTATGCGCGGCAGCCACCGGCCAGTACCCGACTCCGACTAGTTCCAAGCCCGAATATACTTCCGATGCTCAACTTAGGTTTCCTGAGCACTACCGCGAGTGGGTGTACCTGACCTCGGGATTCGACATGAGCTATAACCCGGCAATGCAGATGGGGCATCACATGTTCGACAATGTGTTTGTGAATCCGGAGGCTTACAAGGCCTTCGTGGAAACCGGAACCTGGCCCGACAAAACCATGATGGTGCTCGAGGTGCGCGGCGCTCAAGACAAAGGTTCGATCAATAAAAGCGGGAACTACCAGGGGACGGAATTAATGGGCGTGGAAGTACACGTGAAGGACGAAGCACGGTTTGCCGGGAAGTGGGCATTCTTCGGTTTCGACGACGGCAAGACTGCAAAAATGACTCCGACAACTGCCAGTTGCTATACCTGCCACGCTGAGCATGCGGCGGTCGATACTACATTCGTGCAGTTCTATCCGACGCTGCTGCCGATCGCCAAAGCGAAAGGAACGCTATCGGCTGCGTACCTGAAGGAAGTTGATGCGCCGGAGCAGAAGTAACGGCGTGAAGCTAAGCTATTTTCCTCCCAGCTTCTCGAAGAACAAACAAATTGTCTCGATCCCATGATGGAAGTTCGGGATGTGGAACTTTTCGTTGGGAGCGTGCAGGTTGTCGTCCGGCAGACCGAAGCCCATCATCACACTGGGAATCTTCAAAGCCTGGTAGAAATCATTGACGATGGGAATGGATCCGCCGCTGCGGATGAAGACCGTTTCTTTCTTGAAAGTGTCGCGTAGGGCTTCGGTTGCTGCTTTGATATAGGGGTTGTCCGTGCCGACCACGCTCGCCGGGCCTTTGCTGTGAACTTTGATTTTCGTCTCGATGCCCTTGGGCGTGAGCTTCTTCACGAATGCCGTGTAGCGCTTCAGAATGTCGTCGGGGTCCTGGTTGGGCACCAGTCGCATTGAAACTTTCGCGGTTGCTTTGGCTGGGATCACAGTCTTCGCGCCGGCAGCGGTGAATCCTCCGGGCATGCCGTGGACTTCCAGGGTCGGCCGCGCCCAGGTGCGATACAGAACCGAATAGCCGGGTTCGCCGGTCAGAACTTTTGAGCCGACTTCAGTTTTACGGTAGTGCTCTTCATTGAACGGCAGGCGCTTCCAGGCCTTGAGTTCGTCTTTGCTTGGCGCCTTCACGCCCTTGTAAAAACCAGGAATGAGAACTTTCCCCTTTGAATCTTTCAACTTGCTGATGATCTCGATGAGAGCAAAAAATGGATTCGGCGCCGCGCCGCCATACACTCCCGAGTGCAGATCGATCATCGCTCCGACCGCTTCGATTTCGGTATAGACTAAGCCGCGCAGCCCGACGCACAGTGTAGGCAGGTTTGGAGCGAAGAGTTCGGTATCGCAAACCAGCGCGAAGTCTGCCTTCAGCTTGGCTTTTTGCTTGCGTACATACTCGGTGATCGACTCGCCGCCAACTTCTTCTTCGCCTTCGAAGATCACTTTCACGTTGATGGGCAGTTTGCCATTGCCGGATTTCATCAGCGATTCAAGAGCCTTCACTTCCATCCACAGCTGACCTTTGTCGTCGACTGCTCCACGCGCGTAAATGTTGTTGTTGCGTTCGGTCGGATCGAAAGGCGGAGTCTTCCATTCGTCGAGAGGGTCAGGCGGCTGCACGTCGTAATGTGCGTAGCAGAGGACGGTAGGCTTGCCCGGGGCATGCAGCCAGTCGGCATAGAGAAGAGGATGGCCTTTGGTTGGGATGACCTCGACATTTTCCATGCCTATGCGGCGCAGGTCGTTGGCTACGAATTCGGCCGCTTTTTGCACATCAGCCTTATGCTCCTCGAGCGTACTGACGCTGGGAATGCGGAGCAGATCTTTGAGTTCGTTGAGGAAACGTTGCTGATTATTGCGGGCAAAATCGACTGCCGGGGAAGCCATGAGTGATCCTTTCTGATACGCGTGACGGTGGTCTAATGCCGCGGCAAAAACATTCTAGTATAGCCGAACGGAACACTAGGAACGGTGGCGCGGGCACGTCTCTTTGCGAAGAGACATAAGGTTCTAAATTTGAAATCTGGCTGGCGAAAATGGGGATAGGTCGAAATTGCAGCCGGTGCCACTAATCAATTCCGCCATAAGCTTCGCTGTAATCGGGGCGAGCAGAATGCCGTCGCGGAAATGTCCAGTCGCGACATAGTAGCCGGATGTGGCAGTTTCGCCGAGGATTGGTAATGCGTCTGGAGTTCCGGGACGCAAACCAGCCCAGTCTTCCAGAATTCTCGCGTCGGAAAGTTTCGGGAGAAGCGCGAGTGCATCTCTGTGCAGACGTTTAATGGTTGCTACATCTGTTTGTTTATCGAATCCTTTTTCTTCGACAGTTGTGCCCACGATCAGGCGTCCATCGCTGCGTGGGATCAGATAGACATTTGGCGAGCGGACTACGTGTTTCAGCAGGTCGCGGGGATGCATCGCGAGGCAAAGCATCTGGCCTTTCACCGGACGTGTGGGGAAAGGGTGGGGACCAAACTGTCCCGACCATGCTCCCGCGCAGTTGATCACTTTCGGCGCATGGAACGACGTTTTAGGCGTGGTAACGCCGCTGACTCTCCCGTCAGATTGGTCCACGGATACAACCGTTTCACCCGACGATATGTCCACACCGCGTCGTTTTGCGGTTTGCAGCGCGGCGGCGACAAGGCCGCGCGGATCGACGCTACGTTCCTGCAAATAGAATGCGGGACGGTCGTCCCCGGCTAACGACGGTTCGAGCGCCGCTAGGTGCACGGGCGGCAATCCGGCGTCTTGCAATGCGCGTTCCGCTTCTGGGGAGGACGGAAAAATAATGGTTCCGTAATCGCGGAGATCAACGCTCATCCCCGACTCGACCTGCAATTCATGGGCGAATTCCGGATACATGCGCGCGCTGGCAGTTGCCAGCGGCTGCAACGCGGCGGGCGTCTCGAGGCTACAATCTACCAGCATGCCGCCCGCGGCTCGCGAAGCTTCGCGACCGGGCGCGCCGCGTTCGACGACTAGAACCTTAGCACCGGCTTTCCGAAGTTCGATCGACAAGGAAAGTCCAATGATGCCGCCGCCGATGACGATCGCGTCCCAACTCTTCATTCCAGCATTGTAAAGAAGAATGTAATTGGGCATTACCACAGCTAATTGATAATATTGATGTTGTCTGAATCACTCAGCAAATCCCAATTCGAAACCGCTCTTTCGGAGAAATCATGTCAGACGAAGTTGAACAAATGCATGTGGAAAGTCAATCGACAGCAGGGAAGTGGATGCTGCTTTTCCTGGCCGTCCTTTGTGTCGCAGCAGCCGTATATGGATATGTGACCACTCAGCAGCGCGTTGGGAAGCTTACAAAAGATTTGGGAGCCAGCCAGGCGCAAGTCGCGGAACTGCAAAAGCGATTGCAATCTGACGAAGCTCAAGAAGAGACTCTGGGACAAAGACTTGGGATGACCAAGAAGGAGTTGACGCAGCGTGCCGCTCAACTCCAGGCTCAACAGAAAGCCGCCGAGTCGAGATTGGAAAAGGAACAAAAAGAGCAAATGGGGCAGGTCAGCGGGGAAGTTGCCGGAGTGAGAACCGATGTGGGTGGCGTTAGGACGGATGTCGCCGCAACCCGGGCGGATTTGGAAGCCACCAAGGCGAAGTTACAAAGCGCTGTGGGCGACCTTGGAATGCAGAGCGGCCTGATTGCGCACACTCGCGACGACCTGGAGTTGCTGAAGCACAAAGGCGACCGCAATTACTATGAGTTCACGCTGCTTAAGGGTGCAAAGCCGCAGCCGGTGGCGACGGTAAGCCTTCAACTCAGAAAGGCTGACGCCAAGCGCGGCAAGTACACCATGAATGTAAGTGCGGATGATAAGACGATCGAGAAAAAGGATCGCACCGTCGCCGAACCGATTCAGTTTTACTCGGGACGGGATCATTTACTGTTTGAATTAGTCGTTTGGTCGGTGGATAAAAACAAAGCAACCGGTTATTTGAGCACGCCCAAGAATTCGCCAACGCCGGTGACGGCCAATTGAACGGAGTGCTTTTTCCCGCAGGGTCGCATGTCGCGTTACAGATCCTGCTTCGCACCAGCGTAATTTATCTCGTCGTGCTGGTTGGTGTGCGCCTCAGCGGTAAGCGCGAAGTGGGGCAGATGACGCCGTTCGATCTGACGCTGCTGCTGCTTCTTTCAAACTCTGTGCAGAACGCCATGACCGGGCCCGATACGTCGTTAGTCGGCGGCGTTATCGCGGCTTCTACGCTGTTATTGTTGAACTACATTATCGGAACTGTTTCCGGCGCTAACCGCGGCTTTCGGCGGGTGGTTCAAGGCGAACCGAGCCTCTTGATTCACGATGGAAAAGCAAACGTAATGCATATGGCGAAAGAGCACGTCAGCCTGGACGAATTGCAACGCGCTCTGCGCGAGCACGGCATCGCAAGTGTGCACGATGTAGCCTTGGCGGTGCTCGAGGTCGATGGCTCGATCAGTTGCATGAAATATGACGAAATAAAACCAGACGCCAACACGCATCTGGTCCGACGAAGATTCATTCAGAAAAAGCAATAGGATCGGATGAAGGGATGCTCTTAGCATGCCTTAGCAAAAGGCATTCGAGCAACAAGGGGCGTATCCGGGCATGCCTTTAGGCATGCCGAACCCTCATCCATCACCGAGACCCCTTAAGGGGCTGCGATTCCATACTCCCCGCGATCCGAATTCTAATCTATTGCGACGAACTTCACGCAAACTGGCTGGGCAACTTCCAACACTTTGCCTGTGGGTGTTAATCGCCCCGTTTGCGGGTTGAGGCGGAACACAACGATGTTGTCTGATTTTTCGTTGGCGGCGAAAAGCAGTGAGCCGTTTGGAGCGATTTCGAAATGCCGTGGGCTTTCACCTTTCGTCGAAACGAATTCTATTGGCGTCACCGTACCCTTGTCTTTGTCGATGGCGAAGACCGCAATGCTGTCGTGTCCGCGATTCGAGGCGTATAAAAATTTGCCAGAGGGATGAACCTGAATTTCAGCAGCTTCGCTGTGTCCTGAGAAATCGTGGGGGAGAGAAGAGATCGTTCGTAGCGGCTGCATTTCACCCTTAGCGGCATCGTAGCGAAAGACCGAAACGGTGGAAGCCATTTCGTTTAGGACATAGGCAAACTTGCCATTGGGATGGAATGCGAAGTGCCTGGGACCAGCACCTGGCTCGGCCTTGACGATCCTGTTGTTGACTTTCGCATTGCCGGCATCAAGTGAACCCGTGGCGCTATCGAAGCTATAAACTTTTGACTCATCGAGGCCGAGATCATTCACGATGGCGAAGCGGTTGTCTGGCGAGACATCGATGGAATGTGCATGTGGTGCTTCCTGGCGTTGCGGATTCGCTCCGTGGCCGACGTGCTGTACAAAGGCTGAGGCTTCCCCGAGGCGGCCGTCGCCGAGTAACCGGAACACCACGATGCTCCCTCCTCCGTAGTTTGCCACCAGAACATGTTTGCCAGTCTTGTCCAAGCTGATGTGGCAGGGGTCCCCGCCTCTGGATGCGACTTGATTCAACAGAGTTAGTTTTCCGGTCGCTCGCTCAATTGCGAAAGAGCTGACCGCTCCACTCTTCTCGCCTTTGTAATTGCTGACCTCATTCACCGCGTAAATGAAGCGTCGGTTCGGGTGCACCGCGAGAAAAGACGGGTTGACCGTTTCCGCCGCCAGGCCGAGAGGAATGATCCGAGAGGTGTCCGAATCAAAACGATAAGCGTAAATGCCTTTGCTCTCGCTGCCTGCTTCGGTGTAAGTCCCTACATAGATGAAATACTTCTTGTGATGGACCGCAGGTACTCCACCACAAAAGGTTGAGACCGTGAAAAGAAACAGCGCAATCCAGCGAAAAGTGCGGCACTTTGATTTTGTCATTTCGAGTCGACCGTGGTTGGAATTCCCGCGCAGAAGAGAGATATCCGTCCTCATCACTTGCTAAGAACCACCGGCACTGGTTGATCATATGGGTGAACCACCACGCTCACGGATTTTCGCTGATTGAAAGCGTCGAGCGTGACGGGAAAGCTGACCATTACCGTTCGCCTCACCTGCTGGCCGGATTGCAGTTTGTCTTCGGGAGCGAGCGCGGCCTGCGCGTTCGCCTTCAGTGCAGGGAATGCCTGGTAGTAGCGATCGAAATCGATGGCGGAAACTGCATCGCCGCTCGACTCTCCGCTTGAGGTCAGTAGCTTTCCCTCGACGTTGTGCACCCATAGCGGTTTCTTGCCGGAGTTCTGCAGAGTGAAGGTGAGGGCCACCAGAACTGCATTTTGTCCCGGGAGATCCACTGCGGCTACGTTGTCGAGTGATCCGGAGCCTTGCGGTTTGGCGCGTTGGAAAAACGAGGCAATGCCCACGATGATCAGTATTCCAGCCGTTGCTATCAGCAGAATTTTGACCGGGGGAAGATTTCGCTTGGCAGTGCCGAACTCGTCTCCGATGCTAATTGTGGATCCGGAAGGCGTGGCCGGTGATACGCCGCCCTCGGGCAAGGGTGGGGGACTCGAAACAGGATCTGGAACCTGATCAGGCATATGGCTTCTCGCGTTTCGGATTGTACTCTCTGGTCCGGTGTTCAATTCCATTCATGCTTCATGGCCTTCGCGAATGCCGCGGCCGGTAAGGTGTTCAGCACATCTTCTTTGGTCAGCCAGGCGCGGCGTGCCTGCAGAATCCCATAGCGGATTTTGTCTAAATGTGACGTGTGATGGGAATCGGTGTTGATGACGATCTTTACGCCCCTCTTTTTTGCTTGACGCAAGTGAACGTCGTTGAGATCGAGCCGGTCGGGATAGGAGTTCAACTCCATCGCAACTTTGTGCTTCGCGGCCGCCGTCAATACTGCGTCCATATCAAATTGGTAGGCATCGCGGCGGAGCTGAATGCGGCCCGTGGGATGACCGATGAGGGAAGTATTCGGGTTCGATATGGCCTTCAGCAGGCGATCCGTCATTTTGGCGGGCTCCTGATTAAATACTGAATGTACGCTGGCAATGACGATATCCATCTGTGCCAGCACATCGTCGGAAAGATCGAGGTCGCCATCGGCAAGGATGTCCACCTCGATCCCGGCGAAGATTGTAATGCCCTCCATCTTGTCGTTGGCCTCGCGAATACGGCGGATGTGCGCCACTGCGCGAGCGTCATCGAGACCGTTGGCGAAAGCAAGGTTCTTGGAGTGATCGGTAATGGCCATGTACTTATAGCCGTGAGCTTTTGCGGCATCGGCCATCTCTTCGATTGTGTTGCGGCCGTCGGTCTCCACGGTGTGCATGTGCGCGTCACCCTGAAGATCGTCTTGGGTAATCAGCACTGGCAGCACATGTTTTTCCGCCGCCTCAATCTCGCCCAGGTTCTCGCGCAATTCGGGCGGAACGTAGTCGAGATTCAGCCTGGCATAGATTTCTTCTTCGGTTTTTCCGGCAACCGCCTTTTCCGTTTTGAGATCGGCAAGGCTGTATTCGTTCAGGGTGTAACCGAGTTTCAGAGCTCGCTGGCGAAGGGCTACGTTGTGAGATTTTGATCCAGTAAAGTACTGCATAGCCGCGCCAAAGGATTCCGGAGGGAGCAGGCGGACATCCACCTGCATATCGGTGCGCACGCGGAAACTGATTTTGTTGTCGCCCTGCGCGATGACGCTCATTAGCGGCGGGTACTTTGCAACATACTGCACTGCCTGCTGGCGCTCGGTTTCGCTGCAGCAGGCTTGCCCTGTCATCAGAATGTCGAGATCACCCACAGTTTCGCGTCCCCGGCGCAGGGAACCGGCTGGGGTGATCCGGTCAATGCCGGGAAGTTTTGCAAGATAGTCGATGAGTTTTTTCGCCTCGACTTCGGCGGCATCAATGAGAAATCGTCCGGAGATTCGCCGGTAGTCTTCAATCGCCTTCAGCAATTTTTGTTCGTGTTTCTCACCCATGCGGGGCAGTTCGCGAATTTTACCTTCGCGAGCCAGCTTTTCCACGCCATCAACGTCGCATACCTGGTAGGCGCTCCAGATCAGCGAAATCGTCTTCGGTCCCAGCCCCTGGATCTTCAACAATTGCAGCATTGACGGATGATATTTCTTGAGCAGTTCGGCTTGCACCGTAAGGCTGCCGGTAGTGAAAAGCTCCTGGAGATTAATCAGCATGCCCTTGCCTACTCCAGGAATGGCGAGCACTCTTTTGGGTTCGCTGATGAGTTCCTTAATTTGTTCAGACAGGTTTTCGATGGCTTGGGCGGCGTTTCGATAGGATCGGACGCGGAAAGAGTCGGCGGAATCGATTTCCAGCAGATCCGCGGTTTCGTAGAGAATGCCGGCGATTGCCTTATTGTCCACGGAATAAAGAGTAAACAAGATTCCGCACAAAGGCTAATGAGAGAGACAGATCCCGGTCGGAATACAAGACGGCGTATTCGGCTGCGCGGCGGGTTGATCGCCACGCGGCGCTAAATTTTTATCTCACCCAAAAATCAGGCGCTCTTAGCTACGTTTGCAGCCTGAGGTCCTTTTTGCCCCTCGGCTATTTCAAACTCTACCGGATCGCCTTCCTGTAGGCTTTTGTAGCCCTCAGAAGTAATCGCGCTGTAATGCACAAAAACGTCAGGGCCGTCCGCGCGCCCGATAAATCCGTAACCCTTTGCGTTATTGAACCACTTAACCGTTCCTTTCAAGCGTTCCACCTACCCCCTCCTTCAGCACGCCCTTCAGTTGGGGGGCCTCAAAGACGTGCCCGCATAACCCGAATTTTGTAGCGATATAAGATGGGGTGTCGAGGCGAAGGGTTGGAGGAAAAGGGGGTAATGGTGCAGTTTGACTTCGCGACTCTCATCCAGAAGACGCCATCCCGAATCAGGCGGCATCCGAGGCGCGGCGTTTCAGCCGGGTGAGGATTTCGCGATAAGCTTCCCCCGAACTCGCTGTATTGGCCGGAGATTTCTTCCGGCTTCGCTCAGGCAAGCTTCGGCTCACCCTGAAGAGCGGCTGCGCTCGCGTCGCCAATAATGGCTAGCGTGGCATTCTGCGTTTTGATTGGGGAGCACCGAGGCCATGTTTATGCGCCAGTTGGTGATCGAGCCATAGGACGGACGCGATAGTCTTGGCGTCCCGAACTGCACCGCGCAATACCATCCGGAGAGCCGTAGGGAGAGGAACCATGCGGAGCTGTCCCATTTCGTCGGCCTCAGGCTGGGCAGTACCAGCGCGGAGGCCTGTAGCCAGGTACACGGACATGGTTTCGGCCACGAATCCTGGGCTGGCATAAAAGTAGAGAATACGTCGCCAGTGGGAGGCGGTATATCCGGTCTCCTCAAGCAGTTCGCGTTTGGCCGCAGGAAGGGGCCTCTCACCACGATCAATGCGTCCCGCGGGCAGCTCCCAAAGGTAGTCCTTGGCGGCGTGGCGATATTGACGCTCCAGCAGCACCCCTGGCTCTGAGCCAGTTTCATCGACGGCTAGCACAACTACCGAGCCGGTGTGATGTATTACATCGCGACGAGCGCGGACGCCTCCGGGCTCTTGTACTTCATCAGTGGTCACCCAGAAGACGGGCCCGCGATACACGGTGCGGGAAGAAATTACACGTGCCTTACTGCGAGAGCGCTTATTAGAAGCAACTGACTTTGACTTGGACTTCAGCGATCTGGACATGACAACAATATAAAGCACGGCATCCGCCCGTAAGATCCGGCTTCATCGGTGGAAAGTGAATCAGGTAGATGCGAGACAGTGCTAAAGATTCTGCTATTCTCCCGGGCATGCCCGGAAGCGCTCTTAAGAGACAGAGTATCGCCATCGTCGGCGCAGGAAATCTGGCTGGCGCGCTAGCCACATCCTTGCACGCGGCGGGATACCGGATCGATCTGATCATCTCCCGCAGCTCGGGAGCGTCGCTGCGGCGCGCTCGGCGGCTGGCGCGCCAGGTGGGAGCATCGGCCGTAACAGGCGTGCGGGCAAAGATACAGTCTCAGGTTGTCTGGTTTTGTGTCCCCGACAGTGCGATTGCCGGCGCGGCAGAATCGCTGTTGGAGGTGGCAGATTGGAAAAATAAAGTGGCGTTGCACTCCAGCGGCGCCCTGAACAGCGACGAACTCAACGTGCTGCGTGGGCGAGGCGCCGCGGTTGCTTCCGTGCATCCCTTGATGACATTCGTGAACGGTGCGCGCCCGCCTCTTGCGACCGTTCCATTTGCACTGGAGGGAGATCGCAAGGCTGTGGTCATCGCACGCTCCATTGTGCGAGATCTGCGCGGCGTTGCATTCAACATTCGCAAGCAGCAAAAAGGGGCTTATCACGCCTGGGGGATGTTTCTTTCCCCGTTACTGACTGCGTTGCTCGCCGCCAGTGAAAATGTCGCTGCGGCCGCTGGGGTCAGAGGAAAGACAGCCCGCGAAAGGATGCTTCCGATTCTCCAGCAAACTCTGGCGAACTATGCACGTCTTGGAGCCGCCGGAGCGTTCAGCGGCCCCCTTGTGCGTGGAGACGCGGACACAGTGAAGAAGCATCTCAAAGCGTTGCAGGAAGATCGGGGAGCTCAGGAAATTTACATTGTTCTGGCTCGGGCGGCACTCGGCGCTCTACCCGCGAAGAATCGCGCCGCGCTGCGGAAGGTTCTTAAGGCTTGAATTACAGAAAGACAAAAGCTTACCGGGAGCTGAAGAGATGCCCGAGCTTCTCTTTCTTGGTCTTGAGATACTCTTCGGCGTGCGGGTTGGGATCGACTTCGCAAGGGACGCGCTCTATAACCTCAATGCCGGCTCGCTGTAGAGCGTCTACTTTCTCGGGATTATTCGAGAGAAGGCGAACTCTGCCAACGCCCAACGACTTGAGTATCTGGCCAGGCAATGCAAAATCGCGCTGGTCGGCTTTGAAGCCGAGGCGCTCATTGGCCTCGACCGTATCAAGACCGGCATCTTGCAACTCATAAGCTTGCAATTTCGCCATGAGCCCTATGCCGCGGCCTTCCTGCTGCTCATAAATCAGGATGCCTGCGCCTAAATCCCGAATCATGGAAAGGGCCATTTCGAGTTGTTGTCGGCAGTCGCAACGCAATGAGTGGAAAACGTCGCCCGTGAGGCATTGAGAATGAACGCGCACCAGCGGAGGGGCTGTGTGAACATCCCCCATGACCAGAGCCACAGCTTCTTCGATTTCGTGCCCATCGGAACCGGCGGCGCGAAAGCCGTGAATCCGAAATTTGCCCCAGCGGGTGGGAAACTCGGCAGAGGCTATTGGCTGGACTGTTTTGGGGGTCACAAGTTAATTATAGTGGCTGTTCAGCAAGAGGAGTACGAGCCCGCCCGTCTTAGCCTCGGGCGCGGAAGTGAAAGATAGCATCCTGCTTGGACGCAATAGCGACTCCATTATGTGTCGCGGGATGAAAATGCCAGTTCTCAAGCGCAGCCAGAACTTTCTGGTCAAGCTTGGAACCCATACTTTCAATAACGGTTTTGCGGACGATTTCTCCACGCTCATCGATCGTGATCTCAACGACTACCCTTCCCTCAGAGTCAGATAGTTCCCAGGGATAAGCAACCGGATCAGCGGTAGTGACCGGCAGAGCGGGCCTAATTTCGTCGCCATATACCGGCCCTCCGGGCAGAGTGCCGTAGGGAAGTCCAGCAGGCGCGCCGTGACCAAGGTGTGAAAGCGTTGCAGTCTGTGCGTTGTCCTCAACTCCGGATGGAGGAATCGGAGCACTCGGCATAGGCAGTTTTGGCGGAGAGGAAATTGGCTTCCAGGTAAGTTTTTGGTGACCGAACCGCTGATGACGATAGATCTCAGTTGCGCGGTCAGACGAATTCGTGGAACTGTCGTCGGGCGATTGAGAGGGCCAATATATTTGGGTGAGTACTCTGCCGTTGTGTCCGAGCGCGATCGAAGTCGGATTCAGCAACTGGGGCTCAGGAGCATGCAGCAACCAGGCGAACAGCAGGCCATGCAGCACCAGCGAAGCCGCCAATACCTTGCGCTGGCCTCTCCATGTCTCGAATTTCAGTTGGGTAAACATCTAGACCGAACTCCGGCTGTGACCCCGCATACTAGCTTAGACGCGCGGACGGGGCGTTCGTCAAGTGTTTTGGATTAACGCTTTTCCACTCTGGTAACTGATGCGAAACAAGCAGGTTGGTCCGGATCAAGAAGGCTGTTAAAATGGATTCACAAAACAGCAATCCATCCCTCGTGGGGCTATAGCTCAGCTGGGAGAGCGCGTCGTTCGCAACGACGAGGCCGTCGGTTCGAGCCCGACTAGCTCCACCAAATCTTCGTTCCATCGGGTTTTAATCAAGCCTGGCCATAGAGTATGTGGAAGGCCGGTCTCCACAGGGACATCTGGCGGTAGGTTTGACTTGGCGTCGTTCAATCAATTACAGCATTCAGGTTGCGCCCGCCACTAAACCTCTCCATTTACTTTCGTGCCTTGCTGCCTGATACCTTGACGCTTCGAACTACCCCGGCGACCGGTTCAGTTCCAAAATGATCGGAGGCTGGGGTCTGAAAGGTCAGTGTGACATTGGAATACTTCCGGTCCGTGCCGCCCGTGATTTGTACAGTCAAAACTGACGGTGAAAGTTTGGACGAGATGGTCCCGTTACTCATGATTGTGGCCGACCCGCTTATTTGAAATCCGTTAGTAATCTGCGTGACAACGGCATTCACGAGAGTGACATGGTGAGTATGGGCTCCCCTGGCGGCCGGATCAAAATTTGAGCCGTTCTGGGTTATGCACCAACCATCAGACTCTTCCATGTTCAAGTCCGTTGAAAAATTCGCCGTTGAGTTTCCTTCTAACGTCAAAGACCATGGACCTCGAATCTCATACGGACCAGTTGTACCGGTCGAGCCAGTACTTTGGGGCGAATAGGCATTAATCTCTCCGCTGAATGTGGGTTGTGCCGAAGTCTGAGCCAGCGCGCCGACGCTCGCCGCCAGTACCAGTACCGCGATGGTTAGCACCGTCCATCCGAAAGCTGTGCTTTTCATGAAAAGACCTCCAATGTTCAATTTGAGATGTCACTCGAGACGCTCGGACACGTTCGGACAGATGGGTAGGTGCCTTCAAGCGGTAAGGCACCGTTCTTCGACTTTGCCGTCGAATGCAGCGTTTTGCCGTGCCTTTGCTGGCAGAGGAGGCTACAATTTGGGCTCCCGGGTCCGTCACGACTGCGGACGGAGTTAGGAGAGCGATGGGCGAACGATCCCTCGGCACACCGCCATCCGAGAGGGCGCTTGGAGACCGGCTGGATTCGTGGAAGGAAATCGCGGCACACCTCAACCGCGACGTGACCACTGTTCAGCGCTGGGAAAAGCGAGAGGGGATGCCCGTCCACCGGCACCAACATGACAGGATGGGCTCGGTCTACGCGTCTCGCGCGGAATTGGATGAGTGGGCGCGGGGCCGGAATCATAAAGCAACGCACGAGAATGGGAACAATGCCGCCTCGCCAAATCCCACAGCACCACCGCCGCTGCGCTTGGCGACATCGAACTCTCTACCCAGGAGGTTCGTCTTGGCGCTGGCTGCGGGGGGAATCGCGCTCGCGATTGTTGGAAGCCTTTGGTTTCAGAGAACGGAGTACTTTTGGCGAAGCCCCATCGCAAACGCGCGATTTCAGTCAGTTTCGGATTTCGGGGGAGTGGAACAGGACGCTGCGGTGTCTCGTGACGGCCATTTCGTGGCGTTTTTGTCGGACCGTGACGGACAGATGGACGTCTGGGTTACGCAGGTCGGATCGGGTGAGTTCCACAACCTGACCCACGGGAGTGTTCCTGAACTCGTTAATCCATCGATCCGAACCGTGGGTTTCTCGCCCGACGGATCTCTCGTCACGTTTTGGGCTCGCAATCCAAGTGGCTCGAAGCGGGACGACATCGGCATCTGGGCGGTTCCTACTTTGGGCGGCGAGCCGCGGCTATACCTTGAAGGCGTGGCCGAGTTCGACTGGTCGCACGACGGCTCACGGCTCACATACCACACGCCAGGCCCTGGAGACCCGCTCTTCGTGTCGGACGGCGGCGTTCGATCGGAGAGCCGGCAGATATTCGAAGCATCCGCAGGGCTCCACTCTCACTTTCCGTTGTGGTCGCCCGACGCCGCATTCATCTATTTCGTCCAGGGTTCGCTGCCAGACAAATTGGACATCTGGCGCATCAGCGCAGCTGGCGGAGCTCCTGAACGGATCACCTCGCACAACAGGCGCGTGAGTTACCCGGTCCTATTGGATCGGCGGACGCTGATATATCTCGCTAGCGATCCCGACGGTTCTGGTCCGTGGCTTTATACCATGGACGTCGAGCGTCGCATCCCCCACCGGCTAACTTCTGGGCTTGACCGATACACGTCGCTGGCGGCTAGCGCTGACGGTCGCCGTCTGGTTGGCACGCTGGCAAGTGCGAAGAGAACACTCTGGCGTCTGCGGATTCCTGATTCGCCCGCCGCAGTGTCGACAGCTGCTCGAATCTCGCTAACCACCAGCACCGGGTTCTCCCCACGACTGGGTCCAAATTATCTTCTGTATGTTTCTGCGACGGGCACGAGCGAGAGCATCTGGAAGCTTGCCAACGGAACTGGCACGGAGTTGTGGAGTGGTCTGGGAGCGCGAATCTTTGGCGGCCCGGCAATCGCTCCCGATGGACGATCCATCGCATTTTCGGTCCGGCAACACGGGCAGACGCTTTTGTACGTCATGCAGGCCGACGGCACGAACGCGCGGATTG
>JAOAPI010000024.1 GCA_025462865.1 Candidatus Sulfotelmatobacter sp. | reverse complement strand
AGGATTCGATGCAGCCGGGCAGTGACGTCGTGCTTCTGCGTGTACACGGCGAACACCTGGCAGCGGCGGCCTTCGCCCAACTCCTTCTTGATCTCCTCGATCAGTTTTCGTTCTTTCGAATACAGCTGGTCTTCCGGAAGGTCTTGCGTCTCGGCAACGACGAATGAAACATTGCGCTTTACTTCCTGGTCGAATTCCTTGCCATACAAGGTTCCCAAGCCATAGGGATGATCTGGATAGAGCAGTAGGGTGTTGAGCATCGTGCTCAAAACAGACCGATTGCCCCTGTGCTCCTTCAATGCTTTCCGAATGGCATCTTCGAGGTCCCGGTATGCCGCCATCATCAGCGGGTCCATCGGGACGCTTAGATAGCTCTCTTCATAGGGCGGAAGCTCTGCCGAGATGTCTTCGAGAAAGACGAAGGCACAGAGCTGCATCAGAAATTCGCCGAAGAGCAAAGGAGAAGCTCCCGGCTTTCGCCGAACCCTGCTGGTGGTTTTAGCTTTGGAGCACCGATTATCGGTCGGCTCCACTTTGGTGATGGTTTCAAGAACGCCGTAGTCCTGGGTGAAGGAACTTCGTCCTGTCGTGCCCCACTCATACCCATGTTCCTTCATCCTTCCCGCTTCGAGCCGGAACAAGGTATTGAAGAGATCGTCCGCATATCCCCCGAGAAGCGTTCCCGTCAGCCCCACAATCCGGTCTGTGCACGAAGCCAAGGTGCCAAGAGCGTTGCCTTGGGCCGTATCGCCCGCCAGCTGGTGAATCTCGTCGCAAATCGTGTAGTCGAACCAGCCCGGCATGTAGCGCCCGATGAATTCAATCGGCGCCATGCGGCGGATCTTGTCCGGGTCTGCCTGCCACAGCGGGCTGTGCACTGGACGGCAGGATTTGTCGCCTCTGGACTCGATCATCTCCGAGATCTTGACCTTCTCAAACTCGGCCAGAGTCAGACGGCTGTCGTCGATGATGACTGGTTTGCCCGTATCGGAATTGACGACGCAGCCCACGTATGGGCCCGAGCGCGGTACGCGGTACGCGTGCCGCCAGAAGTAGCCGAGCTTCGCCCGTTCACGGCCGACGATGAAAAGCGAAGGCCGCTCGCACAGCGACAGCCAGCGTCTTCGAGGACTCGCCGAAGCCTTTCGCAATCGTAGTTCGCTGAGACTTGTCTGAAGGCCTTCCCGCACCATACGGCCTTGCCTTAAACGAACTTCGTTTACGCCGTGCGATTTGTTTTCGTTGCCTCCGTTTCGCAAATCATCGATCACGAAGATGCGCACTCCCGGCAGCGTGAGGAACGCTTCGCGAGCCCACTTCTCGACCAAGTGCGGGGGAACCATCGCCAAAGATGTGAATGGGTTTCCTTCGCTGTGGACGTGAATGGCGCCGAGGGAAATGAGGGTCTTGCCGGTGCCGCATTCCGCGATCACCATGCCGGTCCGTGCCTGCCGCCAGCGTTTCGCAATTCCCATGATGGCGATGGTCTGCGCAGGGAAGGGCTTGCGCAGCAATCCCTCGATCCGCGGTGAAAGCGGATCATCGAACTGGTGCAGCGCGGGATACTCCTGAAGAATGCGCGCTCCCAAAAGGCTGGCGTTGGCACGCATGTAGTCGTAGATGGTCGATAGCTCAGGCATAGAAACCCTCTTGTGGCCGGAAGGAATGTACGGAGAAGCCGAAACAACAAGAAGAGGACCGAAGAAATGTTGGCGGGGAGAACTACTCGGCTTTCGGGAAGATCTCTTGCAGAGTGGCGCCTGGCCAGCGGATCGAACCTGTGTGGGCCGGAAATGGGATCGCAGCGCTTTCGACTCCCCAGCTGAGCCAGTCAAGAAACTGTTCTTTCTCACCTTTGACAATCACCGGGTTACAGCCAATGCCAAGCGCGTGAATCAATGCATGATGCGTACCCAGTTCGTCGGCAAACCAGTTCGCCCATTCCGGGATTCCTGGAATCCCGAAGATGTGGGCGATGGAAGCCCAAACCAATCGCTTGTCCGAGCTTGCCAACAGAGTCCTTCCCGAGCCGGCAGACATGTTTCCCGCGGCGAACTCTTCTGACACGCCGATGAGATGACGCAGCGGCTTTTTTCGTCCAGCTAGCTGGATCGAGCCTTTGAAGCACTGCGCGTTTCGTTCGAGACACACTCGAAAGGGCGGTACGCCCGGTCCCTCCACCAGGAACCGGTCGCCCATGGAAATTGCCGCGCTAACCGCCGAGATCTGCGTATCTCCGCCAACCACAGAGATCAAATGGGCTCTGGCCTGTCGGGGAGGATCCGGCAAGACCTCTCCGATGAAACGGTCGAGGCGAAGCTTGATGCTGGTCGTTGTCTTCTCCGTGCTCTTCACATAGGTGATCCAGCCGAACCGAAGATGAGCATTTTTCATTCCCGCTCCTTCTTTTCGTGGGTGAGAATCTGCGTCTTTCCATTGGCGAAGACCAGAGTCAGTTCGTGCGAGAACCGCTCCCGGTCATGGAGAATCCTGGTTCCGTCTTCTTCCTCTTCTTCCCAGTGGTCGGTAAACTTCACTGACCGCCAGTGCGCGATGTGACGATCGTCTCCTTCGCCGAAAACTCCGTTGAGCATTCCCGCGGTACAGAGCAGGCCGACATGCCCGCCATGCAGCGGGGTGAGTGGCCGGCCTCGAACGTCTCGCCGCTTGGGGAGGAGGATACGGCTGGCCTGACGGTACGCCGCCGAATCGGGCAGTAAGTCCTCCACTTCGTCGAGTGGAATTCCAGCATGAGTGAGCGTCACTGGACCAGAAGGGGGAATCTCGTACTGCATTGCCGGCGCTTGGCCCAAGGTTTCGAGATCGGCTTTGCCAGCAAGCATCTCCAGCCAGCGCACCGAGTCGAGCAGCGCGGAGTCTCGCAGATGCTGGTGGCGCTTACGGCGGACGCCGAAGACGGCAATCTGCTTGTATCGCACACTCGCGGGCTCCGTCAGCCTGTACCCGGACAGATCGGTAAAGTGCTCGCTCAGGATCCTCGCGCAGACTCTGAGTTGTGGTTGCGGAATCACCAATACCAGGACCCCGCCCGGTTTTAGCCAGCGATAGGTCTGCTCCAGAAACACGAACTCCAGGCGCTGGTTGTTAATCTGCCCGGTCTCAAAGTCGTAGGGAGGATTCAGATAGAGCAGCGACAGCACTTCGGTTGGGCAGCGCACTTCGAGAGTGTCGGCTTGCAACACCGCGACACCAAGACTCCGGGCCTGTTCAACTCGGTTCGCGTCGATCTCAATGCCGTAAGCACGGGCGCATGTTCCCTGAAGCAAATGCGTGAACGCCACGCCATCTCCCACACACGGATCAAGTGCTGAAAACTCGTAAGGGAATGTGAGGCAATTTCGGAGGCGCTCGGCTTCAGGTAAGGGAAGGGGAAAAAAGCCTAATTTCGTTTTGCCATGAGGCCGCATGGGAAAATCTCCTCGAAGAAAGGCGAGTATGGGCTTGCTAATACTCGGCCGGCAGCAGCAGCGTGGTCACGGAGCGGTCCGCTTCCGTGATGATCCAGAGCCTTTCGGAATCCGTGACCGGGTAGCTGCTCATCAGTCGGAACCCACACTTGAGGCTCAATTCGTTTTCAGTTTTGTCGTCCTGGTAGAGTTCGCCCCAATCACCACGGAGATGCCGGGAGAGAAATTCCAGGGGCGACTGATTGGCCTGCTCCAATAAAGCGAGTGCGCCTGGCGTGGCAACAATTTGGCCTGCGGGAAAAAGCGGAATCGCGGGTAGGGAGTTCATAATTCACCTTCGGGTTCATGGCTGGGCTGATGTGGATGAAAGGCAGAATTGATCCAGGCGGAGCAGCGCAACCGATCAGGCCGGGAGTTTCAAATTACTTGCTCTTGGTGGTCGGAAAGGTGGCCGAGCTTATCAATGGCGTGTTTGTTCTTCGCAACCGCTCGAAGTTCGGACCAGAATGCCATTCTCGTTCTCAGCCCTTCTCTTCGCGATCTTGGTGTAAAAATGAATGACGTACCGAGATTCGCACCCTTCACGACTCGAATCTGTGGCCGTCCGTCGCGCGCGGGGTATAACGAGGTGCAGGCTGCATCTACCAGCGAAACGAAATCGGATTCTGAGCGACATCGAATACCTCACCAATCGCGGTGCGAACCGCGTCCTCCGTTGATCGCCTGCGCAACCAGTTCGTCGACCGTATCGGAGACGGGCAACTCCCGAATGGCGATGAAGGAGCAGAGGCCGTTCACGGGTATCGGCCGCTCATCTTCGATTCGGTAGCCGTGCTCGATGTGTTCTTGTTTCCGTTTTTCGTACAAGTCGGCCCTGGTGGTCACACGAATTCTCATGGCCATCCTCATTTCTCATTTTCTGAAGATTGGTAGTTACGGGCGGGAGGTCTGCCCGAGCAGCGCAGGCGTTAAGCCAGTCGGTTGCGAGATGCCCAAGTCGGGGGCTAGCGGATTGAAGGCTACGAAAAGGGGAAGCGGTTCAGTCCCCTCGCACGATGACGACGATCGTTAACGCGCGTACCCAGGGAGTGCGTAACAACACGAGCTCTGCGTGCTGCAAAATAGTTGTAGGCAAAACGCAACCGGGCAGGGGATAGAACTTCTGTTTTCGTCGTCCCGAAGAATTACGCGTCTTGTTCGGGAACAATTTCACAACCTATCCTATCGAATCTCGGTCCTAGTCGCTGCTTCGAGTGCTGCGACAATCTCGTGTAGTGTTTTGAGATTATCCACTTGGTTCAGTGAGCTTAATCTCAAAGACCCAAGAACTCCGGCGAAAGCTACCTGACCTGCCCTCTCTCGCGCGGCTTCGGCTCGGCCTAATCCTCGTCCCGCTGCTTGCAGGTGTGCCAGCACTTTTTCTTGGATCGCTTGGTCTTGAATGTCCTTGGGATTCCAGACTCTCGCCACGCTTTTCAACAACCCGCGATACATGCGTTTCCCCACCACCTGTTCCATCTGCTCAATCTCTTGGAGGATGCCGTTCCGGCGATCACTCGCACCCCCGTTGTGCTGGCCAGTGTCACCATTTCCGGCAACTGTTCGTTCTGATGGCTTCCGCGCACGCGCGCAAATGGGCCGAAGGCCCTCTAACCAGCCTGCGGGTGTCGCCCACCCAGCCAGTTGAGGAACGGACTTCGGCCGCTTGCGGTCATCCAGGTCAACCCAGGTTCCAGTGAAGTAATAAAGATACCTGCCGAGTCCAAAACAGGCACAACTCCGCTTGAAAGCCTGTGCTTCCGCAGCCGTGCAAGAATTATCATCATCAGCCCACTCTTCTCCCGTGGCCGAATGCGAACCCAAACCGAAGATTGTAAGCTCACACGTGATCAGTACTTTCGCAACAACCTTCTGGTCTTTGCTTCGTTCAAAGTTTGCGCTGGTATGAATGGTGTATTTGCGCGTCCACCCAGCCGGGGTGAAGAGTGCGTTTAAGCGATCGGTATAAGCCCGCTGATTGGCATAGGGAACGACTTGGCCGCGTGGCGGTTGCTGGTTCTTCGTCGTGTTCATCACCCGCCATTCAATTTGCGAGGGATCAAACGGCACTTCTAATGCCACCACCAACTCTTGGATCCGTTCGGCGGGGACTTGAAGAACTCCGGATGCCAGCATCATAGGCGGCGGGCCGGATGCGGGGGCATGGTCTGCTTGTGCATGACCGTTTGGGGCGCTCATAGGGGCTCCTCCTTGGTTGACGTTGTTTCTTCATCCAGTCGCTGGCCATACATCCAACGTTGCGGCCTGATCTGCAAGAGCCAGTCCTGAGCCATGGGAATGCGGCCCAAGTCTTCTTTGACGTGCTGTTCTCCCACATAACGCAGCGGAACTTGCTTGCCGTCGCTATTTACGCGTAACCGTCGAAGTGGATTGCCACAAATGTGACGCCCGCCGCGGCCAGTCCGTCGCATTCCGCGAGGATCGCGGCCTTCGCCACGGTTTGTCCTGGTCCCGGAGCTTGCGTATTGTTTTGCTGAGTGTTTTCATCGCTTGATCCTTCCGATTGGGAGTATTGAGCCAGCTCAGGTTTGATCTGTGCGGGATATCCTTCCGCGAGTGCAACCGCACTCCCCCGCTGTGCTCGACGACTTGCGGAGTCCTCACTAGTGTCTGGGATCAATATGCAATGCTTTTTCAGCTTTGATGGTTTAGGACAGGCAAGGAGTCAAGATCAGCAACTACCACGATCGTTCTTCTTCAATCGCTTCCATCCAGAGACGCAGCGTAATATCCTCGCGCTCGGGGTTGCCTAGCTGCCAGCGCAGCTCTTTTTGATATCGCTCGTGCAATACTCCAAGATCCAATGGAACGATCTTCGCCAGATGCTTTACATCGTCTCGGTCGCGTTGGATGTTGCGTTCCAACTTCGATAATGCCAAATCGTATGGATCGAGCGCAAAGAGGCGAAGATGTTTGAAGGTTTTCGGGAATATCTCGGCGAGTCGATCTTGGTAATTTTCCGGCACCTTGGCCATACCGACGCGGTCGAGATAGATATGGTACTTCTCGTGAAGCGGACCACCCTGCATGCTGAGTTCGAGCAGGGATCGTCCGGCCGCTGCAGGGCAATCTCCAAAACGTCCAGGTCTCCAGTTGACCGAGAGAATCCGTATACGAGAGTGACGACGAATCCACCCATGCAATCCAACCGAACCTCTTCCTTAGCTGTCGAATCGAGTTCGCGGAGAAACGATAGCCACGGCTGCGAAATACCTTTATGGGGTGCCTAGGCAAGGTGCTCTCCCTTCATGTCCGTGAGCAGATTCCAGTGTGCAGCAACAGGAGACCGGTGTTCGCGCAGCCACTTCCGTTCGGCCTGTGTCATCGACTCGTGGCAGAACGTATCCTCACGCGCAAGGCGGGCTCTTTCCAGAACCTGCAGATACTTCCGAAGTTTCCAGGTCCGCTCGCTGTCGTTTTTGCTCTCCGCGACTTCGCTCGCGAGCGACACAGCAAACCCCAATCGGTTTTGCCGGTCACGCACTTTGATGTTTCGGACCAGCCAATCCCAATCCATATCAACCTGCGTTCCTGGCGGACCGGATCAATCCGCCAGCGAACAGAGGTTTTCCAAGTTCGCAATGACCTCGCCACAAGAACCGAGACAATCGTGCCATTCCGCATGCGAAGTCGGCTACGCCATCTTCCCCCTGGGCGTATGACGGATACGTCCCGAGGAAACAGCGCAACAATGCGGGCAATGAGTTCATCGCGCATCGCTTGAGTTCGACGCCGTTGGTCGATGGGTCCGAACTGTTCTGCTTTTCCGTAACCGATTAGTTGATATGCCCGTCTAAGGCTCCCGAAGCGATGTCTGTAGGTGGACGGAGATGGAGTGTCGGCGGACTTCTTTATGACGCTGAGAGACAGCCTTCCCTCGCCGACCAGCAGTTTCCTGAGGTTATCCAGTATCTCTTCGTTAGACCTTTTTATAGTGCGACTCTGGAGAATTCGTTCGGCGTCTGTGAACGTCCCGTAGTCGATGATCGGTTCGAACGCTTCTGATTTCACGATCCAGGTTGTTTTGGGCAGTTTGACGGTCGGGGTAGAGAGTTTGCTGGACGTTCGACCGAAGACGTACCATCCGGCATACTTGGGATGGGATAGGATCGCGTACACCGCCTGGTAATTCCAACGGGTATCTCCCAGGTACACGACGCCCCCGCGATTAAGTTTCCCAGCGATGGCGTACACCGACAACCTTTCTGAGACCAGCATCCGGTAGATGTCTCGGACGATCTGCACTTCATGGGCGGGTCCGGGAACCAGAATGACCCGGTCGGTAGCGATGCTCTTGCGCTCGCCGCTTGTTAGGAATTGTTTCCGAGTGCCCTCCGCGGAAATCAGCATCCGGCGCAACCCATAACCGGGAACGCCGCCTTGTTTGAAGCCGAGGCGTGCCAAGCGCCGCTGCCCGGCGAGAACTTTGACTCCGAGTTCGCGGCTGTACTCGCCCGCCATTGTTCTCTTCAGCGCCTTCATGATGAGGCTGGGAAGGCTTCCGTCATTCGCGAAAGTCTCAGCACAGTAGTGGACGGGAACACCCGCGGACTTGCAAAGAAACTCGTAATGCGCAGACTCGTCTGTATCTTGAAATCGTCCCCAGCGGCTGACATCGTAGACAAGAATTGCTCTATAAGCCGACGCCCCGGAAGCGACGACATCCTGCAACAATTGACGGAGACCGAGCCGCCGCTTGAGCACGAGACCACTCCTCGCGGCATCGGAATAAGTGCGGACAATCTCAAAGCCTTGAGCTTGCGCATACTCCTGCATCATTGCGCACTGGTTTTCGAGCGAATACTGCTGGTGTTCGGTCGACATTCGCAGGTACTGAGCGACAGGAACAAGTTGGCGGTCATAGTGCCTCCTTTGAGCGCACATCGGCCAACCTTGAAAAAACTTTAGAGGAACTTGAAGAGCGGCTCTGACTGTGGAAAGGCGAGAGACTAAGCTGCGCCTATTTCCCGGTCGGAGCATGGCCGCAGC
The DNA here is from genome assembly GCA_025462865.1 of Candidatus Sulfotelmatobacter sp. Taxonomy (GTDB): domain Bacteria; phylum Acidobacteriota; class Terriglobia; order Terriglobales; family Acidobacteriaceae; genus Sulfotelmatobacter. The sequence goes on along the minus strand of JAOAPI010000024.1, from coordinate 638 downwards.
AGCCTAAAGCAGGGGCGGCACGTACATCTGTACTGGGGAAAGCCAGGACGCACCGTGTGCGCGCAGTCACGACAGACGAAGCGGCCATCTTTATAGGCAATCATAGGTCGGAAATCTATTCCTGCCATGCAGTACAGGCAATGAATAATGAGGATAGTGTCGGTTCTCAAGGAAGCGTCTCCGGACGCGAAAAGCTGATAGCACGTTGCGCTCCACCTTAGACCGCCAGCCCCTCAGTTTCATCGCAAGACGATAGCGCTGCTAACCGCACGTGGATGTGCCGAAAGGTCGGCAGACCGCCTTCATTTCGGCAGTTGTTGTCTGGCTCGATCCGGGAATGCATGCGCCGGAACGCGGTTCCAACCGACGGGTTTCGACTCGCCGTTCTCCTTGTGCTTCAGTCACAACCGGGATAGGTGCTGGAGAGAATTTCCATAAACCAAGCGTCGTCTGACGTTTTGGCAAAGAGGGCATTCCGGAGACGGTTGTTCCTAAGATCAGTCAGGAAACTCTGGCCGAAATGGTCGGAACTACTCGCTCGCGAGTGAGTTTTTTCATGAACCGGTTCCGAAAAATGGGTTTTATTCATTATGCCGGTGGAACCGATGGCGCTCTCCAGGTGCACAGCTCTTTGCTAA
>JAOAPI010000015.1 GCA_025462865.1 Candidatus Sulfotelmatobacter sp. | reverse complement strand
GTTTCGGATTGACAGAATAGGTGCCGGAGTTTCCAGGCGCAGGTTGGGCCACCACTGGCGAAGTGTTGGCAGCGGCAGCGACCTTGCCGACGTAAAGTCCCGAGGGGACGTCCCCGCCGCCCTTCTTTCCGAATCCGCTTCCGCTTGCCTTTCCATTTTCGCTTGCGCCGGCGGTTCCATTGCTGGCAGTGGATGTCCCGGGGGCGCCGGATGCTCCGCGATGGCCTTCGGGAGTGGAGGCAAATGTACCGCGACGATTACCTGCTGGAGGATTGGGAGGTGCGTCTACCGACGGATGCAAACTCAGCGTAATTATGCTTACGCCGGAGCGCGCACCTCCTGACGCGCCGAGCGAAGGCGGGGGTGCGATCACTTGCGCAGATCCTCTGTTTAAGATTGTGGTAGTTCTACCTGAATGCACTCTTTGTTCGTCGAGGGCAAGCTGCGGGCTGGGTGCGATCACTGAGCTGCGTCCGATGTTGAGGTCTCCGAAGCGGCGAGTAGCTCCGCTTTCCACGGCGGGCGGCGGAGCAATTACAGCTGTCCGGGGCGCCGACCGAAGCTGGTGCGATTCATCCTGCACGTTTGGCGGAGGAGCGATGACGGGTCGCTCCATTCGCGGCGCGATGCGCGAGATCTCCGATGCGGAAACCACGGGCGCAGGTCCGATCGGCATCCTCGGATTAGAAGGCATTTTTTCTAACAGCGCGATTACATTGGGGAGGGGTACATCGTTTTGCAGCTGGAGGCGTGGCGGCGTAACGATAGTTTGCGAGCGGTTGTCGGCCTCCGGCGGCACAGAAATGATGGGCTGGGCGGAATATTCGGGATCGGACTTTTGAGACCGGACTGGGCTCGAACTTCTAGTGTCGAGTGGCGGCAGATATTCCGATGGCGTGTAGTAAAGAACGTCAGCATGCGTAAACGTGGTAGCTGAAACCGCGACGTGAGATTGCGAGGCGAGGAATCGCGATCCTGCCCATATCGCGGCGAGAACAAGAACGTGATACGTGCCGGATTGCAGGAATCGCAGCCACGGAAGACTACGCTCGACAAAGACGTCCGGCCAGAAGGCAGCAGGAGTCGATTCCCCAGGTAGAGCTGCGAGTTCATTCTTGCGAAACAGATCAATCAGGTTCTGCAGGAAGATGCCAGACCAAGCTTCCGGCCCAACCAAAAGGCGGAGATCCGGTGCTGTTCGGTCGATCTCGCCTTGCAGTGGGTCCCGCCCTTCACGCATCGTTCTATCTTAGATGCAACCAAGGACGCGCAGGGGCAGGCTGCCATAGCCGGAAGGGCATGAAAGAAAGTATTTCCTGCGTAGTACGATGGATGCCTGGAGAGCCCTCATGAGCAAATCGCGTCCTATTCTCATTGCCGTAGTCTTTACCGCCACATTTTCTTTCGCTTTACTTGCGCAGGATTCAAAAGCGGCGGCGCCGACTACGGCAACGCCCCCGTCGACGGAGCATGAAGCGCAGCCTGGCCGAGAATATTCCGGTATGTATAGTTTTTTGAAAGAGGGGGAATTCGTTCAGATCACGGTGGAGGACCAAGGCAGAGTGACGGGATTCCTCTCCCGCTACGACGACGGACAAAGTGACAAGGGAGCGTTTCTCGATCAGTTCTTTCGCAGCGGAAAATTAAATGGCAGTGCGCTGACTTTCGCCACTGAAACGGTGCACGCAGTGTCGTTCGAGTTTAAAGGAACTCTGGAACGTGGTGACGGGAAAAGTCCTGCGGACGAAGCGTACTACGTCGTGAAAGGAACGCTCACCGAAAACACGATCGATTCAGCGAAGAAGGTGACAACCCATTCACAAGAGGTGGTGCTGAAACGTTTTCCGTCGGACGCCTCACCGGCGCCGGCGACTCGGCAGTAGCGGCGAGCAGCTTCAGCCGAGTCTAATGGCTGGCGCGCGCGGGTGTGATGACAAGGCGGCCGGAGGCGTTCTTTTTGGCGTCGGGTTTTTCCTGAGCGTAGACCAGATCGAGTCCGCCATCGGTCGTTGAAGATGCCTCGGCAAGGGCCGCTGCCAGCGCGCGGAATGAGCGGCTCACTTCCTGACCTGCCTGCAAAACCACTGGAGTACCATGATCGATGGCGGGGGATACCGCCTGAAACGCATTAGGAACTTTCCACAGTACTTTGCAGTTCGTGGAACTCTCAATGTCCTCGTTGCTGAATCCAGGAATCTTCTTATAGCGATTCAGGACCATGCGCAACCGGTCACGCCCCGCACCCGCTTCCAGAAAGGTGTGGATACGGCTGGCGCTCCACAGCGAGACGACGTCGGTCTGCGCGACTAAAAGCACGGCATTCGACAGATCGGAAAGCAGGCGTGTGGTGGAATCAAGACGACTGGAGGCATCAACGACAATATAGCGGTAGTGATTCACTAGCAAGTCGAAGAGCCGAGCTAACTCTGCCGGCGTGGGGATCGATTGGTAAGGCTGTTGGGGACCGGCGAGAAGATGCAAGCCATTTTTGACAGGAGTCATCAGGCCGTCGAGCAACGATGCGTCCAGGCGATGTAGATTTTCAATCGCGTCGGGCACTCCGAAGCTGGGGCGCAGATTGAGATGGAGCTGAGCATGGCCAACCAGCGCAAAATCCACGAGAACGACATTCCCATAGCTTTGTTGCAGTGACATTGCAGTGTTCACCGCAGCGGTGGTAGCGCCAGCGCCACCTTTGGCGCTGAGGAACGTAAAAATGCGGGCCTTGCCCGGTCCACCGCGGGTGCGGGTCCGGTTGGAGCTGAAACGCGTCAGGGCTTCGAGCAGAGCCTCGGCATCGGCGCTTTCATCCAGATATTCTCCGGCTCCGGCGCGCATGCTGGCCACGATCGTGGTCGGCTGCTTCATTGTGCCGTTGGCAAAAATCGCGAGCTGCAGAGTATTAGCCTGGATGAGTTCTATGGCTCTGATTGCAGACTGAGGATTCTCGGCGGAAATATCGACCACTACAACTTCGGCACGCGAATCTTGAATCTTTCGCAGAATGGAATCCGTAGGTCCAGCCGGAAAACCAACATTCCCGAACACGACTTGTGCCAGACGGGTGGCCTCAAGGCGACGCTGCAACTCTAATAGACGTTCCGAGTCCTCGGTTAGGAGGGCGACGGCAATCCCATGCATGGCGCGGTTCTCGCTGATTTCTCGGGGTGTTTGCATGTTAGAAATACAACGTACTCTTCGCCAAGTAACCTAGGTAACCGGCTGCGACCGGACAGTTGAAAATTTCGCACGGAGACAGGAGAGTAGCGGTCTGCACGAGAGAAAACCCCTGGGACAGGCGCACAGCAGAAAAGACCCCCAAACGACTCCGCACTAGTGGAAGCATTCTATTCGAACGGGAACAATTTTGAAAGGACTGAGAAGTACGCGAAGAACTAAAGTTCCCAGGCGCCGAGCTTGGTTCAGGAGTCCTGGCAATTTCGAATAGCCGCGAAAGTCGTTCCGCCTAATGCGCCGTTACTCGCGGAGTTGCGCGCGAGGCACTCACCGTGCTTTTAGTTTCGCCAGGGCCGTGCAACGCAGAGATGCGTCGGAAGTCGGCGGTAACATCGGCGGTTTCAGGAAGATATTCGTAGCCACTCAGGCACACAGCAACGCCGATTTTTGGCTCGCCGGATTCCCTGTTGTCAGTGGATGAAGTTTTGGCAGACCGGGTCTCAGAGAAGTTTTCCTCGGTCGCGAAACTCGACTTCCAACCGTTGTTCGCGGCGTTGACGATACGCAGCACTCGTCCCCGGCATCGCACACGCATGTTATCGCCAAGAGTGATTTCGGAAGGCATTCTCAGCGTCAATTCGATCTCCGCTCCTTCGTTCAGCGGCATCGTAGTAAACAGAAAGGCTCCGCGTGAGCTCAGATCCTGTGTGAATCCCAGACCTTCAGTGGAAGTCGAAACGTCGCGCAGCGAAACCGGAAGATTAAATGCGAAGCGTTGTCCAACACGGCGTTCGATACCAACCGGAGGAATAGTCATAGTCACGCCACTTCCTTAGGAGAACCGCCGTGGGAGAGAGCAAATGCAACTTTAGCGCAGTCCGGCCAGTCTGGGAAGTCAAAAGTGCCGAAACGCATCGCCGGACCGAAAAGCCTCTGGGGAAGCGGATCCGTAGGGGTTGCCCGAAGGATTGTCCACTCCGGAAAACTTGAGTAGGGCGTTCGTCCGCCTATTCGACAAGGACGCTCAAGTTATATTGATCCAGAGAGGCGATAGCGTCATCCAAGGAAGACACCGTGCCCGAATCTATAAATCCAATTCAGAAAAATGGGGCAAATGGCGCCGAATTGACCACGGAGTCCAGATCGCGCTGGCAAATGGGCCTGCGCGCGCTCCGGCACCGCAATTTCCAGCTCTTCTTTAGTGGCCAGCTGATTTCGCTTATTGGCACCTGGATGCAGAGCGTAGCCCAGTCCTGGCTGGTCTACCGCATGACAGGTTCGGCTCTGCTGCTCGGATCCGTGGGATTTGCCAGTCAAATTCCGGTTTTTCTTTTCGCGCCATTGGGCGGAATCACTGCTGACAGGGTGAACCGCCGTCACATCGTGATTGCCACCCAAGTGGCGGCCATGGTGCTGGCGATGATTCTGGCGGTCCTGACTTTATTCCACAAAATTCAGGTCTGGCACGTCTTTGTGCTGGCCAGTCTCTTAGGCATAGTGAATGCCTTCGATATCCCGGGGCGGCAATCGTTTCTGGTGGATATGGTCGGCAAGGAAGATCTGATGAATGCGATTGCGCTGAATTCTTCCATGTTCAATGGCGCACGCGTAATTGGACCAGCCGTAGCAGGAATTTTGGTCGCGAAAATAGGTGAGGGCTGGTGCTTTTTTGCCAACGCGGTGAGCTACATCGCGGTGATCATCGGTCTGATGATGATGAGGGTTCACAGCCCGGCGCGGGCGTCCCAGGCGTCGCCGTTCGAACACATGATGGAAGGGTTCCGCTTCGTCAACCAGACGGCGCCGATTCGGGCGCTGCTGCTGCTGTTAGGCGTTGTAAGTTTGGTGGGCATGCCCTACGTGGTGCTGATGCCGATTTTTGCCGACCAGATTCTGCACGGCGGGGCGCGGGGGTTGGGCATCCTGATGGGCGCCACGGGTGTGGGAGCTCTGCTGGGTGCGCTAACCCTGGCATTTCGCGAAGGCGTGAAGGGCCTGGGGCGCTGGGTGGTGTGGTGTAGCGCCGGCTTCGGAGCGAGCCTGATCGTTTTTGCCCTATCGCACAATTTCTGGATTTCGGTAATTCTGCTCCTGCCTGTGGGTTACACAATCATGCTGCAGATGGCGTGTTCGAATACGTTGATTCAAGTTATGGTGCCGGACGCTCTACGCGGACGAGTGATGGCGGTGTACTCGATGATGTTCATGGGTATGGCTCCCATCGGAGCGCTGCTGGGCGGGGCGCTTGCCGACCGCCTCGGTGCTCAGACCACTGTGGCGATTGGCGGCCTCGCGTCCGTCGCGGGAGCCTGCTGGTTCGGATTGCAACTGCCAAAAATCCGCGTGGAAGCGCGCCGCTTGATCGTAGCCCAAGCCGTGGGTGGAGGCGAACCATCGGAAATGACTGCTCAGGCTGTCGAAGATTAGAGGCCGAGGGGCGGGAGCGATCTAAACGTATGCGCCGTCTGGCAGCCCAGTGATTCGGATTCCGGAGTGGCCTTTGTGGCGGATGTTCAGGCCGATAAGCAGAGCGGTGATCTGTTCGAGCGTGCGGGCGTTCTCGAGTTTTCCACCGTCGATGGCGCGGACGCCGGGAATCTTGGCGGCGAGAGAGCGGGCGAGTTGAGACGCGTTGGCATCGTCGCTGCAGACGATGACGTCGCAATCGAGAGCTTCGTCTCCGTTGAGGATCTCAGCTGACAAATTGTGAAAGGCCGCGGCCACGCTCACCCCTTTAGGTACGAGTTCAGCAGCCTGCTGTGCCGACGAGCCTTGCCAGACCCCAAGGGTGCGGGAAGCGCGTCCACCGACTCCGGCGGCGAGTGCGACGGTGGCATCGATGAGGATGCTCCCGGGCCGAATCGCCGGCTTGAGTTGTTTGAGTAACGTGGCCTGACCCTCGAATGGGACGGTGAGCACAAGAATATCCGCCGCGGCGCACGCAGCAGAGTTTTCCATGCCGGAGACGCGGGACTGATTCCCAGCTTCGCGTTTGATCTTTTCGGCGGCCTCATGCGCACGCTGAGCGTCGCGCGATCCGATGAGAATGTTTTCTCCCGAGCGCGCCCAACGCAGCGCGAGACCTGCACCCGCGGGCCCTGTTCCCCCCAGAACCGCGATGGGACGCGAGGCAGGGTCGCTCATGATTTCTTCCTCATGCGGGCAGTTCTAGCCTTAGGCAAATTCCGGCTCCAGCGTTTCTTCCGCGGTGAAATCTTCCAGCGGCGACTTGAGTTTGATGCGCGTGTAGATAGTATTGCGCTCGGCGGGAATCCGCCCCATCTCCAGAATCAGCGCCTGAAAATCTTCCGGGCTCGTGTATTGACCGGCGGTGGCTCCCGCTTCGCGAGAGATGTTTTCTTCCATCAGCGTGCCGCCATAATCGTTGGCGCCCGCGTGCAGGCAGAGCTGCGAGAGGCGGCGGTTCAATTTCACCCATGAAACCTGGATGTTGTTGATCGACCCCGCGAGCAGCAGCCGAGACAAAGCATGCACTTTCAGATGCTCGGCAAGCGTGGGACCGCTTCGCGCGAGGCCCTGGTGAAACAGCAGCGTATTTTGATGAACGAAGCCCAGCGGGACGAATTCCGTGAAGCCTCCAGTTTCATCCTGAATCTCGCGCAGGAGACGCATCTGCCGGACCCAATGCTCCGGCGTTTCCGTGTGTCCGTACATCATGGTTGAAGTTGATCGGATGCGATTGCGATGCGCGGTGCGGATGACTTCAACCCACTGCGCGGTGCTGAGCTTGTTGCGCGAAAGAATGTGGCGAACTTCATCGTCAAGTATCTCAGCGGCGGTGCCTGGCAAAGTGCCAAGCCCATTGTCGCGAAGCATTGAGAGATAGTCTGCAAGCGGCATCCCCGTTAGTTCAACGCCGTAGACAATTTCCATCGGCGAGAAAGCATGGATATGCATCGCGGGGACGGCCTTCTTGACCGCGCGCAGAATGTCACGGTAATAGAACGGAGGCAGGCCGTGCGGCAGACCGCCCTGAATGCAGACTTCGGTTGCGCCAAGTTGCCAGGCTTCGATGGCTTTTTGTCCAACTTGATCAGGATCGAGAAAGTAAGTGTCGGAATCGCGCGGCCCGCGGCTGAAGGCGCAGAACTTGCATCCCACAAAGCAGATATTGGTGAAGTTGATATTGCGATTTACGACGTACGTGACGAGATTGCCGGAAAGTTCAGCGCGCAGCCAGTCAGCAGCAGTCAGCAACCCAAGCAGGTCGTCACCTTCCGCATGGGCCAGAGCATAAGCTTCCTCCAGAGAGACAGCGTCGCCGTTTTGAGTATCGAGAATTTTTTCGAGCGCGGAGCGCACCACAGGCGCTACTCGCGGCGCGATGTCAGACCAGTGGAGCGAGGGAAATTCTTCCAGTTCCGAGGACAACAGTTCGCGAGCCACGGCATCCTCCGTAGAGACGCAGCTTGCTGCGTCTTTGCCGGCAGCGGCAAGAAGCAAGCGCGTTCCTACAGTGTAGCGGAACTTCAGCGGAATAGGTCAGAGGCTGCCGGACGAAGCAAGTCGCGTGTCCGCCCGCGTGCCGGCTCATAGCGAAATCCGCGGATGATGCATGCCGGCGTCCGGTTAAGTTTGCCGCAGACCAACCCGGCGGCGGCGGCCAATTCGTCCGCGACAGCTTCGAGGCTGGCTTGCAACTTGTAGCCGTGAGGATCGCGCTGGCCTCGATCGTCCCGTAGCGCTTTCATTCCGGCGATGCCGATGCAGAAATCAACCAAGCCTTCGCGCCAGGGACGGCCGAATGAATCCGTGATGAGGATGGGAATGCCGAGCGCAGTGCGTTTCTTGAGTGCGCCATGTAGTTCGCGCGCGGAACGATCTGGGTCGGCGGGCAGCAGCAAGGCATGGCGTCCGCCATCGACATTGGAAACGTCCACGCCGCTGTTGGCGCAAATGAAACCATGCCGCGTCTCGGTGATGAGCACGCCATTTTTTCGCCGGATGATCGAACCGCTTTCCCGCAGCGCTAGTTCGATAACCCGCGCGTCGAGTTGATACTTTTTTGCCCAGGCAACGGCGGCAGCGGATGGTTTGATGCTTGCCAAGTCGACAATGCGTCCTTCTGCTTTTGACACTATTTTGTGTTTCACGACGAGAATATCGCCGGATTCGAACACGATGTGGCGCGGGGCCAGCGATTGAAGAAGTTTTTCAGCGAGGGAATCCTTGGATTGGATTTCGTCGGCGAGAACGATCGGGATAAGACGGATTTCAGATTGCGGTTTCTTCGACGCGAGGTTTTCCCCCGCAGCAGCTCGGCTGGATATGGCACGGCGGGTCTTCACAAGTCCTCCGTGCCTGTGGCAAGAAACACATGCCCCAGTTTCCACCGGCGAATAAGGCCCTGAGCGCGGGTTTCGCCGTCAGCCGTGAGAAGCTCCTGCAAATCCGCGGGATTGTCCACGTCGAGAGCTATGCCTGGCAACTGCAACACACGGCATGGTTTGCCGGTGGCCTGCGCCGCAGCCAGATGCGGTTTGAAGCTATCATTCCCAAAGCGCAAAGGAAACAGGTCCGCGGGTCGCCGGAAAGCGGCATTGGTTCCACGCCCGTCAGCGGCGGGCACCAGTAGCGAGCCTGCGTCGGGAGCATGTGCGAAAATCTCCTCGAGCTCGCTAGCCTCAATCAACGGAATGTCCGCGGGAATGACAAGTGTGCGGTCGATGCCGCGCTCCACGCAGAGTCGCGTTGCCATCTCGATGGCGCCGGTTTCACCAGGATTTGCAGGGTCAGGAATGATTTCGAGATCGTATTTTCGCGCAAGCGCGACTGCAAACGGATCGCTGGTCACCAACGCGGCCGCCGTACGGCCAGACCATGCGGCAACTGCAGCCACCACATCATGCAGCATGGCTTGCGCCAATTCCGTTCGCGCGGCCTGGTCGAGGACCGAGGCAAGGCGCTGCTTTGCTCTCGACAGATTCTTGACAGGAATGAGGATCACGGCTGGTCGGCGGCGGCGCGGGTCGCAGGCTTTTCAGAATCGGGTTCGTCGGAACGCAACCCGCGAATCGTGTGCGAAAGAACGGTTCGAGCCAACGCTGCCCGGTCATCCGAGGAACGCATAATCGTCTGCGCGCACTGGACGCGCAACCCATTCTTCCGAAGGACTTCCGCGGCGCGAGCGTCGCGTGTGTCGCAGACCAGCAGGTCGAGAAAATCTTCGTAGGCCTTGGCTACGCCGGCGATCGAGCAAGACAGACCCTGCGCCGTCATGAGAATCCCAGCAGGTCCGGCAACTGGAGCGTTTCCGACAATCGGACTCACCGCTGCCACCTTGCCACGGGCGCGGCTCAAAGCCTCACGGATGCCAGGAACGGCGAGGATGGGACCGATGCTGGTAACGGGATTACTCGGAGCGATGACCACGGCGTCGGCGGAGAGGATGGCTTCGATCACTCCCGGCGCGGCTTCGGCGTCGGTAGCTCCGGCGAAGCGGACCGAGTTAACCGGATCTTGATACCAGCGCTGCACGAAATATTCTTCGAAACTCAACTCGCCTGAAGGTGTATCGACCCGCGTCTCCACGCGCGAATCGCTCATGGGCAGGATGCGCGCTTTCACGCTGAGTTTGTCGCAGATTGCCGATGTGGCTTCGGAAAGCGTCTTGCCCTCTGCCATCAGACGCGACCGCAGCAAATGAACCGCGAGATCGCGATCCCCGGTGTGGAACCATGTCGGCTCGCCAAGTTGACCCATGGCTTGCAGGCAGAGAAACGTATCGCCTTTGACGCCCCAGCCACGTTCGCGGCTGAGCAATCCGGAGAGAACGTACGTGATGGAATCGATATCCGGCGAAACGTAAAGTCCCCACCACAACAAATCGTCACCGGTATTGACCACCATCGTGATTTCTTCCGCCGGGACAACCTGCCGCAGACCATCAACGAACTTCGCTCCGCCAGTACCGCCGGTGAGGACACAAATCATGCCGCCCTCATTTCTCTGGCGAGACCGTCACTGTCGAGGGCGGCTTGAACCTTCCTGGAAAGCAACCCAGGCCGCGACAAAACCGCGGACAAAAATTCAGGATAGACCGGCAATCGCTGACGCAACTGGAATCCCTTATCCTCGGTGCGCAGGCGCAATTGTTCCAGATGCGGCCAGGGTTTCTCCGGATTGATGTAGTCAGGTGTCAGCGGCGAAATTCCTCCCCAATCATTAATGCCAGCGTCCAGCAACTCTTCATAATACGGCGCGCTGAGGTTGGGAGGTGCTTGAATATTGACGTTGGGCATTAACAAGCGAGCTACCGCCACGGCACGCAGCATCTCTCCATGGCTGGGCTCAGGGGAGTGCGCCATAGGAATCGCGCTCTTAGTGCGGAAGTTCTGCACTATCACTTCCTGGATGTGCCCGTAACTCTCGTGCAAGTCGCGAATGGCGATCAGGGTATCGACTCGATCCTCCAGCGTCTCGCCGATTCCGATCAGCAGCCCGGTAGTGAACGGAACCTGTTGCTTCCCAGCTTCTTCGATGGTGCGCAGACGCTTGGCGGGAATTTTATCGGGAGCATTGTCGTGCGCCCTGCCGGAGGCAAGCAAGTTATTGCTCGTAGTTTCAAGCATGAGGCCCATGCTGGGAGAAACTGCTGAGAGACGTGCAATCCACTCAGCGCTCAGCAGTCCTGGGTTCGGATGCGGCAGCAGGCTGGTCTCCCTCAGCACCAACTCGCACATTGCTTCCAGATAATGCAGCGTAGATTTATACCCCAGACGCTGTAGAGTTTCGCGCATCTCAGGGAAGATCAGTTCCGGCTTATCGCCAAGACTGAAGAGAGCCTCGGTACAGCCGAGTTTTTCGCCGGCACGCGCTACGGCCAGGACTTCTTCGGGACTCATGGTGTGCGCACCCGGCTCTCCAGGGTCGCGGCGAAAAGTGCAGTACCCGCAATAGTCGCGGCAAAGATTGGTCAGCGGCAGGAAAACTTTTCGCGAATAGGTGATGACGCCGGGTTTGAAGTTTTCTTTTGCGGCGCGGGCGGCGGCGAGTAGCGTGGGCAGATCGCCGTCACTGCAGTCAATCAATTGCAGAGCTAGATCGCGAGAGATCGGCGTCCCAGGCCGCAGATCGGCCAGTTCTGTACCGCAACAAGAGCGGTGTTCCAGCGCGGCGATCTTGTCGGCAATTCGAGTCACGCTGCTTGCTTCCGCGGACCTGCGGATGCATCGAATCATACATGAGCGACCGCCTCGACCCGCAACTCGGCATGGTAAGGTAGTCAGTCGCGACAGAAAGCTGAACATTAGGTTATGGGTCTCACTCAGGCCGAATTCCGAGAGGCAATGGGATGTTTCGCAACTGGAGTAACCATTGTCACGGTTGACTTGAATGGAGAAATCCATGGTATGACCGCTAATGCGTTCGCTTCAGTATCGCTTGCACCTCTTTTGGTGTTGGTTTGTGTCGACCGCACCGCCCGGACCCACGCTCACTTGCATGCCAAAAAACGCTTCGGCGTCAACGTTTTGGCGGAAAATCAGCGACCAATTTCCGAATACTACGCACGGCTGGAAAGCAGTCAGGAGCGGGCCGACGCTGAAGCCGGGGCGCGTTTCGACCGAACCGCGCATGGAACTCCCATGTTGCATGGGTCACTGGCGTATCTCGAGTGCAGACTTCAATCTACGCAGGAGGCAGGGGACCACACGATCTTCATTGCCGAAGTAGAAGATGTAGTTGTGCGCCAGGGCCAGCCGCTCCTGTTTTTCCGGGGCAAGTACCGCGAGATCGGCGAAGAAGTAACAGGTACACAGTAAAAAGGCCCGGCGCCTTCTGAGGAGGTAGCCGGGCCCGAGGGACTCGCAGACGTTTCAACAATATTTGCCTGATCGGCCTGTGGACGGCAAGGTTGAATGTCACACATTTATTGTGATGGATGTCACAGACGGGGCAGGCCGGATGTGAGCCACGGGGCCGCGACTTTTCTGCTTGCTGAACATCCAATTGAATGCGAAAGAGACAGGTATTTGTGGCGCAGGGCTTTGTGAAACCGGAGGTATACATGGCAGAAAAAATTGCAAAGAGCGAGAAGGAGTGGAAGCAGCAGCTTACGCCGGAGCAATACCGGGTAACCCGCGAAGCCGGGACAGAACCGGCGTTCACGGGCAAGTATTGGAAGACCAAGGACGCGGGAACCTATCACTGCGTTTGCTGCGGAGAGCCGTTATTTGATTCCACGACAAAATTCGATTCAGGCACAGGCTGGCCGAGTTTCTTCAAGCCGGCGGACGAAGGCAAAGTAGAAGAACACAAAGACTCAAGTTATGGAATGGTCCGTACCGAAGCGCGTTGCGCTCACTGTGGCGCCCACCTCGGACATGTGTTTGAGGACGGACCGGCGCCGAGCGGGCTACGATACTGCATGAATTCGGCAGCCCTCGATCTAAAGCCGAGCGATAAAAAGTAGAGCCTTCGCGAAACCATCCGCGGCTCAGATCGTGGAAAAGATCGTAAAAAAGGGCACGCAGTTGCGTGCCCTTTACGCACCGAAATAAAGTGTGTCGTTTACGCGTGAGCGGCTGCGGCCTTTGCAGGCTCCGCCTTCTGCGCTTCCGCTTGTTTTGGCTGAGATTCTTTCTGGTTCTGCTTGCGCTCGGAGCTCCGCACTTCGATGCCGCCCTTCAGCACAGCGCCATCTTCCACGCTGATACGAATAGTCGAAACGTCTCCCGTGACCGAGCCTTCGCTGCGAATATCGACGCGATCGCTGCATTCGATATTCCCGTTGACTTTGCCCATCACTACAACTTCGCGAGCAGTGATGTTGGCCTGCACGCTGCCGTTCCGCCCAATAGTGACGCGGTTATCCGGTAAGCTGATCTTGCCTTCGATACGGCCATCGATATAAAGCGCTTCCGAGCCGCTGACTTCGCCCTTGATGAACAACGATCGGCCAATTGTGGCCTGCTCAACCGGTGCACTGACGGTTTTCACTGGATTGGGATTGGAGTTCGAGGCTGGCTGGTTTGACTTGCCGTTGTATGTGTATTCCGAGGGCTGGAGCATTCGCAACCTTCCTTGGGTCTCCGCGCACGGCACGTGGGCTGCCGCAAGGCGGGTTCAGTCTGGGATTTTGGCCTCTGGTCGTTCCTGTCCCTTCGGCCATGGTCACTATCGCACGCAGGTAAGGGTTACTACGAGATTACGGAAGAGAGTGTACGACTGCGGCAGAGAGATAAGGATTCGTATCAGGGCATCGCTTCAGCGATCCTGCAGGCCGCACTTGAGTACGGGTCTTTAGGCGCCGAATTCTGAGACTGCTTAGTCGACTTCCTGCAGAGACTTGCTGAGGTCCTCCCATTCCTTCAGCAAAGCGACTTGCGCGCCTTTTTGCTGTTCCAGTTCCTGCGCCTGGCGCTGACTTTCATCGGCACTTACGAAATCCTGCATCGCCGTTTCGCACTCCGCAATCACCTTCTCCGCATGATTGATTTTCGCCTCCAGTTCGTGGATGCGGTCTTCCATCTTCTTGCGCTTGATGGGATTCATCCGCTTCGCTTTGGCAGCCGGCGCCTCGACCGAACCTCGATTCCCGTTTGAAGGCGCCGAAGGAGCAGCTTCGGCGATCTTTAACTGCTCACGAATCGCTTCGTTCTGCTTGGCGCTTCCGCCTTGCTTCCGCCAGAGATAATCTTCGTAATTGCCGGGATACACCTCGACCTTTCCGTCTCCGATCTCGAAAACGCGCGTTGCCAATTTGTCGATGAAGTATCGGTCGTGCGAAACAAAGACAACCGTACCCGTATATTTCATCAGCGCATCCAGCAGTACGTCCTTGGCGCGCAGATCAAGGTGGTTCGTAGGCTCATCCAACAGCAAGAAATTTGCTGGATGCAAAAGCAGCCGCAATAAGGCATAGCGCCCGCGCTCGCCACCGGAGAGCACACCGATCTTCTTGAACACATCGTCTTCGGAGAACAAAAAACAGCCGAGGAGACTTCGCAGTTCCGTCTGCGTCGACCGCGGGGATGCTGCGCCGAGATCATCAATCATTCGCGAATCCGCCTCGAGTTCCTTGTACTGATCCTGAGCGAAGTAGTCCGCCTCAACATTGTGGCCGAGCTTGAACTCGCCGCGCGTCGGCGGTTCGGCGCCCGCGAGCAACTTGATCAGCGTCGATTTGCCCGCTCCGTTCACGCCCACCAACGCAATGCGGTCGCCTTTCTCAATCATGAAGCCGACGTCTCTGAACACTTCTTTTTCGCTGGCCTTGGTCGCTTCCTTGGGAGGATAACTTTTCGCTACCCCGACGAACTCAGCAACAATCCGTCCACTCGGTTTGGGTTGCGGAAACGAAAAATGGATCGTTTTTTCTTCCGGCGGGATCTCGATGCGCTCAATCTTCTCGAGTTCCTTAATGCGGCTCTGCACCTGCTTGGCTTTGGTCGCCTGATAGCGGAAGCGATTAATGAATACTTCCAGTTGCTCAATCCGGTCGCGCTGGTTGCGGTAGGCGGCTTGTAACTGCTCATTGCGTTGCGTTTTCTGGGACAGGAACTTGTCGTAGTTACCGGTGTAAAACCAGAAGCGCTTGTTCCAGATTTCCGCGATCTTATTGACGGTGACGTCGAGAAAATAACGGTCGTGGGAGATGAGCACGAAGGCGTGCGGATAGTTGTGCAGATATTCTTCCAGCCAGTTGCGCGCTTCCAGATCAAGGTGGTTGGTAGGCTCGTCCAGCAACAACAGGTTGGGCTTCTGCAGCAGGAGCTTGGCCAGAGCCAGGCGCATCTGCCAGCCGCCGGAAAACTCGTCCGTCAGCCGCTCCCAATCTTCTTTCCGAAAGCCGAGCCCCATCAACACTCGTCCGACTTCAGCTTCAATCGAATACCCATCGCGCGTTTGGAACTCGTGCTCAAGACTGTGATAACGGTCGGCGACGTCAGAATATTCCGCGCTGGCATGATCGAGTTCAGAGATGCGATGAGTCAGCATCTCCAGCTCCCGCTCCATCGCGTGCAGTTCCGTAAACACCGCCATGCACTCAGCAAACACGGTGCGTCCGGAAAGTGAGAGCCCATCCTGCGGAAGATATCCAGCGGTGGTGCCCTTGGCGACGATCAGCGAGCCGTAATCGAGCGTGTCCAGCCCGGCGAGAACCTTCATCAGCGTGGATTTGCCGGTGCCGTTCGCGCCCACCAGGCCGATGCGGTCGCGCGGCGTGATCAGCCAGTCGGTGTTTTCAAAAAGAAGTTTGTGGCCGAAGCGTTTTCCGGCGCCGGAAAGCTGAATCATTGGGCTTCATCCATCGTCTCACAAAAGGACTTTGCGTAGACAGATGAATCAGGAGTTCGCGGCCGCCCTGGTACTACGATTGTCGTGACTGTTTAACACCGCCTCGGGGAACTGCAAATGGTGCATCGCGCGATCAATCAATGCTTCCAGCTCGCGCGCATATTTCACTTCGCGGCCTTTTGCCAGCCGTTGCCGGGCCTCTTCCGGACTGAACCAGGTCGGCTTTCGCTGTGGCTCATCGGCGCGGCGTAACTGATGAACTTCCATCAAAAAGGCTTTCACCACAAACTCCTGCACGCCATTCGGTTGCCAGAAGACGCCCTTGGAGTGAATGTAGAGATGAAAGTGGCGAGGCTCGATGGTACCGAGAGCGCCTGCCTCTTCTGCCGCTTCCCGCTCAGCCGCTTGACTATGTGATAGCCGGGGATCCGTCGATCCTTTAGGAAAGGTCCACTTATTTCCGCCGTTCGTATTCACCAGCAAAAACTCCACCGCTTCACCGTGCCTGCGGTAGCAGATCGCGGCGACCTGCAGCGGCAGCGACTTTGAAACGCGCGGCGAACCCATGGCGGTCATCTCCTGAATTGATGCTGAGCGCTGGATAGATGTTAGTTGTAAGATATTTCAGGAATGTGAAAGTGCAACAAAAAATGTGCAGCGCGGCTGATTACGAAAGTGGAACAATCTCATGATTCTTCTGGATTCTAGAGACTCCTGTGTCGAGTGCCGAGAACCTCAGCTGCAACCACGAGCGACTACAGCAACCGTCCCAGCAGGCCACAACAATAGACCGCAGACCGATCTCCTTACCGGCACTCGTGCATTTAGTTCACAGGTCCCTGAAGGATCTTAACCAGCCACGGAATAATCACTTCCTTAAATATCCGCGGATCAGGCCACACTCCAACCTGCCGCCCAAGGTGTCCGCCTTGAGGATTAATCCAGGCTTCCTTCGGAACGTCGCCTTTGCTCAGCAGCAGATATTCGTCGTCGATGGGAACCTGCGTGTCCTTGACTCCCGCCAGAATGAGCATCGGTGCCATGGGTTTTCCCAACAGTCCCTGATGTACCAGCGACATCTTGGGCAGAGAGTCTCCCATTTCTTCCAGCGAGTGCACCCCCTCCAAAATGTTCATCAGAGCCGGCACCTGGTCGAACAGGTACTCGCGATTCCCAAGTAACGAGTTCATTAAGAAATCCTTCTGAAAAAACTTGTCGACCGGCGGAGACTGCGCGCTCGCTCCGCGCAGCCGAGTGCGCTCGACAATCGCCATCTTCGTGGCCCAGTACGCTCCCCAACTTACACCGTGCATGGCGATACGGTTCTTGTCTATTTCCGGCCGCGACTGCGCGTAATCAATTACGCGCGATAGCATTCGATCAGCCGTCTCGCTGACTTTGATTGGATTCTGTCCCGTTCCCGGCCCATCGACCGCGAGGTATCCGATTCCAAAAGGAAGAATCGCTCCAAAACTTTCGGCAAGATCCTCTTTGCGGCTGTCAAGTCCATTCACCGCAAGGACGAGCGGCACTGGACCTTTCGCATTCTTCGGCAGTCGTAGGTAGCCAATAATTTCTTTGCCTTCAAATGGAATGCGCACCACCTCGAGCGGCGGATCGAAGAATCGCGCATGCGCGAGAAATGCCTCAATTGCCTTTTCATACGAGCGTTGCTTGCCGGGGGAAGCCGGAATTGGCCAGCGTCCGAACGAATATAGCCGCCATGCGCGGATGTAGTCGGCGTTTGCCTTGGTCGGATCAGACTTTTCCAGCGACTTGGCCTCATTGAAGTAGCGATCGGCTACGCGCATGAATCCCGCGGCCCACTCGTCTTTGTCGCTGGTATGAATGTTCTCGAATGCCTCTTTCACGTCAGCCGGATCAAGCCCGATCAGCGGATACTGGCCGACCTCGGCGCGGTGAATCGCTTCCACCCGAATCTCATCGATCGTGCGCTCGCGGCGCTCCTCTTTTTGGGCGGAGGCGCCGGCACAAATAATTGCGAATAATGCCATCAGAATTCCTGCGTAACAGAACCGATCTCTCATTTTCATAGCTTGGCCCTTTCCTTCTGCTCGGGCGTCGCCCGAGCACCTACGAAAAAAAGACCGGACGGAACTGCGTCCGGCCTTCCGTGAACTCTCAACGTAGTCCGCTGCTAGAACGTCAACTTCAAGCCCAACTGAGTTGCCCGACTGCCTCCCGATCCAATCACCGGGTTGGAGGCTGCCACGTCGGGCGTCGCGCAGGCGCAACCGAAGAAGCCGCCACCGCCAGAAGGATCATTGTGTGCCCATCCATTTTGTCCCCCGAATGGATTGGCAAAATTGGGATGATTGAATACGTTGAAGAACTCAATCCGGAACTGTGCCCCAAAGCGATCCCCCCACTTGAAATTCTTGGCCAGCGAAAGATCAACGTTACGAAATCCGGTGTCGCGGAAGATGTTGCGACCCATTGTGCCGAAAGTGCCTGGCGTCGGGGGAATCAGGAATGACTTGCCCGCCGCATAGCAGCCGAACGTCGCCAATTCCGCGCTGGTGGGACCTCCGGCGACTCCGCCGTCGAGGGCCATAGCCTGAGCATTACACGCGGCATTCGACGTGGGATTCGCTGGATCACTACTTCCTGCGAAGAAAGGAATTCCGCGCGGAGTAGATTTGAAGTCCTTGGGATTCCCAAAAAAATCCCACCGGTCATTAAGTTCACCGGTCAAGCTGACGTCCGTTCCCGCATCCATGACGCCCCAAGGCTGCGCTCCGTTTAAGGTCGTGATCGTATTCACCTGCCAGCCCTTCAGCATCTGCCATGCGCCATCCCTGCCGGGAATCAGATAAGTGAGGGAAAGCGTAAGGCGGTGCCGCATGTCAAAATCGCTGCTGGCATATTCCCGCTGAAAATGAGTGCTGTCCGTGGGAAGTCCGTTGCCCGCGCCGAAGTCCCAGTTCGCGCCCACCATGTCGAGCGAGTGCGAGTACGTGTATCCGGCGACCATGCTCAACCCGTGAAAATTCCGTGACGTGAGGGTAGCCTGCAGGCCGTTGTAGTTCGAACGATAAATGTTCCCCATCTGGAAAATCTGGGCCAGATATGGAAACTGCGCGTTGAATGGTCGCCCCACTTGCTCGGAACCGTCGTCCAGCGCGGGATTAACCTGATTAATATCGCGGATGCCCGCCAACCTCGATCCATGATCTCCTACATAACCGATCTCCAGAGAAAGGTTCTGAGTAAAGGAGTGCTGCAGGTTGAGGGTATAAGTCAAAACGTACGGAGTCTTCAGATTGGGATCGATTCCCATGATGCTGCATGGGTTGGCGAAGCAATTGAGAGGCGTGGTGGGGAAGACAGTGCCAGGGATGCCGGTCACCGCAGGATCCCAGTTGATCCCTCCGGTAGTGGGATCGGAGCCGGCAAAGTTTTCCGTGCCGACCGCGATCCTGCCGCCGGCCGTTCCGCCGCTCGCGTCAATGATGGCCCCCGTGGGTATCGTAGAGAGACCCAAAGAGTTCTCCAAAGCCAGAAACGATTCCCAGTTCAATGTTTCGTACATCATGCTGAAACCGCCGCGCACTACGGTTCGTCCGTTGCCGGTAGTGTCCCATGCGAACCCGACACGCGGCGCGAAGTTTTTGTGGTCTCCGTTGTACGGGCCCTTGATCTGCATTCCGACCTGTTGCAGTCCTACTGTCGGGCTAAAATTACCGAGAAGGTCGTGTGCTTCCTTGATTACGGTATTGAGTTCGTATCGCAATCCAAGGTTAAGTGTGAAAGTCTTGCTCACGCGCCAGTCATCCTGCACGAAACCAGCGTATCCCCAGTTGTGGATATGGCGAGTAGGATCGCCTACCAGAAGGCTGGCATGGGATGAAAAGCCAGCGAAGAAATCTTCGATCGGCTGAGCTAGCGTTCCTCCTCCTAATCCGAACTTGATTCGGCCACGCACGCCACCGTAAGCGCCTCCGGTGAATCCATCGCGGTGGAGTTCTCCGCCAAACTTGATCGCATGTTTGCCCCTTATGTACGAAACATGATCGACGAACTGGATGCGCGTATCCGGTCCCTGCACCTTCGGCCAGTTAAAACCGCCGAGTTCGTTCGGAAAGATATAAAAAGGGGCAATGTTGATGCGAGGCAAGCCTCCATAAAGCGGATTGGTCACGCCTGTGTCCAGTCCATAAGTTGAGGCTGACGTGCTGTGATCATTAGTAAACGTGGGCTGGTAAAGACGGTTGTATCCGAAGCGTGCCTCATTCACCCAATTTGCGTTGGGGATATAAGTCCAGTTCTCGCCAAAGACCTGCGCTCGCGTGTGAATCTGAGTCAGCCATTGCGGCTGCAATTGCTGGGCATCCGCTACAGTTCCCCCGTTGTTGCCGAAGAAATAGATGCTGCTCAGAGTGTTGCGTTGGTTTAGTTGGTAATCAACCTTGGCAACAGCATTGTCGGAGTTCACTGTGTTGGCCAAGTTGTAGGGGATGGTTGTGCCCCCCGCGGTATTTGTTGGGAATCCCTTCCCGTTGCACGTCACCGTATTGGGCGGAGTGAATGTGCAGCCCGCGACCTGCAAACTGACCTGGCTCACCGTCAGCCCCTGCGCGTAAACGTCTGCAATGGCGTCTGGAATGCTGTTGGCGCAGTCGCCGGTCGCTAGGGCTGTGCAGGTTGTCCCGCCCGCAGGAGTAGCTAGCGGGATTGTCGCCCATGTCGAAAGATAGCCGGCGTTGCCGACTGTGTAGCGCTGTCCCTCATAGGCGCCGAAGTAAAAAAGCTTATCTTTGATGATTGCTCCGCCCGTGGTTGCACCGAATTGTTCAAGGTTGCGGGGATTTTTCGGCGCTGGCGTGATTCCCGGGGGACACGATGAAACCGACGCGCAATTGTAGTAGTTCCGCGCATCGAGCGGTGTGTCCCGGCCGAACGCGTACGCGCTGCCATGAATCTGGTTCGTGCCGGATTTCAACCCAACGTTGACGATGGAGCCTGGCTTCCATCCATACTCTGCCGCTGGATTTTGCTGAAGATTGAATTCCTGGATGGCGTCGATAGGAAGAATGGTTGCTGAGTCCCCGGCAATGCCTGCGCCATTGATAATGCTCTGACCGGAGAATGGCTCGCTGTTGAACAGCCCATCGACGAGATAAGCGTTGTCTTCCGCACGCAGCCCATTGCTGCTGGTGGTCGAAAACCCGCCGCCCGGATAACGCATGATTCCCGGTCGAAGCTGCAGCAGGTTTTCGTAGTTGCGGCCGTTCAACGGCAGGTCGTTGATTTCCTTGTTGCTCAGCGTTCCACCCAGAGTGGCGGAGGTCGTGTTCACCAGCGCCACTTCCTCGGTCACGGTGATGATTTCGGACACGTTGCCCGGTTGCAAACTGAAGTCGGCGCGAACGTCCGTGGCCACTTCGACGGTGACGCTGGGACGCTCCGCGGATTTAAAGCCTTTCGCTTCGGCATGAATTTTATACGTGCCTGGGATCAAGTCGGAGGCCACATAGTCGCCGGAAGAGTCGGTCGTAAGAGTGCGAGACGTGCCGCGCTCCACGTCGGTGATGACCACCGTAGCGCTCGCGACCGATGCACCGCTTTGGTCGCTGATCGTGCCCAAGACTCGTCCCGCCGTGGATTGCGTTAGCGCGGGTGTGCTTATCAGGCTCAAGACGAGAACAAGAAGCAAAATCCGGGTAGCTGACGTTGCTACATGATCCGCACACAGGGCGGTGCATCGGGATATCATGGAACTCCTCCGTTATGCTGGTCCGACAGCCATACCACTGGCGAGTGAATGAAGTCAAGCATATTTTCCCGATCTGCTCCCTTTCCGACAATATGGCAGGTGCCTTGCCGGCGACGCTAATCCAAGTTTTGTGTTGAATCAGCGCTTAGAATGGATTTTTTCTCAACTTGCTCCAAGTAGTTAGCCGTGGTATCGTGTAGCTGTCATACCACCATACCTAGAGACCATTCATGATGTCATCAGACGTGAAGGCGCAGGAAGCGCCTCCCAAAGTGCTGGACCTGCGGTATAGTAGCCAGACCATCGCCAGTCCCCCAGCGCTGGCTCGTGCGAGGGAAAATTCTGTGTACAAAGTTGTCCGGACTTCGCGTCTCTACGAGCAGATCGTCCAGCAGATCGAAGACTCCGTCCTCAATGGCACACTAAAACCTGGCGACCAGCTGCCTGCCGAACGCGAACTTGCGCAGCAACTCGGCGTCAGCCGCACTGCGGTGCGCGAAGCAGTCAAAGCGCTGCGCGAGAAAGGTCTAGTGGAAGCCTACTCGGGTCGCGGGACCTTCGTCACCGATGGAACGTCGCAAGCGGCGCGCCAGTCTTTTGATCTCATGGTGAAGATTGGGCAACAGGAGGGTGCGCCTCACCTCGCCGAACTTCGCCTGATCCTAGAGCCGGGAATTGCCGCCTTGGCTGCAGTTCGCGTTAAGGATGAAGATCTCGCCGCTATGCGCGAAGCAGTAGCAGTCATGGACCGCGCGCAGGACGATCCCGAAGCTTATATCGAGGCCGATCTCGATTTTCACCTGGCGCTGGCGGAAACCGTCGCGAATCCCTTGATACTGTCATTGATCGATTCCATCGTGGGTCTTCTGCGTGAGCAGCGCATAAAGATTTTTAATGTGGAGGGTGGACCGCAGCGCGGCCAGGTGCACCACAAACGCATTCTTGAAGCAATGGAGAAGCGTGATGCGGAGATGGCACGGACAGCGATGCGCTCTCATCTCGAGCAGGTTCGTGAAGATTCGAGAGCTTCCCCTAACAGCAAACTTTTGCTGCCCGGAAAACAGGCTCCGGTCGGTTCCAAAGCTTTATGAACAGCTCGGCCATGTGTTTAGTTTCGACCATTGCATTAATCACAGCTGTTTGAAGGGCGCTTTTCACCGCCCGCTACGGCCTGAAAATCAGCGGCTGTTGGAGCCGCAGTAATTTGAGACGCAAGAGAAGGTTTTTTGCAGGAACATTCCGTAAACGTCGCGTGAGGTCTTAGAGCGGATGGCAAAACTAGGTTTCATCGGACTAGGAGTGATGGGCAGCCAGATGGTGAACCGGCTGCTCAGCAAAGGTCACAGTGTCACTGGCTACAACCGCACTCGCGCCAAGGCGCAGTGGCTAGTTGAAAAAGGCATGCAGTGGGCCGACTCCCCGCGCGCGGTCGCGACCGCTTCCGATTTTACCTTCGCGATGGTCACCAACTCCGCCGCTATCGCTGCAATTACCGAAGGACCAGACGGATTGCTGGCAGGCCTTGGCCCCGGGAAAATCTTCATCGACATGAGTACCATCAGTCCCACCGTCAGTCGCGCCCTCGCAGCAAAGGTGCGCGAAAAAGGTGCGGATATGGTCGATTCGCCTGTCTCCGGTAGTGTGATCACGCTGCAGGAAGGGAAATTATCGGTAATGGTTGGGGGACGACGTGAAACCTTCGAAAAGATAAAGCCGCTGCTGCTCGATATCGGGCCGAAAGTCACTCACGTGGGCGACAACGGTCTCGCCTTGTCCATGAAGATTGCTGTCAACTTAAGCCTCGCCGTGCAGATGCTCGCATTCTCCGAGGGAGTCTTGCTGGCGGAGAAGAGCGGTATCTCGCGCGACACTGCGGTCGACGTGCTCATTCACAGCGCGATTGCTTCTCCGATGATTCAGTATCGCGGGCCCTTCGTTCTGCAGCAGCCAGAAGAAGCCTGGTTCGATGTGAACATGATGCAGAAGGATATGGTCCTTGCAATGGATCTCGGCCGCCAGCTCGACGTGCCACTTCCCTCCACCGCCGTGAGCAACGAGATACTCACCGCCGCGCGCGGGATGGGCTGGACCAAGTACGATTTCGCCTGCATGTTCGACGTGCTGGCTGCCATGTCCGGAGTATCGACTCCGGTCACGAAAGGGGGAAAGAAGGTATGACGATAGCTACCTCCAAAGCCGAAGCCGGCCGAGATATCGGCACGGAAAAAGACAAATGGCTTCGTGCGTATCGCCAAATGGTGAGCATCCGGCTGTTTGAAGAGCAGGTGAACGAGGTTTACACCCGCGCGCTCATGCCGGGGCTCGCGCACCTGTACAGCGGGGAAGAAGCCGTAGCGGTGGGAATCTGCGAAGCTCTGCGAGTCGACGATTACATCACCAGCACGCACCGTGGACACGGCCACTGCCTGGCCAAAGGCGCATCGCCAGATCGCATGTTTGCGGAACTGTTAGGAAAAGAAGCGGGCTATTGCCGCGGCAAGGGCGGCTCGATGCACATCGCCGATCCCGCCACCGGCAACCTCGGAGCGAACGCCATTGTCGGCGGCAGCGTAGGCATTGCCACCGGAGCGGCTTTCGCTGCGAAAACGCTGGGCACTGATCGCGTAGCAGCTTGCTTCTTTGGAGAAGGCGCTCTCGGCCAGGGATCGCTCTACGAGGTGATGAATCTGGCGCAGCTATGGAAGCTGCCGGTTATTTACGTCTGCGAAAACAACCAATACAACGAATACACGCATTTTCAGGAAACCACCGCCGGCACGATTCTTGGCCGCGCCACGGCTTTCGGTATCGAAGCCGCGAGAGTAGACGGACAAGATGTCCGCTCGGTGAATGAAGTTGCGACACGACTGATCAGCCGTGCCCGCACTGGCGGCGGCCCCGCATTTTTACAATGCGACACCTACCGCTACAGCGGGCATCACGTCGGCGACATCAATCGTGAATACTATCGGTCCAAGCAGGAAGAGCATCTTTGGAAGACGGACCGCGATCCGATACTGGTGTTGACGAAGTGGCTGATCGATCAGAGCTATGCTGACGCTTCGGCTCTCGACCGAATCACGTCTGAAGTTCGCACCATCATGGAATCGGCAGTGAAGTTCGCCATTGCGGCGCCTTATCCCAATGTCGAGGAAGTCGAGAAGCACGTCTATGCCTGAACGCGAGCTCACATTTGCGCAGGCCGTACGCGAAGCGCTGGCGGAAGAAATGCGCCGCGACTCTCGCGTGTGCATTATCGGTGAAGACGTTGCCGAAGCCGGCACTCCTTTCAAGGTTCTTTCTGGTCTGGTGGAAGAATTCGGCGCAAAGCGCGTGGTCGACACTCCGATATCGGAAGCTGGATTCACTGGTGTGGCTGTGGGCGCTGCGATGACGGGCCTGCGTCCCGTTGTCGACATCATGTTCGGCGATTTCATCACTCTCACGATGGACCAGATGGTGAATCAGGCCGCCAAAGCGCATTACATGTCGGGCGGCCACTGGAAAGTTCCGATGGTGATGCGCACCACGCTGGGCGCGACCCGACGCTCCGCGGCGCAGCATTCGCAGTCGCTGCACGCCTGGTTCAGCCACGTGCCGGGATTGAAAGTGGTTTTACCCTCGACGCCCTATGACGCGAAGGGTCTGCTGAAGGCCGCAATTCGCGATGAGAATCCGGTGGTCTTCTTCGAAGACAAAATGATGTACAAGCTGAAGGGCCCAGTACCCGAAGACGATTACACGATTCCACTCGGTGTCGCCGACGTGAAGCGCGCCGGTGACGACATCACGCTGGTCGCCACCAGCAGCATGGTGCAGGTTGCGTTGGGAGCGGCGATCTTGCTGGAAAAAGAAGGCATCAGCGCCGAGGTGGTCGATCCGCGGACTACCTGGCCGCTGGACGAAAAAACTTTGATCGAATCGGCAAAGAAAACTTCACGCGTGATCGTGCTCGATGAAGGCTACGGCCGCTATGGAGTTACAGCGGAACTTGCGGCAGTAATCGCAGAAGGCGCATTCTACGATCTGGACGCACCGGTGAAGCGAATGGGAGCGATGCATGTGCCAATTCCATTCTCTCCACCCTTAGAAGACGCAACAGTGCCGACGGAACAAACAGTATTCGATGCAGCGAGGTCGATGTGCAAGCCGGCTTGAGGCGTAATTGGTTAGGTTCAAGCTAGTGGCTGAGAGCTAAGAGCTAGGAGCTGATTTTATGGCATTGAAAACTCATGGAACCATGGCCGTCGATTGGGAAAACCGGATCGACTTCGATCGCCTCCGTCGCGAACGCCTCGCGAAGGCCAAAGCGCTGTTGGCGAAGTCCGAGATGGGCGCGCTTCTTTGTTTCGACATGAACAATGTGCGCTATCTGACCTCTACCCACATTGGTTCGTGGGCGCAGGACAAGGCGAACCGTTTCACATTGCTGCCGCAGAACGACGAGCCGATCTTGTGGGATTTCGGTTCTGCCGCGAAGCATCATCAACTGAATTGCCCATGGCTGGATGGACGCTCGCGCCCAGGAATTTCCATGCTGCGCGGCGCCATGACGCCTGAGATGGGACGCGCCGAAGATGTCGCCAAGAAAATTCGCATCGAGCTCGAAATGCGCGGCCTCCACAAAGAGCCTGTCGGTATTGACATCATTGAATTGCCGGTTCTCTTCGCGTTGCAACGCGAAGGCATCAAGGTAGTGGACGGCCAGCAGTTGATGTCGAATGCCCGCGTCATCAAGACGCAGGATGAAATCTCGCTGCTCAACACCTCCGCCGTGATGGTCGACGCCGCCTACGACGAACTCTATCGCGCCATGAAACCCGGTATGCGCGAGAACGAAGCCGTTGGCCTGGTCAGCAAAGTCCTCTACGATCTCGGCTCCGAATACGTCGAGGCGGTGAATGCGATTTCCGGCGAGCGCTGCAATCCCCATCCACATGTGTTTTCCGATCGCGTGTTGCGCCCCGGCGATCCTGTCTATTACGACATCCTGCATTCTTACATGGGATACCGCACCTGCTACTACCGCTGCTTCACCGTTGGTTACTCATCGCACGCCATGGTCGATGCGTACAAACGCTGCCGCGAATATCTCGACGCTGCGATCGAGCTTGTTCGCCCGGGCCGCACGACAGCGGAGATTGCTGCAGTCTGGCCGAAGGCAGAAGAGTTTGGATTTCCGAATGAAGAATCCTGCTTCGCTCTGCAATACGGCCATGGCATCGGCCTCGCCATCTGGGAGAAACCAGTGATCAGCCGGTTGGTATCATTCGAGCATCCGGTAACGATCGAGCCGGGCATGGTATTTGCGCTCGAAACGTTCTGGCCTTCAACTGATGGCTGGAGCGCCGCCCGCATTGAAGAAGAGATCGTTGTCACGCCGACCGGGCACGAAGTAATCACGCGCTTCCCCGCGGAAGAACTTCTGGTTGCGGGCGCGCATTACTTCACCGTCAACGGGCCGCTCCCCACGATTCGCGAAACTGAAGCTGGGCCAAGCGAAAAAGTGCTGGATATGATTGAAGCCAGCGCGAAAACCGAGCGCGTAGGAGTTTCGGACTGAAGGCGCCAGTGCAGCCCTTCTCCGGATAAAACATATGGCCTTCAGCGTCGTCATGCCCGCCCTGGAGATGGCCCAGGAAACCGGAAAGCTCATCGCTTGGCGCAAAAAGGAAGGCGATAAGGTCACCAAAGGCGAGCCACTCCTCGAAATTGAAACCGACAAAGCCGTGATGGAAGTGGAGGCACCCGCTGACGGCATCCTCGCAGGAATTACTGGATCAGTCGGTGCCGACATTCCAGTGGGCCAGACAATTGCCTGGATTGTTGCTCCCGGCGAAAAGCCTCCGGCCGAAAAAGAATCTGCAGCCGCCGCACCGGCAGCGAGAGGAAAGACTGAGTCGCACTCCGCGCCTGTTGTCCCGGCTTCCCCGCAACCCACCGCTCCGACGGGCGCGAGAATTTCTCCCAAGGCGCGCCGTCTTGCAAAAGAGTTAGGGGTCGATATCGCTACGGTTCGCGGCTCCGGTCCAGGAGGAGAGATTCTTGCTTCAGACATTCAGGCCGCCACTGCCGCGCCGACCGGCACTGCAGCGCCAGCAAAATCCGGCAACCTTGAAGTCCCCACCACTCTCGGCCGGCTAATGGCCGAACGCACGACCCAGAGCTGGAAGACCGTCCCTCACTTCTTCGTCACACGAGAAATCGAGGGTACCGCGCTCAACGCCTACCGCGATAAATACCTCGCCGAGATTGAACGGACCCACAGCATCCGCATCACGCACACGGATCTGCTCGTCGCACTCACCTCACGCCTACTGCTAAAACATCCGCGCCTGAATTCCAGCTTTACCGCTGAGGGTATTCGCTTTCACGATCAGGTGAACATGGGCGTGGCCATAGCGGTGAATGACGGTGTGGTGGCGGCGGTAATTGCCAATGCCAACACAGCGAGCCTCGCGGAAATTGCGAAACAGCGACGCGACGTCGCCGAGCGTGCCCGGGCAGGGAAGCTTCGTCCCGCTGACATCGCCGACGCCACATTCACCATCAGCAATCTTGGCATGTATCACGTGGACCAGTTCACCGCGATCATCACCCCACCGCAAGCCGCAATTCTCGCGGTGGGCGGCATCGCGGATCGCGTCGTCGCGGTCGAAGGGAAGCCCACCGTGCTTCCCATGATGACGATTACTCTATCTTCCGACCACCGCGCCGTCGATGGCGCCCGCGCGGCGATGTTCCTGGATGATCTAGCTGAAGCCATACGCGATCCAAACCAGTTGCTTGGTTAATGCTAGTTGGGGTTATACCCAGGGCTTTACGCAAGGCTAGTTGTTGCTCGAGTCAGAAACCCACCTGCCTTACAATGCTGCATCATGCGGAAAATCATTCTCAGCCTCGGCATTAGCCTCGACGGCTACATCGCTCGTCCAGATGGATCGGTTGATTTTCTATTCATGCCGAAAGGCTATTCGATGGCTTCTTTTTTCGCCACCGTCGACACCGCTATCATGGGACGCAAGACTCTGGAAGCCGGTCTGAAAATGAATGGCGGCTCGCTCCCGGACTATTCCATCGCGTACTACGTCTACTCCCGCTCGAAGCCGCCGGGCAAGTGCGATGGATGGACCTTCGTCAATGAATCTCCGGCGGCTTTCATCGCGAAACTCCGCAAGCGGCCCGGCAAAGACATTTGGCTCATGGGCGGCGGCGAACTCTTACGCGACTTTCTAAAAGCCGATTTAGTCGATGAACTCCATCTCGGCATCGTTCCGGTCTTGCTGGGGAAGGGCATCCCTCTGTTCCCAAGCGGCTTCCCTCAGCGAGATTTTGCGCTGGTCGAAAACAAGACGTATTCCAAAGGCATGATCGCGCCCAAGTACAAACGTGTTCGCGCCAAGGCCAAGCGCAAATCGTGACTGTGCACGACCTGCATTGACGGCTTCCGTTTGTCGGCAACATCGCTGGCACTCAACCGCAACTAACTTGATCGGAATGGAGCGGTGCGGCTCAGTGTTTGGGAACATGCCCGTGCATAACGGGACATCCTGACGGAAGTGAGGAGGCTAATATGCTTTGGACGATCTTCGTTGTGCTTTTGGTTCTGTGGCTACTGGGTTTCAGCCTGCACGTGGCTGGGGGCCTGATTCATCTGCTCCTTGTGGTAGCTCTTGTGGTTCTGGTCATCAACCTGTTGAGCGGCCGTTCCAGCGCAGTCTGAGCTACAGATTAAGATTCGCAGTACCGGCCTGCATTTCCCGTCGTTGTTCGACGAGGGAGCGCGGGCCTTTGTTCATCAATCGATTCACGTGAAAGAGAAATGGTCGGGGCGATAGGATTTGAACCTACGACCCCCTGCGCCCAAGGCAGGTGCGCTACCAGGCTGCGCTACGCCCCGACATTATTAAAGACTCTTCAGAATCAACGACGTTCTGATTATAAACGACGGAACGCGCTATAATTTTTCACTGGATATGCCGACCCTGCGGTATGCGTTAGTCGCCTACATCAAAAGTCCAGTGGGAGAGTTCGTCGAGAGCCTCCGGCGGGAACTGCATCCCGAACTGCCGCATCTCGCGGCCCACCTCACCCTTCTGCCGCCGCGGCCCTTACAAGGAACCGAAGGCGCGGCCTTGCAGGTGCTGGCGCGGATTTGCGGCCAGGCTCTTCCTTTTGAAGTGGGCCTCGGAGAGATGGAAACTTTTGTTCCTGCCACTCCCACGATCTACATTCAGGTGGCTTTGGGAGCATCGCGCCTGCAGGGATTGCATGAGCAACTAAACAAGCAAACGTTAGCATTCGCGGAAGAGTGGCCGTACATTCCACATCTCACGATTGCGAAGATGGCGACTGAAAAAGCGGCCGACCAAGCTTTAGAAATTGCCCGCGAACGCTGGCATCAGTATTCAGGTACCCGCCGCATTCTGCTTGACCGGCTGACCTTCGTGCGAGAAGACAAAGTTAATTGTTGGGTCGACCTGGCCCCGGTGCTGCTCGGGGGGAGTTTGGTTACACCATAGCCTCAAGTCTGGACTATAGTTGCGTAAAAAATGCCTCTAGCCTCTGGGACGAAACTTGGTCCGTACGAGATCCAATCGCCGCTCGGAGCGGGCGGTATGGGCGAGGTGTATCGCGCGCGCGACACCCGTCTGGATCGCACCGTTGCAGTCAAGATCCTGCCATCGCATCTTTCCGAAAACCCTGAGGCGAAGCAGCGCTTCGAGCGGGAAGCTCGCGCGATTTCGTCGCTGAACCATCCGCATATTTGCGTCCTGCACGACGTGGGCAGCCAGGATGGAACCTCTTACCTGGTGATGGAGTATTTGCAGGGGGAGAGTCTGGAATCGCAACTGCGAAAAGGGCGGTTGCCCCTGAAGCAGGCGCTCGAAGTTGGCGTGCAGATCTGCGAGGCGCTCGAGAAGGCACACCGCGCCGGCATCGTGCACCGCGACCTCAAGCCCGGGAACATCATGCTCACCGCATCGGGCGCCAAGCTGCTGGATTTTGGATTAGCGAAACCGGCGGTGGCTGCGTTGAGCACTCAGCCTTTGAGCGAGCGAGGTCAGCTCACGCCTTCTACTCCTACGATGAACCTTTCGGCGCTCAGTCCACAGCCGGGGACACTTACGCAACATGGCACCATCGTGGGAACGTTCCAGTTCATGGCGCCTGAGGTGCTGCAAGGGCGCGACGCGGACGCGCGCAGCGACATCTTCAGCTTCGGCTGCGTGCTCTTTGAAATGATCACGGGACGGCGTGCCTTCGAAGGCAAGAGCCAGCTCTCGGTGGCATCGGCCATCCTTGAGAAAGAGCCGGACTCGGTTACAACCATTCAACCGACGCTCCCGGCCGCGCTGGACCATGTCGTCGGCGATTGTCTGGCAAAGGATCCGGAATTGCGCTGGCAGAACGCCGCTGACATTGCACGCGAGCTCCGCTGGATTTCGAGCGGCAGTACGGCCGGCAGCACGGCAGCGCCGACTGATGCCCGCAGCCGCTTCACTGAGCGCGTGGTCTGGGCCGTCGCGGTTGTAGCTCTGCTTGCGGGTGTGCTGTGGTTGGGATTGCGCGAGCGCCAGCCGGCGCCAACGTTGCGCTCCTCTTCCGCCGCCGCAGGGAGCAGGCTTCGACTTTACCGGTGATTTTTCCGGGCCACCGGTGATCACCGCCGATGGGACGGCGGTCGCGTTTTGCGCCCGCAGCCAAAAGGATCGCGATTTCATCTGGGTCCAATCCCTCAGTGACCTGACGCCCCGGAAGCTCGATGGTACGGACGGCGCTTCTTTTCCTTTCTGGTCCGCCGACGGAAAATTCGTGGGATTCTTCGCCGACGGCCATCTGAAAAAAGTACCGGCAAGCGGCGGTCCAGTCACGGTTCTCGCCGAGGCGCCCAATGCTCGTGGAGGGTCGTGGAACCAGGGCAACATCATCATTTACGAGCCCGACTATCGGGACTCATTGTGGCAAATCAGCGCTGCCGGCGGGACCCCGGTGCGTTTGACCAAATTTGAAGAGAGCAAGCACACCACCCACCGCTGGCCCAGGTTCCTGCCCGACGGCAAGCATTTCCTGTTCTTCGCCACCAACCACTCCGGGAACTCGGAGCAGGGAATCTATTTCGGATCGCTCAAGGATGGTTCCTACAAGCACGTGATTGATGCGGATTCCGACGCTCAGTACGCCCCCGGTTATCTGCTCCAGCATCAGCAGTCAACCCTGCTGGCGCAGAGGTTCGATCCCGCCACCGGCACTGTGTCCGGGGATGCGGCGGCGGTCGCCAGTTCCGTGGAATACGATTCTGGAACCTGGCACACAACATTCGCCGCCAGCCAGAACGGCCTGCTGATCTACGAGCCGGGATCGAAGATCCTCGGATCGGATCTTTTTCTGCTCGATCGCAGCGGCAAGGTACTGAACAAGGTGGGAGAGCGTGGGTTCTACAAGGGCGGCCGGCTTTCTCCCGATGGCAAGCACCTCGCCGTTTCCATGGGAGATCCGCAGGCCGATATTTGGGTATTCGATTTGGCTCGCGGATCGCGTATCCGTCTCACCTTTGGCGGGGCCACTTACCTGATGCCGTCTTGGTCCGCCGACGGCCAGCGGATTATTTACGTACGCCAGAGCGGCGTGACGGCGGTCACTGGAACTTCGCTGCGCGCCCGCCGGGCCAATGGTGGTGGTCAGGAAGAAATCATGATGGAGGGCGAAAATTCCGCAACCGCTCATACCTTGACCGAGCCGCAATGGTCGCCCGATGGACGGTACATCCTGCACCTCGAGCAGAGCGGCCCAACTGTTACAGGAGTGTGGGCATTGCCGACGACGGGCGACAAAAAACCTTTTCCCATCGTTCAGCCTGAGAGACCGCAAGCGCGAATCATTCAAGCCCGCCTTTCTCCCGACGGCCGCTGGCTGGCTTACAGTTCAACCGAGTCGGGACGGGAGGAAGTCTATGTCACTCACTTCCCCAGCGGCGCCGGCAAATGGCAGGTCTCGCAGACCGGTGGCACCTTCCCAACCTGGCGGGCGGACAGTAGAGAGATCTATTATTTCGGAATCAATTCCTATCTCAACGCTGCTACTGTGAATACGAAAAGCGACGAGTTTGAATTGGATCCGGTGCGGGCGCTGTTCCAGATCAACTATGTTGCGGCAGTTGGGAACGCCTACGACGTCAGTCCGGACGGACAGCATTTCATCTTTGCCACGAATCCGGAAAGCGTCTCCACGCCGCTGGTTTTGGTCACGAACTGGACCGCGGACCTTAAGAAATAATTTGCCAGTCCCGATCTTCAGAGCTTGGTCAGCGCCGGCTCCGTCGTAACCCGCGCCCTGATTACCACCCGTTACGTTACCTCATGTCGGTAGAACATGGCCCCTGGTACATTTCCCTCCCGTGTGTTGCGAACGCATTCGTCGCGCTGTAAATAGAAGACAGGGAATGGGTCGAAATTCCGCGCCAGAAGCCGCTTGGGGCGCAGTTTTCAGCCATGCCGGAGGTAAGGGATGCAGATCGGAGTCTACGGTTCGGGTTACCTGGGAACGGTGATTTCGGCCTGCCTGGCGGATTTCGGCACTCCAGTTTCCTGCTGTCATCCCGACCGGTCGCGAATGGTTGAGATGGCTCAGGGCAACATTCCATTTTTCGAGAAGAACCTGAAAGAGGTCATCCGCCGCAACGTGCGAGCAGGACGCCTGGCGTACTCCACCGATATCGAATCTTTTGCGCGTAAGACGCAAGTTATTTTTCTGGCGGAAGATGGCGCCGAGAACCTGACCGACGTGGTGATGCGCATTGCGCGGCTGGCCGCGAAGCCCCCGATTCTGACGATCGTCACACCGGTAGCCGTTGGGACGGCAGCGGCGCTGGAGAAATCCTTGAGGGCGGGGGGATTACAGGCCACGATTGTTTCGCAGCCTATGTTTTTTACTGACGGCTGCGCGGTAGAAGATTTCAACTGGCCCGACCGGCTGATTCTTGGTTCGAGCTCGAACGAAGCGGTGCATGCTCTCAAGCAGATCTATCATCCGCTGGTGATGCGCGGCGTGCCGGTGATTGTGACCAACCAGGCGACGGCCGAGTTGGTGCGCGAAGCGGCAACCGCATTTGTCGCGACGAAAATTTCTTTCATCAACGAGGTTGCGGCTCTCTGCGAGCGCGTGGGCGCGGACGCAGTGAGCCTGGCGCTGGCGCTCGGCCTCGACAAGAAAATCGCTCCGCGCTGTCTGCAGCCCGGAGCCGGCATGGGCGGAGTGTTTGCCGAGTCCGACATGGATTCGCTGGCTGAGCTGGCTAAGTCCAATGGCCTTCCTCTGAAAGTGTTAAGCGCTGCACGGGACGTCAACCATTCGCTAGCCGATCACCTGGTAGAAAAAATTGCGCTGGCCTTGAATTCGGTCGAGAACAAGGATGTAGGAATTCTAGGTCTGGCTTTCAAGCCGAATACGAATTCGGTGGCGGGATCGTCCGCGGTGCGGTTGGCGGAGGCGCTGGTCGCCAAAGGCGCGCGGGTACGGGCATATGATCCGGTTGCGCTCTCCGAAGCTAAGATGCGGCTGAATGGTTCGGTGCGGTATTGCGATTCTGCTTATGCCGCGGCCGAAGGAATGGATGCTCTCGTCGTAGGCACGGGATGGCCTGAGTTCCGCGTGCTCGATTTTGATCGTATCAAGCAGTTGCTGAAAAAACCTCTCATCGTGGATACCAAGAACCTCCTGGATTCCGTCCGGCTGCGCGCCATGGGGTTCGAATACGTTGGCGTCGGAAGAGGATAAAAGCCGCCTTAAGGCTTCTTCTGCAAACTTACCAACCCCACGTCGCGCTGGTGCGCGGAAGCCGTTCTGACATCGGCGAAGCCCAGTTGTATAATCAACCTGGCGGTGGGAATAGCTCAACTGGTAGAGCACCGGACTGTGGCTCCGACGGTTGCGGGTTCGATTCCCGTTTCCCACCCCAGATTTTTTCTCCCCTCTTATCCAGAACCTTCCTGTAGAGACGTTGCTTGCAACGTCTTGCCCCGCAGGCCCAGACGTAGCAAGCTACGTCTACGCCGAATGTCGTGACCCGAATGAATTTCTGGTCCTGCCCCGCGGACTCATGCTAAAGTGTGCGAGATTCAGTAGAGACATGAAAATGAACCGCATTTTTCATCCCTTCCGAAGTCCGTCGCGACACCTCGGGCCGCTGGAGCAGCGCCTGCTCAATAGGTTGTGGGCGAAGGGCAGTGCGACCGTCCGCGAACTGCTGGAAAACGGCTGTCCGGAACTGGCGTATACAACGGTCATGACTACATTGGACCGATTGTTCAAGAAGGGAATATTGACGCGATGGGAGGAAGGCCGGGCATTCCGCTACGGTCCGCGGTTCAGCCGCGAGGAGCTAAGCCGGGAGGTGGCAGGCCAGGCGTTACGTCAACTGCTGGATGCCAGTCCATCTTCCTCGTTGCCGCTTTCATTCCTGGTGGAAATTCTGGGCGAACGAGACGCTCAATTACTCGATGATTTGCAGGAACTAGTAGAGCGCAAGCGTCGCGAACTCGGCTTCCCGCGGGAGTCCCGTCCGAAGGAGACAAAGTGATCTTCGCGATACGAGGAATCCTGATTTCTTCCTCGATCTTCGTCGTTCTTTACTGCGCGCTGTCTGTGACAGTTTGCAACTTGTGGCGCAGGGTCTGGTATTGCGGAGAACGGCATCAACAGAGACGCTGCGCGGATCTTCTCTTCGCACTGCGCATGCTTCCTTTCGGGGTGGCATCGGCGGTCACTTTCGTCGTGGCGGTGCCTTCTTTCCTGCTCCTCGAACCCCGGGCGGGGAGCGAATCAATCGGACCCATGCCTTCGATACTAGGCCTGTGCGGAATTGTTCTGCTGATTTGGGGAATACGGAACGCGACGATGGCTTGGATGCGCGCTTCCCGGATGCTTGCACAGTGGTCGCTGAAGGCAACCTTCATCTGCTCCAGTCCGATCCGCTCGCAAAAATCGGTTTCTGTGCTACGCACTTCGGCAGATGTGCCGCCCCTTACCGCCGCAGGCATCTTCCGCCCCACAGTATGGTTGTCGCGGGCGGCGGAATTTGTGCTGAACGATAGGGAATTACAAACCGCTCTTCGGCATGAAGCAGTCCACGTGCAGCGGCGGGATAACCTGCGAAAGCTGGTAATGCGCCTGGTTGCATTTCCAGGAATGAACGGGCTGGAAAGAGCGTGGCGTGAAAGGACGGAAATGGCCGCTGACGATGCTGCCGTATCCAGTGCTTCCGAAGCGCTGGACCTGGCTGCGGCGGTAATCAAATTGTCCCGGCTCGTGTCCGTGCAGCCGGCCGGCGAAGTAACCATGGCCCTGGTCCACAGTCCTGCGGAATCGGTGAATGCGCGCGTGGAGCGGTTGATCTCGTGGAACGAGCGGCACGACGTTCCGAACAGACATTCGTTTAGATATTCGTTGTGCGCTGCGGCTGTCGCGGTGACTACGTTGGCCGTTACTTATAGTTATCTCCTGGTTCGGATGCACGCCGTGACGGAATGGCTGGTGCGATAGGAGTTAGGTGCGATCCTCTCGCCGAAAGATTTACGCCGCGCGACGCCTTGTTGAAAGCGTCCTCTTCTCGGGGTCATTCGCGGTAGCGGCGCGCTCGATCTCGGCATTCATTTCTGCACCAACCAGAAACGCCAAGCCAGTAACATATAACCACACCAGCAGGATCATCACTGCTCCCAACGATGCGTACGTGGCGGTATATGTGTTGAAGAAATGCAGGTAGAGACGAAATCCCGCTGAGCCGGATAACCAAAGAACGGCTCCGAAGATTGAACCAGGGATCCCCCAGTACCAGTGCCGCTTTCCTAAACTCGGTCCGCAATAATAAATCAGCCAGAAAGACACGATCGCGAAAACCGCTGCAGCGATCCATTGCATTCCCTTCCACACAATCACAACCGTCGATCCCAAGTGGAGTTTCATGCCGACCCAATCCACAACTTGTCCGCCAGCCAGCAGGATGAATAATGCAGCAAGCAGCAATATGGAAATTACAACGGTCAGCACAAGTGCAATGGCGCGAATCTTGATCCAGGAACGAGATTCGCGCACGTTGTACGCTGCGTTCAAAGCTAAAATCATCGAACTTATGCCCCCTGAACCAAACCAAAGAGCCAAGACTATGCCAAAGGTGAGTTTCCCTTCGCTCGAGCTTTTAGCCAATTCAGTTGTTGTGTCGTTCAGTAAGTGGAAGGCCGCGGGCGGAAGGAAATCGCCGAAATAAGACAGCAGGCTGGTTTGTAGCTCGGAACTGCGCGACGCGAATAAGCCAAATAGCGCGAGCATGAACAAGAGAAGAGGGAAGAGGGCGAGCAGAAAATTGAAGGCGAGTCCGGAGGCATAATCCAGGATCTCACTTTCCTCCACGGCATGTACGATCTTTTTGGTAAGCTGCCAAACAGTTAGGCCACCCAGTTTCCAAATCGATAGTCCTTCGTGCGTCAAAATGGGCCTGGTACTTGCCATGAAATTTCCGCATTCTAGCGCATCGTCGCGCGAAAACGATTATGATCCCGGCGGCTCCAATCGCGACAGGTGACATTTTTAAGCCACCCATCCGATATTATGATCCATTCCACAAAGACCCGTTCTGGTAACGAACTTTGGATGCACTATCGAGGTTTATCGTCCAATTGATAGAGAATTCCTTTATCAATCGAGGTATTTATTAAAATCTCCTCAGCACCTATACGTAGTTATAGACTGCGAGTGTCTGTTCTGATACCGATGTCCTGCCGATGGATAAGCCAATGATCAAAATCCTGCTAGCGGAAGACAGCAAATTTCTGAGGTTGGCGACTGAGCGCGCGCTGACGCGCGCAGGCTATGAGGTATGCAGCGCGGCGGACGGCGAGAAGGCTCTGGAGTTGGCCCGCGAGAGACTGCCTGACCTGATTCTGCTGGATATGCTATTACCCAAGATGAGTGGGCCGGATGTGCTGGCCGCGCTGCAAAAAGACGGTTTGACCCGGAGGATTCCGGTTGTGGTCATGACCGGCATGTCGCAGAAGAATGCCGAACGGTTGCGGAAAGAGGGAGCGCTCGGGTTCCTGGAGAAATCCGCTCTTGAGTTGGATAAGGGCTCGGAAAAGCTGTTGAGTGCTGTGCGGGAAATCCTCAAGCAAATATCCGCCGAAGGATCGCGGACGACGACCGCCTAAAACTACTACTGCAGAGGTCTGAGACCGGTGGCATCGAAAAGGTAGGTTTTTACTTCCCCCTCATTTCCCTGCGCAGGAAATTCCTTGCCGTTGAGCAGAAAACTGATTCCCGCCGCGTTTCCAGCTTTGACAATTACATCTCGGGTTGCCCGCACAGAGGTATGCGCCGGCGCGATCAGAGTCTCATGGGTTACAGGTTTGCCATCGGCGACGATCGAAATCCAGGTAGTCTGCTCGGCGCGGATCAGGAGAGTGAACGTAGCGGGCGCCTTCTCCGTAAGCGGATGATTAATGGTCTTTTCGACCGGAGGATCTCCGACCGACGGGTTCGCGGCGGGTTTAGCGGGGAGACTTGTTACGGATGGCCGAATGGATGCAGTCTGTGCTACAGCCGAAGATTTTCCCCCGGTGGGTTTAGCTGCGGCTGACCCTTGTTCCGTCTTTGGCGAACTCGCGGAGGCGGGAGTCATGACGGGAGCTGTTGCTTGTGCGACCACGAGTTGTGGAGAGGAATTCGAAGGCGCTGCCACCGAGGGCTCGCGGTGGCGCCGAGAGTTCCAGATGGCCACACCCAAGGTGAGAAGCAAAATAGCGGCTGGCGCTACGATCTTCAAAATGCGCGGCGAAAAAATCCGCGGCGAACGTTCTTCGGCAGGTTCAGCGGAATTTTCCGCGCCGGGCCCCATCGTGATGAATCCCGACTGTCCAGAAGAGTTGGTAAGAGCGCGATGGTCGCCGCGATCACTTTTACCTTCATCCTTACCGCGCGGCTGCGGAGCATCCTGCCTCCGGCTATCCGTCACGCGAGCGATTGGCATGCGACTCGTTTCTGTAAAAGCGGCTTCTTTGGAATGGTCAACCAGGTGGTCAACACCGTGATCGTCACTCTTCTGCACCTCCGACTTACGCCCGTCACGGTCCTTGTGGCGACGAACTTCATTCCGCCGCTCTTGCTTGCGGCGTTCGGCCGCTGGGAGATCGTGGTGTCCATTGTCTTGGACGGGGTGATCGCCGGCTGGAAGTACATGGTGCCGCACGTCGGGGTTGGTAATGGCGCGAGGCTTGCCCCCCGGTGCGCGGAAGTCAGGCAAAATCTGCTGTGACTGAACCTGGCTCTCGCGCAAAGCGGTCAGATAGTCAGTTACGGTTTCGTCTTCATCCAGTCCAACTTGGCGGGCATAGGCGCGCACGAAACCTTTGTTGAAGACTCCGCCGGGAAGCTGGTCAAAGTGTTCGTCTTCAAGAGCACGCAGCATGCGAGTGCTGATTTTCGTGCTGTTGGAAATGGCATCGAGCGCGAGGCCACGTTGTTCACGCTGTTTGCGAAGTTTTTCCCCGAAGGCTCCCACGACAAACTCCAGCAAGCTTGTTTAAGTTTCTGCCCAGACGCGATCAATCATAGGCGAAAGCATGGGCGGACGCCAGATGACCTCCGTGGACCACGAAATCCGAGGGTCAGCGACCTTGGGATTCCACCGGCTTTCCGAGACACAAGTATCTGAATGTTACTGAGCTTTTCTTTCGAGAGCGATGGTGAAGTTTGCCTTGCAGGTCTTGCCGGTATCGTCGAAGGCCGAACCCTCTCGCTTGCCTTCCGAGGCCTGGAAGAAAAGGCCCTGCTTTAGTTTTTCAGGCAGGCCGATGAAGCGGGCTTTCCCGTCGGCGTTGGTCCCTATTTCGAGGTCCAGCTTGTGAGCATTTAAAAACCCGTAAGCGATATGGACGCGGATGCTAGCAGCATAAACTGGCGCACCCGCCGCGTCAGTAATGGTGAAGTCGGCGGAACAGGTACCGATGGCGCCATCGATCACAGGAACGGATTTAGGATCCGCCGCCGAAGATGCATTTTGCGCTTGCAGGGACGTTACAAAAAGTAACGCCAGAGCGCCCGCGCACGATTGAAAAATATGACGTTTGCTGATCGGCATGATTCAGCATACGCCCGCAATCCGGGAAACGCGCACTTCGGCGATTCTGTCGCTCCGCAAAGAACCCCAAGTAGCACGACGCGTTAGCTTTAGGGGTTCCAGTTACCAACGTTCGTTGCTCCGGCGGCGGTGCAGCCCTATAATTTTTGGAACCGTTACTCCGTCCATCCGAACCGAGGAACTGAGGTCAGGGAACCAGGCATGTCTGAGGGCACCGGCACCCAACTAACCCGTCATACCCAGGAAGTAACCATCTTCCACGACGTGGCCAAGGCGCTGACTTCGTCGCTCGACCTCGACTCAATTCTGCAGACAATCATGGACAAGATGGCGGAATATTTCCGTCCTGACACCTGGTCGCTGCTCATGGTGGACGAGTTGCACAATGAGCTCTATTTCGCCATTGCCGTCGGCGATGCCGCGGAGGTTTTAAAAAACGTTCGCCTCAAAATGGGCGAAGGCATTGCCGGATGGGTGGCCAAACACGGGGAACAGGTTATCTCGGCCGACGTGGAAAGTGATCCGCGCTTTGCTCGGCGCATTGACGAAACCACGCAGTGGGAGACGCGTTCCGTAATCTGCGTTCCCCTGCGGTCCAGGCTTCGGGTATTGGGCGTAATCCAGTTGGTGAATGTGGATCTGGCGCAATTCAACGAGCAGGAAGTTTTCTTTCTGCAGGCGCTTTGCGATTATGCCGCCATCGCGATTGAGAATGCGCGCTGGGTTGAAAAGATCCAGGAGTTGACCATCACCGATGACTGCACCGGGCTTTACAACGCGCGCCACTTGTACAAGACGCTCGACACCGAGGTTTATCGCTCGTCGCGGTTTGGCTATGAATTCAGCGTGCTGTTCATCGATCTCGACCATTTCAAACAGGTGAACGACACTCACGGGCACTTGATTGGTAGCAAGCTGCTGGCGGAAATTGGCTACCTGGTGAAAGCGCAATTGCGTTTGATTGATTATGCCTTTCGCTACGGCGGGGATGAGTTTGTGGTTCTGTTGCCGCAGACCGGCAAAGATCAAGCGCTGGTGGTGGCGAAACGCTTGCGCGATGGCCTGCGCGCGAGTAATTTCTGCCGCGAAGAAGGGCTGAATTTAAATGTTCGGGCTTCCATCGGACTGGCCACCTATCCCCATGATGCCCGCGACACCCACGACATCATCCGGCAAGCCGACGAGATGATGTATCTGGTGAAGAACACTACCCGGGACAATATCGGAATCGCACAGCGCGGAGTGATGAAGTAGCGGCGGGCAATTGCCGGTTTCCAAGCGACATGAAGGCAAACTGCCACAAGTGAAATACGAGAGCGGCTCACCTGTCGGCTGCCCGGGCGGACGACTCGCGCGGACAAGGCTAATTGCTTTTAGTTCCGACCGTTGTTTCTACGCATCATTTCGGCCCATCGCCAGGCTTCTTCGTAAGAGTGCCGGGGTCCTTCACATCTGGTTTCCACGGATTTGTATTAGCCGGGGCGTTGGGATTCACTCCGAAATCCCAGACATAAAGATTCATTCCCTCGTTTCCCTTCATTTCAACCACAACGTATTCGCCGGAGGAGAGATCCTCTGCGGGGGTTAGTTTGAGCCATCCGCCACTGATCCGGTCGATGGTGGTCTTTACGTAGCTTTGATCCTGGCTGACTTTCCCGGTGACGGCTCGCTTTATGTCGCCCACAATGCGCTTGCCGCCCTTGACTTTCGCGCGAACGATGCGAAAACGATCGAAAGGAACAGTGGCCCGCTGCGGCTGCTGTGGACCTTCTCGCTCGGCGCGCGGAGCGTCAAGGCTGGGCTCGGAAGGTTTAGCGGACGCGGTCTCGCCGCTGGGCGGCCGATTTGAGGGTTCGTCTTCAACGTTAATGTAGATGGAAGGCACGGCGACGTGGGCATGGATTGCTGCGTGTTCGCCTTCGAGTTCCACCGTTTGTTTCGCGCTGGCAATGGGATTGATGGCGCCGCGAAAAATGTTTCCCTTTGTGTTTCGGTTGATGTCGCCTTCGGTTTGCTTCAGTTCCACCAATTGCGGCTGGCCTTGGAAGTTATCGAGCAGGAATACGCCAGAGTCTTCTGGAAGCCGCAGGCCGGGCGCAACTTGAGGCAGATGGGATTGTTCGGCTTCGCGTTCGGCATCGGTTTCTTTGTCCAGCGCGGAGGCTTCGGGAATAGCCGGCGCTGCGGAGCGGTCCTTTTCGTATTTTTCGGTCGCCGTCCAGTCGACCAGCGACGAAGGCAGTTCTTCCCATTCGTCGCGCTCGGCACTCTTGTAACGCACCCGGTCGCCCTTCACCTCATATTTGGTGACGAGCTGGTAGGACCCGTCTTTCAGGATGAGACGCCGTGCGTGGTCGTCCGCTAGAGCATGTGGTTGACTTACGGTGATCAGCGCACACAATATCAATACGGCGAATGCACGCAATTGGCGGCCCGAAATAGCAGGACATCTGGATGACATATGGTTGACGCAATTATCTTCTTATTTTTTGCCTTGGTGCCCGCACAGAAATAGAATACCGCTGCTGGTGACTTGGAAAAACTGGAATCGCCTGTGAAGTCTCGGTGATTCTTTCGAAGGTGGGTTCAATCAACAAGCGGCGCTTGCTTGTAGTATTCTGAAACGTCGAAATAGCAGCAAATTCGTACTCCATGAAATTCAAAGTTCTCCTCTATTTTTTCTCGCTGTTCATGCTGATGTCGACGGCACCGGTCGTCGGACAAAATCGTGCAGCGGCCGCCAGCGATCCTCAATATGTGACGCAGACAAGCGTTGCCGCCGGTACGTCACCGCAGAGTCCCGCGGTTTCTTACGCCTCAGTGTCGCAAGTGAATGGCTTGTTGTCCCAGTTGGAAGCCACTTCGAAAACGGCTCAGAACGATCTGACCCGGCTGCGCATCGAACGCTGGAAGACTGACGGTTCCACCAAGAAACAGACGCTGGGAAATGTGGATTCGATCCAGCGCAATCTGCAAAGTGCGTTGCCGGAGATCATGGGTCAGGTGCGCAACGCGCCTGAGGACCTGTCCGCTAGTTTCAAGTTGTACCGGAATCTGGATGCGCTTTACGACGTGCTGGGAAACGTGGCGGAATCGGCGGGAGCGTTCGGTCCTAAAGATGATTTCCAATCGCTCTCGAACGACCTGAACAGTTTTG
The DNA here is from genome assembly GCA_025462865.1 of Candidatus Sulfotelmatobacter sp. Classification (GTDB taxonomy): domain Bacteria; phylum Acidobacteriota; class Terriglobia; order Terriglobales; family Acidobacteriaceae; genus Sulfotelmatobacter. The sequence goes on along the minus strand of JAOAPI010000015.1, from coordinate 31,153 downwards.
AAGTCTCACGAAGGCAGCTGGCCGACCGCTTGGCCAATTTGGCGACGTCGAAGGAACAGGAACTCTCTCACTTGCGGACGGAATTGAAAACGGCACAGGCGGCGGTTGCTGCCGTGCCTCCCAAGAAAACGGTTATAGACGATAACCAGCCGGCGAAGAAACCGGCCGCAAAAAAGAAGCCTGCCACCAAGAAGCCGGCGACGACACCGGGACAGACCCCGCCTGAGCAGCAGGCTAAGCCGCAATCATAACGAGCGGTCCGTTTTACTAACTGCGCAACGTTGCAAGCAACGTCTCCACGAGAGAGGGATTCCTAAAGCCCGAATCTGTTACTCTTCCTTCCGCATCAAGTAGTCCGACAACCGAGAGTCCCGAATGAGCCTTCATCTCAACATTCCAGCAATTGTTTCTGGCCTGTTCATCATCGGTGTGGTGCTGCTGGATGCATTTGAGACCGTTGTGCTGCCCCGCCGTGTGACGAGACAGTTCCGGCTGACGGCATGGTTCTACCGGCGCACCTGGATTCCCTGGCAGAGGATCGCTGCTCATATCAAAACGCCTGCGCGACAACAAAGTTTTTTGGGATACTTCGGGCCTCTCTCTCTGATCATGCTGCTGGCATTCTGGGCTGCGGGACTGATTTGCGGCTTTGGACTGCTGCAATACGGGATTGGCGGGCATGAACAGCTGGCGCATGAGCCGATCACTTTTGCCAGAATCCTCTACCACAGCGGGCAGACATTTTTCACCCTCGGTTACGGTGACATTCTGCCGATATCGACAATGGCCCGCGTGCTTTCCGTGTTCGAAGCCGGGATGGGCTTCGCATTTCTTGGCGTGGTGATCGGCTACTTACCGGTTGTCTACGGTTCGTTTTCCCGACGCGAGATTCAAATATCCATGCTTGATGCTCGCGCAGGTTCTCCGCCGACAGCCAGCGAGTTGCTGGTCCGGCTGGCCGGGAGGTCAGAGGATCCAAGCATCGATCAATTGGTTCTCGACGAAGTTCTCCGTGACTGGGAGCGCTGGGCGGGAGAATTGCTGGAAAGCGGTCTTTCGTATCCGGTTTTAAGTTTTTTTCGTTCACAGCATAGCAATCAGTCGTGGCTGGGAGCACTGATGATCATGCTGGACGTGACTTCGCTGGTGATTACCGGGATTGAAGACATTCATCCCGGACAGGCGAGACTGACATTTGCCATGGCGCGCCATGCGGCCGTGGATCTGGCGCAGGTGGTGAATGCACGCTACGATCCGCAGGCGCCGGAACGCCTTCCGGACGCCGATTTCGAGGCATTGCGAACCACTCTGGCGGCCGCCGGCTTGAAATTGCGAAGTACGGATGAAGCGCGGATGAAGTTGAATAAGTTGCGATCGATGTATGAACCTTATCTGCACTCCACGGCGAAAAACTTGATGGTGGCGCTGCCCCCGTGGCGGCATCCCGCGAAGATGCGGGACAATTGGCAGGCCGGGCCTTGGGACCGGATTATCCAGGCGAAAGGACTGGCGGTGCTCGGGCAAAAGCCAGCGCAGCCGGTCAGCGCGGTCAGCACTGACGATCACTTCTAACGGACCCGGTCTGACGCACGAGCCTAGCGTACCCGTTCTACCGCAGCCCGGTTCCAGGGCGGTGCGTGCTACCATTCCTTTCCCGGCTCTACATTCAATGAAAAATATTGGCGAGAACGTGGTGCGCATTGAAGCTGAGGCACTTCGTGCTCTGGCGGACCGCATTGCCGGGCCGATGGCGGAGTCGTTTCAGCAGGCTGTGGAGTTAATGTTTTCCTGCGCCGGCCGCGTGGTGGTCACGGGAATGGGAAAGAGCGGTCTGATTGCGCGCAAGATTGCCGCGACGCTCAGTTCTACGGGGACTCCGGCGTTGTACCTGCATCCGGTGGAGGCGCTGCACGGAGACTTGGGAATGGTGGTTCGCGGGGATGTAGTTTTGGCGCTTTCAGCTTCCGGCGAGACCGAAGAGATTCTGGCACTCTTGGCAACCATAAAGCGTTTGCGAGTGCCCTTGATTGCGATGACTGGAGATGAGATTGGTAGTGTGGCGCGGGCGCCCTCGCCCGTGAAGGCTGCCAGTAGCAAAGGGTCCGGGGGCACAGGGAAGTCTTCCGCAGAATTGTCGGCAGATCGAGTTGAATTGAGAGCCAGGGCTAAGTCAAAGGCCGCGGGCGAGGGCGCCCGCTCCACACGACCAGGCTCTACACTCGCGACGGCGGCGGACATAGCTCTGGATTGTTCGATTGCGGAGGAAGCTTGTTCCTTGGGGCTGGCGCCGACGGCTTCCACCACAACGATGCTGGCGCTCGGAGATGCAATAGCCGTGACGCTCAGCGAGAAACGTGGGTTCAAAGAAGAAGATTTCGCCAATTTGCATCCCGGGGGAAAGCTGGGAAAGCGGTTGGCGCGGGTGGACTCGCTGATGCATTCCGGCGATGCGCTGCCGCGTGTCACTCCTCAGACGAAGATGCCAGATGTGATTTATGAGATGTCGCGAAAGAAGCTTGGCGTGGCGGCGGTGGTGGAAGGCGAAACGCTTGTTGGCATCATCAGTGATGGAGACTTGCGGCGTCTGCTCGAGAAGCGCGGAAAAGATGTCCTCGATCTGTCGGCTGGCGAGGCCATGACGAAAAATCCCATGACGATTTCATCGGGAGAATTTGCAGCGACTGCCCTCGCCCTCATGGAAGAGAAGAAGATTACCTCGCTGATGGTTGTGGATGGAACCGGGAAGCTGGAAGGCATTGTGCATCTGCACGATCTGTGGAGCACGGAACTAGTGTAGCGCCGGCGTCCGTGCCGGCTGTCGGGAGGGCATCCTTCTGTCTGCCAGCAATATCTGCGCCACCATGCGGAGCTACAATACCTGCATGTATCACTATGATCCAAATACCGCGCTGGAAGAACTAACAGAAGACGCAATCCTGCCGAACCCAGTGCACGTCCGCGACATGATGCTGCGCAAGAAACTCACCGCCGACAAATCCCTGGAGTTGAACCGGTTGTTCGTCGAGTATCAGAAGTTTTTCGGGGAGACGCAAAAGTTGGGAAAAGAGATTTTGAAGCAGCTCTCTGCTTAATGCCTAGCTGCGCTCGAATGCATAGTCGAGGGCAATTCTCCCACATGACGGTCGCTGTTCCAGTTCGGACCATCTCCGGTCCCTGTTTGGCCAATCATTTACAATAGCCAATTCAACTTCCACAGGAATCATTCTCTATGCATCGTTGGTCAGAACTCTTCATTCCCACCCTGCGCGAAGCGCCGGCGGACGCGGAAGTTGCCAGCCACAAATTTCTCGTCCGGGCGGGCTACATTCGGCAACTGGCGGCGGGAATTTATTCATTTCTTTTTCTCGGTAACCGCTCGTTCAACAAGATCGTTGCCATTGTGCGCCAGGAGATGGACAAAATCGGGCAGGAGTTTTTTCTGCCAGTCCTGCATCCGCGCGAGATTTGGGAGGCCAGCGGACGTTGGTCTTTGATGGGCGAAAATCTGTTTCGCCTGAAAGACCGCAAGGGCGCCGACATGTGCCTGGGGATGACCGAAGAAGAAGTAATGACGGAAATCGCTCGCAAGGAACTGCGCAGCTATAAACAGTTGCCGCAGATCTGGTACCAAATTGCAACGAAGTTTCGCGACGAGCCTCGGCCCAAAGCCGGCCTGCTACGCGTGCGGCAATTCATGATGAAGGACGCATACTCGTTTGACATCGACGCTGCAGCGCTCGACGTGTCTTACAAGAAACATTACGACACTTACTGCCGCATCTTTGACCGCTGCGGGTTGAAATACATGGTGGTTGAAGCGGATTCGGGTGCGATGGGCGGGAAGGAATCGCACGAATTTATGGTGCGGACTCCGGCGGGCGAAGATCAGATTGTGAGCTGCGACGGATGCAACTACGCCGCAAACCTCGAGAAAGCTACGTCGAAGCTTGAAGGAGTCGAAGATCTGAGGCCCGAAGGTGACGGCAAGCCGCTCGAAGTGCACACTCCGGGCCAGAAAACCATCGAAGATGTAGCGCGATTTTTAGGCGTCTCGCCCAAGAACAAGATCAAGACACTGGCTTTGATGGGGGAGGAGAAAGACGGGAAGACCGGCAAGACAAAGTTGCGGGCGATTGTAGTGCTGACGCGCGGCGACCATCAACTGAACGAGGCGAAGCTCAACGGCATGGTGGCGCAAGCGACGCGGCCCATGGATGAAGGTGAGATCAAAGCTCTATTCAAATCTCCCGCGGGATATTTAGGACCAATTGGAATTGAGTGGGCGAAGGATCTGAAGAAGGACGCGCTTCCGGTTCTGCTGGTCGACAAAGCTCTCGAAGGTCGAAGCAACCTGATCGCAGGGGCGAACAAAGAGGACTATCACCTGAAGAATCTTACTCCGGGCAAAGATTTTCATCCGACCGCGTATGCGGATCTGCGTGCAGTAACGGCGGGTGAGGGCTGTCGGAATTGTGGCAACGCGCTCCGCATCGATACCGCGGTCGAAATCGGTCACATTTTCAAACTCGGCGACCGCTATACCGAAAAAATGGGCGCGCGGGTGCTCGACAAAAATGGCAAGGAAGTGACGCCGATTATGGGCAGTTACGGTATTGGGATCGAGCGCATTCTGACTGCGGCGGTGGAACAGGGCAACGACGAAAATGGATTCTGGCTGCCGCCCTCGATTGCGCCCTTCGAGATTGTCGTCAGTCCTACGAACGTGAAGGACGAAAGCCTGCTGAGTGTCGCACAGGATATCGGGCAGCGGCTGGGGGCCGCCGGGTTCGACGTTATCCTTGATGATCGCGACGAGCGCCCCGGAGTCAAGTTTAAGGACGCCGATTTGGTCGGGATCCCCTTCAGAATCACGGTTGGGAAGAAGGTTACCGAAGGTACTGTAGAAGTCGTTCTACGCTCGACTCGAGAGGTGCACGATGTTACGATCGCCTCGATAGTGGAATATTTTCAAGGAGCGCTGCGAGCCAAGGCGTGAACTTAGCGCTACGGGCGGCGTTGCATTTAAGGCTATGGGAATCGTAAAGCTAACCCTCGGATTTCTGGCGATCGCGGCCGTGGTGCTCGCGCTCTTTCAGGTTGCCCCGCCGATAATGTCGAATTACAGCTTTCAGGATGACCTCAAGACGGTGGCGCTCATGGACGGAACCAGTCTGACTAAAACGGACGATGATATCCGCAATGATGTGCTCCGGCGAGCCAAAGAGCATGACCTTCCGATCAGCGACAAACAGGTTACCGTGCAGCGCATTAACACGCCAGGTATTGCAGCTGTCTATTTGGCAGCCGATTACACGGTGACCATCAACTTTCCCGGATATGCCTTCGACATGCGCTTCAATCCCAACAGCGGGAACAAAGGTTTCTAAACAGACCTAATTCCGACCCACTAATCTCCTTCTTGCGCTTGCGCCAATAACCGGCTCTCTCTTTGCTTCGCTTCCAACGCCATTCGACCGGAACTTCGATCCACGCTGCGGATCTGAGTGCGTGCGGGATGCCTTTTGCAACCACAGACTAGAATTGGCTTTTCACCACACTCGGCTCCGCAATCTAGGGCTCTGTGCGAGAGAAAATCGAAGGTTGTTGATCTCCTGGAGACCCGCATCGGTTGCGAGTCTTTTTCTTTGGTGATGAGGAGTTACAATAGAGCATCCTTTTTGGCCGCCCAATATCAAGTTGTCGTCCAAAGGAAATTCGGGGACTCGAAGGCGGTTGAAACCTTTTTGCACCTCCTGCCGTCTGAGTAGAGAGTTGCCGTTCTCCCTGGCAGATTGCTCAAGAACGTGGCCATTAAGATCAAGATTCCGAAGGTCGGAGACAAAAGCGGTAGAGGCCGGTACGGCTTGCCGCGGGACCCTGTAATTCGAGCTGCCCTAATTGTCTTCTTTGTCGTGGCGATTGGGTTAGGCAGTTTCTTTTGTTACTTCTACATCAAATACGATCGCATCATTGCGCAGCGGTTTCGATCCCCGGTATTCACCAATTCGGCGAAAATCTACGCCCTGCCTCGAACCGTGCACGACGGCGACAAGGCCAACGCAAAAGAAATCGCCGCGCTCTTGCGCCGCGCCGGCTATTCTGAAAAGGACGGCCAGTCGCAACTCGGAACCTTTCATCTGATCCCGGATGGAATTGAGATTACGCCCGGGCAGGAGAGTTACCACAGTCCCGAGGCGGCCCGAATTTCTATTCTCGACGGGCAGGTCGACAAAATCGTCAGCAAGGGCAATGAGCTTTCCGCGTATGAACTAGAACCCCAACTAGTAACCGCTCTGTTTGACTCCGAACAGCGTTCCAAACGCCAAGTGGTGAAATACTCCGACATTCCCAAGGTGATGGTCGATGCTGTGCTGGCGATCGAAGATCGGCGTTTCTTCGAGCATAGCGGCGTGAATTTTCTTCGCATGGCCGAAGCGGTGTGGATCGATCTGACTCGGCAACGGCACGAGCAGGGCGGATCGACCATCACCATGCAGCTTTCGCGGGGCTTTTTTCTGACGCCGGAAAAAACCATTCGGCGCAAGCTGACCGAGATGCTGATCGCCGAGGAACTCGAACAGAAGTTCAGCAAGCAGCAGATCTTTGAGTTTTATGGCAACTGGGTCAACCTGGGGCAGCGCGGATCGTTCGCCATCAGCGGTTTCGCCGAGGCGTCGCGGGCGTATTTCAACAAGGATTTGAAAGACATTACTCTGCCCGAGGCGGCGCTTCTGGCGGGCATTATTCAGGGGCCAAGCCGGCTGTCGCCTTATCGGCATCCCGAGCGGACTCTCGACCGCCGCAATCTGGTATTGGATTCCATGGTGGAAACCCACGCCATTACACGGGAACAGGCGGACAAGGCCAAAGCGTCGCCGCTCAAGCTTGCCCCCCCCAACGTGGAGGCCAGTGACGCGCCTTATTTTGTTGATATGGTTCGCGACACGCTGATCAATAAGTTCAGCGAGCATGATCTCAACGATGAGTCTTACCGCATTTACACAACGCTCGATCCGGATTTGCAGAAGGCGGCGGCGCAAGCGGTCGAATCGGGCATTAAGCTCGTGGATGATCAAGTCAAGAAGCTGCGCACCAAGCGCGTCAAAGTGGGCAAGAAAATAGAAACCAAAGTAGCTCAAGGTCCGCAGGCCCAGGTAGCTTTGGTCGCGCTCGATCCGCACACAGGCGCCGTACTCGCCCTGGTGGGCGGCCGCGATTATGGTTTCAGCCAGTTGAATCATGCAGTGTCAAAGCGTCCCACTGGTTCCATTTTCAAACCGTTCGTCTACGCGGCCGCCATGAATACCGCTCTCGATGGTTCGCAAACTGTGATCACGCCGGCTTCCACGGTTACCGACGCGCCCTCCAGCTTCGCGTATGGAGATCAAATCTACGAGCCTCGTAATTACAAAGAGGAGTACCACGGAGACGTGACACTGCGGTACGCGCTGGCCATGTCGCTCAATAACGCCACCGTTAAGTTGGCGGAAGAGGTTGGCTATGACAAAGTAGCGGACCTGGCAAAATCGGCCGGAATTACTTCGGTGAAGGCGACGCCGGCGATGGCGCTGGGATCCTACGATGCACCCCCGCTCGACATGGCGGGAGCCTATACGGCGTTCGCCAACAATGGCGCGCGTCTTTCGCCAATCCTGGTGAACTCCGTGCGAAACGCCAAGGGCGACGTGGTGGCAAACTTCAAAACTGATCAACGCCAAGTTCTTGATCCGCGCATTGCCTACATCATGACCAACATGATGGAGAGCGTGATCAATAATGGGCTGGGCTACACGGCGGTGCGCTTGCGCGGATTTGTTCCGCCGGCGGCGGGGAAGACCGGAAGTTCGCACGATGGCTGGTTTGCGGGATACACCTCGAATTTGCTGTGCATCGTTTGGGTGGGCTACGACGATTACAGCGATCTGCGCTTAAGCGGCGCACAAACCGCAGCACCCATCTGGACTGAGTTCATGAAGAAGGCCGCGGCGCTGCCACAATATTCCGGGATGAAAGCATTCTCCCAGCCGACCGGAGTTGTGGACGTGCAACTCGACAAGGCTACGAACCGGCTCGCTACGCCGACCTGTCCCGACGATTACGTGGCGGCTTTTGTGGCAGGCACCGAGCCGCGGGAGACGTGCGATCAGCAAACCGGCGTCGCCGGATTCTTTAATCGTCTCTTCGGAGGAGCGCCCAAGGTGTTGCCCCCTCCAACCCAGGCCGCTGATGGCCAGGACACCGAGGATGCCAAGAAAAAGAAGGGAATTCTTGGCAAGATTGCCGGCATTTTTAAGGACGATAAATCGTCCACACCACCGCCCAAGCCCCCAGACGCCAACCAGACCGCTCCGCACTGAACATTTCCCGCCCATATTAAAGCCCGAGCGAGCCAAGCCACCTCCGGTTTGACGAGGCACGAACCCTGTGCCACACTGCTGCCGGGTATTTCCTTTCATGCGCCGCTTTGCCCTTCCAGCCCTTGTTCCCGATTGCCTGACACTGACGTTCCTGCTCGTCTGCATGGCGATCGCAACCACCGCGCACGGTCAAGGCCCAACGACAGACACTGGCTTGCGGGATCGTTCCCTGTTATACACATCGGCTCCCGGGACAGGTGTTGTGGTCGCCACGGTGTCGTCCGAAAAGAAGGGAGCTCTCCTTGATCGTCAAGCCTTGCTTCAGTTACTAAACCGGTCCACCCATACAGCGACATGGCAAACGACCGACGAAATTGTGCAAGGGGCGTTTCAGGATCACGTTTCGCAAGGAGCATTTACCAACGTCGCTTACGGAGAATACGACATCGAAGTCAGCGCCGTAGGGTATCTAAGCGAGCGTCGGCAGTTGCAAGTGGTAAATTCCTGGAGCCCGGTACAACTGATGTTTGCGTTGAAACGAGACCCGGAGGCAATCAACCTTAATGTTCCGGATATGGGCATCTCCGCGAAGGCGCGGAAAGAAGTAAAGCGGGGCATCGCCGCGCTAAAGTCGAATAATCTGAAGGAAGCCGAAAAACAGTTGGGCGCAGCCTATAACTCCGATCCATCGAGTTCGGACGTGAATTTTTTGCTTGGCTATTTGTACTACCAGAAGATCGACTACGGGCGTGCGGCACATTACCTCCGCGCCGCTACCAATATCAATCCCAGAAATACGCAAGCGTTAACGCTGTTGGGACGGGCGGGCTTGCAACGCCAGGACTATCCGGCGGCGCGCTCGGCGTTGGAGCAGGCCGTGATGCAAGATGGAGATAACTGGCAGGCGCACAATCTGTTGGCGGATACCTATCTGCACCAGGGCATCCCCGAGCGTGCCCGCGACGAAGCTCGTGTGGCTATCGAAAAAGGAAAAAATCACGCCAGTGCAGCCCAGTTGGTGCTGGGGGAAGCCTTGGTGAGTTTGGGCGACGACAAGGAAGCAGTCGAGGCTTTGAAAAGGTTTTTGGAGCAGTCGCCCCTCCACCCTATGGCTGGACAGGTGCGTGCCCTGATTGCCCAAATTGAAGAGGATGCTGCGAATTCCGCAGCGGCGCCTTCGACGGACAGAGCTGTATCCAAGTTGGTCGGAATTGACCCCCTACTGGCCCTCGACGCTCCGGTATTTTCAGTAAAGTCGTGGCAGCCGCCCGGCATCGACGATATCAAACTCAATGTTGCCGCAGGGACGGTCTGCCCCACAGAGAAGGTGATCGACGAATCTGGCAAACGGGTGCAGGAATTGGTGGAAGACGTGACACGCTTCGCCGCGATCGAAGATCTTTTCCACCAGAGACTCGATGCCTACGGGCTTCCAACTAGCACTGAAACACGCAAGTTTAACTATGTTGCTTCGATTTCGGAGCTGCAGCCAGGGTTCCTTTCGGTGGATGAATACCGCGCCGACAAGATGGACCTGACCGGCTATCCCGACCAGATTTCCAGCACCGGATTTGCTGCGCTGGCGCTGGTATTCCATCCGCACATGCGCGACAACTTCGAGATGAAATGCGAGGGCCTGGGAGAGTGGCGAGGACAGCCTAGCTGGCTGGTGCGCTTTCAGCAACGAGACGACCGTCCCAGCCGGATTCACAGCTACAAAGTTGGAACACAGGTTCACGCGGTCAACTTGAAAGGACGCGCATGGATCACCGCCGGAAAATTTCAGATTGTGCGCATTGAAGCGGAGCTGGTGAGTCCGATGCCGGAAATTCAACTACTCAGCGAGCATCAGGTCGTGGAATATGGGCCCATTCCGTTCGCCAGGAAAAACACCACTCTGTGGTTGCCAAAGAGCGCTGAAATTTATTTTGACTTCCGCCGTCATCGTTACTATCGGCGCCACAGTTTCGACCACTACATGATCTTTGCCGTGGACTCCGACGAAAAACGCAAAGAGCCGCAGAGCAAACCTTCCGATCAACCAAGCGCGAAAGAAGAGGAGAAACCGCAGACGTAATTTCTTCGGCTGGTGATCACCGTATCCGCGCTAACCACGACCTGACTTGAAGCGCGAGTGGACCATCGTTCCCCGACATGACCTTTATAAACCGAGCTACAGGCACGCACCGCTCCAAGACACAAAGGGCTCTATTGGCGGCGGGCTTCGGCGGGGTCCCGTTTGTGCTGACATTTCTCGTGCTGGGGGCGATGGCGCCGAGCTACGATGCGATGCGCGACACCATCAGCGCTCTCGAATTCACCTAGTTAGGTTTCGCACAGCGGATGAATTTCTTTGTCCTTGGTCTGCTGTTGATGGTGTTTGCCTTAGCGCTCCGCAGAGAGCTCGGCGCGGGACGGGGTGCAGTCCTGATTCCAACCTTTCAATTTCTCTCGGGGGTTGGGGTGGCTAGCGATGCCATCTTCATTCACGAGCCGCTGCATTTGGTTTGCGATTTGATCGCCTTCAATTCGGCGCTGCTGGTCCTCTTCTTATTCGCGTGGCGATTTTCGGGCGATAGCCGCTGGAAAGGCTGGACGGCTTATTCGATTCTGACTGCAGTGCTGATGATGTCGTTTCTCACAGCCTTCGGAGTTGCTAATCACCTTGGTGGCGCGGCCGGAGCTTTTGAAAAACTCGCGTCCCTCATGCGTACGTCATGGTCGGTACTCTTGATCACCAAGCTATATTCCGGACGGCGCCTCATTCAGACAGAAACATAGTGTGTGTGTCGGATGTGTTGGGGGGGACATTTTCGAAAGTCCGGAGTTAACTATCCGCTCAGAAGACGGAAAGTGGGAAAACTTCGGCTGCCAACAACCCCCGGGACAGCATCCTGCCGAGGGAGTAATTGCTTCACTTTAGGCCGCAGATCCAAATTTCTTCGCCATCCGGCCAAAAGTGTGGCAAAATGGCCTGCATTGGAACTGGTTGCCTGGGGGTGGTGTATGTCCTGCCGGAACGCCTGCCTGATTTTCCTTCTGATTTCTTCCACTGCGACACTCGCGCAAGTTTCTCATTCCGAGCAAGTGCAGATCTCGCCTCCGCTGATGCGCGGCATCGATCCACCGGCTCCGGAAGCCACAGTGGCCGCTCTTGAACTACAAGCCGATCGGTTGCGCTCGGAAAAGCTTTATCTGGATGCCCTCGACTATTACCGGGCAGCGCTGGCCAAGAAGACGAACGACGCGCACTTGCTGAATAAAATCGGCATCACCGAACTCCTGATTCAGCGCTATAAGGAGGCGCGTAAATCATTCGAGCGCGCCATCCACAACGACCACGCATTTGCGGACGCTTATAACAATCTCGGAGTAGTTTATTACGAGGCCAAGAAATACGGAACCGCGGTGAAGCAATACCAAAAGGCGATCGCACGAGACAGCAGTTCAGCCTCGTTCTTCAGTAATCTGGGCGCGGCTTATTTCTCCAAACGAGAGTTCGAGCCCGCGATAATTGCCTATCAGCATGCTCTTGAGTTGGATCCCTCAGTGTTTGAGCGTACATCACGCGCCGGCGTGCAGGCCCAACTTCCCTCTCCCGAGGATCGCGCCCGCTACAACTACACCGTCGCGAAGTTGTACGCCAAGATGGGATTGTCCGAGCAATCGCTCGAATATTTGAGAAGGGCGATGGAAGCCGGTTATAAAGATCTGAAGAACGTATACAAAGACGTCGAGTTTGCGGAGTTGAGAAAGAGTCCGCGTTTTACGGAACTCATGGCGTCGAAGGCCCCTGCCATTCCGGACTAGAGATCAACTGGTCAAGACCTTCCCTAACATGAGAACACGAGCTTAAAAAGACTGGCTGCAGTTCTATGCGCGCTCTGATGTTATTCAAATGCAATACCAAAGTTGTAGAGAGACAAGAATTACAAAGTTTTACAAAACTAGACGGAACTTGATGCGGTTCTGCGGTTTAATCATTTCACATACTCCTGAAAACAACAGGGTGAGTAAGGAGAAACGGTACCCCGTCGGATGCTGACCCGAGCACGCCCCAAGCAAGCATCCGATGGGTTTTTTCTTTTAGCGGTTAACTGTTAGCTCTTAGCTCAACAGCCATTCACTCCATTTCAAAGATGTGTTGTTGGCTAGCTAAGAGCTAAAGGCTAATAGCTAAGAGCTTCTTTTCGGACTTTTCTCGCCGATGTAATCCTCCACGGCGCCCTTCCACTTGCCCTGAGCCTTAAGAATGAATTCAACGGCATCGCGCAAAGCGCCCTCTCCGCCGGCATGAGGCGTTATGTAATGAGCTTCTCTCTTCACTTCCGCGCGCGCATTCTTTACCGCGATGGCGAGTCCTCCCGCGCGCATGGCTGGAAGATCGATTACGTCGTCGCCGACGAATGCAGCTTCCTCCGGCTTCAGACCCGCTGCTTTCACGACATCGTCAAAAATTTTGCGCTTGTCCTGCACACCTTGATAGACGTACTCGAGTTTCAGATCGCGGGCACGAAGTGCGACCGTTTCCGAATTGCGCTTTGTGATGAGTCCAGTTTTGATGCCGCCGAGACGTGCCAGCGAAATCGATGCGCCATCGTGAGCATGGAAGCCTTTGAATTCAATCATGCTCGCTTGTGAACCTGCGGCAGGGGGCAGGAAAAATAGCTTTCCGTCGGTAAGCACGCCGTCTACGTCGAAGAGTAGAAGTTTGATTTTCCGGGCGCGAGCCTGGACTGAAAGTTTTGGCATTGGCGGAATTCTAGCATTTTGCTCAAACTTCGACCCGCCGTATCGCCAAACCCGAAAGCGAATAGTTTGCGAAACCGCTGCTTCCTATTACAATAGTAAAATGTCGTCCCTTCCCTCCTCTTTAGCTTGGGCACATCCTTTAGTCAGGGAGTGGTTTGTCCAGCGCTTTTCGACTCCTACCGAGCCCCAGGAGCAGGGTTGGCCTCACATTCTTGCGGGTCGCACCACTCTGATTTCTGCGCCCACCGGGTCGGGCAAGACCTTGGCGGCGTTTCTTGCCTGCATCGACCGTTTAGTCCGAAAAGCGCTTGCAGGCGATCTTGCGGACCGAACCGAAGTTCTCTACGTGTCTCCCCTGAAGGCATTGGGCAATGACATTCAGAAGAACCTGGAGGTTCCGCTTGGGGAAATTCTCGCCATGGCTGGAGAACGCGGGCTGCTCATGCCGGAGATTCGCACTGCGGTCCGCACCGGCGACACACTGATGCATGAGCGGCGCGCCATGCTGAAGCGACCTCCGCACATTCTTGTGACTACTCCGGAGTCGCTTTACATTTTGCTTACGGCCGATAAGAGCCGCGCTATTTTGCGTGATGTGGAAACCCTGATCGTCGACGAAATCCACGCGGTGGCCGATGACAAGAGGGGCGCACATCTTACGCTATCACTGGAACGGCTGGAGGCGCTCACGTACAAACGGCCGGTCCGCATTGGGCTCTCCGCCACGCAGAAACCGATTGAAGAAGTCGCGCACTTTCTTACCGGCAGCTCTGACGGCAGTGAAGGACGGCCTGCCCCGGTCATCGTCAACATTGGACACAAGCGGACGCTCGATATGGCGGTCGAAGTTCCTTCGATGCCGCTCGGGCCGGTAGCTTCGAACGAAATGTGGGACGAGGTTTACAACCGGCTGGTGACGCTGGTGGAACAACACCGGTCGACTTTGGTTTTTGTGAATACCCGGAGGATGGCGGAGCGCGTGGCACACCACCTGGGCGAGCGCATCGGTGAAGAGCATGTGGCGGCGCACCATGGAAGTCTGTCGCGCAAACTGCGATTGGCTGCCGAGAAAAAACTGAAAGAAGGCCAGGTTCGCGTTCTCGTGGCAACCGCTTCACTCGAATTGGGAATCGATGTCGGCACGGTAGATCTGGTTGTTCAGATCAATTCACCCCGCGCGATAGCTGTGACCTTGCAGCGCGTGGGGCGCTCCGGTCACTGGCGCGGTGCCGTTCCCAAAGGACGCTTGTTTGCAACGACGCGCGATGATCTGTTGGAGTGCGCGGCCCTGGTGCGCGCCATCCGGCAGGGCGATCTCGACCGCCTGATGATTCCGGATTCGCCACTCGATGTGTTGGCGCAACAGATTGTGGCGGCATGTGCGGCCGAAGAGTGGGACGAGGATCAGATGTTCGCCTTAGTGCGGCGAGCCTACCCTTACCGAAATTTGACGCGAACGACATTCGATGCGGTTCTGGAAATGCTGGCCGAGGGCATTGCCTCGAAGCGCGGACGGTATGGCGCGTATATCCACCGCGACCGAGTGAATTCAAAGCTGCGAGCTCGCCGCGGAGCACGCCTGGCGGCCATCACCAGCGGCGGCGCGATTCCCGACAATTCGCTCTACGCCGTTGTTGCCGAACCGGACGGTCTCGTCGTAGGCACTGTGGACGAAGACTTCGCCGTTGAGAGCAACCGCGGCGACATCATGCTGCTCGGAAATACTTCGTGGATGATTCGCCGCATCGAAACTAACGCGGGCCGCGTGCTGGTGCAGGATGCGCACGGCGCGCCGCCTAGCGTCCCCTTCTGGCGAGGTGAAGCGCCAGCCCGAACCCAGGAACTTTCAGAGCACGTCGGAAATCTGCGGCAAACCATCAGCGAGATGCTGCCGCACACTTCTCCCGTGGGGTTCTCCGCGACGCAACCAGAAGTCGCCGAAACCGTTTCCTGGCTGAAGCAGGAATGTGGACTGGATGATTCCGGCGCCGAGCAGACGATTGAATATATCTTGCAAGGCCGTGCGGTTCTGGGCGCCGTTCCGACGCAGACGACCGTGATTGCGGAGCGCTTCTTCGACGAAGGCGGCGGCATGCAGTTGGTGATCCACGCTCCCTTTGGTGGACGGATCAATAAAGCCTGGGGTCTTGCTCTTCGGAAGCGCTTCTGCGTTGGGTTCAACTTTGAACTACAGGCGGCGGCGACCGACAACGGACTCAATATCGCTTTGAGCGAGCAGCACAGTTTTCCGCTGGGCGATGTCTTCAATTTTTTGCAGGCAGCGACGGTGCAGCCCATCTTGGAACAGGCGGCGCTGGATTCTCCAATCTTCGCTACGCGCTGGCGCTGGGATGCGAATCGGGCTCTTGCGCTGTTGCGTTTTCAAAACGGAAAAAAGGTTCCGGCACAAATTCAGCGCATGCGATCCGAAGACTTGCTGGCCTCGGTATTTCCTGATGCGGCGGCCTGCTTCGAAAACATTCAAGGCGAGCGCCAAATTCCCGATCATCCTCTCGTTGGAGAAGTGATGAAGGATGTGCTCACCGAGGCGATGGATCTCGATGGGCTGAAGGCTCTTCTGAGCGGCCTGGCCGACGGACGAATCCGCTGTATCGCAGTTGACACGCCAGTTCCATCACAGTTTTCGCATGAAATTCTGAACGCGAATCCATATGCCTATCTTGATGATGCGCCACTCGAGGAGCGACGGGCGCGCGCCGTGCAGATGCGGCGCATGCTGCCTGAATCTGTGCTGGAAGAAGTTGGAGGGCTCGATCCGGCGGCAATCGCCCAAGTGCGCGAAGAGGCTTGGCCGGATGTCCGCGATGCCGATGAACTGCACGATGTGCTTCACACACTGGTGGCGTTGCCGGAAGCAGGCGTGAGTTTCGGTACCGGGCAGTGGAAGTTTTATTTTGATCGATTGGTTGCTGAGGGCCGCGCTGCATCGGCAATATCGGGCGGACGAACCTATTGGGTGGCGGCTGAACGCGCCAAGACTTTTTCAATTTTGTTTCCCGAGGCGCGATTCGAGCCCGCATTAGCCGATGTCGAAGCGGCCGCACCTACTCGGGAGGACGCTTTCCTAACGCTGGTTACAGGATGGATGTCCCATCTGGGTCCGACTACTGCAAGCACGCTCGGAGAAATTTTGGGTCTGGCTCCGTCTGACATTTCAGCTGCTCTTCTTCGCATGGAGGCGAGCGGGACAATCCTTCGGGGAAACTTCAGTGGCATTGCCTCGCGGGTACCCGTGCCTTCAACTATCGCTCAGTCCGAGTCCTCCGCACACGAGCATGAGACTGAATGGTGCGAACGAAGGCTCCTGGCGCGCATTCATCGGTTGACCGTCGCAACGTTGCGCAAACAGATTGAGCCGGTCACAGCAGCCCAGTTTATGCAGTGGCTGCTGCAATGGCAGCATGTGGCCCCGGGGACTCAGGTTTCTGGTGAGCGCGGTACTCTCGAAGTTCTCCGGCAGTTGCAGGGCTTTGAAATTCCGGCCAATGCATGGGAGCGGCAGGTTCTGTTTCGCCGCATCGTGGATTACGATCCCAAATGGCTTGACCAACTTTGTCTAACCGGAGCCGTGGGATGGGGAAGGTTGTCGCCACATCCGGCGACGCTTGACTACTCCAATGCTAGCCGTGGAACAGACAGTGAGCCAGGTGCCGCTCCGCGCCAGCGGCGCGTGATTCCCACCAGCGTAGCGCCCATCACATTTTTTATCAGAGAAGATGCCGACTGGATGACGCCGCGACATCCAGGCGCGGAACTGGGCAAGAATAACGGATTGAGCCACGGAGCCCAGAAGGTGCTTGATTTTCTGCGGCAGCGGGGCGCATCGTTTTTTGCAGATATCGTACGCGGCACAGAAAAGCTGAAAGCCGAAATCGAGACGGCTCTCTGGGAACTTGTCGCTGCCGGCCTGGTGACGGCCGATGGCTTCGACAATCTGCGATCGCTGATCGATCCCAAACGGCGAGCCGGGCAGGGCAGCGGCCGCGCGATGCGACCGCGGCACAATGCCGGGCGTTGGGCTCTTCTGCATGCCGAGGAAGTGGTCGAGCGGCCACGCGCCGTCGAAGCCGCTTGCTGGATGCTGCTGAGGCGTTATGGCATCGTTGTCCGGGACGTGCTGGCGCGTGAGGCGAATCTGCCTCCATGGCGCGAATTGCTGATGGGATTTAGACGGCTGGAAGACCGAGGCGAGATTCGCGGTGGCCGCTTTGTCGATGGATTCCTCGGCGAGCAGTTCGCTCTTCCGGTCGCAGTGGAGTCCGTACGAGCTCTGCGCAAACTCGACTCGGCACAGGGTACGGTCACGTTGTCGGCTGCGGATCCTCTAAATCTTGTGGGGATTCTGGTTCCGGGAGAGCGCGTGCCCGCGATTTCCGGGAACAGCATTACCTATCGCGATGGAGTGGCGGTCGTGTTGCCTACCGTAGCGGTCCCTGCATTGGCCTCGAATGAGGCGGTCGCCAGCTAGGTCTGCGCGGCATCGATTTCAAAAAATCAAAGGATCCGATGAGGGGGCCCCTCGGATCCTTGATTGCGCAAGCTCAGCAAGAACAATTCCAAAAAGCGCTTCCCCCATCGCTTTTTGCCGAGCATTGCCGCACACACTCGATTGCATGCGGAATGCCACTCGGCTCGGCTTTACGAAGAAACCCAAGAACCCTGCCAACTCTATCTAGGCAAAGTATTTAGCGTAGAAATCCAGTTGCAGTTAAGGAGTAGCGGCATTCCCGTGCCGACCTCGATCACTATCCGATCGGATAGCCACTATCTGTTCGGATATTGGAACAACTTCGCATGGGGAATGTTTTTGAGCCCAAACTATGATATGAAGGGCGCGCGAGGTAGGCCGCTTGCGTCCCAGACTGTTGGTGATTTCCGGGCCTTTGAAAGACTCGACAATTCCTTTGTCTGAGCACGAAATCACTATTGGGCGGGAAGGCTCGAATGGGCTCGCAATTACTGACCCCTCTATCTCCCGAAAGCATTGTCTGGTCACTTGGCAAGATGGCAGATTTCAGATTCGGGACCTCGACAGCCGCAATGGAACCTTGGTGAACGGAACCGCGGTCGAGGAGAAATGGCTGGAGCATGGGGACGAAATCGCAGCTGGCGATTCTTCTTTTCTATTTTTGCTTGAAGACGATGGTATTGTCCCGCCGGAAGGTCGGGTCGAATTCGAGGACGCTCGTCTGACCGCCGAAACTACCATCATTCATCCGAGAGATGCTGTGTATCTGCAGCCTGACCGGCTACTGCGCGAGTTGCCCGCGAACTCTCGCGTCGCACGCAATCTGAACGCGCTGCTCAAAATTAGCCGGATCGTTCATTCGATTCGGGAGCTCAACGACCTGCAGGGGCAATTGCTGGATCTGATTTTTGAAGTAGTTCCTGCTGGTCGGGGCGCAATTCTCTTATCGGACCGCGAAGGCCATCAATTCAATTCCATGTTCGCCCGCATGCGGCAGGCGGGCAAAACTCCGTTAGTCCGGGTGAGCCGTACGGTAGCACGTCAGGTTCTGGAGCAGGGAATTGCGATGCTAGGCAGCGATGTGGCCGGCAGCGATGATTTGCGGGAAATCGAAAGCCTGGCAGCATCGCAAGTGCGCTCGTTGTTGTGTGTGCCTTTAACTGTGTTTCAGCGGGTCATCGGATGCGTTTATCTCGATAGTGACACTCTGAGCGATCGTCTCAACGAAGAGCATCTGCAATTGGTTACGGCGATTGCCGGCATTTCCGCGGTCGCCCTGGAAAACGCCCGGCGCCTGCATTGGCTGGAGCAGGAGAACGACCGCCTCACCGTGGAAATCAGCCAGGAGCGAAGCCTGGTGGGCGAAGGCACGCGCATGAAAGATGTTTACCAATTCCTGAAGCGCGTGTCGCCCACCGAATCTACGGTGTTGATCGAAGGCGAGAGCGGAACCGGAAAAGAACTGGCGGCGCGGGCGCTCCACAGAAATAGCCCGCGAGCCAGCAAGCCGTTTGTGGCGATCAACTGTGCCGCAATCCCAGAGACGCTACTGGAAAGCGATCTCTTTGGATACGAACGCGGGGCATTCACCGGAGCTACTTCGCAGAAAAAAGGGCGCCTTGAAATCGCCGATGGAGGCGTAGTTTTTCTCGACGAGATCGCGGAGTTGCCTCTCGCGCTACAGGTCAAATTGCTGCGGGTGCTGCAGGAACGCGAATTCGAGCGCGTCGGTGGTACTCATCCCATCAAAGTGGATATCCGTGTCATCGCCGCTACCAATTGCAATCTCGATCAGGCGGTGCGCGACGGCAATTTTCGCCAGGACTTGTATTACCGTGTGGCGGTGTTAAAGATCACGATGCCCGCGTTGCGCGAGCGACGGGAAGATATCCCCATGCTGGTTCGGCACTTCGTGCAAAAACATGCGATGCGCTGCAAGGTGAAACCCCGTCCAATTTCCCGCGAGGCTTTGGCGCGTCTCGTGAATTACGACTGGCCGGGCAATGTGCGCGAACTGGAAAACGCAATCGAGCGAGCGCTGGTTCTCGGCTCCTCGGAGATGATTCTGCCCGAGGATCTGCCGGAATCATTGCTGGAACGCCCACCTGCTCCGGAGATGACCGAGGCGAAGTATCACGCCGCCGTCAAAGAGTTGAAGAAGCAATTGATCCTCGATGCCGTGGAGCAGACCGAAGGCAGCTATGCCGACGCGGCCCGCATTCTGGGCGTGCATCCTAATTATCTTCATCGTCTGATTCGTAATCTCGAGTTGAAAGAAAGCCTGCGCGATGTGTTGCGAGCTATTCAGACGCGCGGACTTGGCAATTTTCCGGGGGGAAATGCGTAAAGGAATCAAGCCATTCAGCAATTGGCAATTTAGCCGTCAGCCCGAAGGTTGTCTGTATGCTACCAACCGCTAATTGCAAATTGCCGTTACGGCAATCGCAGTCGTATCAGGCTCGCAGGGTCGAGGTAGGTCCCCTGCCATCGCACCGCGACGTGAAGGTGCGGACCGGTGGCCCGGCCGGTGCCACCGCTCAATCCTATTTCCTGGCCGCGCTTTACTTGGTCCCCTTCCTTTACTTTGAATTCAGAAAGATGAAAGTAGAGCGTGAGGAGTCCCTGCCCGTGATCAATTACGACACAGTTCCCTTCGTAATAAAGAAAGCGCGCCAGCAGTATCGTCCCCTGATTCATGGCGGCCACGGGAGTTCCCGCGGGAACGCGGTAGTCCAATCCGAAGTGCGGACGTTGAGCGGTGCCGTTGAAAATTCGTTGAGAGCCAAAGACGTCGGAAATGGCAGCATCGGCGGGGCCTATGAATTTACCATTCCACTCACGGGCCGGCGTGACGCGGCTAAGGTATTCCTGCTTGATCTTTACGCCTTCCGCGACTTGTGCCTGCTGCTCCGGCGAAGGCTCGGTGAACTTCTTTTCGACGGTCAGTTCTACTCTAACTTGGGGATACTTGGCCCGGCCGACCAGGAACGAGCGGGTGATCGTCAATGGAGCCATGGTTCCGGCAAGTTCGGCGGTTAGTTCCAGCGGGTATCTGCCGGGGGACGTCTCGAAGCTTACGCCTGCCAGGGTGAACCATGTTTTCGTAGAGGGATCGTAATTGAAGGAAAGCTGGTGGGTAAGCCATTTGCCACTCAAAGATTTAAGTTTAGATGGAGGTTTTACTTGGAACAGAACTGGACCGCCATTCACCAGCCGGGTCGGTTCCGGGCGCACACTCCAGGCCGCGGCCGAAGCGAGAGGGACTGCACCGACAATCGTCCAGATGAGAAAAATAAGTACGATGAGCGGAAAGGCAAGAGTATAGAGGCGTCGATTCACTCTATAAGCCTAGCATCCGTGTGCAACGGCGGCGCGGGGCGCATCTTTTTTTCAGCTCTTAATTGCGTTGATAGAATTTGCTGTCCAATTTCAAAAGAACTAAAAGCCGAACAAAACCCGGGCTTTGAGCGCGACGTGAACCGTCTACTACCCCTAGCCACTGGTTGTTTGGTACTGTAAATCCATCGAGAAATACTTCTAGGCAGGACCCATTGAAATTGGAGCATCAATTGGCGGAAGGCATGCAACCCGTCGTGGTTGAAAGCCCCTACCTTCCGTACCGGCGCACTTTGCTGTCACCGGCCCGAATTAAGGACTTAAGCACTCTTAAACCTTGGCGTGCCATCGCTGACATAATCGTGTGCTGGGCATGGATTTTGGCCGCAGCCGCTTTGGTGGCTATTCATCCGACTTGGTGGACGGTGTTGATCGCTATTCCAGTGATCGGCAATCGTTACTATGGGCTTTTCATAATTGGGCATGATGCCATGCATCGCCGCCTTTTCCCCAACATCAAACGTAACGACTTTTGGGCAGACCTTCTCGTCTTCGCTTCCATTGGCGCGATTACCCGGCTCAATAATCGAAACCATCTTGCGCATCACCTTCACCTTGCGACACCGCGAGATCCCGATCGCCATAAACATGCCTGCTTTAACAAGGCTGATCGTATTGAACTGGCGGCGTTCTTGTCAGGGCTGGCCAGCGTTGGATACGCGGCAAAAGCGGTGTTTGTCACGCGTGGCCGAGCGACTTCAGAAAACCGCAGCCCACTATCTTCGGAGGCCGACGGCTATAGGCTTCGGGATTTCATACTGCTGTTTGGTTGGTTAGTGTTTCTCGCTGGAGGTCTCACCTGGCTGGTGGGATGGTGGGCTTATCCAGTGCTCTGGTTGTTTCCGGTGTACACCTTCATGTATCTGGCGGATAACTTCCGGTCTTTTTCCGAGCACTCGCACCCGGAAGGTGATCAAGCAGCAGATCGTCATCGGCTGATTACCTACATCAGCAATCCTCTGGAGCGAATGCTGGTAGCGCCCATGAATATGAATTACTACACCGTCCACCACCTTTGGCCATCGATTCCTTACTACAACCTGCCGGAGGCCGATCAGGAGATTCGTCAAGGCGCTGAAGCGGCTGGGATCGAGTGGCGCGGTTCGTATTTTGCTTATCTTTTTCGTTATTGGTCCGCGCTACCCATCTCCGAGTGTGCCCGGAGGACTGTTTGAGCGAAGACCCCGAGGCCTGGCGTCTGACGCCGGCTCCTGAGGAGTTTTCCCGGCTGCGATCTCCGTTGATCGGCGTAGAGCGTGTTCCCCTCTGCCCGGTCTGCGCCGCTTCGGCCCAATCTGAATTCGCTGTTGGTTTCGATTACGAGCTGATGACCTGCAGCAACCCATGGCGGTTCGTGCAATGCTCGGCATGTGGCCACGTATGGCTGAATCCCCGGCCCGGAGTCGCCGAACTTGGCATCATCTATCCCTCCAGCTACTACGCTTACAACTACGCCAAGATTAACCCGCTGGCTCGCAAGGCGAAGGAGTGGCTGGACCGCCGCAAAATGGCTAAGATCATGGCCCAATGCGCGACCCGGCCTCGCACCTATGCTGACATAGGGTGTGGAGACGGACGATTCCTTCGCACCTCAGAAGGGTTTGGAGTTCCGCGATCCGGACTCTATGGCCTCGAGTTGGATGAGCAAGTTGTGAATCGCTTGCGCGGCGAAGGCTACACAGGGGTATTCTGCGAGCGCGTTGAGGACAGCTCCAGCCTTCCGGAAAGCGCCATCGACCTGATTACAATGTTTCATGTCATCGAGCACGTAAGCGATCCCGCAGCCGTTATAGGACAAGTTGTGGGCTGGCTTCCTCCGGGAGGAGTGTTCGCGTTGGAAACACCTAATATTGACAGCTTGGATTCGCGCATATTCCGGCGTACCCACTGGGGCGGCTACCACATACCGCGTCACTGGAACCTGTTTACGCCGTCCACAATTTCACGCCTTCTCACGGAAAATGGCTTGGAGGTCATTATGACCATCTTCCAGACAGGTCACTCCTTCTGGATGTATTCTCTCCACCATTGGGTAAGATTTGAAGGAGCCTCAAGGCCGCGTGCAGGTGCTTGGTTCGATCCGATGAAGAGCTTATGCGGAATTGCGGGGTTTACGGCATTCGACCTGGTCCGCGGCGCTCTAGGCGCGCATACATCAGCCATGCTGGTGATTTGCCGCAAGCCTCTCTCTTGAGCCTACGAAAAATCCGAGCCTTCGTTGAGGATAATTGGTGGACCTGGTCGGGATCGAACCGACGACCTCTTCCATGCCATGGAAGCGCGCTCCCAGCTGCGCCACAGGCCCACGATTGGAAACCACCCGAGAAATCGGGATCGAGGGAAGTACCACGTTCATTTTCGCCCACATCCTTGGGATAGTCAACGCGAGGACCGATCAACCACTGAGGACAGGAAGCATCACGAAGGAAAGCGCTTCAACATTGCCTTCGTGTAACTTCGTGTCCTTCGTGGTTGATGGTTTGGATTTTCCTGAATTCTTCTGTTTGTTTCCACAGGCCTCTTCTGCCATAATTGATCGTGCACCCCACCTGCACCATTTTTCAAACACAATTTAGAGCGAGGAACAGATGCCAGCGAAGTACATCTTTGTAACGGGCGGAGTTGTGTCTTCCCTTGGCAAGGGACTGGCCGCGGCGTCCATCGGCTGCCTGCTGGAGAGCCGCGGGTTGAAAGTCAACCTGATGAAGTTCGATCCGTATCTAAACGTCGATCCCGGGACGATGTCGCCGTTTCAGCATGGCGAAGTCTTCGTGACCGATGACGGCGCCGAAACCGATCTCGATCTCGGACACTACGAACGTTTCACTCACGCCAAACTTTCTCGCGACAACAACTGGACCACTGGTCGAATTTACGAGCAGATCATCGCCAAAGAGCGTCGCGGCGATTACCTGGGCAAAACCGTTCAGGTGATTCCCCACGTTACGAATGAAATAAAAGCCGCAATGAAAAAGGTCGCTCAAGATGTAGACGTGGCAATTGTTGAAATCGGTGGCACGGTGGGCGACATCGAATCCCTTCCGTTCATGGAAGCGATCCGCCAGATGCGGCAGGAACTGGGCCGCGAGGATACACTATTCGTCCACGTCACGCTGGTTCCTTTTATCGCAGCCGCGCAGGAATTGAAAACCAAGCCTACTCAGCACTCAGTGAAGGAACTGCTCAGCATCGGAATTCAGCCTGACATTTTACTTTGCAGAACCGATCGATTCCTCGCCAAGGATCTCAAGTCAAAGATCGCGCTCTTCTGCAATGTGCAGGAAGAAGCCGTGATCACCGCAAAGGATGTGGCTTCCGTCTACGAGGTGCCGCTGGTATTTGCGAATGAAGGCGTGGATACTCTGGTGCTGAAATATCTGCATATGGATGCGAAAGACCGCGATCTCTCCAAGTGGGAAGATATTGTGCATCGCGTATACAACCCGAAAGATACGGTCACGATTGGGATTGTCGGCAAGTATGTCGAGTATGAGGATTCGTACAAGTCGTTGAAGGAAGCGCTGGTGCATGGCGCACTGGCCCACAATCTAAAACTTCAAGTGAACTGGATTGAAGCCGAGGGCCTGGAAACCGGGGAGGGCAATACCAATAACAACGACGCGCAACTTGAGGGCTATGACGGGATTCTGGTTCCCGGCGGCTTTGGCAAGCGCGGCATCGAGGGCATGCTCATCGCGATCCGTTACGCGCGAGAAAACAAGGTTCCGTACTTCGGGATTTGCCTTGGAATGCAAACCGCGTGCGTCGAGTTCGCCCGCAACGTAGTCGGGCTTGCGGAGGCAAATTCGAGCGAGTTCGATCCGGCGACGCCGCATCGCGTAATTTACAAATTACGCGAACTGCGCGGCGTGGAAGAACTGGGCGGTACGATGCGGCTCGGCGCGTGGATTTGCAAGATTGAGCCTGACACGCTGGCGCATAAGATCTACGGAAAGCTTGAAATCAGCGAGCGCCACCGCCATCGCTACGAATTTAATCGTGAATACGAGGAGCCCATGGTAGCTGCGGGGCTGCGCATTTCCGGTTCGACCCCGGACGGCACATACGTGGAGATGGTGGAGCTAGCGGATCATCCACATTTCATCGGTTGCCAATTTCATCCTGAGTTCAAGTCGAAGCCGCTGGAGCCGCATCCGCTATTTAGCACATTCATAGCAGCGGCATACAAACATGGATCGAAGCGGCGGGAAGAAAAAGAGACAGCCGCGGTAGAGATGTTCCACCGTCCAGAAAAAGTAGCGCGCCGTTAGAATAAAGAGTTTTTCTCCTGAGATCGCTGAATACGCCGAGAAAAGAGAGACTCGGATTTCTTCTCTGCGTTCTTTGCGATGAAAGGTTTTGCCTTTGGCTTCCTCGTTCCAAATCGGCGACGTGCGTATCGGATCTGGTGAACTCTTCCTGATCGCCGGGCCGTGCGTGATCGAGAGTGAGGAACACGCCATTCGCATGGCCGAGATTATCAAGGGCGTAACCAAAGCTCTGAGTTTGCCTTTTATTTTTAAAGCCAGCTATGACAAGGCCAACCGCACTTCGATTCGCAGCTTTCGAGGACCTGGACTAAAAGATGGTCTCCGGATTTTAAAGAAAATCAAAGATGAACTGCAGTTGCCGATACTCACCGATGTGCACGAAGTTGGAGATGTCGCCAAGGTCGCGGAAGTGGTTGACGTCCTGCAGATCCCGGCATTTCTTTGCCGCCAGACCGACCTCGTAGTGGCAGCGGCGCTAAGCGGCCGTTCTGTCAACATTAAGAAAGGACAATTCGTTTCTCCGTGGGATATGCGCCATGTCATTGAGAAATGCCGCGAGGCAGGAAATTCGAAAGTCTTCCTCACTGAGCGCGGCACAAGTTTCGGCTACAACAACCTTGTCGTGGACATGCGCTCGCTTGCCATCATGCGTAAGTTTGCGCCAGTGGTCTTCGACGCGACACATTCCGTGCAGCTCCCCTCGGCGCAGGCTGAGGACGGAACTCCGGCGGTCAGCGGAGGGCAACCCGAGTTCATCCCAGTGCTGGCGCGCTCAGCTGTGGCTGCCGGTGTAGATGGCGTCTTCCTCGAAGTTCACGACAATCCCAAAGTAGCGAAATCGGATGGCGCCAATGCGCTGGAGTCAACCAAGCTGCGCGAAGTCTTAAAAGAACTGCTGGCAGTCAGCAAAGTGTTAGAAGTCGCGCGCGCCACGCCCTAAACAACTAAACCTTCGTGAACCATCGTGTTCGCTGTGGTTGATCGTCGTTCCTCCGTGGTAAATTTGAATCTCCGCATGAAGCAAATTGCTAACTGGGCTTTGAACGTCGCCACGATGCGCGGCGCGAGCTATTCTGATGCGCGAATTGTCAGCCAAAAAAGCCGCGCCCTCACTACGAAGAACGGCAAGGTCGGCAGCGCCTCTGATTCCGAATCTGTAGGAATGAACGTGCGCGTGATTGCCGATGGTGCATGGGGATTTGCAGCGTCCGAAGATCTCTCGCGGTCCGGAGTTGAAGCGACTGCTGCGCGCGCAGTGGAAATCGCTCGCGCATCGTCGCAGGTGAAGCAGCAGGACGTACGCCTTGCTCCAGAAAAACCCGTGACCGCCGAATGGGCCACCCCCTATGCCATCGACCCCTTCGCGATCTCGGTCGAACAAAACATTGCTCTACTGCTGCAGATCGATTCTGAACTGTGCGCCGTCGCCGGAGTTACTTTGGCCGAAAGCAATCTCAATTTCAATCGCGACGAGCAATGGTTTTTGTCATCCGAGGGAAGTGACATCCATCAGACGAAATATTCCGCGGGCGCAGGCTATACCGCGCATGCGTTCGCGGGAAATGAAATCCAGAAACGCTCTTATCCTAATTCCTTTGGCGGGCAATGGCAGAACAAGGGCTACGAGCTGATTGACGAGCTGAAACTTATTGAAAATGCTCGCCGGATCGCGGAAGAAGCGGTTGCTTTACATCATGCGGAGCAATGTCCTGAAGGCACGTTCGACATCATCCTCGATAGTTCTCAACTTGGATTGCAGATCCACGAGTCCATCGGCCATCCCATCGAACTCGATCGTGTTCTAGGGATGGAAGCGAATTTTGCAGGCACGTCGTTTCTCACACTCGACAAACTGCGCTCGCTGCGCTACGGCAGTGAAATAGTTAATGTGGTCGCAGACGCGCGCCAGGAGCACGGTCCCGGACTCGGAACTTTTGCGTATGACGATGAAGGTGTGCCGGCGCAATGTACGCCCATCATCACCAATGGATTATTCACCGGGTACCTCAGCTCGCGCGAGACCGCACATACGATCGGCGAGAATCGTTCCGGCGGAACGTTGCGCGCTGAAAGTTGGAATCGGCTGCCCATGATTCGCATGACTAACATCAGCTTGCTGCCTGGCGAGAAGCCACTGACGCTTGAGCAACTGATCGCTTCTACCGATCACGGCATTCTCATGCAGACCAATCGCTCATGGTCAATCGATGACCGGCGTTACAATTTCCAATTCGGCTGCGAGATCGGATGGGAGATCAAGCATGGAAAGCGCGTCCGCATGGTGAAAAACCCGTCGTATTCCGGAATCACGACTGAATTCTGGAATTCGCTGGACGCAATTTGCTCCCGCGATGAATGGACGCTTTGGGGCACACCAAATTGCGGCAAAGGCCAGCCACAACAGGTGATGGGCACGGGACACGGTGCAGCACCATCGCGCTTTCGGCAGATCAAAGTGGGAAGCGCTTATAAAGGAAGCTGATTCACCACAGAGACAGAGAGTGGCAAGAACGAACAGATGCTAACCAGGGACCGTGCGGGCGACATTTTCGATCGCATCAAGGGATTTTCTTCGGCTGACGAAGTCGAGGTTCTGTTTTCCGGCGGCCGCTTTGCGCTTACGCGTTTTGCCAACAACATCATCCATCAGAATGTAGAAGACGAAAACCATGTTGTCTCGGTGCGCACGACTTTTGACAAACGCACGGCCCGCGCTACAACCAACAAGTTCGACGATGATAGTTTGCGGCGGGTAGTCGAATCTTCGGAAGCATTAGCTAAAGTGCAGCATCCTGATCCGGATCTCTTGCCCATGCCCGATTCGCGGGAAGCCGCCAAGACGGGCGAGCTGCCCATCCCCACACGGCACTTCGAACAGACCGCGGCCATCACGCCCCAGCTTCGTGCGGAAAGCGTAAAGAAAATTGTCGAAGTGGCAAGAAATCACCAGCTCGTGACTGCTGGCATCTTTTCCAGCTCCGAATCCGTCGACGGCATTTTCAATTCTCGCGGTCTCAGCCAATGGCATGCTCAGACTTTGGCGGAAGTCTCCATCACGATGCTGGGCGCGGACTCTTCCGGCTGGCAGAAAGCTAACTCGCCCGATGTCACGAACCTCGATCCACCTCACATGGCCGAAGTTGCCGCAAAAAAGGCGATCGACTCCGCGCATGCCGCCGAAATTCCGGCAGGGAAGTACACGGTAATCCTCGAGCCCTCCGCTGCGCTAGATATCGTCGGCTTCATGTTCTGGGATTATTCGGGAATGGCGATCTTGGATCAGCGCTCGTTTCTCACTGGCCGCATCGGCAGCAAACTCTTTGGCGAGAACATCACGATTTGGGATGACGTTGGGCATCCCCTGCAAAACGGAACTCCTTTTGACGGTGAAGGTATGAGACGCCTGCGCCTTCCGCTGGTTGAAAACGGGGTTGTAAAACGCGTGGTTTACGCGCGAGCTACGGCCGAGCGAATGAAGCGATCTGAGTATAAAGATAAAGCCGGCCCGATCGAACCCACCGGCCACGGATTTCCCTTACCCAACGAAATGGGCGAGATGCCGCTCAACCTCGTTTTTGCCGCGCCCCAAAGTCCGCAAAATCTTGCGGAAATGATCGCCTCCACCGAGCGCGGTGTGCTGGTTACTCGGTTGTGGTATATCCGCGAAGTGGACCCTTACGAAAAGATTGTCACCGGAATGACTCGCGACGGGACCTTCCTGGTGGAAAACGGACGAATAAAAGAAGGTGTCAGGAATTTCCGCTTTAACGAGAGTTTAATCCACATGCTTTCGAACGTGGAAGCTATGAGTGTGCCTCAGCGTTCTTCGGGAGAAGAGTCGTTTGATATGGTGGTACCGGCCATGAAGATCCGCGATTTCAATTTCACCGAAGTGACTAAGTTCTAAGCCTGTAGCAGTTCGCATTCCTCCGAGCCTGCTGCCTTTGCAAAACAACTTCTCGGGCCCCGAGTCCGGCGCATGAATCGCCTCTAATCCCCTCCTCTGCAAGCAGTTAGCAACCATCCGTTCCATGACTTCAGTAACTTTGTACACCTGATTCCTGGGTGTACGCTGCCTTTTGAGTCGCTGAAAGTCACAAGAAAGGTTCATCGCGTCGTGGCAGACGAGGCAGGGAAGGAACTCACGATTCCACAGCAGGCGGAAGCGAAGCACTATGCCGCAATGCAAAGTGCCCCGCGGTTTCCTCTGCATCTGGCTGTGGAAGTGACGTCGCAGAGCGGAGCTTGTGCTGCGGAAACGCAAAACATTTCTGCCAACGGCGTCCTTTTTGCGATGGATCGCGACGTCCCGGTGGGTTCGATGGTGGATTTCACCATCATGCTGCCGGGGGAAGTTGTAGGTTCGCGTCGTGACGTGCAAATTGACTGCCATGGCCGCGTGGTGCGCAGCTTTGAAGATCAGGGCCGGCGCGGCGTTGGCGTAGTAATTGACGAATACCATTTCGAGCGGGCATAGGTGCAGAGAAACTGATGGCGGGCACTTCGATCAGTGTAGGAGAGAATCACGGCGTTCACGGGAACAGCGGGACGGGGCCGCTCATTCGCGTGATCCTGGCCGACACCCAGGCTATTTTCCGCGCCGGCTTGCGCAAGATATTCGCTCTCGAAGATGACATCCGCGTCGTGGGTCAAGCTGAGACTTTGCCTCAAACACAATCTGCTGTAACAAAGTTTTCCGCCGACGTTCTGATTTTTGAGTCCGCGCTGGCGCCCAACCCGGTCGAAGCAGTAACGGAGTTACTGCGTCAGGCGCCGCAATTGAAAATCGTTGTCGTCACTCCGGCATCGGACGAGCAACTCACCCTCGATCTTTTCCGTCGTGGTGCGCACGGCATACTATCGCGCGAAGTCGAACCCGAACTGCTTGTCGATTGTCTCCGCAAGGTCGCGGGTGGCGAACCTTGGCTCGAGAACCAGGCCATTCATTGGGTGATGGAAGCCTATCGCGGCCACAATCTGCGTCCCTCTGGAGCGCGGCCCAAGGTGCAGCTCACGCCTAAGGAAACGCTGATTGTTTCCTGTGTCACTCAGGGCATGAAGAATAAAGAAATTGCGATTCGCGTGGGCACGACCGAACAAGTGGTAAAAAACTATCTCCGTAAGGTCTACGACAAACTGGGCGTTGCGGATCGTCTGGAACTCGCGCTCTATTGCCTGAGCCATCACGTAGTGGATGGCGTCAAGCCGCCGCCGATTCCTACTGCTACTATTGTTCCTCCGAATAGCGATGCCACCAATGCGTCCGCAGCGACAGCGGGCGCAAGCGCCGCCGCCGCTTCGAGCGTGTCTGCACCCTCTAATTCGGACGCGCCAGTTGTGCCGCCCTCGCCAAAGCTTTCCTAAAACTCCTTCATCAATCCTTATCCGTGATGCTTCTCGCTCTCCGCTTCTCAGTTTCGAGATTCTGCGAAGCCGCACTCGATTTGCGCTGCTGGAATCCTGCCCATAGAATGGATGGAAGCTTGGCGGATGGTTGGTATGATCCGGCTCGGCACATTTGCGATAGCCAGTCCGGAAGCTATCGTCTTTCCTCAAGTTTCGCCGGAGAGATGGCCGAGTGGCTGAAGGCGCACGCTTGGAAAGCGTGTTTACTCGAAAGGGTAACGTGGGTTCGAATCCCACTCTCTCCGCCAGTTCTTTGTTTTCAATGAGTTAAGTGCCATCCATACCGTCGTCCATACCGTAAAACCCATTCCAGGAGCGGTATGCGATGCGATTTTGTCATCCTTTTCCCCTGACAGCGAACTCTCGCGACGGCGAGCAGGCGCTCGTCTGTCACAAGCGCGTTGACCACAAATCCCGCGTCCAACGCGACCAACCACATTTAATCGTCTTCTCCCCGCGCACGATTTTTCCTAAACAGATCT
>JAOAPI010000185.1 GCA_025462865.1 Candidatus Sulfotelmatobacter sp. | reverse complement strand
TGAGATCTTCTTTGATGCTGTAGCCAGTCCCGGGCAGGTTGCTGATCGGAATGGTGCCTTGCGGGGAAACCTGCACTTCCGGGTCGATGATGTCTTCCTTCCAGTATCGCTTGGACGCAGAAACGTCCCCGGGCAGACTGAAATTTTCGAGTGTGGAAAGGGCGATGTTGTGTGCGCGTCCGATGCCTGACTCAAGCATGCCGCCGCACCAGACGGGAACCTTTTGCGATTGGCACACGTCGTGGATTTTTCTGGCTTCAGTGAATCCGCCCACACGGCCAACCTTGATGTTGATGATGCGGCATGCCCCGGTCTCTATGGCGACGGCGGCCGCGCGTGCGCTGACAATGGACTCATCGAGGCAAATGGCCGTGCGCAATTCTTTCTGCAGTCGGGAATGATAAAAAATATCGTCGTCCCATAATGGTTGCTCGATCATCAGCAGGTTGAACTGATCGAAGCTGCGAAGGTGTTCCACTTGATCGAGCGTGTAAGCGGAGTTGGCGTCGCAACTGAGAGTGATGTCAGCCCAACGCCCGCGGATTTTTTCCAACACGTTTACATCCCATCCCGGTTTGACCTTCACCTTGATGCGGCGGTAACCGGCTGCCAGTTCGATCTGGATTTTCTCGATCAGCTGCTCGACAGTATCCTGAATGCCGATCGACACGCCGCATGAGATTTCCGTTCGTGTACCGCCAAGCAGCTTCCACAGTGGCACGTTCTTCTGTTTTGCTTCGGCATCCCATAGTGCGTTTTCGAGGCCCGCTTTCGCCATGCGATGGCCTCGCACTTTGGAGAACAGGCCTGCGCAGTCACGCGCCGATTCGAGAGTGCGTCCCAGCACGGCGGGGGCGAGATAGCGAACGATGGTGGGCCATGCGCTCTCAACCCACTCACTGCTGTAGAAAGGATCTTCTCCGGCCACGCACTCTGCCCAGCCATTGACGCCGTCGCAGTGGGCGGTGAGCAGCAGGATGCGGCGGCTGTAGGTGCGTCCAAAACTCGTCTCGAAGAAGTGGACGAGCGGCATTTGAATCTCGCGGAGCGTAATGGCTTCAATCTTCATAAAGGTGCGAATTAGTCTTTCGATGCGTATGACCAGTTCTCGTCCCATTTGCCGAGCAAGAACTTGCCGTTCTTTTCAGAATCACGGTCGTAACCCAGAACCGCCAGTCCGTCGTCGAAGGCTCGCAGAAATTGATCGCGATTGCGTTCCTGCACTTGCTGCGCGTGCGTGCGTGTCTCCGCTGCAGCTTTCCAATCGTAAATTTGGGCGGGAACATCGATGGAGGATTGCTGTTCAAATAATGGATTTGCCCCGGTGGCCAGTAACGTTTCCACCCGCTTCGACCTGAGCCACCACTCAGCAATGAGCCGGTCACTCGGAAGGCCGCCCTGCAGAGGTGATGACGTGATTCCGTACTGGTTGATATTGTAGCGGCGCGCGATCGCTCCCAGCTTTTCAATGTTTAGATAGGAGTTTTTGATCTCAAGGGGATCGAACGTCCATTCAATCAGTTCAATGCCGCGGGAGATTGCATCTTCGCGCTGCAGCATCTTAAGGCGGCGGCCCAGCCCGCCATTGCGATGGTCCTTGCGAACGGCAAGCATGTGCGAGTGTAGATAGATATGGCCCGACCGCGTGCCCGGCACGGAAAGAGCGAAGCCAACCATCTCTTTGCCTTCGTAGGCGCCCATCACCTGTCCACCGACTTTTTCCGCCACCACGAACATGCGCAGCGGGACCAGTTCAGCGTCGGTAAAATTCCAGATCTCCTTTTGCAACGCCACGCAGGCGCGCAACTCATCAAGGCCCTGGCAGCGCCGAATCGAAATGGCTTCGGCACTCACGATTGCCGCTCCTGTTGTTTGGCTTCCTGCCAGAGAGATTCCAGTTCGTCCATGGAAGCGCCTTCAAGAGCAGTGCCGTTTTCATGCAGACGCCTCTCCATCCATTGAAAGCGGCGGCGGAACTTGCGATTGGTCTTGCGTAGTGCGGATTCAGGATCAACAGCGAGATAGCGCGAAATATTGACCAGCACAAAAAATAAATCGCCCAATTCTTCTTCCAACCGCGAGTGCAGATCTTCGGAGATAATCTGCCGTCCGGAGCCAGCGATGCCGCGGCCTTCAGGACGCGGGCCGGGAGCGGGAAATTCCTGCAAGTGCTCGCGTAGTTCGGCGGTCTCCTCGCCGAGTTTGGCGAACAGACCCTCCACGTGAGGCCAGTCGAAACCAACTTGCGCCGCCCGCGAACTCAGCTTGTGAGCCTCTAGCACCGAAGGCATCGATGACGAAATCCCCGCCAAAATCGACGTCGGAACTGCCTCTGCGGTTGTTAAAGCATTACTTTCAGTCTGTCCGGCAGTCTTCTGCGACTGTTTCTTCCGTTCCTCGGCTTTTAGCGCTTCCCAGTTTCGCTTTACGTCAGCTGATGTTTCTGCCTTCGTGTCTCCGAACACATGCGGATGACGGTCCACCAGCTTTCGCGAAAGCCGGTCGAGAACATCATCAATCGAAAACGTTCCCTGCTCCTCGGCCATCTCGGAGTAGAACAGCACCTGAAGCAGCAGATCGCCAAGCTCGCCGGGAAGTTCCTCCCAGTCGCGATTGTCGATCGCTTCCAGCACTTCGTAGGTTTCTTCAAGCGTGAAGGGCTTGATGGAATCAAAAGTCTGTTCCCGATCCCAGGGACAGCCGCCGGGAGCGCGCAGTTTCTTCATGATGGCGACTGCGCGTTCGAAACGTTCACCGGTGGCGGACATTGGCAACCACTCTAAATGACCTGAAGCGGTACGGGCAATTCGTACGTCCGCCGGATTCGAGGATAGCCACAAACCACTGGCGCTTTCGGGGCATCGTATCTTGATCCGGACTCTCACAACGTCTTCAAAGAGGAGACATTCTCCAATTTGGCCGCGCGTGAACTCCGGAGCATTTAAAGGAGAAGATCATATGTCAGATACTCTCAAAGGAAAAACCATTGCCATCCTTGCCACTGACGGCTTTGAACAATCGGAACTCGTTAAGCCGAAACAAGCGCTGGAGGAGGCGGGCGCGCGAACTCAGGTGGTCTCGCCTACCGAGAATAAGATCAAGGGCTGGGATAAGAAAAACTGGGGCGAAGACGTCCCAGTTGACGTTGCGTTGCAGTCCGCCGATGCTTCTCAGTACGACGCGCTCCTGTTACCCGGCGGAGTTATGAATCCCGACCAATTGCGCATGAATCCTGAGGCCGTGCGCTTCGCGAAGCAATTCTTCGATCAGGGAAAACCGGTTGCGGCCATCTGTCACGGCCCGTGGATGCTCGTCGAAACGGACGCGGTGCGTGGCCGCACAGTGACATCGTGGCCCTCACTGAAGACCGACATTCGCAATGCGGGCGGCACATGGGTCGACCAGGAAGTAATCGTAAGCAACGGAGTGGTGACCAGTCGCAAGCCGGAGGATATTCCGGCGTTTAATCGAGAAATGATTTCACTATTCTCGAAGGGCGCTCAACAAGGTGGAACATCAGGACGGAAGGCCGCGTAAACTCGTCTGGATAAACTGGGTGAATCAAGGTAGGACAATTCGTAACCGGTCCGGCTGCTCGCGCGGCCGGCCGGTAGGTTTTAGGTAGGCCATTAGCGGGGCGCGGTTCGACGATTGGCCAGCCATTTCAAGGTACCAAGGTTACCTTCTCCGGGACCCAAAGGGGGTGCAAACTCCCAATAGATCGAGTAATGCGGAAAAGTTAGAAGTTCCACAAGTACCTGTCCTAAGGCCCGCATCTGGTTGAAACAACATGGTATTAGCGGCTAATCCTCGAGCACCCTTGGAAGGCCAGCACTTTCAGGTGGTGGTGATTGGCGGTGGAATAAACGGCGTGGCGGTGGCGCGAGAGTGTGCCCGCGCCGGAAAGCGGACGTTGTTGATCGAGCAGAACGATTTTGCCTCAGGGGTAACCAGCCGGTCCACGCGCATCATCCACGGCGGACTGCGGTACCTGGAACATGGCGAACTAAGCCTGGTACGGGAATCGCTCCGCGAACGGGAAAAACTTTTGCGGGAACACTCTCATCTCGTGCATCCCATGCACTTTCTGCTGCTCTTGAACGAGAAGAGCCAGCGAAGTGCCTTGAAAGTGCGCGCGGGACTGTGGCTCTACCAGCGAATGGCGGGAAAGCCCTCCCGGGCCGAAACCACAGAAATGGAATTGAAGCGGCTGGAGCGGGCGCTGGATGCCGGTCGACGCTGGTCGTTTTTCAATTACGAAGATGCGCAATGCGAATTTCCGGAACGCCTGGTTGCGGAATGGTTAATGGAAGCGGTGGAGGCGGGAGCGACCGTCCGTAATCATACGGAAGCTCTGGCGGTGGATGTAGCCCACGGCCGCATTCGAGGCGTGTTGCTGCGCGACCAGATCACGGGCCGCGACGAACGTGTCGACGCCGCCTGGGTGGTCAACTGCAGTGGGCCTTGGGCTGACCGTGTGTGCCAGCGTTCTTCGATCCGCATGTCTAAGCCGATGTTGGGCGGAGTTCGCGGGTCGCATATTGCTCTGCCACGTTTTTCCGGCGCGCCCAACGCGGCGGTTTATACCGAGGCCGCGGACGGGCGTCCTTTCTTTGTTCTGCCTTGGAACGACCAGATACTGGTTGGAACAACTGAAGTTGCCGACAATAGCGATCCCTCCCGCACGGTCCCGTCAGCGGATGAGATCAGCTATCTGGTGAAGTCGGTGGCGCAATTATTTCCCCGGGCACAGATAACGGCGCAATCGGTGAAGCACTCTTTTGCGGGCATCCGGCCGCTGCCTTACTCGCCAGATAATCGGCCTGCTGCAGTGACGCGACGGCACCTTCTGCACGATCATGCCGATGATGGCGCGGTTCGAATGCTGTCGGTGATCGGCGGCAAATTGACGACGGCTGCGTCATTGGCGCGAGACTGCGCTCGCAAAATGGGGCTGGCCGCGCCGGAACCGAATACGATGGCGGTGGGTCCGGGTCCTGCGCTCGACCCCCTACTCGACGAAACTGTGCTGGAAATCGCGCGTATCGGATCGGTAAGTGAGGAAACCGCACGCGGCATGCTCGAGTGGCATGGAAAGCGGGCTGCGCATATTGCTCGAATGGCACTCGTGAGCGCGGAATTGCGGGCACCAATTTGTCCGCATAGCTCTCATATTGTGGCCGAGGTAGTTGAGGCTTATCGCCGGGAGTTTGCTGTAACTTTGGGCGATGTGCTGCTGCGACGTGTGCCGGTGGCGCTGGGCGCCTGCTGGTCTGACTCGTGCAGTCGCGAAGCTGCGTTGCGCATCAGCGCAGTTCTAGGATGGAAAGAGCAAGCTATGGGAGCCAACCTGG
>JAOAPI010000125.1 GCA_025462865.1 Candidatus Sulfotelmatobacter sp. | reverse complement strand
AAGCGATCATCGAGGCCAGCCAGAAAGCGGCCGCCCTGACCCGGCAACTCCTAGCCTACGCCGGAAAGGGCCGATTTCAGATCATCGACTTCGATATAACGCGCTTGGTGCGCTCCTCGGCTGACCTGATCCGCGTCTCGATACCAAAGAGCGTCGATCTACGGTTGGATGTGCCGCGGAACCTTCCGGCGGTCAGGGGGGACTCATCGCAGATCGAGCAAGTCCTCATGAATTTGGTGATCAATGCTGCGGAAGCGACCGAAGGCCGTGGAGACGGCAGGGTTTCTGTCAGGGCCGGCATTCGAAATTTCGACGCTGCCTTTGGGGGCCAGGTCGGGTCTGGTATGGCGCCGGGGCGATACGTCTCAATTACCGTGCGGGACAACGGATGCGGTATGGACGAGCAAACCAAGGAGAAGATCTTCGACCCGTTCTTCACGACGAAGTTTACGGGACGAGGCCTCGGCCTGGCGGCGGTGCAGGGAATTCTGACGGCGCACAAAGGGACGATCACGGTTAACAGTAAACCCGGTTATGGGAGCACGTTTACGGTTTACCTCCCATGTAGCGAAGCAGAAGCTGCCATATCCAGCCCCGAGGACATCATGAAGGCCAGCGGCCGAGCCGCCACGGTGCTGATCGTGGATGATGAAGAGCTTGTCCGCGCGTTTACCAAGGCAACGCTTGAGAGGCTTGGACACCGAGTGCTGCTTGCTCAGAATGGATGCCAAGCGCTGAAGCTTCTGGGAAACCATGCCGAGATCGACCTTGTTGTGCTGGACATTATCATGCCAGTGGTGGGTGGAGTGGATGCGTTTTCCGAAATGCGGAAGAAGTGGCCCGACCTGGCGGTCCTGGTTGCCAGCGGATACGGCCGGTATGAAGCGCTTAGGTTGGGAATTCCGGATCATTTGCCGTTTATCGAGAAGCCCTACACCATCCAGATGCTGGCGACAGCCGTTGAAAAAGCCTTGCGGGCGCGCCCTCCCGTCGGTGAGTCATGATGATAAGGCACTAATGATCGTGTTCGTCGGACGAGTAGTCGGCGACTCGGAGAATGGCCGGGCAGACGGCATGGCCCGCGCCATTCGCCATTCCTGTTGATAAAACCCTTCCTGCCAATGATCTACCCGTAATGTCCCCTAACCGTCAACTGGGCTACTCGGTACCGCGCGTGCCCGGTGTCGTCGCCAATTTCAGACTGCCTATCGGGGAAGCCCGCCGCGCCAATATCTGGGTCCTCTTGACCGGCTCAGGCCGGCGCGGACCTGGTGGTACTCGATCAACGATCGATGCAGGCCCGAGGTGGCGGCGAGGATAATATGGTCCAGGTCGCGCTCCCCCTTGCGGTTGCGGAACATGGGATTGAATCGCAGTTCCTGGAGAACTCGATTCCCAGATACGTGGGATCGTAAAGCAGCCCATCGGCCGGGTGCTCGGTGATTACCTGGAAGCGGTGCTGCGCGGGGACGTTCCTCTTCCCTCGCGCGCAGTTAACCAAACATGCACGGCGTCAATGAGAGACTGAGAAACTTCCTCAAAAGAGCACGGCCAACCTGTCTGGAACGACTGAGCGGGCGCTTTGTTGTGGCCTGAGAGTGTGCCGCGCTCCGGTAGTATGGCCCGTTTTCGCCTGTAAATAGCGATGCTGAGTTAACCAGAACGTCGGAGAGAATTTCGAAGTCAAGAATATTCCCCTCCTCAAACAGCCTTCGTTCTCACACCCTTTCGGTTAACTGGCCGGAAGCCCACAATCGGCGAGAGTCGCACCTCATGAACGAGAGCTTCGAGCCGCTGAACGAGCTTTCGGGTAATTCTGACGGGATTGAGCCGGTCGAAATAATCGCCTCCCAGGTCTCTGTACGGGGTAGAGGTCTTAAGTACCTAGAAAGCGATCACCAGAATTTTGTGGCTGGTGGCGACAACTGCCTTTGCCCATCCTCGTCTGGCTTTGATGCGATGAAAGAACGCGCGCAGGTATCCCTTCTTGCAATGTGAGACCGCCCAGGCTGCCTGCGTCAGAACCCGGCACAAAGTTACGCATGATGTTGCGCCACCGCATTTCGCTGCTCGAACAGCGCAACGAAGTCCACAATCAGATTCGCGATCTGTTCGAAACGCCCGATGGCTCAGCGCTGGGCATCGCGGCGCTCAGGTTATCGGCGCCGATAACCTGGCAGGTTTGGGACCAAGCGAAGTTCGCGTAATCCTCCAAAGAACACTCTTGCTGAAGGTCGTTGTCGCTTATCTCCGCCGAGGCTCTCCGGAGTCATCACTGGCGTCCCCCAGCAGCTGCTGGGGGAACTGTTGCAGCCCGGATAGGGAATGGCTGGCAAGCAAACCTAAGCTGAAACGCTCTGAACGGTCCATAGCGAATTGGGACTTGTGTCATTCCAGAGCCAAAGCTGATCGCCCGCGTTACCTCCACCACCATAGTCGTTCCAACTGAAACTCGTATCTGGCGGGTATGCAAGGCGGAACTTGGACCCACCCTGATTGATCAAAGCCCAAGCATCTTGATCAGCCGAGCCAAAGCTAAACGGCTGAACGACTAGGGATTGGAGTTGGCCATTGTAGGTGATTGATAGGTTAGTCTTCGTGTTGACAAATGCGAACCCATAGTAGCCGTCTAAGTTCTGCTGGAAAGATATCACCCACAAGTTCAGGGGGTTGGACGGATCGAAGTTTTGGATGGTAGGAACCGACCCATCCTGCTGGGGACATTGAATGCACAGATTTTGGTTCGGTCCGTATAGAAGCGCGAATTGTTGCTGGCCCAATTGTAACGAAGGTGTACTCATTGAAAGTCTCCTTGAATTGTCAAAAGTGTCTTGGTCCCAATATGCCGGTCGTTGGCTAAGACCCCAACAGAAAGGCTGGCCCTAGCCTGCAGATGCACCTCGGAAGCACGCTCAATATTACACCAAAAAATGCCTATTAAACCAAAAAATGCCTATTAAACCAAAAATGCCTATTAAACCAAAAAATGCCATATACACGAGCGTTTCACGCCAAAGTCTACGGGAGTTTTTCGTCGATTTCGTGAAATTACGCACTTAAGGAGGGGCTGTTGGGTCGCGGCGGAATCACTGGATGAGGCGCTGCGCTATCTGCGGCAGCGTTATCACGATTTGCGGATTATGGACGCCCGCTGTGTGGGCATGGTCGCGCTCCTCTCGGGCTCACCGCTGGATTAGCGCTCTGGCTTCGGAATTACTGAATGCTTATGTGAACTACAAGTCCGGAGGTATTTACCTGGCAGGTGTTCCCGATATTCCAGCCAGCCGGCCCCATTCCACGGTCAGTCAGTCGTTTGACGACAGCGCCCGGAAACAATAGAGACGGACAGAAAGCGCGGATAGTAATTTCTTTAACCGAGCTAATTATCCGCGCGGCGGCAAACGATCCTTCGAATTGGTGCACCGAGAGATACCTTCGGCGGCGACCCGGAGTGGCGCGCGAATCTCGGCAGAGTCC
Organism: Candidatus Sulfotelmatobacter sp.; assembly: GCA_025462865.1. Taxonomy (GTDB): domain Bacteria; phylum Acidobacteriota; class Terriglobia; order Terriglobales; family Acidobacteriaceae; genus Sulfotelmatobacter. Next base: position 2,496 of record JAOAPI010000125.1, on the reverse strand, counting down.
GGATGTCTGCGTCGATCCTCTCCGGCTAATCGCCCTTAATTCATGCGTCCGGGAAATGACTCAGGCGGTCGACGCCAAACAAAGGATGCTGCGGACCCTGGGCACATCCGGCCCTGATAGCGCGTCATCAGTCTGAGTGCCTTCAAATCGGTGGGACCGGGATGAAAGAACTCGGAAGCAACTCGGAAGTTGATTGCTCCGAGTTCAATTCTCTGACAGGCTGTTCGTCGAAGGATGTGATCGGGCCATACCGCTTAAGTTCGTCGATCCGGATCCAATCAGCCCAGTGGTTGATCGAACCGACCCGCACGAATATTGGCGCGCGGTATGCTTCGACCCAGCTTATCCAGTACCCGATCAGCCACGGCCTCGATGATGACAGCCCGCCATTTCGGATGGACACGCTCCTGTACCGCTGCTTCCATTTGCGGATTCAGGGCAGCCGTCAGCATCTCGACCAGAGCATCAATCGAGTCGTCGGCCTTACGCAGTTGTTCGACCTTCCGAATAGCGTGCAGCACCGTCGTGTGATGGCGGCCGTTGTAGAATTTGCCGATACGCGGCGTGCTCCAGCCGCCTACGTGCTTCGCCAGATACATCGAATCCTGACGGCTGAAACACTGCTCCTCTTTGTTTCCAGCAATACGCCCGGGCCCGAGATGAGCCGCAACCGTGGCTTCGATCTTCTCCAGCGACAGTGGCCAGATTCCGGCCCTCCGATCAGTTCCGCGCATCTGGGCCTCCCTGCGGGAGAATCGCGTTTGCCTGCTTCGCAGGTCCTGCGGCCTATTACATATGGCGCGAGCCGCCCGGGGCGCGCGCCAGGCCGAGGCTATGGACTCAGCGTGGAAGTCGTCAGCGACCCCGTCGCCGCTGGCCGGCGCGTTTCTAAGGGCAGCTTCGGCTGGGACGGCGCCTACGGCACCCATTTCTGGGTCGACCCGCAAGAGAAACTGATCGCAGTGATGATGATCCAGACCGACAACCCGGACCGCCAGGTGGACCGGGATTTCGAAAACGCCGTCATCCAGGCACTCGTGGAGTAGACTCCACTTCACAGACACTTTGACGTAGTCCGAACCTTCACGTGCACTGTGACAATCCGGGTCGGTCCCTGAGGTGGTGTCCAACTGAAACATTTCAGGATGATTTGAGTCATGCCTGTTACGTCCAGTTGAGGAGGAACTTCCTGTCATGCCTATGGCCCCTCAATTCCGAGCTGGTTATCGGCGACTCGTAGACAGCTTCTCTGCTAACCCGCCGGCACCGCCGCATCGAGCACCAATGGAAGAGTAGCGCGTCACACGACCGCAATGGGTAGGCGAGCGCCGAGTTAACCTGAGCGTCAGGACTCGTTAAATGGCCGAACGACCCACATCCTTTGTTCAGCAAGAGATCCTCGCGCCGCTGGGGCTTACGAAAGGAGAGCTTATCTATGTCGACAAAAAAATTTCTAGCGGTGTTGTACCTCTCCGTGTTACGCGCGACTCGCCCGAAGCCCAACTTCGCAGAGCTGAGCGCGGGTCAGGACCGCGTCGCTACACAATATTCGGATGCGAACGACAACGTCCTTTATCATTCACTACTTTGGTTGGCAAGCTGAAAGAGGTTTTTGGGGGCGCCTGCTCGAAATGGCGACTTCTCGCTCATGTGGTTTCTGAAGGACGACGCTTCTCAATCGTCCCAGCCTTTGCATGAACACCGGGGCCAACTCTCTCCGAGTGCCGCGTGATCCGGGACCTATCCACTTCTTGACGGCGGTTAACTTGAGCCTGGGCAGCCTTTGGTTTTGTCGGACGCCGGACTATACAGGCGGGCTTCCCGCCGCCAACCATCGGGCGGCAGCATCGGCGCTATCGTCGGGTCGTGTATTGAAGGCAATCGCCGCGCCTGGGGCAGCCTTATGAATAGCGTTGATGACGACTTCGAATAATGCAAGGCCCCGGAGCGGCAGGCGCACGCCGCCTCCGACTACGACACAATCGTAGCTCTTCGAAGCTAACTGACGCTCCACTGCCGGCCCAGCGGTCTCATCAGGCCGGATCAAACCAACGTCGGCCTCCCATCCGCGTTCAGCGAACTGCCTCATCGCAACCGCGATGCCGGCGTGAACCTTCTCAGCGGTCATGCCTGGTGGCAAACCAGGGTCGGAAAAATCCACAGTCTCTGGATCGTAGCCTAGCAGCAGAACCCGCGCCATGATCTCTCCCTTATTTTTGCGAGCGCTTGGCGGAACCGTCAGCTACAGCTTCGCCAAATTTGACAAGCTATCATAACCCAAATCTGGTGCCAAACGAGCCGGTTGGCAAAAGAAAACTTCCGGATGGTGCGTGATCCGACCGCAGCAACACGGTTAGCGGACCCAAGCCGACTTGAACGAAGCCTAAGAGGCAGACGCTTCGCATGCGGTCATCCGCGGGGCTGTCGAAGAGAGTAATTTTGGGGTCACAAGGAGGTTTTCCCAGTGACCCATCTTCGAAAAGTGATGCTCGAGGA
>JAOAPI010000121.1 GCA_025462865.1 Candidatus Sulfotelmatobacter sp. | reverse complement strand
TAACCGGCTGGAGCACAGCCACATGGACGACATCTTCCAGCACGGCGTGCATGAATTCATCCAGGAGTTCCTTGCGGACAATTCGCGGCTCGGCGAGATCGTCACCAAGCAGTATTTGATTTGAGCGCTGCGGCTTTGGCCGGACGGATCATCCGTGCGCACGTCGGGCTGGTGTTTCATTGAATCGACCGGGCCGCGGGCTCGGGGTTTTTTCAGATCTTTGGCTTTTTCACCGCAAAATCCAGTTCAGACTATGCTTTTCGGCGATGTTTCATCAACAGAAAACACTCTCCATATTTGGCCACCCGTTTATCGCAACCGTCTCCTGATCTCAGCTTCCGTATCCTCGCGACCTGCTTCAATCTCGTAGGTCTTGACCATACTGGACAGCAATGAGCCAGAAACAAACGGATGCGAGAATCGAAGCGCCTGCGCCCATCTCTTATATCGATCGGCCAGTTGCCGCTCCTCCTGGCCTCCTTCACCCTTCGAGTGCACGCCTCGCAAGTTGTAAAGTCCGGTGCAGGCCCCCTGAGAAATCTTCTCTGATTGGAGGTCCTCCATAACATCCCGCACAGGTTCGCACGGCCAGACTCCCTCGACATCGGCTGGCGCGTGCGCCAGCAGCTTTCCTATGCAGACATCGGCTATTTCGCCACGGGCGAGTTGCGAACAGGTCTCACGGACGGTCTTGATCCATTTAGAGAGCAGTTCGGCCTTCAGTTCGCCGAAATCGTCATGCCCTGGCGTCGATTGAAGTGCATCAAGCAGCTTGTATCCACGCGTAGCGAAATGCGTGGCATTTTCAGGCGCAACCCGCCATTCAGATGGATCTTCGCCATCGTCTTTGCGCTTATAGGTCCAAACTATCGCTTGGATAAAAAGCTCTGGATGCGCCTGCGTGTATCTTTCAAGATTCTGCACCTTTGACTTCTCACCCAGTCCCTCAGATAAGGCATCGATATAGGCGAATTCCAGACCGGCTTTTTCATCGAGGGAAACTTCAGGATTTTTGTCGATAAAAACGAATGCGCGCTGAATATCGTGTTGCTCCATCCGGTAGTGCCCCGGCTTGTCATTCCCATCCTTCACCATGTCGGACAGCAATCGGAACAGCAATGCCGGCGTAATTTTCTCGAGCGCGAAATGGATGGCGGCGAAGGCCGCTCTCGGACGCTTCGCTGTCAACAAGCGCTCAACCGCTTCTTCATTCTCGTCCTCGAATTCGAAAACCCAGTTCGGTGACACGGCATGCCAATATTTGTCTCGATTGATGTCATCGAGACGGTCGACAATGTGCCACGTGCTCTGCCGGAACGGGGCAAGCAAAAGCAGGGCGACCAAGTCTTCTTGCGGCAGCTGCTTCGTCAGTTTATCGGCCAGGCTCTGGAACTCTTCGACTGTGATGGCACTCATGGCTCCTTGAATTACGCTTTTCAGGGGCCATGAGTTCTTCTCGATCGCCGGCTTCAATGCCGTCAACAGCAACGAAGGAATCTGGTCGCCAGAAAGAATTTCTTTCGTCAAAATCCATCCGATTTGCGCTCCTGCCTCGCCTTTTTCGGCGAGTTCAAGAACTCCTACTAAATCGCGTTCAGCAAAAACCTCCCGTAAGGCAGCCGTGCGCAATTTCGCGATGCGCTCCTCACGCTTGCGATAGTCGAAATCTTCTTCCTCAATTTCATCTGCCGATTCTTCGACCCATGCTTTACGGAACAGCCACTCGTGCCTATTCAGAATGTCAGATGGTTCCAAAGCTACGTAGGCTTCCTTGGCCGCAGCGACCAATTTATTGACTCCCGCGCCCTTTAGACGTTTCGCGCCGCGCCGCGACATGACCGTCACGCGGACTTTTTCTCTTACGAGCGCCTTGTCAAAGTCAGTGGCCCCGGAAGTCGCCCAGGCCTTCACAAGTTCCCACACTCTGTTCTGGTCGTCTTCGGAAAGATCGCCGACACGCTGGATAAGGTCGCAAAGCATTCCCCGCGAATATTCTTTCCAGTTGAGCGCCATATCGATCGCGTCGCGGACGAAAGCGCGAATGGGGTCCCATGTCGAGAAGGGTTCTCCAAAACCATACCCATCGGCACGCCACTTAGGCTTGTGGCTGTAATGACCGGTCTGACCTCCGTTGCCGAATTGGTCGATACAGATTTGCCAGGCCGCGTTGGGAAATTTGTCGGCCAGCAGCCTCATTGTTGCCAAACGCTCTTCATGAGAGGCGGCCGTTTGGGGCATCCAGGCTCTGAAGATCGACCGCAAAGAGTTGATAGGCTTGTTGACCCAGTTGTCCTCGATCTCAATCTCCGAAAGGCGGGCCAGTATAAGCGCCGCGCGCGGAAGCGTTTTGGGATTCCAGGCCAGCCCTTCCAACGCCCACAACAGACCGGTACGGGGGCAGTTGCCAAATACGCCGGTATCTACCGGGCGCAGTAGGCCAAACATCGCGGGTTGTTCGCTCTTGAGGTCCTTTTCCAAAATCGAGAGAAACTCTTCCGGGGCCGCCTCTGCGTAGGTTGGCAGGTCCCGGTCATTCGCCTCGAAATTCCGTGTTGTGAGGGGCGTGAGTAAATCGCGGACCAATCGGACGGCTTCCGCTGCGGTATCTATGCCGAAGCGGGCTTTGAAGAGATGGTTTCCATGAACGGCAAGAAGCACCAGAGTTTCAGAGATGCCCTCACGAAGTGCCGAAGAAAACTCCCGCAGCTTGCCGTGCATCGCTGCCGTCCACCGCTCACTCTCAGGCAGGTCAAGTTTGGGATCGTCTTCACCCAGGACGATTCTGGAGAGATCTAGATATCGTTTGAGGTCCATCTCGGTCATGGACCACGCCACGGCGAACAGCAGGTCGATTTTCGAGATGACCCCCCTGAAGTTGCCGACGGACCAAACCGGCGCGTCATTCAGCTGTGCAAGGCGTTGGCAGTTCTTTTCGACCACATCGTATGATTTGGCGTCGGCTAGAAGCGTCAGAGCCGTTTGATCGGCATCATTGCGGGAGTTCCAGGCACCGACAAACAGGAATGGGATCAGGCTAGTGGCGGTCGTCTCGTTTGCCGCCCACTCGGGAGTCTTGATCGCCGGTACGCTGGACATCTGCCGCCGGAGGACGGTCAGCGAGCGGCCGGACGCCTCATTGTATTTGGCGACGTCGTCGTCCTTATAGCCCATTTCTTTGAGAGAGGTACGAAACGCGTCATAATTTACTGGCTCAAGCAAGATGTGCGGTTCAGCATTCGCAGCATTGCGCGGATAAACGACTATGCTGTGCATGGATCGCGCGATCGGACCGAGTTCGCGTTCCACCTCCCGGTCGAACGCAACGGGTATGAAGTTCTGGGCACCTTGCGAGAGTTTCGGAAGCACACCGGGCCTGTCGAAGATAAGAATGCGATCGCGGTATGCGCCAAGATCCTCGTCCTCGCTCTTAAAGAGCTGAGCGAGAAAGGCGAGCGCTTCCTGGTATGAATCAGCAGCAACCACGGTGGGACCATCCGGGGGAGCCGAGAGTCTCGAAATCATCGTGCGTCGCGCGGCGGCAATTGCAGTTTGGAGAAGCGATCCGGTCAGCGGCGGGCTGGTCACCGCGGCCCAGTCCGACCAACATCTGTCCAATGAACGGACACCATCGGATGGCTGAAGCGTCTCATTAGCAAACCAGGATTGGCCGGCGAGGGACTGTTCAAGCCATTGCTCAAGATCGCTGGAGTCATAAACGCGCACATCCTTCCATTGGCGCGTTTCCTTCATCGTGCGAATCCAGTCTTCTTTGCCCTTCCATCGCCGGGGCGTGACGAATACGAACGTTGTCTGATCCCGGTCGGCCTTACT
>JAOAPI010000059.1 GCA_025462865.1 Candidatus Sulfotelmatobacter sp. | reverse complement strand
GCTTCTTGCTCAATTTCGTAAGACATAAAGGGTCCTCAATTCGCCGGTTGATGCGTTTGCATCGCGGTTACTGCGATTTGAAATTCGACGGAGGCGGCCGCTAAAGTCCGGTAAGCTCGCTTCGTTTTCCAAAATTCGATATCGTCCGAAGCCGCCGCTTCAAAGCCCTTCGCAGTCTGAGCCAGCAGAAGAATCGGCGCGTAGCCTCCGGCTGCTAAGGCTCGGATCTTCTCTGACTCCGAAGCGTCCAGCCATGCGAGATAAAATTCTCCGCTGGATTTTGCCAGGACAAGCGCGGCATAAAGGGCGCGAGCTGCAAGAGCATTCGACTTTTCGTCAAAGTTCTCAGATTTCCCGGTCACACTGTTAGTTAATGGCATTTTTCAGTTCCTGAGAATCCAGAGCCTTCTCCAAAAGCTCCAATGCATCGGGCGATACCAAAAAGGGATGAGCCCATCGGCGAGTAATACCGCCTTGCTTGTCTTTCAGCGCAAACAATGCGCCGACTGTGACCGCCGCGTACTTGCCAAACATCTCGTCCAAAACTTCTTTGTCATTCCCGACGCGCAAAACCCGAACTCGTGGCAGCTCGTTTCGTTCAAGCCAAAACACAATCGCCGCGGCGCAATCATCCGGATCAAGCGTTGCATCCTTCATTGCTTGACGTAACTTGTCCCGCATGGCGCGGACTTCCGCCAACGCATCAGGCGGAAGCATGAGCCTGTCCTTTTTGAAAGGACGGCCCGCACGAAACGATCTATATACTTTGTCCGCCAAAGTAAGTTTCCCTTCCATCTTTTCGATGCCCGCCCGTAAATTTCTCTTCGCGGCGCGGCTGTTGTAAGGAACCATCATGAATCGGATTATTGCAGCATTGCGATTAGTTGTCAATCGGTTTATTAACATAAATTGATTATGGCTCCAAGGGGCCATTGTTGTTGATGGCTCACTCTCTTAGCATCGGGGAAGGAGAAATCACAAAATGCAAACGCCGAAGATCAAGAACAGCGCAAAACACGACGAAATCATTAAGGCACTAAACGTGATAAGCCTGGACTTCGCATGTGGAAGGCTCACAGCCAAAGATGTAAGTGCGAGGCTTAAAGCCGTGGACAGGCTGCTAGGGAAACGTGGAATTCGAGAATGACACGCGATATTAAAGAACATCTGATCAGGTGCGAGAACGCGATGCAGAGTGCGAAACCGATTCTCGGCAAGCACAGCTTTCCCGATGACTACCGCAACATGATTGTAATCGGATTTATTTCGATGCTCATTGAGCATCAAGAGTCAGCTTTGTTACTCATCATGCACAATAAAGTAGGTTCCGCGTTCGCTTTGGGCCGACCGATTGTGGAAGGTGCGTATCGCGGTTTGTGGATAAACGGCTGTGCGACCGACGAAGAAATAAAGAAATTCAGGTCAAAGGACAAAATAGATTTAGAGTTCGGACAGATAGCTGTCGCCTTGGATCTCGGGCACAAGACGGGACAGGTGTTCCAGAACTTAAAAAAACAAGCATGGAAGGCGCTCAATAGCTATACCCATGGTGGGATGCTTCAGCTAGGACGCCGTTTTACGAAGCACCAAGTCATTAACAACTATAAGGACGACGAGATTTATGAGATGACAACCGTGGTGACAATGTGCGTTCTGCTACTTATTTCTCGTTTCCTTGCGAGACAATCACACTCAACGGATGCGAAGGCAATTGATGATTTGATGGCAACGTTCGGACCCGCGATGGACCGAAAAAAGAAGAAGAGGCAACGAACGCAAAGTCCCCGTCTAAAATAATCCCGCTGTGTCTATAAAGTGCCTTTCTTAAGTGGACGATTAGGGCATTGGTCACACGCGGGCCGGTTATCGCTGTGACCTATTCAAGCAACGGCCGGGCTGCGATGCTGGACCCATGCAAATCACACGCACGGACCTCTCAACCGGGAAAGTCTTATTTGAATCGGATGATTCCAAACCGTACGAGATCCGAAGTCCTAAGGGACTCTCCCATGCAGGCGTTATGCGCTTTCAGAAGGGGAAGCCGCGGTATCGGCACTTCCGCGGATTGCTCGAAATGGCGCGGAAGCCTAGCAGGAAGGGCGGGAAGTCAGCACACAGAGGCACTATTCTTGCCTTCTCCGTGTGAGCGCTAGCGGACCGACACGGACCCATTTGAAAGCCTACGCTTTTCGGATCATGGCGCACGCCAATGAACTACCTAAGACAATCGCTGAGGTACTAGACGAGATAGAGCGAATCCGCGAAGAGCTTCTATCTGTTCAGAGATCACTGGAAAAGATGGAGCCCGTTGAGACGCTGGTGTCCTCACTCCCTTCAGAGGATTAACAGGCTCGGAAGCCCGCGAAGTACACGACGAGCGAGAGAAGTGGGCGAAGCCGAAAGGAGCATTGACGCCCCTTGGGGAAGGCGTCGCTATCGTCGGACTGTGGACGGCTGCTTAAAGATGTGTGATACGAGAAAATAGCTGTGTGCGCTAGCGCACATAATGGTGTATAGTGGTCTGGAGACTGAAAACGCATCTTCCCGCTCGCGCCGCTCCCGCTGACGGTCACTCGCGCAAACCAGCCAAATTTTTGAAATATCAGGTGATGTCATGCTGGAAGACCCTCGATCCGAATTGGCCCGGCTCCTCCGAGAGCAATGCGACGCTCAGCAAGATGAAATTTTCTTAGGTCTTTTGCCGGAGGAACGGGCTGAATACGAGCGAAGAGCTAACAGGATTCTCGAACTGGAAATTATCTCGCTTGGCTCAGATGCAGCGGCAAGAAGCCAGTGGAACAAAGACGCAGAGACGGATACCACGCAAACTGAGGCGCATCAGCCTTATCGCAGCCGAGAAAAAGATCGGAGTAACGCCGCTGCCGATTCGTCAAGAAGCAAGGGACAAAACGAACCCGAAGGTAGCGAAATTTAACCATGCGGCATTTCAAGCGAGCATCAGCCCGCGCTCTATCTGCGCTCTGTTAGCGCGTCTATGACTGCTTTTTATGACCTTAGGTGCCATCCGCCGGTCTGCATCTCGTTGAAACTACGTTTAAGCGTGGATTCGAATCCTACCTGAGGAGCCATTCTAAAATCCGCCCTGTCATTGGTTTAAGCGGCCTACTGTGAATCCGAAACAACTTGATTTATAGCCCAACATGGCCCAACCAGCGCGAAGCCCAGCCCTACGCGGTCGCACCATTCCCGCCGCCACGCTTCATCGTGCTGCAATCCAGCAGCGTACAAATCTGTGATGCTGCGCCCTGCGTGCCCTAACCAAAGACGAGTTAAATCTTCGGGCACCCGAGCGCGCCGCAAGTTTTGTGCGCGGAAACGCCGGAAAGCATGAAAGCCCACTCGCACGCCGATATCGTGCAAAGCGCGCAGGACATTGCGTTGTGCCAGCGGGCGGTTAGTTTTCAATGTGGGAAACAGATACCCGGTTTTATCAGCCGCGTAGTCGCGCAACATCGCTGCAAGCGGTTCCGGCATATCAACCACACGAATGGCGGCAGGTGTTTTTGGTTCCTGCTCATGCCCACGCCACATTGAGCGCCGCACAAACAGCGTGCGGCAATCTGGCGCGAGGTCGGTTTTCTTCAAAGCAAGTGCTTCCCCGATACGCAATCCAGTGCCTGCAAGCAGGGCAAACAACGGAGCATATCTGGAAGTTGTTCTGGTAAGGATTCCACCAACCTCGGCTTCATTTACCGTAGGCCGTGGCTGTTTTTCCTTCTGCACAATCGGCACTCCGACAAAATCGTGATTCCATTTGCGTGGATAGATTTGGTCGCCTTCGGAATTCACAGCCGAAGCAACAACCATCTTTACCACTTGCGTATAGTTCACAATTGTTTTCGGAGCAAGGCCACCCGCTGCCATTGTTTCTATCAGCAGCTTCAGTGCAGAATTGGAAACCTCGGCCAGTGGCATATCACCTATAGCCGGGCGAATCCACTTTTCTAGTGCAACACGCCACCCAACAATCGTGGCTGGTTTTACCGGCCTGCGCCGCCGCTTGGGCAGCCCTTCAATCCACCTTTCTGCTTGTTCTTGAAAAGTAGTGGCCGGGCAGTTGATTGAGATGGAAAACGCTTTTTCGTTAACGCCTTCCTGTTCGATGAACTCGCGCAGCTTTCGCTTGGCACGACTGCGTGTGGGGCAAATGCCCAACGCGATTGTGCGGCGCTTTCTGCGCTCAGTCGTGTCAATCCAGAAGCGCCCATATGCCGGTGCTGCCGGATTCCACGCGGTTTGGTTTTGTTGAAACACGTTGCCAGTTTGACCTATTCGGCGGCTCAACGACGGACCCCGTTTCCGCCTTATCGGTTCCGTTGCGGGTGCAACGATAGTAGGAGTCTGGAATGTCTGCAACTCAAAGGCTGGCCTGAAGGCTTGAAGCACATGGCTCCGTAAAAGCCCGGAGCCGCGAGAGCAGTACTGACTGGATGGCGGTGCGGCCCTATTGTTAAGCCGGGGGTACGCAGTGGGCGGCTCTTGTTACTGTTGTCTCTCTTATTCTACCGAAACACAAATCCGGGGCGCAATGAAAAAGAGCGCTGCGAAGTGCAGATGCGAAAAAATATCTGGTCAACGATTGTGCACAGCGGTGGATATGTGTGTACAGGATTACTTGCAGCCAACAACGGCTTGGGCAAGTAACTGCAAACTATTTCTGCTTTGCCACGCCCTTCAACATCTATAAGAATGTTTCTATTCCAATCGGCGAATATCACTGGACTCGTCACCAGCTAACCTATGGAACATCCCAGGAACACCGCTTCATAATGAATTTTTTCGAACGCTTCGGCACCTACTACAACGGGCATCTGAACGAAGCGCGTGTTCGGGCAACATATCGTACCAGCGAACGTTTATCTTTCAGTTTCAGCGAGCAATAGAACCGCTTTCAGCTAGGCAACACAACTGATCCAACAGGCAGGTTATTGCCGAGTTCGGCAGGAGACTTCTCGGTAGTGGTTGGCGCTTTTCAAACCAACTATTCCTTTTCTCGCTTCCTAATGTTGTCTGCGTTGCTGCAGATGAATACCGCCAATAATCAAGGCGCCAGCGCAAACATCCTCCTGCGGTGGAATTACCGTCCCGACAGTGATCTATACGTTATTTACACGGCAGGCCAGCGCTTCGCCAGCCTGGTGGCAGCCAATCCACCGCAGTTTTACGAGAACCGTTTTGCCATCAAGTTCACTTATTCCTGGCGGCCGTGACCTAAAGGCCCCGGATCCAGTTCGGAAGCTACCCAGGCCCCATCCTGTCGACCCATCCGTGACAAACATTTTACAAGTCCCCTGTTATAGATCTAACATCAAATAGAAATGAGTGTACGAGACCAGTCGAGACTGACTTGGCTCCTGCTGACGTTCAGCCTGCCTACCAAGCGGGCTAGTCAGCGCGTGGAGGTCTGGCGAAAACTGCAACGCTACGGAACCGTCCCGCTGGGCAACTCGGGATACTTACTGCCTCGCAATTCGATGAACGAAGAACGTTTTCAGTGGCTGGCCACGGCCATTCGTAAATACGGGGGCGATGCGTCCATCGTTCACGTGCAGGGGATCGACAACATCTCGACTCCGCAATTGATCGGACGTTTTGTCGAGGCCCGTGCACGCGAATATCAGGAGTTGATTCGCCACCTGCAGAAGTTTTCTGACATACCGCAACCGAAGCGGGTGCTGGGCCATCTCAGTCGGCTACGGAGCCGTTTTCAAGAAATCGTCGAGGTGGATTTTTTCTCTAGTCCTCTGCAAAAGCGCGTAGCGGAATTGCTCACGAATGCGGATGCTGTGCGCCTGAGGACCAAGACATCACAGAGACCAAGAATTGACCTCCGAGAGTACAAAAACAGAGTTTGGGTCACCCGACCGAGGCCAGGTGTGGACCGTTGCGCATCCGCTTGGCTGATTCGACGCTTCATCGATTCCAAGGCGCGGTTTGCCTTCGCGCGTCAAGAAAAGGTGCCAAGAAAATCCGTACCGTTCGACATGTTTCACGAGGACGGTTTTGGGCACCGCGGCGAAGACTGCACGTTCGAGACGTTACAAAAAAACTTCAGGATTCGCGACCGAAGGGTAAAGGTCATCTCCGAGATTATTCACGACGCCGATATCGCGGACGAGAAATTCGGCCGCAAAGAAGGCTATGGGGTCGACGAAATACTCAAGGGTTGGGCGCGACAAGGAATCCCTGACCAGGAACTCCTTGACCGCGGAATGCAGTTGATCGAGGGACTCTATCATTCGCAGTAGTAGAAGAGAGTTGTAGCAATCGAAGTTTCCGAAATTAGGAGCAGACCATCGTGTCAGAGAATCATCGTGCCGGACTGAGATGGATGACGATCATGCTCGTCGTTCTGACAAGCCTCGTCCAGACCAGCCGCGCGCAATCTAGCGCAGATCAGAAGAAGACACTTACGCTCGAAGAGGCGGTTGACTTCGCCCTGAAGAATTATCCCGCGGTCCGTGCTTCGCTGGAGCGAGTCACGGCGGCTCAAGCAGGTGTGGGTTTGGCGCGAACGAATTATTTGCCTCGGGCGGACGTGGTCTGGCAGACGAATCGCGCGACCGACAACAACATTACGGGACTTGTTCTTCCGCAATCGATCATCGCTCCGATTTCCGGCCCAGTTCCCATGGCGACTTCGAATCGAAGTGCGTGGGGAAGCGCGGCCGGGCTTCTGTTTTCCTGGCAGCCCTTTGACTTTGGATACCGTGGAGCAACAGTCGGTGCCGCTCGTGCCGCTCGGGATCAAGCCACCGCGGAAGCTTCGCTGACACGCCTCGATGTGGCGATCGCCACGGTGAACGCCTATCTAACAGTCCTCGCTGCGCAACGAACCGTGCTTGCCGCCGATGCGGATGTGCAGCGGCGCGAGACGTTCGACAAGGCTGTTCGCGTGCTCGTCGATAATCAACTCCGGGCGGGAGCGGATGGTTCCCGTGCGGGCGCAGAACTTGCCCGAGCCAGAGTCAATTTAGCTCGTGCCCAGCAACGGGAGAAAATCAGCCAGGCCGCACTAACCGATATTCTCGGATTGCCCGATAAGTCTGTGGAAGTCGTCGAAGGTTCTCTCCTTGCGGCAGCTCCGGACGAGTCTCCTAAGACCACCCCAGTTACAAACAATCCAGTGGCAGAGGTGCAGCATGCGCGGGTGGAAGAAGCCCAGGCTCAGGTTCATATTCTGGACCGCTCCTACTATCCAAAGCTTTATCTCCAATCGTCGGTGTACGGACGCGGCAGCGGCTGGGATCCCACGGGCAAATTCGAAGGAGGAACGACAGGCCTGGCACCAGATCGTTCAAACTGGGCCGTTGGCTTGACTCTAACGTTTCCCGCATTCGACATCTTCGCGATTCGCTCTCGAAAGGCGGTTGAATCGGCGAATGAACGCGCGGAATCGGCTCGCTACGATCAAACGTTACAAGATCTGACCGGGCAATTGCGAAAAGCCCAGGCTTCGCTCGAAGGGGCGCGTCACGTCGCCGAGGATACTCCCGTCGAGCTGGATGCCGCGCGGACCACCGAGACTCAAGAACGTTCGCGTTACCAAGCAGGGCTGGCAACCTTGATCGACGTAGCGGATGCCCAGAGCCTCCTAGTGCAAGCAGAAACCGACGACGCTCTTGCGCGGCTCGCGGTCTGGCAGAACTTGGCTTCGGTTGCAGCATCGCAAGGGGATCTGCAGCCATTCTTGCAGCTTCTCCACCAAAAGACGCAGGGAGGCCCCTAGCCATGTGGCTTATTCGCCTAGCCCTAAGACGTCCGATCACCATCATCGTTCTGGTGGTGGCGATGGCGCTGTCATCGATCATTGCGATTCAGCGAACTCGCATCGACATCTTTCCCACTCTGGACCTGCCGATTATCTATGTCGCGCAACCTTACGGTGGCATGAGCCCGCAGCAGATGGAAGGTTTCATCTCGTACTACTACGAGTATCACTTCCTGTACATCAATGGCATTGAGAGCGTGGAGGCGAAGTCCATCCAGAGTGTAGCCCTATTGCGCCTCAGCTTTCATGCTGGCACGAACATGAGTGAGGCGCTGGCCCAGACTGTTTCTTACGTCAATCGCGCGCGCGCTTTCATGCCTCCAGGAACTGTGGCGCCATTTGTCATTCGTTTCGATGCTGGGACATTGCCGGTTGGCTATCTCGTTTTCTCAAGTCCATCGCGTACGTTATCGGAGATACAGGACCTGGCTCTGAACCGTGTTCGTCCAGTATTCGCAACCTTGCCGGGTGTCTCGTCGCCACCTCCCTTCGGCGGAAATCAGCGGACAATCGTGATCAATGTCGATCCCCAGAAGCTGCATGCCTATGGGCTGTCGCCGGACAACGTTGTGCAGGCGCTGACGACGGGCAACAGCATCCAGCCGGCAGGCAACGCCGACATCGGCACGACCAACGCCATGGTCACGACCGACTCCACTGTGACACAGATTAATGACCTGCTCGATATTCCGTTGCACTCAGGATCGGGGGCCTCGGTCTACTTGCGCGACATCGGCAGCGTCAAGGACTCATCGGATGTTCTCGCAGGTTATGCTCTGCTGAATGGTCAGCGAACCGTTTACATTCCCGTAACCAAGCGGCCGGATGCTTCCACGATCACGGTTGTAAATGAAGTGCGTCAGAGCATCGAACGTTTTCAGTCACTGATTCCGCAAGACATCAAGATCACCTATGAATTTGACCAGTCGCAATACGTTCGCGCCGCCCTTCTCTCGGTGCTGCGTGAAGGCCTAATCGGAGCCGGTCTCACCGGTCTGATGATCTTTCTCTTCCTCGGCGACTTGCGCAGCTCACTGATTGTTGTCGTCACGATTCCGTTCGCATTACTGATGGCGGTGGTGTTGCTGCGGCTCACGGGGCAGACCATCAACATCATGACTCTGGGTGGGCTGGCGCTTGCCGTGGGCGTGCTCGTCGATGAAGGCACAGTGTTGATGGAAAACATCCATGTGCATTTGGCGGAGGGAGAGAAAAAGGCGCAAGCCGTTCTCGCCGCCAGCCGCGAAGTTGCGATACCACGCCTGTTAGCTATGCTGAGCGTACTGGCTGTCTTCCTGCCGTCGTTCTTTATGACGGGAGCGGCGCAGTCGCTGTTTGTGCCCTTGTCTCTTGCGGTCGGATTCTCTATGGGTGCATCGTATTTGCTTTCCAGTTCGCTTGTGCCCGTGCTGGCGAATTGGATTCTAAAACAGGAAAAATACGAGGCCAAAGACCCGAAGGCCGAGCATCCGAAGGAAGAGCGATTCGATCGTTTTCGCAAACGCTTCCAGCGCGTGCTGGAGCGAATCATGGAATTTCCCAAGTTGCTGCTCGGCGCCTACGCTGTGGTTGCACTGCTGATCATTGTGCTGCTCGGGCCTAGAATGGCAGAGGAAATTTTCCCGTCGTCTGCATCGACCCAATTCCGCTTACGCATCGATGGGCCTGATGGCACGCGAGTGGCGGTGACCGAAGCCCTGGTCGACAAGGTGTTGGCTGCGATTACGCAGGAAGCAGGCGCGGGCAATCTCGAAACCACCCTTGGCTATGTGGGAACACAACCTTCTTCGTACCCGATCAATACTGTGTTTTTGTGGACCAGTGGATCGCAACAAGCCATCATCAACGTTGGCTTGAAACCTGGTGCGTCGATCTCCCTGCGCAACCTCGAAGAGAATCTTCGACAAGAATTGCGCCAAGAATTTCCCAGTGCCCGTTTTTCTTTTGATCCTGGCGATCTCGTTAGTCAAACTCTGAGCTTCGGAGCGCCTTCGTCCGCGGAAGTCGCCATCACCGGTCCACAGTATGCCGACGTGCAGAGCTATGCCAATCGCGTTCAGCAAGAACTGGCAAAGGTGAAGGAATTGCGCGATGTCGAATTCGAAGAGCCTCTGCGCTATCCGACCGTGAGCGTTCACGTAGACCGAGTGCTTGCTGCCCAGCTTGGCGCAACTGCGAATGATGTTGGCGCAGCAGTGGTTTCTGCCACCGCTTCTAGTCGCTTCGTCGCTCCCAACTATTGGCGCGATCCCAAATCCGGTGTGAGTTACCAAGTACAAGTGCAGGTGCCGCAAGCGGCTATGACCTCGCTCAAAGATATCCAGACCATTCCCGTCAACAGCAGCACGGGAGCGCGCCCGCTCTTGAGCCAAGTGGCGGATGTACAGTCAACGACCGTGCCAGGAGAGTTAGACCGGCAGAATGGAATGTGGATGATAATCGCCTCGGCCAATGTAGGGAACAGCGACTTTGCACAAGCGGCAAAAGAGATCAATCGGGCAATTGCGAAGGCAGGCCAGGCGCCCCGTGGGGTTACGACCCAGGTACGCGGCCAGGTGAGCGCGCTTAAACAGATCTTCACCGAGTTGGCCATCGGTCTCGCTTTGGCCGTCATTGTAATTCTGCTCCTGCTCACAGCGAACTTTCAGTCGTTCCGCCTCGCGCTGGTCGTCATCTCTAGCGTTCCGGCGGTGCTTGTCGGAGCGATCCTCATGCTCTTAGTCACGGGCACTACGCTGAACCTTGAGAGTTTCATGGGAACGATTATGGCGATTGGGGTCGCCGTGGCGAATGCGATTCTGCTGGTAACCTTCGCGGAACAGAGCCGCCGGAATGGCGCGGACCCCGTCTCTGCCGCGCGGGCGGCTGCGGCTGAACGCCTGCGGCCCGTGCTGATGACGAGTCTGGCGATGATTGCCGGAATGATTCCGATGGCGATTGCGTTTGGCCAGGGCAGCGAGGAAACGGCTCCTCTGGGCCGCGCAGTCATAGGCGGTCTGTTCGCTGCCACGCTGGCAACCTTGTTTCTGTTACCGACCGTGTTTGGCATGGTTCAAAAGGATGCATCGCTCAAGTCGCCGTCTCTCGATCCTGAAGACCCTAATAGTTCCTTTGCCCAGAAGGCGGAGAACGCATGAAAAACGTTGTCATTACCCTGGCAGTTTGTCTTTTCCTCTCTGGCTGCGGTGGCAGTCCGAAGACGGCAGCCAACAAACAAGCGGAACCGGATGCGCAGACCGTGGAAGTTGTCTCTGTTACCTCGCAGAAACTGGCAACTGTGTTCACGCTGCCAGCGCAACTCATCCCTTTCGAAACCGTAGATATTTACCCGAAGGTTACCGGCTTCGTGGATGTGATTCGCGTGGATCGTGGATCTCGCGTACACAAGGGCGAACTCATTATCCGGCTCTCCGCTCCGGAACTCGTGGCCCAGCGTGCGCAAGCAGAATCTGCACTGCGTGCGGCTGAATCGCAACTGACTAGCGTAAAGGCCAAGCTCGTCTCAGACCAGGGCACTTATCTGCACATGGCTTCAGCAGCCAAGACGCCTGGGGTGGTCGCAGAGAACGACGTGATGGTGGCCAGCCAGATCGCCTCGGCTGATCAAGGCCAGGTCCAGTCAGCAGAAAACAACGTCGCCGCAGCGCGGGAAGCCCTGCACAGCGTAGCGCAACTGGAATCGTATCTCACCATCCAAGCGCCGTTTGACGGAATCGTGACTACGAGAAATCTGCATCCCGGAGCGTTGGTTGGGCCCGCATCCGGCCGCTCTGGGACTCTGCCCCTTGTGCAGATTGTCGATACCCGTCATTTGCGATTAGTCGTCCCAATTCCAGAAGCATATGTGGGAGAAATGCAAATGGGCCAGCAAGTCGCGTTTAGCGTTCCCGCGTATCCCGGCCAGACGTTCCACGCGCCCATTGCGCGCATTTCGCATGACGTGGACCCGAATACCCGGACGATGCCCGTTGAGTTGGATGTTCAGAGCAAGGATGGCCGCTTGTCTCCGGGCAGTTTCAGTACCGTGCAATGGCCGGTCCATCGCGCCGCTCCAACCATGTTTGTGCCGGTCTCCGCCGTGACCAATGACCAACAGCGCACTTTCGTCGAGCGAGTACGAAATGGGAAGGCAGAATGGGTAGATGTGGTTACAGGTCTGAGTGTGAACGGCAATATCGAGGTCTTCGGTGATCTCAAACCGGCAGACGAAGTCATTCGCAACGCCACAGATGCGATTCGTTCCGGACAGCAGGTGAAGACAAGCTCGTCGCATTCTTAGCAGGCACGATTGCCAAAATTTGTTTATCGCAAAGGAGCTTTATCATGATTGCCAGCCTACGTTTCCTCACTCTCATTTGTATCTTAACGCTTCCAACCCTGCTTCGCGCCCAGGGAATGACGACCGCGCCGATCGATCAGGCCTTAGGCAGATCGGGCCAGAAAACGGGGGACGTTTACAGAGTCAGTTTTCCCCGTACCGATCTGCATGTTTCCTTAAAAGGAGTAGCGATCAAACCAGGACTTGCGCTCGGTTCGTGGGCGGCATTCCTTGGAACCGACGATAACGCCATGGTTATGGGCGATTTGGTGCTTCTGGAGGAAGAACTGAATCCCGTAATGGCCAAATTGCGGTCAGCCGGATTTGAAATTTCCGCGGTTCACAACCATCTCATGGAAGAGAGTCCGAAGATTCTGAACATGCATTACATGGGACATGGTCCGGCCACGCAACTTGCAACGTCGTTGCGCGCGGCTCTGTCGGTTTCCAAAACTCCTCTCGATAAACCCGCCGCAGCTGCCGAAGAACCAGCGCCGCCAGCCTGGGTGAAAACTGTCGAGGACGCGGTCGGACGCAAAGGCACATATAAAGGTGGCGTGCTCTCTTACGGCGTCCCGCGCAGCGATACCATCACGATGGCGGGTATGACCATAACGCCCGCCGCGGGTGTAGGAGAGGCCATTAATTTTCAGGCAGCGGACTCAGGGAATGTGGCTACCACCGGCGACTTCGTGCTCACCGCGGACGAGGTAAATCCGGTCATCTCCGCTCTGCAAGAGCACTCCATTCAAGTGACCGCCCTGCACAGCCATATGCTCACCGAACAGCCTCGGTTGTTTTTTATGCACTTCTGGTATGTCGCCAGCCCGGAATCGGTGGGCGCGGGTATCAAAGCAGCGCTCAGCAAGGTTCAGACGAAGTGAGAAATTGAGCGACCAGGAACTACCTTCGACGTTGTGACGCTGAAAGAACAATTCCGGGAGTGGGAATATGAAAGTAGCCCTTCAGATCGAACCTGTCAACGCGGGCGATAACCTCGGTCCGCTTGTTGAAAGGGTTCCTTTATCTCGGCTGGTTGCCTATTTTCTTCGTCTAGGCAGCGTGGGGTTTGGCGGGCCCATCGCTCTCGTTGGCTATATGCAGAGAGACCTGGTTGAAGACCGGCACTGGTTCTCGAACGAAGACTATCTTCAGGGGCTCGCTTTTTCCCAACTCAGCCCAGGACCTCTCGCTGCGCAACTTGCAAATTATCTGGGGTGGTTACACAGTGGAACGCTAGGCGCAACGCTGGCTGGCATTGCGTTCGTTTTGCCTTCTCTGATGATGGTTCTCGCGTTGGCGGCAGTGTGCGTTCATTTCGGGCAACTTGCCTGGATCCAAGGAATGTTCTACGGAATTGGTGCAGCGGTAAGCGCCATCATTGTGCGAAGCGCCTGGCGACTCATCCAAAAGACGCTTGGCAAGGACTACCTCCTTTGGACGGTTTTCGCAATCTTGACAATTACCACCGTGTGGACGGAATCAGAAATGCTCTCGCTCTTCGTCCTTTCTGGATTGGTGGCGATGCTGATCAAAGCTCCTCCGCGGGTTTGGGGGACTCGCTCCCAATCGCTAGCTTTGGCTCCAGTGGGTTTCATCGGTTTTCTTGCCCCTGCCGGAGCCAAAACTGTGATGACTGTCTTTTTTTTCTTTCTCAAAGCAGGTGCGTTTGTGTTTGGGAGCGGGTTAGCCATCGTCCCGTTCCTCTATGGGGGTGTTGTCGGCGGCTTTCACTGGCTCACCGAGCGTCAGTTTTTGGACGCAGTAGCGATTGCGATGATCACTCCGGGGCCGGTCGTTATCACTTCAGGTTTCATCGGCTATTTGGTGGCTGGTCCGCTCGGCGCCATTGCTGCCACTGTTGCCGTCTTTCTGCCGCCCTATTTATTGGTAGTTTTCGGCGCGCCCTACTATCGGCGGTTTGCAAAGAATCGCCAAGTCAAAGCGTTCGTTCAAGGAGTCACGGCGGCAGCAGTGGGAGCGATCGCCGGTGCCGCAATCATTCTGAGCAAACGCGCGGTGATGGATTTACCGACTGTGCTTATCGCTGTCGTGTCGCTGGTTCTATTGCTGCGATTCAAGAAAATACCCGAACCACTGATCATTCTCGCTGCCGGGATGGTCGGCCTGACGGTCAAGCACGGCTGGTTCTGACCCTTCTGTAGGAGGAATATGAAAGAAAATGTATTCGGCGTTAGGTATCTTCGGTGTGCAGCCTTACTCCTTACAGGACTGTTTTCAACGATGGCTTCCGGCCAAACGCTCAAAAAAGTCGCACAATTCGACCTGCCGGGGCCGCCAGGAAAGCGCTTTGACTATCTCACCATCGATGCGGACGACCACTATCTGATTTCCGCGCATCTCGCTGCCGGGCAAACCTATGTGATCGACCTCGCCACGAACAAAGTCGTCGCCACTATTGCCGATACTCCGGGGGCGGAAGGCGTCGAATACGTGCCCGAATTAAAGAAGTTTTATACATCGAATGCTGGTGACAACACGATTGGCGTCGTGGACCTGAAGCTGATGAAGGTTGTCAAAAAGCTGCCTACGGAGAAGAAGCCGGATGGCAGCACCTACGCCGCCCCGTTTCATAAACTCTACGTCTCGGATGAGCGTGGCAAGGCCGAAGCGATCGTGGACGTCACGAAAGATACGATTGTCAAAACGCTGCACTTCGACAGCGAGACCGGAATGCCGCAGTACGATCCGGTCGCGCGCAAAGTCTACGTTAACCTGCAGGATCAAAATATCTTTGCAATCATCGATCCGGCGACCGACGAGGTGGTCGGACGGTATCCAGTAGGACGCTGCAAAGGAAATCACGGCATGGCACTCGATCCCGAGCACCATCGCGCTTTCCTCTCGTGCGAAGGCAACAATCTGATGACCGTCTTTGATCTCGACAAGAACCAGCCGATTGCGTTTTTGCCGATGGCCGAGGACCCGGATGTAATCCGCTTTGATCCCGGACTTAATCGGATCTATGCGGCGTGCTACAGCGGCGCCATCTCGGTTTTTCATCAAGACGATCCGAACCATTATCGGAAGCTTGAGGACTTTCCCGTGCAGCACGCTATTCATAGCTTCGCGGTCGATCCGAGCACTCATCGGTTGTACGCGCCGGAGCAGGAAGAAGATCACAAACCTGTAGCGCGGATGCTTGTCTACGACGCCGTGACCCAACCCTAAGCAATTTACGATGGCGACCACTGGCTTGTTAGCCGGCGTGCTTCCTCTAATCGCGCAAGATCATTCTTCTCCGCGGCGGCGTACGCATCGCTGCAGCAAGTTCTTCGACTCCTGCAGGCACTCCATCAGGACTGCTCGCATCGGCCCCGTTCATGGGAAATATCTAGAATCCATTTCGACGGAGGAAAATAAAATATGCGCCGATTAAATTTGAGAGTTTTTCAATCTCGCTTGTATGTTTCGCGATATCGACAGTCTGATCACAATCGATACTGCACAGTGCTCCCAGTGCCAGAGCAAATGCGCCGACGCGAACCGATCAGTGATTCTGTTGCTAAATCACACAGCGTGCTTACTGTTTCGAAAAGCCATTAGATAGGAACTGCACGGTGACTCTAAGTCCTATGGGTAGTGACTGGGCGTCGTGTGTCAAGTCGATCACCGCTTCTAGTACGTCGCGGTCTATCTTGTCCGACGGATCGCCTGTGTAGACGCTCTTCCTGCCCATGACTGCAGAGATGCTCGCTACAGTTCCCGTGAGCTTCTTCCCATCAAGCCCATCGGCTTGGATAATCACTTTCTGGCCAATCGTGACTTTACCGAGATCTCTTTCGTCTACTTCCGCCTTAACGCGGCGAGCAGAAGTATCTGCCAGACTGAATAAGGGGCGAGGAGTGACTGTACTGAAGGATTCCCCAGCTCTTGCATAGACTCTCAGAACAGTTCCATCAATTCGAGCCAGAATAGCGCACTTCCTGAACCGTTCTTGTGCAGTTCGCACGCGGCCCTCCGCGGCGAGCACTTCTGCATCCGCCCGCTCCTTATCTTCCTGCAACGGGGGCGCCGCAAGCAATTCCTCTGTTCGGACCGCAGCTTGGTAATCAGCTTTCGCGACACCGAAGTCACGGTCGGCTTGCTCATAAGCGGCACGGGAAATCTCTCCACCTTTATACAGGGCACGCTGCATACCGAGCCGTGATCTGGCCTCCGCAAACGTTGCGTGAACCGCTGCCGTCTTTTTGGCGGCTACTCTTTTTTCCTCGGCACGCGTGCCTCGCAACAGACGGATTCTTGCCTGACGCGTGGCATCAGCTTCCGCCAATGCCGTTTGTAACATGGCGTCCAGGTCATCACAGGCAATTTCCCCCATGAGTGTCCCTTTGGTTACAAACTGATCCTCTTTCACGTAAATTGCCTTCAAAACACCGTCGGCTGCAGCTCCGACCTGAGTTGTGTCCGAAAGCCCCTCTACTCTTCCAGGAGAGGCGAATACCACCTCGCCAACGTTGTTGGAGGATCTCTGATGAGCCTGAACCGTCTTCCTGTCGCGTGTACTCCAGATGAACGCGCCACTAGCAATGACGAGGACAACTGCCAGTACACCACTGCCCAATTTGCTGCGCGCGCTCAAGCGTGCTGCCCCTGTGCTTGTGGCTTAATCTGGCCGTCACTCAGAGTGATTGTGCGATCGGCAAATTCTTTCCATCGAGGATCGTGGCTGACGACAACAACTGTCCTTCCATTCTTATCAACCTGACTGCGGAGGATTTGACAGATACTCCTCCCCGCTTCGGCATCTAAAGACGCTGTCGGCTCATCTGCGAGAAGAATAGGGGGGTTTCCTGCGAGCGCGCGTGCAATCGCCACTCGCTGCTTTTCTCCAGGACTAAGTCCGCTGGGCTCGCGATTTAGCTTATCTCCCAACCCAAATTGAAGAAGTAGCTCTCGTGCCATTACTATTTGGTCAGCTCGCCTACCATCACGAATTTCAAGACCAAGTGCAACATTGTCGATTGCGGAAAGCGAGTGCAACAGTCGAAAAGCTTGAAAAACGAAGCTTATCTTTTTTCGACGGAGCACCGTTTTCTCACTCGCGCTCAGTTCATTCACGGCGACACCATCGACAAATACTGTCCCCTCGTCAGGCGATAGCAAGCAGCCGAGGAGAGACAATAACGTGGTCTTTCCACTCCCAGAGGGCCCCATAACCAACGAAAGCGTACCGCGCTCGAACGTCGCTGAAACGCCCCGTAGCGCGCGAACTCGTGCGTCCCCCTCACCGAACGAGATGCGGGCTTCCTCAACGGCTAAGAACCGGTCAGGCACGGAACACCCGCCCCGGGTCAACGGTAAGTGCGCTTCGAACGGAAGCGATGGAGGCCAATGAGCACATCAGCAAGCTCAACACAACCATGATCAGTGGTAGCCACCACGGAGTATGAATCCACGGAATCAGAGATCTTGCGTAATGCATGGCCGGAACCACAGCGAGCAGGCCCAGAATGCTTCCTGCCGCGCCGCAAATTAGAGACTGGATAAGCACGATGCGAGCCACAAACACTCGAGAGGCTCCAAGAGCCTTCAACGTCGCATATTCTTCTATGTTCTCCATGGTGTTCGCATAAATGGTTTGCGACACCACTACAAGGCCTATCAGAAATCCCAAAACCGCCGCGGTCAGAATCGCGCTTCCAGCACCGGTCTTGATCACCCAGTACATGCGAGACTTGTGAGCGAACTCTTCACGCGTGAGAACATCGACCTCCGGCAGACGTTGCCGGAGGTTCCTTTGGACATCCGAAACTGAGTACTCCTTGCCGACTCGCAAGAGGACGTACATGCCATCGTCAGGACCGACCCCCAGGTAGCGGGCCGCATTCCGATACGACGTGAAAAGAGAAGGGACACCAAGAAATCCTCCAAAGCCCTCGATCTCATGTTCGATGTTGGCGCGGTGCCCATTTATCTCGACTTCTGCCGGTAGCGACGCAACCTCGATCAGACTGCGATCACTTGCGTCATAAAGAATCGCATCGGGCGACCTGCTTTCGGTTGTTTCAGCTAGCTCGGGAACCGGAAAGCGCTTTCCTAGATTGGAGTCCGCACCAACAAGCGCTACCACCTGTTGTTTTCCATTCGGCTTTCGGTAGACGGCAAATGCCATACACGCGCGGCCCGTTTCCACCACACCTGGTACACCGGCAGCCATTTCCCGCTCTCGGGCTTCCAACGTTGCTCCGAATTCGAAAGCCTGCACTCCTCTGGCAGTTATCCAAATATCGAAGTCGCTTGCATTTATAAACCTCGAAGCGGCCTGCAGAAATCCGACTAAGAGACTCCCTTGGAACACAATTAGAAAGACTGCAAAAGACACGCCGAGCACTGTTGCCAGGAAACGGGACCGGTCATGAAAGATGTTCTGCCAGGCTAATTTCATGCGCTACCTGTTTAAGCACTTGTGCTCGGCGAGATTACCGAAATTAAATCGCTCGGTTACCACGTGGGCTGCTCTGCTAACAGTGATCCAGCCTCCTCGGCTGATAAGGGCTTGGAAAAGTAGTATCCCTGCCCATATTTGCAGTGCAGTTTCTTCAGCAACACAAGTTGTTCAATGGTTTCTACGCCCTCCGCAACCACGTCCAAATGAAGATTCAGTGCCATGGGCAAAATTGTTCGCGCAATTTCCGTGTCTTCCCCATTGCCGATGCCGCTGATGAAGGAACGGTCAATCTTTAATGTGTCAAGCGGAAAACGGTGCAAGTAACTGAGCGAGGAATATCCGGTGCCGAAGTCATCGATGGCCAAGCTGATGCCGAGCGATTTGATTTGCTGCAGCATCTCAATAGCTGCGGAGGGATCGCCCATGACAGTACTTTCTGTGAGTTCCAGCTTCAAGGCTTCCGGCGGCAGCTTCAGTTCACGCTGTAAGTTTCGAATATCCTCTACCAGATTCGCTTGCAGAAACTGTTTAGGAGAGAGATTGACACTCATGGTTAGCTGGGAATAGGCGCCATAATCTGCTCTCCATTCGGTCATCTGCTGGCACGCCTCCCGCAAATTCCACCAACCCAAATCGCGAATAAGCCCGGTTTCTTCCGCAACCACGATGAATTCCTCCGGTCCAAGGAGTCCCCGCGTTGGATGCTGCCAACGTAGCAAAGCCTCAAAGCCAACAATCTGTCCCGCAGCAAGGGAAACGATCGGCTGGTAGACATTGTGAAATTCTCCGTGTTCAAGTGCACGGCGCAGATCCGTCTCCAATTGCAGACGAGCCACGACGCTGGCCCGCATGTCGGCATCGAATATTTCGTAGCGCGCTTTGCCCATCGACTTTGCACGGTACATGGCGGTGTCCGCATCACGAAGGACATCTTCTGCTTGCTCGTAGCTGGAACTGCTCAGAGCAATCCCGATGCTTAGCGAAGTGAATACTTCCCTGCCCCCCAACATAAAGGGTGACGTCACCGCCTTCATTAGCCGGTCCGCCGCCTGCTTGGCATCGTCTGGATGCTTGAGATCCTCCAGCAGAACAGTAAATTCGTCGCCTCCCATGCGCGCCACTACGAAACCTTCTCCCAGGCGAGCGACTGTGTCAGTGGCTCGCAAGCACTTTTCTAATCGACTGGCCACGCCAACCAACAGTTGATCCCCGACCAGGTGGCCCAGACTGTCGTTGATCATCTTGAAACCATCGAGGTCTAAGAATAAAACCGCAAACAAATACTCTTTTCGCCGTTTCGCATGTTTGATCAGGCGACCCACTCGGTCGGTAAATAGGAGGCGATTAGGTAAACCCGTCAGCGGATCTGAGACCTTACCTTCGGTAATATCGGTCTGCCATCCCGCCATGCGCGAGGCTTTTCCCGAGCCATTGTGAACGGCAAGCCCTCTGCACAGCATCCAGCGAAACGTGCCGTCTTTGTGCAGCACGCGATGCTCACTCTCAAACTGGGGAACCGATCCCCTTTGATGGGCCGCAATCTCCTCGTTCACTCGCTCCCGGTCTGCATCATGTATGCGATCTAACCACTCGTCCGGCTTGTCCCCGATTTCGTTTTCCTGGTAGCCCAGCATGCTCTTCCAGCGGGTAGAGAAATAAACAACATTGGCCTCCACATTCCAGTCCCAAAGGCCGTCATTGGCGCCGCGTGCCGCCAAAGCATAGCGTTCTTCGCTCTCTCTCAATCCTTCCTGCGCGCGTTTGTGGGATAACTGAGTTCCTATGCGCGCCAGAGCGACAGCAAAGTCGATCGGCTTCGTTACATAGTCGTTGGCCCCTAAGTCGAGTGCCTTAACCACATCCTCGCTCTGATTCTTTGCCGTCACCATGATGATTGGCAGTTCAATCGGAGTATAGGTCTCCCGCAGTGTCTTTAGCGCCTCAAGCCCGCTAATTTCCGGCATTTCTATATCCAACAGCACCAGATCGATTGCGTCTTCCTTGACACGCTCCGGCAATTGTCGTGCGCTGTCCGCCAGCAGGATCTCGTAGCCTTTCCGTGCCAGCCGGCGCGCGAGCATATCCCGGTTCAATTCATTGTCATCTACGATAAGCAAACGACTCGCTTGCGAGTTCATAGTGTTTTCTTCTCGACGAGACAATTTTGAATCTTTTCGATCAGACGGCTAAATTCCACAGGCTTGGTGTCATAGTCATCGCAGCCGGCGTTAATTGCCTTTACGCGATCCGTCACGAGTGCATGAGCGGTCAGTGCGATGACTGGGATGTCACGGGTTCTCTTGTCGGCCTTTAGTCGGCGGGTTACCTCACATCCGTCCATAAATGGAAGACTTATGTCCATCAGGATTAAGTCGGGCATTTCCGTAGACGCCATCGACAGTCCCTGCTCACCATCTTGAGCCATGACGACGGAATGCCCTCTCCGTTCGAGCCTTCTGGACAACATGTCACGATTCATTTCATTATCTTCGACTAGTAAGATTTTCGGCATGACTAAACCTTTCAGAGGCCTCAGCTTCGACTTCCCCGCGCTTCTGGGCGCGCGGTGGGCGGGACTTTGGTGCCGTGTTGCTTGCAGTGATAGCCCTAGGACGACTGATCCGGTGCTTTTCTATAAGGACCGCAAGACGTTCACGGTCGACCGGCTTGATGAGATAGTTCGAGGCGCCTAAATCAAAACCTTTCGCCTCATTGTCAACGATTGTTACCATGATGACTGGGACCTTCGACAGTTCCGAGTCTGCCTTCAGCTTGCTCAAGATAGACCAGCCATCACAGTCCGGCATAACGACATCCAGCGTGATTAGTACAGGGCGAACTTGTTTCGCGAGTCGCAAACCTTCTTCCCCGTTGGGGACAGTGAGTACGTTGAAGCCCAGTTTCATCAGGAAACGCGACATAAGTTCACGAACCGCAGCGTCATCGTCTATAACGAGAATCGTATCGCGATCGGCCTGCATGTCGGCGATGACATCGGAGGCATCACTGTTCCCTTCCGCCGGTAGAGAACCAACGGCCTCTAGTGTGACTTGAGCAGGAATGTGCACCGTAAACGCTGAGCCTTCACCAGGCTGGCTCTCGACCCCAATGCGCCCCTTCATCAATTGAACAAATCGGTGAGTGATCGCGAGCCCCAGGCCAGTGCCACCGTATTTGCGCGCGATTGAAGTATCTGCCTGAGCAAACTCTTGAAACAGATTTTTCTGTTGTTTAGTGCTAATTCCAATCCCGGTATCGGTGACCCGAAACCGGACCCAGTCCAGACCCTCTTCCGTGCTCTGATCCACATCCACGGAAATATTTCCGTGATCCGTAAATTTGCACGCGTTACTAAGCAAGTTAAACAAAATCTGCCGAACTTTTGTGATGTCGGCTCTCATCATGCCTACCTGATCCGCCAGGTGCACCCGAAGAGCATTGCTGTTCTTATTTATCGCTGGTTGAAGGGTAGTAACGATTTCCTCGATCATCCCGGCGACATCGAACGTCTCCAGGTGCAGACTCATCTTTCCGGCCTCGATCTTAGAAAGGTCGAGCACGTCATTGATTAGCGCGAGTAAGTGTTTACCTGCCGATTTAATTTTCTGAAGATCCTGGACATTCGTATCAGTCCCTGAATCCTGTGCCTCTTCCTCTAACATCTCGCTGTATCCAATGATTGCGTTTAGCGGTGTGCGCAATTCATGGCTCATGTTTGCAAGAAATGTGCTTTTAGCGCGGCTTGCTTCTTCGGCTACATACTTTGCCTTGAGGAGTTCTTCCTGTGCCTGCTTGCGCTGGGAAATCTCTTCTTCCAATTCTCGCGTTCTTGTCTGTAGCTCATCGTTAGCGCCTCGCAATGCAGTATCCCGGTGTTGGATGTCGGACAACATGGTGTTGAAACCGTCGATGAGACTACCGATCTCGTCCGCGTAAGATTTAACCGCCCGAACCTCATAGTTCTTGTTGGCGGAAACCATCCGCATGGTGTCCTCCAGATGCACGATCGGTCCGGAAATCACTTTTTGAAGTTTTGAAGAGACCAAGTATGCGAGAAAGCCTGAAATCAACACGAACACCAAACAGATAGTCGCGTAGCGCTTGGCCCGTGTACTCCATTGGCGCATGTCCGACTGCAGAAACAGCGTTCCGAGATGTTCTCCGTTGAGGGTAACGTCGTGCCAGACCTCGAGGTACCGTCCTTCAAACCGGTAGCCTTTTTCTTGTGAACGGGCAGGAAGGAAGGTCGGAAGGGTCTCATCGTTGCGGAAATAGCGGGCGAACATCTTGCCGTCGGGACTGTATAAGACCGCCGCTACGATATCTCCTTTGACCTTGAGCGCGGATAACGTTGCCGTTGCGGCAGGTTCATCTTTGAAGGCCATTGCCGCCGCGCTGTTATATCCAATAATTTCGGCCTGGGTTGTCAGATCCTGAGTGAGCAACTGGCGAAACGAGATTAGATCGTAAATAAGGAAGCTAGCCGAGGAGAGCAGAAGGGCGACGCTGCTCGTCAGCATCGTTATCAGGATGAGTTTTCGCCGAATGGATAGATCTTGAAGACTCATTCCGTCTTCCTTCCATCCGCGGCCGGTTCCTGAACGATTCGTGCCAGAGCGAGTAGCCGGGAACTGATGTTTAGATCTGCTTCTTTCGCCGCTTCGACATTGACCTCGAAGTGAACTTTGTTGTCCTCAAGAACTAAATTTATGATCCCCCCACGCTTGGCAAAACCGGGTATCTCACCGATTGTCAGGATTGGCATGCCTTTGACAAGATGAATTGCCTCCGCCAGGTGAGCCATTTCTGAGGAACTTACAAACACGATGTGACATTCCTTGAGGTCGAGGGCCGATTTCAATCGTTTGACAAGAAATACCCGGCCGTTGACTTTCTTGCCTTCCAGCACCCGGTCGAGAATAGTCCCGAATGGATCCTCCCCTAAAATGCCGATCACAATTGGAGAATTAGGCTGGGCGAAAGTGTTCGACGGCCACTGCACCAAATTGGCGAAATTGTAGATAAAGCCGGCTTTGATCAAGTATTCCGAAGAAACCGAGGAATCTTGGGCTTGGGCTTCAAACCCGAAGCTCAGCGATATCACTATCGCGATCGTGATCAAGAGTCGTAAAGGTCTCATTTTCGCCCTATCTGCATGGAAGTAATTGTCACTTTGCGTGAGCAAGTAACAAGTAGCTCACTCAAATCTCCAAGTAACACTTCCGTAGAAGGTGCGTTTTACTTCGGTGGGAGAGGTGTTGATAAAGTCTGGCAGGAATTCCAAGTGCCGCCGATTCAGCAGATTTTGGCTGCCAACGGAGAATTCCGGGCCACCCCTTGGCCTCCAGCCGAAGCGAGTGTCCACTGAGTAGTAACTGGGTATATTGACGCCTGGGAGCCGGTCCGTGTATCGAACATCCAGATCATGTTCAAAATGTTTAGGAAGATCGATCGAGGACCTAACATAGAACTGATGGCGGGGGCTCACCAGTCCGGGATTGTCTGCGCTCGGGTCCAGACTGCTTAGATCTTTCCGTATATCCATCTGCAGATAGCTGTAAGAACTCAAAAGCCGCCATTTTGGAAGGACTCTCCAATCTGCGAAAAGTTCAGTACCGTAAGTGCCGCCGCCCATCTTGTTCTCCGCAACAAAAGGAGCGACGATATGGACAGGGGTCGGGCTTGTTTCCACGAACGGTGTACCTGGCTCTGCACTTCGAAGGTGAGTGTAATGGTTATAAAATACTGCGATATCAGCCGAGAAATTACTGGTCACCTGCATGCGATAACCAGCCTCATACGCGAGAAGATCTTCTGATTTGAACTGGCGGCTCCCGAAAACCGATAATAGAGTTGGAAACGGAGTAGGGTTCTGAGGAGTTCCCGGCGGTATAGTCGCCGAATTCAACCGAAGGCCCTCTTCGGTTAAGGCAGGGGTCCTCACTGCTCGGGAGACCGCCGTCCAGACCGATTGGTTGCGGGTGATGGTCCAGAGCAATCTCGTGTTCGGCTCAACTTCAAAACCAGTGAAGCCGTTATGCTCGAATTTGGACCCGACCGTGATGCGCAAGCGTTTGTCAAGAAGACTTATCTCATCCTGGGCGAAGGCGCTAAAAAGATTTAACGTGAGTTGGCTTGGCTGCAGCGAAACGGTAAAGCTAGAGTCATTCGCATCATGGCTCGAACGGTAACCAAGACCCCATACCACTTCCTGTGATCCACTGGCATGGAAGGTATGCTGGAAATCGATGTCGAAGATGTGTTCGTGGTCTGTAAAGAGCGAATCCTCGGTTATGTTCGTCTGGTCATAGTACATCTGCAGGGACGTCGAGGAATTCGCGAAGGCGTGATTCCAACGGCCCAGAAGGTTCCCTCCGCTAAGGCTCCCTTTATTGGGAAAGGTGCTCGCATAGGGAGCGTCTAACGAGGGTACATTCAGAGTCTCACCGTAGCCACTGCGGTGAATATCGCCTTGCAGAGTGAGCGAATCGGCCCCTGCCGGCGTCCAGTCCGTTCGAAACCCGCCGCGCACTGCATCCCAGTTGTCGTAAGCACTTCTCCCTGTGGAAGGATCTATCGATTCCGCCACATTGAAGTACTTGGCATAGGCTCTGTAGTAGGTGCTCTTGTTTACCCTGCCACCGTAGCGAACACTGCCGGAGCCCAACGTTTCTGTTCCTCCGCCAGCCGCGGCTAGTGCAGATTGAGTGGATTGTGCCGGCTTGGTGATAATGTTAATGACGCCATTGACCGCGTTGGCTCCCCACAGAGTCGCCCCCGGACCGCGGATCACTTCAATGCGGTCTACGTCCTCGAGCATCACATCCTGAATATTCCAGTACACCCCAGAAAACAGAGGTGTGTAGACACTCCGGCCATCAATGAGAACTAGTAGCTTGTTGGCGAAGCGACCATTGAATCCGCGCGAGGTGATGGCCCACTTGTTCTCGTCAATGCGAGCCACCTGCAGACCAGGAACCATTCGCAAAGCTTCCGGAATACTGGTGGCGCCCGACCGCCGGATGTCCTCTTGCGTTATCACAAAAATGGCCGCAGCCGCATCCGCCAGCTTCTGGCTTCTCTTTGAGACCGACGTGACTTGCACGTTCATCAAGTCTTCTACGCTCATGGCGGTGACATCGGGCAGATTCTGCGCCGATGCGCCGGCCGCAAAGAAAAGTACTTGCGCTATGAGCAACAGGGCTCGGATGGTTTGACTTGCCGAGCCAGCTTTTGGCTGGTGTATGGTTAGCATCTCTATTTTCCTTCTCGAACGGGGACGAAGCCAATCTGTTGTTCTCGACCCCGTAGGCCCTTTCTCTTTCTGTTCAATCCGCTTCCAAACTGAAGTTGCATCTGGCTCACGCTAATCAACCGACTGTTCACAGGGGCTTAACTCCCGTTACAGTGAACACGTTGGAGTAAGTAAGCGTGTCAGGCCGGCGCAGATATTCAAGGAATCTCTGTGCCTGCTCCCTGGCCGCACGCTCGTCCCCTAGGATCCGAGCGATTCGGGGTACTGCAATCTCGAGCTTCAATTCCCATTGCCTCAGAATTGTGCGATCGATCTCTCCGACGATTAAGTGATAACACTCGACCTGGACTTCAATGTTTTTGAGGCCTGCCTTATGTGCAAGCGAGAAGAGCTTGCGACCAACAAAAGGATCGAAACCTGTGCTCGCTAAACCCGCCACTACTTTTTCGACCGCGCATTGCACGACGGGGTCTTCGGGATAGTTCCACAGCAGCTGTCCGTCGAGGTCCTGAAGGAGGACGGACCCGCCGGGCCGGCAAACTCGGACCATTTCGGCGGCGGCCTGTTCTTTGTCGTGGAGGTATTCGAATAACATACGGGAGTAAACCAGATCAAAACTGTCTGATGGGAATTGCATCGCGTGTGCGTCCCCGCGAACCACCTTCACACGTGAATTCGCAGGATTTGCCCGAATCGCTTCCTGTACGCGCTCTGCGCTGATGTCGATTCCGGTTCCTTTAATCGAAGGATTCATCAGGCAGATTTCCCGCAAAATCACTCCCGGCCCACACCCCACAGAAAGAATTTCCGCTCCCGATGGCAGACGATGTGCTAAGTATTTGCGAACCCAAGCCGCTGGATCGACCTTCATCTCGAGCCGCAGGGCCTCGCGCGGGTCTTCCATGATGTAGGCGGTGGGGGAAACTGAATTCATATCGACTCCGAAGCGGCAGCTGCACGACTGAGTTGCATTTCCTGTTTTTCCGCGCGAGCTAGGAGTTTCGAATAGAAACCATCCACGTGCTGATAGAAGCCCTGATGTCCGGCCTTAAGCCAGATTCCCTGACAATAGTGGCGCAGGAATGCCGCACCAAACCCGAGCAGGACCCTAGTGGCCATCTCGTCGGCGATCAGGGGAATGTCATCGAGCTCAAAGTCGTGATACGCAGCAGACGACGCGTTCAGAAGCGAAGCTATGGTGTCCGGAACTTCCGCCTCGGGAAGCGTCGGATGGAGGAGCAAATCACAACGGTTCTCAAGGTAACTAAAATTGACTCCTAAAGGACCGCGATAGGCGATCGCCGCCCCCACCGGTTCTCTCCTTGATCCCTTGTATGCCAGCCACACAGAGCGAGTGCGTCGCAGGCCAACGGCACGGTACATTTCATCCACAGTTCGAAGCTCAACGTCTCCTAACAAGTCCTCCCCGGTAATGTAGACACCACCTCGCGTCGCGGACGCGATCGCAGAGAGAGACTGTTTTTGAGAGGGGTCGTACGGTACTGCGCGAATCTTGTCGCTCGATGGCACTGACAGGCGTTTCGGTAATGCGAAATAACTATGGCGCTGGACCGAGCAGAGAGATTCCCCAATGGTCTGTACCATGGAGCCGAACACACGCGCTGGAAAGCGGTTCTCAGGCCGAAACCAGTTCTGGGCGTCGTCAACTCCACTTAGAATTTTTCCCGCTGCTGCGGCTAACATGACCGCGCGGGATGCAAAAGGATTGTTATCGCTAACCAGATGTTGTGGCATCCAGCCGTGGGGCGCCGTTCGCCAGACGGCCAGCGAGGCCAAGCCTCGTTTTTCGTCTCCAGCGGTAAGGACGTAGAGCAGAGATTCCCCGGCTCGCAGCATCCGGCGCCAGTTGTCCCGTACGAGTTCGAGATGCGGACGCAGGCGGGAGGCCTTGTCGGGATAGAGAAAACCTGTCCGTTCATAGAGCGCAAAAATCTCCTCGACAGTCAGGGCATTGACCTCGACCCCATAAGTGGCATAGAGGCTCGGCAGCTGTGGCAAGCTGTTCAACAATCGCCGATCCTGCGTGTTCTCTGACATGCCGCCTCCGGGCACACTTGTAACTGCGAGTACATTAGCCACGCCTGACTGTTGGGGAGAGTCGGACGAATGACAGCGATGCATTGCTCAAAGGGCGAGGCTCTAACGCCCCTGAGTGAAATGGTTAAGGTTCGCTTCATGTTGGCAAAGAGATCCTTGCCAGACAAGTTACGAACGTAAGTGAGAATTGACCAGAATGGAGAACCGCATCTTTTCGACGACGACCCGAAGCAACCGCTGGATATCTACGGCAAGGACCGCCCGCAACCGTGGCACCAAACTCCCGACCATTTCGATAAGCCGTCGGACTTCCTTCGATTATGTTACGAAATTCCAACAATCCGAGGGGGCAAGGTCCGAGGCTGTCCCGGGTTCACACAATCTCCACGAAAAACCTTCATCGGGCCCGCAGATAGCAAAACTTAAGCTGGAAGGAACCGTGGCGAAAAACCAAGAGAGCAGCGAAGTTACCTTCGCTGCTCTCGGTGTTGATACCGCAGTGCTCTTCTATACGCCGGGCATACATTAGTTCGCCAGCGGGTTCAGGGTTTGGCAAGTTGCGTAGCTGCCGACGACAGTGATGGTGCCGGCTGGTTGTGTACGGACAACGCCATCGTCCACCGCACAATAGGCCTTGCTACCGGTCGTCGCGGCCAGAGGTGTCGCAGTGGTCAAGAACTGGTTGGGAACCGCAGCGCCCGCACCGGTGCTTTCAACCGAGGCAAAGCTGTAACCGCTCTTACCAGAGGCGGCCGGAGTACCGTTGTTGG
>JAOAPI010000058.1 GCA_025462865.1 Candidatus Sulfotelmatobacter sp. | reverse complement strand
CCAACAACGGTACTCCGGCCGCCTCTGGTAAGAGCGGTTACAGCTTTGCCTCGGTTGAAAGCACCGGTGCGGGCGCTGCGGTTCCCAACCAGTTCTTGACCACTGCGACACCTCTGGCCGCGACGACTGGTAGCAAGGCCTATTGTGCGGTGGACGATGGCGTTGTCCGTACACAACCAGCCGGCACCATCACTATCGTCGGCAGCTATGCCGCTTGCCAGAAACTGAACCCGCTCGCGAACTAACATAGTCAGTTCGTTGAAGTTGGAACGGTCCAAAACCGAGAGCAGCGAGGCCAACCTCGCTGCTCTCGTGTTTTGTACTATTTCCTTTTCGTGCGTAGTTCTTGGCACTCTAGCAATTTGCACCAAGATTAAGAGCTCATTCCTCGGCGTCCAAGCTGGCACCGGACACAACCGAAAGCGAGGGCTTGAGGCGCTCGATTCGTTCAAACATCGATCCGTCAAACCCATCCATCAAACAAAGAGCT
Source organism: Candidatus Sulfotelmatobacter sp. (assembly GCA_025462865.1). Taxonomy (GTDB): domain Bacteria; phylum Acidobacteriota; class Terriglobia; order Terriglobales; family Acidobacteriaceae; genus Sulfotelmatobacter. The sequence goes on along the minus strand of JAOAPI010000058.1, from coordinate 150,102 downwards.
CCCGTTACACTGACAGGAAATGTCAGGATTTCGCGACGGATTTTGGCATAGTTGCAATCCGCGTAACCCTCACATGAAGGTAAATCTTGTGAGCCCATTGAAAAATAAGGAATTCCCAAGTTAGTGCTGACACCACGGTAACTATCAGATTTGGCCCGACAAGTGCAAAATCAGAATCGGCTTTTCGCAGTAGACGCACAGCGTCCGAATTCTAAAGACAGCCTATTAACAAGGGGAAAAAGAAGATGCGGAAACAGAAGGGTTTCTCACTCATTGAGCTGCTGATCGTGGTGGCTATTATTCTGATCATCGCAGCGATTGCAATTCCGAACCTGATGCGCGCCAAGATGGCAGCCAACGATTCGTCCGCGGCCGCTTCCGAGCGCTCCATCGTAACCGCCGAAGTGGGCTATTTCGCGGCATTCCCCACGATTGGCTACACTGGCTTGTTAGCTTTAGGCGGCGCGATTGGCGCGGCTTGCGCCCCCAGTTCTACGTCTGCCTGCCTCATCGATAGCAATTTGGCCAACAACGGTACCCCGGCGGCCTCTGGTAAGAGTGGCTATACCTTTGACTCGGTTGAGAGCACCGGTGCGGGCGCTGCGGTTCCCAACCAGTTCTTGACCACTGCCACACCTCTGGCTTCGACGACCGGTAGCAAGGCCTATTGTGCAGTGGACGATGGCGTTGTCCGTACGCAACCAGCCGGCACCATCACGATCGTCGGCAGCTATGCCGCTTGCCAGAAACTGAACCCGCTCGCGAACTAACCTAGTTAGTTCGATGAAATTGGGAACGGTCCAAAAACTGAGAGCAGCGAAGACAACTTCGCTGCTCTCTTGCTTTTGCGCTCGGCCAACATCTAAAGAGACACTTCTCACCTGCTCTGCTTTTGTCATGGATTCCAAACTTCCGTAATCGGCAGTCCTCGCGCGCCGCAAAGTACAATGACTACGCATTCATCTTTAAGGACTGATAGCGCATTTTCCAAGAAGCGACCAGTATGGCTTGGGAAAAACTTACCCTTTCGCGACCGAATTCGGTTTTTGTCCCATCGGCTTTCTCGGCTGCGTGGATCGCCCTCGTCATCGCTGGAGCGTTCCTCACCAACTTTGATGAGCCGTATTTGCCTTTCGCGATTGCCGGCGGCTTTGTGTTTTTTTTACGCTGCTCCCCTTCCCGTTGGGAGATTTACAGCTGGCTGTTGACCTCGGCACTCTTCGTCAAGATCATTCATTTGCCACAGGTACCGTTTTGGGTGCTTCGCATTGCCAGCGCGTTTGCGGTCCTGGGCTTCGGAGCTTTGTTGTTGCTCGGGCTCCGCGCTTTGTGGTCAGAACAGGCGGACCGGGAGAATGCCGTGGCAGTGCTGTTACCCTGTCTGATTTTGATTTTGTTCATTTTTGTTTCCGCCCGAGTGTTGAGCTTGGCTACCGGACTCAGTCCACAAACCGACGACGCCTGGCTCTATGTCTTCGATGGAAGCCTCGGATTCCAGCCCAGCTTTTGGATGGGAAGAATCATGTACAGCAGCCTCGCCCTGAGTCGAAGTGCGATGCTGACGTACCTGTCGCTGCCATTCGCAATGGCGTTGGTGTGCGCCTGGAGGGTTCCCCTTGGGGCAAGAAGGATCTCCGGGCACATGCTAATCGTCCTCCTAGTTGCTGGCTGTAGTGGGTGGATCTTGTACAACGTGGTGCCGGGTACGGGGCCGATCTACGCTTTTGGTCAAAGCTTTCCGTCGAACAGCGTCGCGTACCAGGATTTGTCCACACTTTCGCTGCAGAAAATGTCGATTGCGCCGAGCATTCCGCGCAACGCGATGCCCTCACTGCATATGGCATGGGTGATCTTGCTCTGGTGGAACAGTAGAGGTCTCCCGCGGGCTCTGCGTGCCGGGTTGCTACTTTACGTTGCGCTGACCGTGGTGGCCACGATGGGCGGAGGACAGCACTATTTAGTCGACCTGATTGTCAGCTTGCCCTTTGCGCTGGCCGTGCAGGCGGCGGCATTCTATTCAACCCCCAACAAGTGGCGCATCCCCGCCATGATTTCAGGCGTCGGATGCACCGCAGCTTGGCTCGCACTGATACGATTTGGTCTCCCATGGGTTCTTAAATCTCCGGCACTTCCGTGGACTCTCATTCTGGGCACTGCCTCCATGACATTTTGGATGGAGAGCAAGCTGTGCGGGCAGAAATCAACCGGGGTCGCTACCGGCAAAGAGTCGATAGTAGTTTCGCGCATGGCAGCGGCGTCCTCGAAGTGACCGAAACCTCTCTTTGGGCTTCGGATTCGTCCCACATTGACACAATTTGTCAGAGGGTTTGACATAGCGGACCCTCAACTACGAATTGCCCTCACCGCGCAGGACGTATCTCGCTGAAAATGATAGGTTTAGTCTAACTCTATTCTTAGACATGAGTTCTCCCCGCGTTGGTCCTCCACATGCGACGTAAAGTGGGGAATTTCTCGGGAACATCGACCTGGTCCGAGGAAAACCTGGGAATGGGAGAACAGTTAATGCGGAATGAAAAGGGGTTCTCGTTGGTGGAGTTGTTGATTGTGGTCGCTATTATCTTGATTATTGCGGCGATCGCAATCCCAAACCTGATGCGCGCCCGCATGGCGGCCAACGATTCCTCCGCCGCCGCCTCTGTTCGGAGCATCAGCACGGCGGAAATCGCCTATTTCAGCGCCTACCCCACGATCGGCTATCCCTTGGCACTGGCCCCCTTGGGCGGCGCGTCTCCATGCACTCCGGGAATCGCCACAGCTTGTCTTGTCGATAATAGTCTGGCAACCAATGGCGGTGGAAACGGAAAAAGCGGTTATAGCTTTGATGCCACTGGGTCAGCGAGCGCGGGAAGCCTCTTCAATGACCAGTTCTACTCGACCGGCACGCCACTAAGCAGTGTTCACGGAACACGCTCCTATTGTTCGGTAGAAGACGCGGTTTTGCGCCTTCAGCCCGCCGGAACCATTACGCTCGTTCCCAGCCACAATAGCTGCGGCATATTGACCCCAATGAACTGATCTCCTGTTATAGATACATCCGCCTCTCAGGGTCCAGCCCACTGGCCTTAGCGGTTTTTACTTTCGTAACGCTTAAAGATTGTGCCGCTATTTTCCTCTTTGCCGGATTTGCTTATAATTTTCCTTGGAAAAGTAAGAATATTCCCTCGCGGTTACACCGTATCCATATGCCTGCGATTGAAATCTTAGGGTTAGAAAAAACCTACAGTGTGGGGTTTTGGCGCAAGCATACGAAGCGCGCATTACATCCCCTGCATCTTACGGTGGAGGATGGAGAGATTTTCGGATTTCTCGGCCCCAATGGCGCCGGCAAGACTACCACTTTAAAGCTATTGATGGGACTGGTATTTCCGACTGCGGGGTCGGCCCGGATTCTGGACCACGAGTGGACCGATCCGGTGGTGAAGGCACAGATTGGTTTCCTTCCCGAGCAGCCGTATTTTTACGACCACCTCACCGCGCACGAATTGCTGGAATACTATGGGCAGCTTTCCGGCGTTCCGGCTAAGCAGCGCAAAGTGCGTGTGGACGAGGTCCTCCACCAGGTTGGATTGCGTGACGTGCGAGGGGTGCAATTGCGCAAATTTTCCAAAGGTATGTTGCAGCGTGTAGGAATCGGGCAAGCCATCCTGCACAATCCCAAACTCGTATTCTTCGACGAACCCATGTCTGGGCTGGACCCGATGGGCCGCCGGGAAGTACGCGATTTAATGGAAGAACTCAAACACAAGGGTAAGACCGTGTTCTTCTCGACTCACATATTGTCAGACGCCGAAGCGCTTTGCGATCGCGTGGCCATCGTTCATAAGGGAGAACTTCGTGGCATAGGCGCAATCGAGGATCTCACTTCAAGTGTTCAAGGAAAAGTTGAAATGGTTTGGCAAGGCTCGCTGGTTCCCGCCTCGATCAAAGCACTCGGCGCCGAAATCCATGTGAGCGGAGACCGGGTCCGCGCCATCATTGATGAGAACCAGCAGGATGCGGTCATCGATATTCTGCGTCGCGAGCGGCAACGTCTGATTGCGGTAATACCCGTCCGCACTTCGCTGGAGACTTATTTTGTGGAGAAGCTGCGGCGCTCTGAAACCACCGCCGGGAGAACTGCATGAAAGGGCGGATCGCATACATTGCCTCTAACACTTTTCGCGAAGCGGTACGCGATCGAGTGCTCTACAACCTGATTGCTTTCGCCTTGCTGCTCTCTGGTGCAGCCATCCTGGTCGGACAGATTTCCATAGAGATTGAAAAGCTGGTTGTCATCAACTTAGGGCTCACCGCGGTTTCTCTTTTCGGCGTCGTCATTGCGATTTTTATCGGCATCGGCCTGGTCTCGAAAGAGATCGAGAAACGAACTCTTTACACAGTGCTTTCACGACCGGTGCGCAGGTGGGAATTCATTGTCGGTAAATTTTTCGGGCTGGCGGGGACGCTGGTTGTAAATACATTCTTCATGGCGGTTGGGGTTTTTGGCGCATTGTTCTATGTGTCGCACAAATTCGTGAGGGCCGATGCCCTCATCCTGGTGGCCTTGTACTTCATTATTCTGGAATTTCTGATCATCTGCTCGCTCTCGCTTTTGTTCTCGTCATTTTCTTCACCGCTGCTTTCCGCTGTCTTCGCCTTCTCGCTTTTCGTGATTGGAAGCTTCGCCGAGGACTTGCGAAATTTTGCGGGGATGGCTCACGGAATATCGCGCTGGCTCGCTACAGGCGCGGCTTACCTGGTGCCAAATTTTTCCGCATTCAATGTAATCAGCTCGATCGCGCATGAACAACCCGTCGCCAGCCAACTGGTTGTCCAGAACACTCTTTATGCATTGTTCTACGCCACGATGGCTCTGAGCGGAGCCGTGCTGATCTTCGAGCGCCGCGACCTGAAATGAAACAACGACGCACGATTTCGATTGTGGCCGGGACATGTTTGATCCTCTCGCTGGCCGCGGCCTCCGTTGTACTGCACCATGCCGACAAAGTCCGTCCGCAAGCCACTCTCGACGAGGTTCTTTTCCTCAATTCGCCCAAGGTGATCAAGCGTGCAAGTCTGGGTTACGACGGCCTCGTAGCCTGCATTTATTGGACTCGTGCCGTCCAATACTTCGGCAGCCGGCATCAAACTTACGCCGCCAGCTACAACCTGCTGGCGCCGCTGCTGGAAATCACAACTCATCTCGATCCCAAACTGGTGGTCGCTTATGAGTTCGGAAGCTCCTTCCTTGCCTCCAAACCCCCGCACGGAGCAGGTCAGCCTGAACGCGCGATTGAATTGATGGAGTACGGAATTCAGAACAATGCCGGCAACTGGAAGCTCTATTACGATTTGGGTTTCGTCTACTACATGGAGCTCAAGGATTACAAGAAAGCCGCCGATGCTTTCGAGCGAGGCTCGCACGTCCCGAACGCGCATCCGTTCTTAAAAGTTTTAGCGGCGCAAATGGCGCAACATGCGGGCGAATATCAAACCGCCCGAATGATGTGGTCGGCAACTTATCAGACCAGCCAGGATCACCAGATTCGCGAGAATGCAGTAGAACATCTTCGTGCGCTACGAGTCGATGAAGACGTCGAGCATCTGCAGGAAGCTGTAACCCGTTACAGGGAACGCACGGGGCATCTGCCGGCAAGTATGGCAGAACTTGCCGCCGCCGAGGGATTGCATGGAATTCCCACTGATCCCGATGGCCATCCTTACAAACTGACGCCCGAAGGCCGAATCGAAGTTCGCGTGCCGGATGATTTTCCATTCGCTACCAACGGCTTGCCTCCTGGATACCAGCCTCAACCGAAGTTCCACGAACACTTCTAGTCCGTTGTCGTTACCTCGCGTTCCCATATGATGGCTGGGAATGGCTCGTATCCCTTCCCAAGCGTCGTCACCAATCAGCGTTCGGCGGTCGGCGTGGCGCTGGTGGAATAATATTTCTGCGCGCGAAGGCTGCCTCGTGGCAACCCGTCAGTTGCTCGCTGAATTGTGGGGATTTGTTCGCGACTCCACTCCAGAACGTCGTCGTCAACGCTACGGTGATGCCGACTATGACTGGGAGCATCGCGTCAACACAACCAGTGCTGGCGTGTCCTGGCGCGAACGGTTGCTCGGAGTTTTCCACTCACCGTATCAACCTACGGAAGCCATTCTGTTTCACGAAATGCTTGATGCTCTCCTCGAGCAAACTCATGCGGATTTTCGTGATTTTGTCTTTATCGATCTCGGCTCTGGCAAGGGACGCGCTCTGCTGATGGCGTCAGACTATCCCTTTCGTCGAATCCTGGGCGTCGAACTTCTTCCCGAGCTAAATCAAGTCGCGCAGGAAAACCTCGGCCGGTATCGAAGTGAATCCCAGAAATGCTTTTCACTGGAATCAATCTGCGCCAATGCGACCGACTTCTCTTTTCCTATGGATCCAACTGTGCTCTATCTCTTCAATCCATTTCCGGAATCGGAATTGCGAAAAGTGATCGCTAGGTTGGATGCGAGTTTGCAGGCGCATCCTAGGACCTTCTATGTGCTCTACCACAATCCACTGCTGGACCATGTCGTGACTGAGAGCGATGCATTTAACAAGATTGGCGGAAGCCATCAATATGCAGTGTACGAATACCGGCAACGCCCAACAGTAAACCAAAGGCCGTTATAGTTTCGGTTTTCATTCGCCCATTCGTCATTTTTATGATAAAGATAAATTCATGCGAAGGGCAGTCATCCACTTAAAAAAATCCGATCCCGTCATGCGAGCGATCATCCAGCGCATCGGACCATGCCGGATGCAGTTTGGCCCGCCTGAGTTCCAAAGCCTGGCTGAGGCCATCGTCTACCAACAACTGAATGGCAAGGCAGCGGAAACGATCTTCAAACGTTTTGCAGCGCTGGCGGGTGAACCCCTAACACCGCAGGGGATCCTGGAACTGAGCGATCAACAGATGCGAGGGGCGGGATTGTCTAAGCAGAAATCAGCTTATCTGAGGGATCTGGCGACCAAGACGGCAGACGGTAGCCTGGATTTTACTCGACTGCGTTGCCGGATGCTGAGGTCATCGAGCACCTGACTAGAGTGAAAGGTATCGGTGTCTGGACGGCACAGATGTTTCTGATGTTCTCGTTAAAGCGCGAAAACATATTGCCGACGGGAGATTTTGGTGTGCGAATGGCTATGTACAAACACTATCTGGATTTGCAGCGGGCGAAGGCAGGGAAAAAGTCCGCGGTAACGAAGAAAGCACGCAAGCGAAAAATTAAGTTGCCTAGTCCCGCGCAGATGGAGAAGATCGCAAAGTGCTGGGAGCCGTATCGTAGTGTGGCCTGCTGGTATTTGTGGAAGAGCCTGGATACGAAGACCCTGTAACCGAAGAGGCCTCGGAACGTCCGCCTCTGTGCGTCGTTGTGGCCGCTGTGGTTAAATGAATGGCAATGGCTAGTCCTAAGATTCGAGTGTTGGTGGCTAAGCCTGGGCTTGACGGACACGATCGCGGCGCCAAGGTAATTGCGCGCGCGCTGCGCGATGCCGGCATGGAGGTCATCTATACGGGGTTGCGGCAGACTCCCGAGATGATTGTGAGCGCGGCCTTGCAGGAAGATGTACAGGTGATTGGATTGTCGATTCTGTCAGGCGCTCACAACGCCATTGTGCCGCGGGTGATGGACTTGATGAAGCAGAATAAGATGGATGACGTTGTGGTGCTCCTGGGCGGAATTATCCCCGACCAGGATATCGATGCGTTGAAAAAACAGGGAGTCGCGGCAATTTTTCAGCCGGGGACCGCGATGGATGACATCGTAAAATTCATCCGCGCCAATGTGAAAGGTGCTCAGGTACCACTCTGAGATCGCACGGTGCTTGCGCGACAAAGTAGACGTCGCGACTGTTTTTATCAGTGACAAGTTGCAGCGCGATGATTCGTCCTTCGTATTCGTAGGTCTCTCCGTCCTGAGAAAAATCTCTTTCCATGCCAGTCCCAAACCTGAGCAGCATTCGGCAACAACTCGAGCGTACTGTTGGTCCCACGCCATGGTACTGGAAGACATTCCCGGAGTTCCGTTCAGCGACCGGACAGCGCTTTATCTGGGAACATCACGGCGAGCAAGGCCCGTTGGGCTATGTGGTCACGCTAGGGTCGGACCAAGAACCGGATAAACCGCGGCTGGCATTGAACACCTACTGCCGGCCATTTTTGGTGACGGATAGTTGTCTTGGGATTTGGTGTCCGGAAGGCCGCACGATCCGTTTGGCGGCTTTTAACCCAGATGAGTTAAAGCCGTTTGATCTTGCCGAGGTTGCAGGATGGTTTAAGCAATCTTCGGATCGGATTTACTCGACGACGCCACCGATCGCCGATTTCGAAGTCTCGCTGACATTGACTCCCGGCATGCACAAGATAGATGTGCCTGCGGAACTCGCGACGGTCGATGAATTGATCGTCCCCACGAGCTACAAAGCTATGTCGAATGACGACCCCGCGTTCGCCCTTTTTGTTTTCTACTTGCAGGCAGGACTGGTTGAAGTACTGCCGCAGAAATGGTTTACCGCATCGCAATATCAGGTGGGAAAACAATGGATTTCGAGAGCTGCGCGAGACCGTGATTCGCACCGACTCTTTGGCGAATGTTATGGCCTGGGCACTTTTCTGTTGGAAGAGGACGGCTGCCGACTTGCGGAGTGGCTCGAGAAGCGCCTTTAGTTTTTACTCCCCCGCTCGGAAAATACTTTTGCAATTGGATTCTTCGGTTCGATGCCACCCTTCTTTTATCTCAAGGAATACAGGCACGCGAGAGTGCTCTATCTGCAGTCGGAAGCTGGGACCAATCTCCTTACGCGGGACTCGGTGGCGGCCCTTGACGACGTGTTAGGGAGGATCGGAACGGAACAGCATCCACTTGTGATCACCGGCAATGAACAGTTCTTCTCTGCTGGGGCGGACCTAGCTGAAATTGCCGCGTTGGACAGATCTGAGGCTTACGAATTTGCGCGCATGGGCCAGCGGTTGATGAAGACTGTCGAAGAATTTCCGGCTCCGGTGTATGCCGCGGTTTCTGGATACTGCATGGGCGGAGGGCTGGATCTGGCGTTGGCGTGCCACCGGCGAATTGCAGCACCAAATGCCGTATTTGGACACCGGGGCGCAAGTTTGGGCTTGATCACGGGGTGGGGAGGAACACAGCGGCTGCCGCGACTGGTTGGCAAAGCAGCAGCTCTGCAGATGTTCGTTGAAGCGGAAAAAGTGAACGCGCATCGAGCTTTGGCGATCGGGCTGGTTGAAGCGGTCGCGGATGATCCGGTCGCCGAGGCTCTGCAGCGGATTGGAAGCGTCAGAAACTGAACGATCGGCTTGGGCAAGCGACAGCTTCGCCCGCCGGTCTGAGGATATCAATGTTAGCTTCCAGCGGCATGTCAGCCGTCCGTTGCGCGTTGCCGCGCGAGTGGTATACCGTAAACAGTCCGAATCCTTCATGGCTGAACGCAGCGAAGCTCTTCCAGAAAACTCGTCTAACGCAGGTAATGTCCTGACGACGAAAGTCGATCCGACCTCGGCAGGATTTGAGGCCAATATGCGTTTTTTGGCGGACCTGATGTCCCAGGTACGCAACGAAGGCGAGAAGATTTGCGAGGGCGGCGGGATCAAGGCGATTGAGAACCAGCATGCGAAGGGGCGGCTCACGGCCCGCGAACGGATCCATCTGCTGGTCGATCCGAAAACATTCTTTGAGCTCGGGATTTATGCGGCTCACGGAATGTATGAGGAATGGGGCGGAGCGCCCTCCGCAGGCGTAATTACGGGCTTGGCGCGTATTCACACGCGCATGGTCATGATTATCGCGAATGATGCCACCGTGAAGGCTGGCGCGTTTTTCCCGATGACCGCCAAGAAAGTAATTCGCGCGCAAAACATCGCAATCGAGAATCACATCCCTACAATTTATTTGGTGGATTCCGCGGGAGTGTTTCTGCCCTTACAGGAGGATGTCTTTCCCGATACGGATGACTTTGGCCGGGTGTTTCGGAATAACGCAGTCATGTCAGCGCTTGGAATTCCGCAGACCGCGGCCATTATGGGGATGTGCGTGGCCGGTGGCGGGTATTTACCGGTCATGTGCGACCACGTCTTGATGACTGACGGCAGCGGTCTGTTCCTGGCTGGACCCGCGCTCGTACAGGCCGCGATTGGACAGAAGGTGTCGGCGGAAGAGTTGGGTGGGGCCGCGATGCACTCGGCCATCAGCGGTACCGTCGATTTCCGCGAACCGGACGACGAAGCTTGCCTGGCGCGCATTCGCTCGATCGTGGAAAAGTGGGGATACCGCCGCCAATCTCCGTGGGACCGCAAGAAGCCGGTTGAGCCCACGCTGGCTGCGGAAGAAATCTACGGCATTTACGATTCCTCTCCGGCGCGCCCCTACGACATGAAAGAAATTCTGGCGCGCGTGCTCGACGGCAGCCGCTTTGACGAATATAAGCCGGAATATGGAAAGACGCTGATCTGCGGCTATGGACGCATCGGCGGGTTTGCAGTGGGGATTGTCGCGAACCAGAAACTGCACGCTCATCAAACCGACCCGGAGGGCCACAAGCGGATCGAGTTTGGCGGCGTGATTTACACCGAGTCCGCCGAAAAAGCTGCGCGTTTCATCATGGACTGCAATCAGAATCTGATCCCGCTGATTTTCTTCCACGATGTGAACGGCTTCATGGTGGGCCGCGACGCAGAGTGGAGCGGCATTATCAAGGCCGGCGCGAAGATGGTGAATGCGGTTTCGAATTCCGTAGTGCCGAAAATCACTGTGATCGTAGGAGGCTCGTTCGGAGCAGGGCATTATGCGATGTGCGGCAAGGCATTTGATCCGCGATTCGTGTTCGCATGGCCGACAGCGCGTTACGCGGTGATGAGCGGGGATTCGGCGGCAGGGACTTTGGTGGAAATCAAAGTGAAGCAACTGGAGCGCGGCGGAAAAAAGCTGAGCCCGGAAGAGAAAAAAGATCTGTACGAATCGGTGAAGCGCACCTACGACGAGCAGACGGGCCCGCGCTATGGCGCAGCCAGATTGTGGATCGATAAAATTATTGACCCGATCGAGACGCGGGACGCCATCTCGCAGGCTCTCGAAGCGGCGGCGCTGAATCCGGATGTGGCGGAGTTTGGAGTGGGAGTACTGCAAACATAAATTGCCCACGGATTTACGCGGATCAATACGGACTAAGATCAATTGATGGCGCTCTGTTCTTCGCTAAAGATTTTATCCGTGAGAATCCGTGTGATCCGTGGCAGATTTTGATATGTCCGAGTCCGTGAAGCTGATTGAATGTCCGCGCGATGCCTGGCAAGGGCTGAAGGGACAGATTCCGTCCGATATCAAGCAGGCTTACTTGCAGGCACTGATCAGCGCGGGTTTCAAGCATATTGATGCAGTGTCGTTTGTTTCGCCGAAAGCTGTGCCCCAGATGGCGGATTCGGAAGAAGTATTGAAGGAACTCGACCCACCGGACGACGTCGAAATAATCGGCATCGTGGTCAATGAGAGGGGCGCGCAACGGGCTATTGAGACGCATGCTGTAAAGACCCTGGGATTTCCGTATTCGATTTCTGAAACGTTTTTGCGCAAGAATCAGAATCAGTCAGCCGAGCAGGCGCTCGAGGAACTGGAAAAAATCCAGAAGAAGGCTGACGATGCTGCTCTTGATGTGGTGGTCTACATTTCGATGGCATTTGGCAATCCGTACGGCGATTTGTGGAATGTGGACGAGGTGATTGAAGCAATCTCTCTGATGGAAGTTGATAATCTGCGGATGATTTCTCTTGCCGATACCGTCGGCATGGCTACTCCTGAGCAGGTTAGCGAACTCGTAGGCGCGGTGATGGCGAAGTACGATTATCTGGAAATTGGCGTGCATTTACACAGTCGTCCCGAGAATGCGAAGTCAAAGATCCTCGCGGCCTACGACGCAGGTTGCCGGCGGTTTGATTCCGCACTTGGCGGGCTGGGTGGTTGTCCGTTCGCACAGGATGCGTTGGTCGGCAACATCCCGACCGAAACAGTGATTGACGTTCTGACTCAGCATGGCGCGCAGCTCCCGCCGTTGAAATCGCTGGATACGTTGTTGCGCGCCGTTGCAGAAATGGGGGCGCGTTACTCGAATTCTATCGTCGACGAGTAAGGCTTCCACAATGAATTACAAAACAATTCAAATCGTTTACGATTCCGGCATCGCGACCATCACGCTGAACCGTCCGGAGAAGCGGAACGCCATCAGCTTTGAGCTGATCGACGATCTGCTGCGCGGACTAAAGGAAGTTGAGACTTCCGATGCGGCGGTGCTCATCCTGACAGGTGCGGGCAAAGCGTTCTCATCAGGCATGGACCTGGATAATCTAAAACAGCTGATTGGCCGGTCGCCGGAGCAGAACTTGCAGGATTCCGAGACGATGGTACGGCTATTTCGTTCGCTCTACGAATTTCCCAAGGTCACGATTGCTGCTGTAAACGGCGCCGCCATTGCAGGCGGCACAGGACTCGCTTTGCTCTGCGATTTCACTATCGCTGTCCCAGAGGCGAAATTCGGTTACACCGAAGTCCGCATCGGCTTTGTGCCCGCGATTGTTTCAACTTTTTTGCTGCGGCAGGTGGGAGAGAAGCAGGCGCGCGATCTGCTGCTCACCGGAAGGATTATCGGCGCGGAGGAAGCGGCACGCATGGGATTGGTGAATGAGATCGTCGCTCCCGAAAAACTGACGACCCGGGCTCGGGAATTGGCGGGGCTGCTGATGGAAAATAGTCCGGCCTCGTTACGGGCAACGAAAAAACTGCTCAACGATCACGCCCGTGGCGAACTGGATACACAAATTGAATCTGCTGTTCGCGAGAATGCAGCGATCCGCATCACTGCGGATTTTCGCGAGGGCATCACATCGTTTCTCGAAAAGCGCAAGCCTGTATGGAGCGGAAAGTGAACTCGATTCAGCCTCAGGCGATCAACGAGACCAAGCTGCGTGTCAGATACGCAGAGACCGATCAGATGGGCGTGGTTTACCACGCCAATCACTTCGTCTGGTTCGAGGTGGGCCGCGTCGAGTTGCTGCGTCAATTGGGTTTTTCTTATCGTGACATGGAAAGTGTAGACGAGCGCTTTATCGCGGTGGCCGAGGCGAAATGCCGGTACCGTGCGCCGGTGCGCTATGACGAAGAAGTCATCGTGCGTACTGAATTGCTGAATGTAAGGGACGCGGTGGTCCACTTTGGTTACGAACTGCGGCGCGAAGCGGACGGCGCGCTGCTGGCGGAAGGTGAGACTACTCATATCGTAACGGATGCACAGATGAAAATCGCGGCGCTACCGGAGAAATACTTGAAAGTATTTCGCGCTGCGGTCGGAAAAACGGGCGGGAAACTTTCTTGAACGCACTTCACCTCAACGGTAACGATCTCACTTTGGAAGCGGTGCGAGAAGTCGCAACCGATCGCCGGCCTGTCCTCTTGGCGGCGGATGCGCGCGAAGCAGTGAACCGGGCGCGAGCCGTGGTCGATGAGATCGTTAGAAGCAATACTTTGGCCTATGCGATTACCACCGGCGTGGGCAAACTCAGTGATGTGCGCATCGCCGGCGACCAGATTCGAGAACTCCAGGTTAACCTCGTTCGCTCGCACGCCGCGGGCGTAGGCGAACCGCTCTCCCCGGCGGAAACGCGAGCCATGATGCTGCTGCGCGCCAATTCACTCTCGAAGGGCTATTCGGGCGTGCGCGGCGTCGTCATCGATACTCTCTGCGAGATGCTGAACCGCGGAGTGACTCCATTTGTTCCCTCACAAGGTAGCGTTGGCGCAAGCGGCGATCTGGCTCCCCTGGCGCATCTGGCGCTGGCGCTAATCGGCGAGGGCGAATGCGTTGATGCCGCGGGCGCGAGAATTGCCAGTGGCGACGCACTGAAGCGGGCGCAGATCAAGCCGGTGGTACTGGAGGCGAAGGAATCGATTTCGCTGATCAACGGGACGCAAGGCATGCTGGCTGTGGGTACGCTCGCGCTGCTGGCTGCGGAAATATTGGTCGATTCGGCCGACGTGCTGGGCGGCCTCTGCTGCGACGCCCTAAAAGGCACAGATACGGCGTTTGATGAGCGTATCCACAAAGCGCGCCCGCACAGCGGGCAGATGAAAACAGCGGCGAACCTGCGCAAGATGCTGGAAGGCAGCCAGATTCGCGAATCGCACCGCGAGTGCGGCCGGGTACAGGACGCTTACTCGCTGCGCTGCATCCCGCAGGTTCATGGCGCGGTGCGCGATACTCTCACGCACTGTCGCGAAGTGTTTGAGATTGAGGCGAACTCCGCCGTGGATAATCCCCTCGTCTTCATTACCGACGCGCAGAATTCCGTGGGCGATGTGGTCTCAGGCGGAAATTTTCACGGCGAGCCGCTGGCATTCGCTTTGGATTTTCTGGGCATCGCGTTGAGCGCTCTGGCGGGCATCAGCGAGCGCAGAATCGAGCGTCTGGTTAATCCAGCGCTCAGCGAAGGATTGCCGCCGTTCCTGGCGCAAGGCGCTGGCCTAAATTCAGGTTTCATGATGCCGCAGGTCACGGCGGCGGCCCTGGTCAGTGAGAACAAAGTGCTGGCGCATCCCGCATCGGTGGATTCGATAACGACTTCGGGCAACAAGGAAGATTACGTTTCCATGGGCATGACGGCGGCGATTAAGCTGAAGCGCATTGTGGAGAACACGCGCAACGTCCTCGCCATAGAGGCGATGGCCGTGGCCCAGGCAATTGACTTTCTCGCGCCACTGAAGAGCTCTAAGCGCGGGCAGTCGGCGCATGCGGCGATACGGTCTGTGTGTCCGACGGTGGAGAAAGACCGCGCTATGTATAAAGACTTCGCGAGAATTGCGGAGTTGATTGGCAGCGGGAAATTGGCTGAGATCATCCGCTGAAGAAACAGTCGAACTCGCGCTCGGCTGACCGGGTCAGAGACTCGGACCCACAGAGACGATGTGCTATGCCGTCTTAACAGCGCTTCCGTCCAATCCCAGCTTCTCCGCGACGCCCTGCAGTGCCTGAATGCAGAAGCCGATGTGTTCATCCAAGTCAACGCCCAGGGCGGCGGCGCCGTTGACGATGTCATCGCGGTTTACTTTGCGAGCGAAGGCTTTATCTTTCATTCTTTTTCGAACTGACTTCGTATCTACCTCGGCCAGCGACTTGCCCGGCTTGATCAGGGCCACCGCGGTGATGAAGCCGGCCAACTCGTCGCAGGCGAAGAGAGCTTTCTCCAGAGGGGTGTCGCGAGTGACGCCGGTGTATTCGGCGTGCGACATGATGGCTCGCGTGATCACCTCGGGCCATCCCCGCTCCTTCAAAATCTCGTTGCCTTTGTAAGGATGGTCTTCGAGGCTGGGATATTTCTCGTAATCGAAATCGTGAACGAGTCCGACGATGCCCCAAAGGTCTCCTTCGGAAAGTCCAAGTGCCGACGCGTCGGAGGTTCCGGGCCCACCCGCGAACTTATGCGAGCAGGCGCGCATGCAGGCCTCGACCGCCAGCGCGTGCTTGCGCAAACTTTCCGATTGGGTGAACTCAGTTAGAAGTTCCCAAGCATCGTTTCTAGTCATTGTTTTCATAGGTTTATAATTTGCCGCTTGTTATTGTGCTAGATTTGAGTTAGCCTTGGGTCCAGAAAGTGAGGACACATGAGCGTCACTCCGCTGATAACCATTTTCGTCCGTCACTCCGCAGACTGCAAGTACATAGGGGACGAATTTGAGAAGCGCTGCCGCTGCCGCAAGCATATGCGGTGGAGCATGGGCGGCAAACAGCACCGGAAACAGGCAGGCACGCGCTCCTGGGTGGAGGCAGAGGAAGTAAAGCGCGAGCTAGGTGACCAACTAGCCGGGCGCAAGCCTGAGCCGGGCGCGGGGGATGAGCTGTTATTGTCCAAGGCTATTGAGACTTTCAACGCGAACAAAGAAGCGCAAGGGGTCAAGCCGCGGGTACGCGCCATGTACGCCCGCGAACTGAAGCGGCTACAAGTCTACTCGGAAGCGCGGGGACTCTACACCGTTCGGCAAGCGTTGAGCATTGACAACTTGACCGGGCTCAGGGGAACGTGGGCAAAGGTCTATCCGTCATCCTGGAGCCGCCTAGTTGTGCAGAAGCACCTTAACCACTTCCTCAAGTTCGCTTACAACGCCGAATGGATTGACCGGCAGCCCAAGCTATCCCCTATCAAAGTAGACGAGCCGGAGACGGAGCCACTAACCGATGAGGAGTATAAAACACTGCTCGAACACGCTGAGGGTAAGACCGCCGTGCTTATCCAGCTCATGCGCTGGAGTGGCCTTGCTATCCGTGATGCGTCCACGCTGAAGCGCACGGACCTAGTAGCGTCCGATGGCACGTATCGAATCATCAGGAAGCGCACCAAGACGAAGGCTAATATGTACATCCCCATTCCGCCCGATGTGGCAAAGGAAGTCTTGCGCGTGCTCAACGGCAACCCGGTCTATGTGTTCTGGAATAAGCAGACCGCCGCGTCCTCTGAATACAGGCATGCGGGGTACATGGGCGAGCAGGTAAAAAAAGCGTTCGATGCGGCAAAGATCGAGTCCAGCGGGCACATGATTAGTCACCGGCTCCGGTCAACCTTCGCTGTGGATCTCCTCAGGAAAGGCGTACCTCTCGAACACGTCTCGAAGCTGCTAGGGCATACGAGCGTAACCACAACGGAGAGGCATTATGCCCGATGGATCAAGGGTAGACAGGATTTGCTAGACTCCGTTGTGTCCGCGTCATGGAAGAAAAAACCCTGAAAGGCGCTGCATCAATCCTCTGTGTCGGCAGAAGACGAAGACACAAGGGCCTCCACAGGTTCCAACTTCTCAAGGGATCTTTGGATCGACAGAAGCTCTTCGCGGGTCCGCTCCAGTTGGTCAATCAAAACGCCAATCGGTTTGGGTGGCTTATCCCTAGGGGGAGCCATAATTCGGAAATGCTACGCCCCTACGATTGCGTTCGTCGGTACGCTAGCGCTCACAGTTCCGTGCGGTCTAGAACCTCTCGCCACAGCGCAGGCCGCCTGACCCTCCGGGTCCTCTAATTAGCGAGTTGTAATGGCCGGATAGCACCGAAGTGTCTTGCCGTTGCCCGCTTTCCAGTTCATCAGCTCCGGCTCAAGCACAACCTTTGGCCGCACGGTCCAGGTCAACGCTGTTTGGTCCGTGAACTCAACCACGACCAACGTCCCGTAATCTTCAAGCGATTCCCGAATGAAGCTCACGACCTTACCCCGAAACTCCGGGTATGTCCTTCCGCCTTTGTTCACTCGCATGGAAGGAAGCCTAGAACGTAAAAACGCGCCCGATGCGACCTACAGGTCACTTTCCAGCGTGACGAGCCATCATTAGCACATTTCCAACCCGGCTATAGCGCGGCTTTGCCCTCAGGAAACGCCTAACAGGCGCGTGTTCCGGCAGCAACCCTTTCGGGGACCGCAGCACATAGCATTTAGCCTGGTCATCTTCATAGAGAGTCTCGCCCGTTTCTATGTTGAATTTTCGTAGGCTCATGGGTCTAGCATCTCTCGGATCTTGCGGCGGCTCAAGGCTACTTCGGTTACCTACTCGGAGTGACCTTGGATTAACGGGAAAAATGTGTGTTGACACTAGCAAGCTGCTTTGCTATGGTTATCAAGTGATGATGACTGTGACAACACAGGCGGAACATGCCCTTATTCGGACTATTGCGGGCGCGTCACGGAGATTGGACCGTGATCTTACTTTGAGTCCCCTGCAAGCAATCGACCGACTGCAAAAATTCAATGTGAAGTTCCAAAAGTACTGGCTCGCCGCACCGTGGTTAGTTCTGGAGGACTCGTATGTCCTTCCGGCTCCGATGCCGGTAGCCGCCATGCTGGAGAAAATCGGGAAACACGGGCAGCCGATTGGCATCGTGGGTGTCGCACAAGTCACGAAGCAACAAGACTCTGTGCTGGTGATGCATTTTCGCAAAGATGACCGGAACAGAAAGCGCGTTGAGGACTCCGCACAGGCTGCCAAGGCAATCCTCGATAAGGCTAATGAGGAAGCCGCAAGACTAGCGAAGGAAATTTTCGAGAAGAAAATCCAGAGCATCCACGGTGGAAAAGTGGCGGACTGAGTAGAAATACGAAGGTGCGAGGGTCATCACACCCCCGCACCGGGTAGCCACAAATTGGACACGCGCAAACGCATCGCAGTCGGGCTTTTTCTATTGTAGCCCGAGAAAGGGAATGGGGGGTATGAACAAATTTGAGCAGCTAGTTTCGGAAAGCACAATGGCGGTTGCCGTTGCCGGTACCGCCGCCCTTGACCGTTTCGAGTTGCTACTACTTGATGGGCCTAACGCGGATGCTGTGGCCGCCGCTGAAAAGTGCGGCTTGCAATTCGTGGGCGTCCTCACCCTGGACAAGCATTTCTCACCCCGAACCGCCTTCGCGCTTGAGCTGCCGCTAGAGGCCGAAAAGACTATTGCGGCTGATTTTCTTGCAATCTTTGAGCGTGTGATTAGCCAGATGGAACAAACTCACTGGCTGCAAACGCAGACGAACTAAAAAAGTTTTCTCCCAGGTTCTGTGGTGGGACGGGGAGGACACATGGCAGTCCGATTAGGCACGTTGAATGAGTCCGGCGAGTTTGTACCGCTGGCACGTTATTTATATCGGCGCAAGGGGACGCTGCTTGTGATGCGGCGGGAGAAAGGATTAAAACCTCCGCGCCGTCACGGGAAGCCTTGCAAAGTCTTGGAGTTTTGCCCACTGGAAAACATCGGTCGGCACGGGCGGTGTTGAGAAGCCGCCCCACAATTTGCTGGTTAGCTCTGGACGTTGCCAACTTTTAATAAGTGGCAGTGTCCAGATGCCCGGTGTGGAAACCGCCGCTAGTCGGGTGTGAGCCGCATCACGGAACAAAATTTGATTTAAGAAAAGGAATTTTTGTGGCTAACCTCAACGAACTTAGAGCATCACGGCAGGACAGATTCGCCGCTGCCGAAAAGATGGTTTTGGCAGCGCGGGAAGCTGGCAAAGACTTGGTAGGTGCGAACCTGGAGCAGTATCAGGGACACATTACCGAAATTAAAAACCTGGACGGCCTAATTGCGAAGTGTGAGCAAGTTGGTGCCACCTCCAACCGCACCAATCCGGGGTCTACGTTTGGCAGCGGCTCTTCCCCCGCAAACGAATCCGAGTGGGTTGACCAACGAACCGGGCAGCCTATTGCGGTTCTGAAACCCGAGCAACGGATGGCCGACCTTGTGGCTACAGACCACAGCGAGCCTCTTTCGCTTGGCAAATACTTCCGGGGCATCGTCACCGGCAAATGGGACGGAGCACAGAATGAGCTGCGGGCAATGTCCGAAGGTTCTTTGGGCGGCGGTGGTTACTTGCTACCTAGCCCACTGAGTCCTCAAATCATTGATCGTGTGCGAAATGCTTCAGTGATGGTTAAAGCTGGTGCTCGCACCGTGCAAATGGAAACCAGCACGTTGGGAATGGCGCGAGTTGCCGCGAGCGGCGGTGACATAACTCCAATGTGGCATACAGAAGCCGCAGCAATCACGCCGAGCGATATGACGTTTGAGAAAATCACTTTTACTGCTCAGACTCTAGCGGCACTGGCTAGCTTCTCCGTGGAGATCTTTGAGGACGTGTCCAACCTGGATTCCGTTGTCATTGATGCTGTCTCGAAAGTTTTAGCCATCGAACTGGACCGCGCTTGCTTGCGTGGTACAGGAACCGCGCCACAACCAAAGGGCCTTCTTAACCAAGCGGGCGTGGTCACTGATTCCACCACTTTCGGAACCAACGGCAGCGTCATTGGGGCCGCCGCACCTACCGGCGCGGTAGCTTGGGACTGGCTATCTAAGCAGATTTCGGGACTGTGGTCTGTTAACGAATTCCCGAACACGGCGATTTACTCCGCTCGAACTGCTGGCGAGTTGGACTTGCTCCGTGCTTCCACGGGTGCGGTTCTACCGCCTCCGGGCAGCGTTGCCGACTTGCAACGGCTGTTCACCAATTCCATCCCGAACAATCTCACGCAAGGCACGTCCACTGATTGTTCGGAGGCCTACATCGGAAATTTCAATGAGGCCATGATTGGGATGCGGCACGGATTGGTTGTGGAAGTTTCGCGCTATGGAAACGTGGGTACCACGTCAATGTTCTCAACCCTACAAATCGGCCTGAGAGTTTACCTTCGCGCCGATTTCCAACTGGCGCGGCCCGGCGCATTCCGCGTGGTGACGGGAATTCGCTAACACCAACTTAGGCGCGGGGTGTCAGTTCACCCTAGGTTAGCCGGGGTCCACACACGGCCCCGCGCCGCCCTTTAAATAAGGGGTTACTCAATCTGTGTGTGGGTAGAGCTAACGGCGGTCTTCAGCGTACCGCCTTCACAGGAACCGCTGGAAAACGGAGCCGCTGTTGTGGGGGAGACTAGCGGCGGCTCCATTTTAAATTTCTTGAGGTGATGTCATGGCGCAACCAGTTTGGACATTAAGCGTAGACCTTCAGACGAAGACCGCAACCTTTACCAGCGGCCTAAACGATGCTGCCAAGGGTGCCCGCGGGTCCTTCAACGAAATTAAAGAAGGCGCTCGGGAGATGGGCAGCGCAACAAGCTATTCGATGATGGAAGCCCGGCACGGCGTCATGCTGTTGGGTGAAGAGTTCGGAATACACATTCCCCGCGCCCTTACTGCATTCATTACCAGCCTTGGGCCGGTTGGCGCGGCCATGCAAGTCGCCTTCCCGTTCCTTGCAATCATCGTGGGCGCAACGCTCTTGCTAGAGCACCTGTCCAAGCTGAAAGAGAAGGGGGACAAGCTAACCGAATCTCAGCTTGTCTTCGGCACCACGGTTACGAACGTCCTTAACGGCCTGGACCAAAAACTGCTTGAAGCGGGCATTAAGTCCGATGAGCTAAACCAGAACCATCTAGCCGCGCTCAACAAGCAACTGGAATTGATTGACCGGCAGAGCATGAATGACTTGGTACAAGCCTTCGGCGTGGTAGCCAAGGCCGCGGACGCAACCTTCACACAGCTCAAGACTAGTTGGTATCAGCTCGGGGCGGGGTCTGCCGGGGCTAAGAACGCCTTGGATGAGTTCAAGAATAAATATGACTCCCTGCTAGCCCAAGGTAAGGACAAGGAAGCTAATGACCTTTTGTCCGGCACGCGCAAGAGCGCGGAGCACGTTCTAGAGCTGCAAAAGCAGATTAAGGAAAACCAGACCACAACCGGCACGCACGGGACGCACACCGGCGATTACAACAAGTTCGAGCAAGCATCCAACGAGTTAAAAAAGTTGGGCATTGGCTACACGGACAAAGAGGTTGAATCCCAACAGATGTTAGTAGACGCGTACCGAGCACAGGCAACCGTGCAGGAAAAGGTTAACGCGCTCAAAGCCTCACAGTCCAGCAACGCGGTGCAGAGCACGGACAACAAGCTAGGCGGTGAAGCGGACAAGGTAGCCCGCGAGCGTGCCGCTAGTCAGCGCAAAGAGATGGAGGAAGCGCAAAAGCTGTGGGAAGAGAATTACCGCGAAGCCGTCTCTGCCCTGCAAGAGACTGAGCGGCAAAAAATAGAGGACACAGACAGCGGGTCCCGAGAGCGATTGGCTTCCATTGACGCGGCAATCAAGGAAGAGAACGCAAAAGGACTGCAACAGACTGGCTTCTACAAGTCCCTTCTCAGATCCCGAATACAAACCGCTAAGGAAATGGACGCCGAAGAGAACAAACTTCAGGCGGAAGCGGGCAAGGAATCGGCGGGCCACGATCTAAAGATGGGCGAACTGCGAATTGCTGCCGAACGGGAACACTCCCAACTACGAAGTGTCTTAGCCCTCTCCACGGGCAGAGAGCGATTGCAGACGGCCTTGCAGTTGGCGAATGAAGAGTTTCAACAGCAACAGGAAGCCAATCAAAAGCAAATTGCGGCCTTAAACCAACATGACAAGGAGTTCGAAAACAAGAAAAAAGCTCTCGAAAACAAAGAGGAAGAGTTAGAGCGTGCGCACCAAAACAGACTTCAGCAGATCACAGACCAAGCGTCCCAACAGCAGTATTCCAAACTAACCGCGACACAGCAGAAGATAGCGGGCGAGTGGGCGCGGGGATTCTCTCAGGTACTTATGGGGCATATGTCCTTTGCCAAG
This sequence comes from Candidatus Sulfotelmatobacter sp., assembly GCA_025462865.1. GTDB lineage: Bacteria > Acidobacteriota > Terriglobia > Terriglobales > Acidobacteriaceae > Sulfotelmatobacter. The sequence continues at coordinate 127,897 of JAOAPI010000058.1, read as the reverse complement.
ATGTCGGCACAGATTGGAGACCAAGTACTTTCCAGCATGATGCAAAACGCGCTGATGAGCATAATCACCCTGGACATGACGAAGGAGCGGGAGGCCGCTGCCGCGGCCCGCAAGGGTTTCCTGTGGGGATGGGAACACGGCGGACCCGCCGCGCCCATACTTGCGCCCTCGCTTGGTGCTATGGCATTCGCGGCTGAGATGGCATTCCAGGACGGCGGCATTGTGCCCGGCGTGGGACGTGGTGACACGGTGCCCGCCCTACTAGAACCTGGGGAAGGCGTGCTCAACCGCAAGCAGATGGACCGCCTAAACTACAACGCAAAGTTCGGCAATGGCAGCGGCGGCGGGGACACACACGTCCATCATCACCACTCTTACCAGATCAATGCGATTGACGGCGCGAGCGTGAAGGGAATGCTGGATAAGCATTCGGACACGTTCGAGCGGCACTTCCACAGCACGCTAAGGAAGATGAACAAATGAAAGTTTTCTCACAAAAAAAACCAAGGGTCCTAGTGTGCTGTCTGGTGTCAACAGAGCGGCAGGGCTGGATTAACCCAGAGTTGTCCCAGATGATTTTCAAAATGGCCCGTGACACGCGTTTCGACGTGGAAGTTGCAAACGTGAAGGACGCTGTCCCGCACGAAGTAGCACGCAATCTCACAATCAAAATCGCGCGTGACCATAACTTCGACTGGCTCGTGTCTTTGGATAACGACAACTTCATGCCAGCGGGGACGCCGTGCGACGTTATCGCGGCGGCAGGCAGTGAGCAGAGCGTGATTGGTTTGACCTATGGCCTTTCGGAAAAGGAATCCCGCTGTTCCCTGTTTCCGCCTATGAACCTCCGCACAAAGATAAGCGGACTCTTTCAAGAGGTCCCATGTGTTGGCGGCGGCGTGCTTATGGTGCGCAATACCGTTTGGAAAACGATTCCCAAAGGACCATGGTTTTCCTGGAAGTGCGGGGACACGGAGACGCTTGAGCGCCGTAACGAGAGTGACGGGTGCGGGGAAGACGTGGCATTTTCCCGACTCGTCCAGGCGCACGGATTCAAGGTTTGGACTCATCGTGAGCTGTTGGCCGGGCACTATCGGACCACGGATTTAACACGAATGGTTTGCACGATGTCTCAGATGGGGAGAGCGGTAAGTTTTTGAGAAGAGAGGTTTCTTATGGACGCAGTTGACGAGCTGATTGAACACCGGAGGCCGCACGGCATCAGTCCGATGTTGAGCCGCGTGCATCGCTTTCACCGGACCAACCCGCAAGTTCTCGATTTTCTAGTGGAGGAATTGAGGGATGCGCGGGCGAGCGGATGGGAAAAAACATCCCTTGGCAGCCTGTGGCATCACGCCCGGTGGGTGCTCACGCAAAAATACAGTGCGCCCGGCGAGACTTTTGTGATGAGCAACAATCTGTTCCCGCACTACGAGCGAATCATCGTAATCCTGCACCCGGATCTTAACGGGTTTTATGGGATGGCAAAGAGTGGGGCGGACCTGGACTTTGGCACGATGCTGGAGACACCCTCAAGAGAGCACCCGAAAAAGTACGTTCGCCGGTTGCTGTGGGCCGATGGGACGAGCATAGAGCGGGGTTGGCGGCCCGCCACGGCACATACGCCACAGCCGGTTGCCCGGCGTGAGCGCGTGCAGCGTAAGCCCATGAGGACCGTTAGGCTCGGAACCCAACTTAGCAAAAGCGAATGAAAGGCGAACAACCTTGTCCGTCCGCCCTTAGGGATTCGGGAGCGGCGGACAGTCCAACGTGTACACGTCCTCCCATCCCCCACTGCGAGTTAAAGCTCTCGCAGGGTATGGGGTCTTGGCAGGGAAAGAAGTATTCCGGTCCAGCGGATCGTTCCAAATAGGGTCCGCGGTGCCCGCGTATGTGTATTACACACATAAAACGCACACACCAGTAGAAATCAAGTACAAAAGAACCGTAACTATAATACGGTACAGGGACTTAGCATCATTCCAAAGTTCGTTCCACGCATCGTTCCACGCGCGAAACAGGGCTTAAGAAGGCGGCCTGGAATGATCCTTGGAACGATGTTTGGAACGATGTTGGAGAGGTGTAATGGCGGACATCATGTCTTATTGCCGTGAGTGGCCGCGCAGACCGTTTAGCGAGCGTTGGCCAGAACTGTCACTCCGCAAGGTCTCCGCGGATAGCGTGCCGCACGGTACGTCCATCTCTCGCAGCGGTAAGTATGTGTGGGCGGCATTTCATGGCGAGCGGTTGGTTGCTGTGGGAGCAACAGCAGATGAGGCAAGGCACAAGTACCAGGCTGTCTGCATTGCTGAGAGCGCGAAGCGTGCGGCTGAGGAGCGGGGCAAAGCGTGAAGTCGAAAAATGTTGAAACATCGCTGCAAATAGCCCGCCGTAACCCTTTTTCCTATATAGATGCCGATAGATTCGATTATGGCGAATGAAAGGCGAACAAACAAAAGTTCAGGCTAGGGGTAGGGTCCTTCCAGGCCGGAACGCGCTAGGAATGGCTGTAATGCGTGGGAAAGAACATCACAAACAGTAACCGCTCTGTACGCCTTACGATTTCGGAAGTTTTGGCGTAAAGTCTTGTTCAATTGTGACGAACTGGCTTTCTAGAACTTGGAGCACCATTCGCGGATTGATGAGCTTACGTCGAATAGGTGTGGCACTGTTCGGTGTGTTGCTCATATCGATTTTGGTATGGTTCGTCTACGCAGCCGCTCTGGCCTGGAGATTCCAGGGAGAAGCCGCCCTTAGCTGTGGCTCTCTCCCATCCGACTCGCCGCACAGCTACATTCAGTACAGCATCAAGGAGCAAGCGGCAGAACCATATTTCCGGGGGAGCTTCTTCATAAACTTGGGCGAAGTCACGAGCCCTGCGAAAGCTCAAGTACAAATCACAGCCGGACACTCATATGGAGATTCACTAGCTCACATCGATTTCATCAACGATGAGCAGAACAAGACTTTTCGGATGCAGAAAGAGTCAGACGAAATCCCTTTCGTCAGAACGTCCGGGTCGGCGAGAAACTTTCCATTTGATTCGGCAAGCATCGATTTTGACACTACTTTCACGCCGCCATTGACATTGAGGGGCGTCATTCTGAGGAATTTCAATCCGAGTTTCTCCGTCCCTTGCGACCGAGTAACTATGGCGGCGGTCTCTCCGGACAAACTTCACCTACATTTTGAGATGCGGCGAAAACCTCTTGTGCAATTGATGGCTATTGTGATTCTGTTGGCCGGAACATTATTCGTGTTGATTATCCCATTTAGCGTCAAGTGGGAAGACCTACCGACTTCGGTTGCGTCTTTCTTTTTCTCTGTATGGTCAACGCGGGGAATCCTGAGTTCCGAGATGATGGTGTTTCCCACGCTATTTGATATGGCAATTCTCTCCCTCTGCGTTCTGCTTATGCTACTGATAGGTATCAGAGTACTTATTCGATGGGTAAGGCCGGGCCAGCGAATCGCAAACTGAGCCGCAATTAACCAGAAAATTCTGTGCTAATTTGTGCTAGGAGTCCTTTACTTCCTTTCTTTCCTTTACTTCTGTTACTTCTCTTTTCAATAACTTGTGTGTTTGCAATCTGGTTACGACTACAGTTAGTAAACACCACGCGGACTCACGATTGATCATGCTTTTGCCCTGTCTCCTGCGGGATTCGCCGTTTAATTTTAGTTTTCACCGGTAAGACATATTGCTTCATGCATTTTACTCTTGACATCCACAGGCCTTGTACCTCAGATTGGGCCTGCGGTCGGAACCTCTCCCCCAATTTTAGGTTCCAAAAGTAAGGAGTAGCCCGCTCTGGCACTCCCATAACTCGATGGCCACGAACCTTGCCCCAGTAGATTCTAGGGAAGTTGTCCGTTGCGATCACTGCCTGCTAGTTCAATTCCGTACGGTGAATAACAATTGCCGGCGCTGCCACTCGTCCATGGACGAGGAACCGGAGCCTGAACCCGTGGTTCTTGCACCGCCGGTGATGATGCCCATGCCCGGCACCGGACGCGGGCATTTGAACCTGGCCACATCGATCCGCTCGCTGCGTTTGCGAAGCGGACTCAGCCAGCGGCAACTGGCGGGACGCATGTCAGTGCCGCGAACTTATGTTTCGAAAATCGAAAACGAGAAAGCAACGCCCACGCTGTCCTCCCTGGAACGGCTTGCGCGAGCCCTGGAGGTGACCGTGCCGGAACTGCTAAGTGGTGGAGAAAAGAGCCGCCAGGACGAAATCAGCGAATTGGTGAAGGACCAGTTCATCGCGGAGATTCTGCCGTTTGTGTCGCAGCTGAATGGGATGCAGATGTCGAGCATCCTGACGCAGGTGCGGGATTTGACGGTGCGGCCGAGAAGAACGGCGTAATCGCGAATCGCGTTTGTTACAGAAACGCGGGCTTCGGACGGCCGAGGGCGGCCGTCCCACATAACTTTTTCCGGGCAACCAGCCAACTCAATGCCGGGACCGAATTATGGGTCCCGGTTTTTTGTCTTTGGATAAAGTTATGTTTTCGTCCCTGCGGGCTGGCTTTAACCTCGTCGCATCTCCCCACGGCTTGCGCGCTTTCGACAAGCTCAGCGCAGGCTGTGCGATGCATTCTTTCGCCAGTTCGCGGCTGCAGTGGCCGACCGCATCGGATCAGAGCGAAATCACTCTTGAATCCGGCATAGATCGATTTTCATCTATCCACCATGAACTCGGAAGAAGTTGGAAGGTTTTTTTCTGCTGTGCCTACCCATCCCGCCGCCTCGAATCAATCTGACGTGAGTGGATGGAATGAAGAGTCGCATCCGCAGGCGACAGCAATTGCGAGTGCGCCGGCCTTCGACGATTCTCTGCTTGACGCCTACTCTCGGGCGGTAACCGGGACGGTAGAGCGTGTCAGCCCGTCGGTGGTAAACATTGAAGTGCATCAGGCGGCGGGGCGCACGCGGTCGGGCGAACCTCGCGAACGGCGTGGCGGAGGCTCAGGATTCGTCTTCACCCCTGACGGATTGATTCTTACCAACAGCCACGTGGTGCACGATGCCCGCAGCATCGAAGTGACTCTCGCAGATGGCCGACGCATGCCAGCGAGCGCGATTGGAGACGATCCGGCGAGCGATCTTGCGGTGGTGCGGGTCAACGAACCCGGTCTCACGGCGGCGGCCCTGGGGGATTCGCAGCAACTTCGCGTGGGACAACTGGTGGTAGCCCTCGGTAGCCCGTATGGATTTCAGTCAACCGTGACGGCAGGCGTTGTGAGTGCCCTGGGGCGTTCGCTCCGTTCTTACTCGGGACGGCTGATTGACGATGTTATCCAGACGGACGCCGCGCTGAATCCGGGCAACTCCGGAGGGCCACTGGTGGATTCCGCCGGGCGAGTGGTGGGAGTGAACACTGCGACCATTTTGCCCGCGCAGGGAATTTGTTTCGCCATCGGCATCAATACGGCGAAGTTTGTGGCCAGCCGTTTGCTGCGCGATGGACGCATCCGCCGGAGCTATATCGGGGTTTCGGCGCAGACTGTTCCCGTTCATCGCCGCGTGGTGCGGTTTTATGATCTAGCGAAAGAATCGGGGGCGTTGGTTTTGTCGGTCGAAGAAAATAGTCCAGCGAAGCGGGCAGGACTGCGGGACGGTGACGTCATCGTGGCGCTGGAAGGCAAGCCGGTTGCTGGGGTAGACGATCTGCACCGCGTTCTGACCGATGTTCGTGTCGGCGTGAGCTGCGCCCTGACCGTGCTGCGGCTGACGGAAAAGCTGGAGTTGAAGATCCTGCCGGAAGAAGCCACCTAGTTTGTGTGGCGCGGGCACCCCACCCGAGAATCGCTTGAGTCCCCAGCGGCAAGAGCCAAAATGTTGATTGGTTTCGGGCGGCACTGTAGCCGTGCCCTGATCGAATCCTGAGTTTTGCACGCTGATCGGCGGTTCCATCCGACCTCATTGCAACCTGGTTCCCGGCTGTGTTAGCTTCTTACCGAAGGGGATCACTTTGCAACACAAAGTTCCCGCCGGACTGGATCGGAAAGAAACGGAAGTCTACAAGCATCTTGATCCCGGGCGGCTCCCAAAACACATCGCGATCATCATGGACGGCAATGGACGCTGGGCGAAACGGCGCCACATGCCGCGCGTGGCTGGGCATCGCGCCGGCGTTGCAGCCGTACGCTCGACAGTGGAGACGGCGGCTCGCATCGGCGTTTACGCCATCACGCTTTACGCATTCTCGGAAGAAAACTGGAAGAAGCGTCCCAAGAGCGAAGTTGATTTCCTGATGCGATTGTTGAGCCGTTATCTGAAGGCCGAAGTTCCTACTCTCAATAAAAACAATATCCGGCTTGAGTACATCGGGCGGCAGCACGAACTGCCCGTGGATGTGCAGGAACGAATGGAGTGGGCGCGGGCGAGCACGGCGCACAATTCCGGAACTGTGCTGACGCTCGCGCTAAACTATAGCGCGCGCAGCGAACTTGTGGATGCCTTCCGCTCGATGGTTAATGCCGCCTCACAGAATGGCGGACTGGAGCATTTGCAGATCGACGAAGACACCGTCGGCGACCACCTTTACACGCGGCACCTGCCCGATCCGGATCTCGTGGTGCGAACTTCGGGGGAGATGCGGCTCAGTAATTTCTTGCTGTGGCAGTTGGCCTACGCCGAAATTTACGTGACTCCCACCTTGTGGCCCGATTTCCGCGGCCTGCATTTGCTGGAGGCCATTGCCGAATACCAGAAGCGGGAACGGCGTTACGGCGGCCTGAACCATGGCGATGTGGAACCTGCAATGGCTCACAAGTAAAACTCTCTTCCTTCGATGGATAGTGCAATAGCGGGTTCCTCTCCGGGCCTTCAACCCCGTTCGGAATGACCAGAGTTAGGTAAGATGGACGCATCTTGTTCAAGCGCATTGCGACCGCGGTCGTCCTGATTCCGATTGTGATGTTGCTGGTGCTGCGCGCGCCCGTTGCCGTGTTGGCGGTGGTAACGGCAGGAATTGCGCTAATCACGATCCAGGAATTTTTGAAGTTGACTGAATCCTATGCGGTTCAGCCGATGCGCCTGCCAACATACATTTTCGTGGGATTGCTATTTCTGCTGCTGGCAGCGAATGCGGTTGGCGACACCCCGCAACTTTCCGCGCTGAAGTTCGTCGTGGGGTTGGGATTTGTCTGCGCGATTGCGCCATTTATTTTCTTGACGATCGCCATGCGGCGGACGCAAATGGCAGGCGCGTATCCGGCGGCGGCGGCCTCGGTATTTGCCTTCGCCTATATTGCGCTGCCCATGGCAATGCTGGTGCAACTCCGCCAGCAGGTCGCTGGAGCTTTCTGGCTACTCTACCTCCTACTTGTGGTTTGGGCCGGGGATATTTTTGCGTACTTTGTGGGCCGATCGCTAGGAAAGAATCTGATGGCGCCGCACATCAGCCCCAAAAAAACATGGGAAGGAGCCGCAGCCTCAGTGGCGGCGAGTTTAGTAGTTGGCTGCCTGCTCTTCAGTTATTCCCTTCAGATCAGTTCGTTCCTGCTGCGCGTGGGGATGATCGAGCGTCGCGACGGCCTATTCGGTTTGGAGAAGCCAGGCTGGTGGCCAATCGTCCTGCTAACCATCGCGGTCAACATTGCTGCGCAACTCGGAGATCTGGTGGAATCTTTGATCAAGCGCGGCGCCGGAGTAAAGGACTCAGGCACGATTCTTCCCGGCCACGGCGGCATGCTTGATCGCATCGACGCACTGCTTTTCGCTACTCCGGTACTGTGGTTATACGCAGCGGCACTCTTCGCACCCGCGCGTCCCTGGTAACGCGTAAAATGAGAGTGGGTGCGAAGTTTTCAGCATGAAACGGATTGCCATTCTCGGATCAACCGGCTCAATCGGGCGTAGCACGCTTAGCGTGGCCGAGTCCTATTCAGAACGTTTTCAGATTGTGGCGCTGGCGGCGGGCTCGAATCTGGAAGCGGCCTTCGAACAGGCGCTCCGGTGGAAGCCCCGCTTGGTCTCTTTGCACTTCGAGCGCGACGCGGGCGCTCTGCGCGCACGTCTCAAGCAAACTGGGCTCAGCGATATCGAAGTAGTTTATGGCACGGCTGGTACGGTAAAAGTTGCGACCCATGCAGAGGCAGACTTTGTGGTAAGCGCCATCGTGGGCGTTGCGGGACTCGAGGCCACCTACGAAGCAGTGAAGGCGGGAAAAACAGTAGGCGTTGCCAATAAGGAATGTCTGGTCGCCGCGGGGGAGTTGATTACCGCAGAAGCTCGCCGTCAGGGCAAACCTCTGCTACCGATTGACAGCGAACACAACGCAGTGCACCAATGCCTGCGGGGCGGGCGCATGGAGGAAGTGGAACGGATCTGGCTAACGGCGTCCGGCGGGCCTTTTCTGAGCACGCCCCGGTCGGAGTTCAGCTCCATCACGGTCGAGCAGGCACTCAATCATCCGACGTGGAAGATGGGCAAGCGCATCACCATCGATTCGGCGACCTTAATGAACAAGGGCTTCGAAGTAATTGAAGCGTGCAGACTATTTCATCTGCCGCCGGCTAAGGTGGAAGTCTTGGTGCATCCTCAGTCGACGATTCACTCCATGGTCGAATTTATCGATGGCAGCATACTTGCTCAGTTTTCGGTGACCGATATGCGGCTGCCGATTCTGTATGCTCTAACATATCCCGAGCGAATTCAGTCAGATATGCGTTTTCCGGTGGGTAACTTGCGTCATCTGGACTTCTGCCCCCCAGACATGAATAAATTCCCTTGTCTCCGTTTAGCCTATGAAGCGGCGGAGGCAGGCGGGGCTAAGACCGTGGCGCTAAACGCCGCCGATGAGGTGGCGGTCGCGGCGTTCCTGGATGACGGGATCGGATTCGACGATATCCCGAGGATAATCGAAAGCGCTGTTTCAGCATCTAAGTCTGGAACGATGGGTTCGATTGCGGAGGTTCTTGAAGCCGACGCTGAAGCTCGCCGATATGCTCAGGAACGAGTCTTCGAACTGCAGAAGAAAAGCGCGCCGCGGGCGACATCGGTGGTCTAGTTCGTGAATCTAATAGGGGGAGCTTTTAGGTATTTCTTTTATGTCTGATTTCATAATTTCCGTCGTCGCCGTCGCTGTGGTTTTGGGCTTCATGATCCTGATCCACGAGTTCGGCCATTTCGCCGTGGCCAAGCTACTGGGTGTGCGTGTCGAGCAGTTCGCCATCGGATTCGGCAAGCGGCTGATCGGCTTCCGCAGGGGCGAGACCGACTATCGCATCAACATTTTGCCTCTCGGCGGCTACGTGAAAATGAGCGGCGAGAATCCCATGGACGAACGCACCGGCGATCCGGCCGAGTTCATGTCGCACTCGCGCTTTCACCGTTTTCTGATCGCGATTGCCGGGCCGACGATGAACATTTTGCTGGCCATCTTCTTGCTGACCACGGTTTACATGGTGCACTATGAATATCCGGTTTTTCTGGATAAGCCCGCGGTAATCGAAGGAGTAAAGCACGACTCCGCGGCGGCTCGCGCCGGCTTGCAGCCCGGCGACCGGATCGTCAAAGTCGACGGCATTGAAAATCCAACCTGGGAACAGTTGCAGCCTCGCGTGTGGCTAAGTGCCAACCAGCCCTTGACCATCACGATTCAACGTGGAAACCAGACTTTTCAGAAGACGATTGTGCCCCAACCTGTAACTACGTCAGAAGTGGGCTCCGCGGGGTGGTATCCCGAAGAACCTGTTGTGGTCGGACGGGTTGAAGCCGACACGCCCGCCGCCAAGGCCGGCATCAAGGAAGACGACCGAATTGTAGCGATGGACGGCCAAACCCTGGCTTCAATCGAGAACATGATTGAGCGCCTTCAGCAATCCAAAGATAAACCCGTTGATCTCACAGTGATTCGCGGAACGCAAACTTTAACGTTTAATCTGAAGCCTGTGCTTTCGAAGACGGAAGATCCGAAAGAACAGCGTTACCGGCTGGGATTTTTGAACAAGAACGAGACGAAGGTCACTACGCTCCCATTTACTCAGGCGTTGAGCCTGTCGCTCCAGCAAAACAAGAAATATTCGCTCTTGATCCTTGAATTAGCCAAGAAGATCGTCCAGCGGAAAGTCTCGCTGCGCGCCGTTTCCGGACCCATCGGTATCGCTCAGGACGCGGGCTATGCGGCGCAGCAAAAGGGTTGGACCCCTCTGATGGAATTGACGGCAGGGATCAGCTTGAACCTCGGCATCTTCAACTTGCTGCCGATTCCTATTCTGGATGGCGGAGTGATTCTCTTCCTCCTGATCGAAGGGCTCATGCGGCGCGATGTGAGTCTGCGCATTAAAGAACGCGTCTATCAGGCTGCGTTTGTTTTCCTGGTGCTGTTCGCCGTAATGGTTATTTACAACGATCTGATGAAGACTCTGCCGGGGCTCATGGATCGGCTGCCGTAAGAAGGCTTCGAATACGAAGGCTACTTGCCACCTCCGAATGGATCATCACTAGTCACACCATTTGGCAGCGTCTTAACAGCGGTTTGAAAGTTAGTCCACGCACTGATCGCCGGCAACGACGTGAGGTCCGCGTAAAGTTTAGCCAGCGTTCCCGTCGCGCCTAAAGCTACCAGTGCTTGCGCGATCTTGGGTAGGCTGTAGCCTTGGCTCATCAGCCAGGACAAAAAGGCCATACCGCATCCCGTGCTGTCAGCATTCTGATCGGTCGGGTCGGTGGTATCCACGTAGTTGGCCATTCCATCCTGCGCCCATGTCGGCGCAGTTGTGAAATCGGAGAGAGCGTTGTTGCTGATTTGCGCCGCACACCAGCGTGATAAAGCTTCTCCCGTGCTAACGCCGCACAGATTTCCTCCCATTGAGCACTCGCTTAGCTCGGCTTCAAATAAGGCCGATACTCGTGCTGAATTGCCAAAGGAAGCACATACCTCAATTGCGTTGCCGGTGGTGTAGTCGCAGCCTCCGTGATCGGCGCCGCCCGTGCCGTCGGTCGCGCCGCCGAGCGCGAAGATGATCACGCTGACGGTTCCCCCAGTCGTGCCGAAGAGGGCGTCGTTAGCATTGGCAACCCGGTCGGAGTCATTCACGAGGTCTTGCGCATTCTGCAGCCCGGGACCGCCGAGGCTGGGGTCGACATACACGGTCACGCGACCGCTGGGGCTTGTTCTCACGAACTGAGAGGTTCCTTGATAACTTGGCCACTGCGGCGGCGGAGGACCTGCCCGGCGGACGGCGCTGGCCTTCCTCGGGATCGAGGTTGCTTGGATTCGGTGGTGTTGCACGGGAATCTCCTTTAGGGGCACGATGAGAAACTAAGGCCTGATAATCAAATTCTATTCCATGTCTCTACGGCGCATTTGTCATACAATCCTGTAGACTTCTAGGCGAATTTGCGGCGTCCGAAAACATCATGGTCATCAGCAAACCTAAGGAGGGCAGCGTGTCAAGGCTTCTTCGGTGCATTGTCGCGACAAGCATGTGGTGCAGCCTCGTTGTAGCTGCTATAGGGCAAACTCCGGCTGATGCCGCAAAACTATTCAAAACGAACTGCGCATCATGTCACGGCCCTGATGGCAGCGGCAATACCGGACTGGGCAAGGCATTGCACGCGGAGGATCTTCGATCTGCCGAGACCCAGAAGCAAAGTGATGCCGTTCTGCTTGAAGTGATCACCAAGGGCCGCGGAAAAATGCCGGCGTTTGGCGCGAAGATCAAGTCCGACGACATAACGGAACTAGTAGCGTACATACGAACTCTCGCGGCTAAAAAGTGACAGGCAAAACTGATTTACAAAACGCGGATGCGAGGTCTTCGCCATCCGAGAGTAGGCGTTCCTTTCTGGCGGCACTGCTGGGAGTTGGCTCGGTATTTATTGCCGCGCTGCTGTCGGTGCCGCTGATTCGTTTTGCCTTATTTCCGCTGATTCGCCGGACCACCCAACTGAAGGGTTCACCGGTCGGGGACCTCAGTGAATTTACGTCCTCGATTGAGCCGGTGATGCGCACCATTCAGATCGAACAGGTGGACGGTTGGCGGAAAGCCATATCGGAAAAGGCAGTCTACGTAACTAAAGATAATCAAGGCCAGCTTCGGGTCCTCACTTCCATCTGTCCTCATCTGGGTTGCACGGTTCCCTGGAACAAGGAAAAGAAGCAGTTCGTCTGCCCCTGCCACGGGGGCACGTTCGCCCCGGACGGAAGCCGCGTCAGCGGGCCCTCACTACGCGGGATCGACACTCTGGAAACCTCGGTTGAGAACGGCCAACTGCTGGTGCAATTCCAGTATTTCCGGCAACTCGTCTCTGACAAGGAAGTGATCGGCTGATGAGCAGTGCCCACACCAGCGAAAGTCGGCCGCGCGAATCAGGAGTGTGGGGATGGCTCAATCGCCGCACCGGTGTGGATAATTTGTTGCGGGGCGCGCTTGATGAACCGATTCCAGGCGGCGCTCGGTTTGCATACGTATTTGGCTCCGGACTGCTCTTTATTTTCATATCGCAAGTGATTACCGGAGTGTTTCTAGCGCTGTACTATGTCCCTTCCGCCGATCACGCCCACACGACAGTTGCTTACATCACTAAAGCGGTGACGGCTGGATCTTTTCTCCGCAGCCTGCACGCTTACGGCGCCGGCGCGATGGTCGTCGTTTTGTTCCTTCATCTCTCGCAAACCTATATTTATGGCTCGTACAAAGGGAGACGTGAGCTTCTCTGGCTCTCCGGATGCGTGCTCTTCGGTTTGGTCCTCGCTATGGCGTTCACTGGTTATCTGCTTCCCTGGGACCAGCGCGCCTATTTTGCTACTGCCGTAGGAACTAACGCTGTTAGTGAAGTTCCGTGGATCGGCGAATCTATTAAGAGGCTGATGCGCGGTGGCACCGAGATGGGCACTCTAACCATCTCAAGATTTTTTGTAGCCCATGTTTTTCTAATTCCCGCGTTCGTCTTCGCGCTGGTAGGTTCACACATTTTTCTATTCCGGAAGGCTGGGGCGGCAGGCCCGGTTGACGAAGATCCTTATCATCCGAAACAGGCTGCGGCGCTGTTCTACCCACGTCAGGTGCTGATGGATCTCTCGCTCACGGCATTGCTGATTGCGGGTCTCGGCTTGCTCTGCTTTTTCGTTCCGATGCAACTCGGGCCGCCCGCGAACCCCGCGGATACGCAATACGTACCGCGACCGGAGTGGTATTACCTGCCCATATTTCAATGGCTCAAATATTGGCACGGTTCGGCGGCAATCATTGGTGTGCTGATAATTCCCACCCTCATCGCGCTAGCTATCGTTGCTCTTCCTTTTTTGGATCGGAGTACAGAGCGGCGTCCGTGGAAACGGCCTGCGGCGATGGGGGCCTACGCGTTCGTGGTGTTCTCCCTTGTCGGTCTCGGACTTCGGAGTCAATATCTCGACCGGCACGACCCTGGAGTGGCACTGCAACTGATGAAGCAGAATGCCGAAGAAAACGAATACGCTCGCAAGTCGTTTGAACCCGAGCTTTCGTCCGCGTCTCTGGCAGCAGCGAATGTAACCCTGGCCGACCCTCTGGCCGCGAAAGGCAAAACCATTTTCGAAGGCCAGTCTTGCAATGCCTGCCATGGCGATGGCGGAGTGGGTACGGCCGCGGCGCCCCCACTGATTGGCGTAAGGAAAAAATTCTCTCCGGATCAGCTGGCTGATCTTTTCAAACATCCCACGGCTAAAATGAACGCTGGGGGCATGCCACCAATCGATCTACCCCCCGATGATCTGAACGCGTTGATCGCTTACGTGGAGAGTCTTAAGTAGTGCGCTGTCCCCCTAGAATTGCCGATTGCGTGGGTTAGGGGATCTTCAGACAATCTGTCCGCATGCTAAAATAAGGATTCCCATGGCTATAATTCCACGCGGTATTCAGCGGAGAAAGACCGTTACGGCAGTCGTCGGCGGTGTGCGTGTCGGCTCGGATGCACCGGTAGTGGTGCAGTCGATGACCAACACCGATACTGCGGACATTCCTTCGACCGTGCAGCAGTGCGTTGCGCTCGCGCGCGCGGGATCAGAACTGGTGCGCGTCACGGTAAACAATGAAGAAGCCGCTGCTGCGGTTCCCCGGATTGTCGAAGAACTGGACAAGCAGGGCGTGCGCGTGCCGATCATCGGCGATTTCCATTACAACGGTCATGTTTTGCTCACAAAATATCCCGAGTGCGCAAGGGATCTAGCCAAGTATCGAATCAATCCCGGAAACGCCAGCATTGGCCGCACCGGCGACTCGAATTTCCGCACCATGATCGAAGTGGCAGTGAAGTATCAGAAGCCGGTTCGCATCGGCGTGAATTGGGGATCGCTTGATCAGACCCTGCTGACTCGCATGATGGATGAGAATTCGTTGCTTGCCGAGCCGAAGGATGCTCGTGAAGTCACAATGGAAGCCATTGTGGTGAGCGCGCTGACCTCTGCCGATCTGGCGCAGAAATTTGGCCTGCGCGCCGATCAGATCATCCTGAGCGCGAAAGTCAGCGGCGTGCAGGATTTGATCGATGTCTACCGCTCGCTCGCCCCGCGCTGTAACTACCCGCTGCATCTTGGTCTGACCGAAGCCGGCATGGGCGCAAAGGGCGTGGTCGCATCCAGTGCCGCCATGGGCGTCTTGCTGCAGGAAGGCATTGGAGACACGATCCGCGTTTCGCTGACTCCAGCACCGGGCGGCGACCGGACAGAAGAAGTCCGCGTGGCGCAGCAGATCCTGCAATCCATGGGCATTCGGAGCTTCACGCCGCAAGTCACCGCGTGCCCCGGCTGCGGACGCACTACCAGCACTTTTTTCCAGGAAATGGCGCAGCAGATTCAGACCTACCTGCGCGAGCAGATGCCCGCCTGGAAGGGCCGCTACGTAGGAGTTGAAGAAATGAAACTCGCCGTAATGGGCTGCGTGGTCAACGGACCCGGCGAATCGAAGCACGCCAACATCGGCATCTCGCTGCCGGGAACGTTCGAGGAACCGAAGGCTCCGGTCTACGTGGATGGACGCCTGTTCACCACGCTCAAAGGGGATCGCATCGTCGCGGAGTTCATCGGGATTCTCGATGAGTATGTTGATTCACACTACGCGGCAAGAGAACTCCAAAAAGAAGAAGTGGGTAGCAGGAGTTAGATCCTCTCACGCAAACCCTGGTCCCTCGCTTTGCTCGGGATGACGGTGTGTTTAAAGCGCTCCTGCCCCTGTGTTTGAGTCGCTCCTGCCCCATTCTGTTAATTCGCTACTCACCCGTTCTGATAAATCGCAGCTGACTCATTTCGTTAAGTCGCTACTGCCCCATCAATAGGAAAATAGGATTCTGGTTCGCCGGTTCACCATTTGGTTGGATAGCTCCGGCGCTGAACGCAGCGGGCAGGTCGGTGACCAGCGTATCGGATGGACTGCCGCTTCCCCCAGGATTGTTGGCGTTGCTGTTCGTGGTATTTATGACTGCGATCGCTCCTGCGTCACACATGCTGACGTAGACGCGACTGCTATCGGCTGCGGAGGTCGTGAAAAGCCGGAAGCGTGTAGTGCTCGGAGAATACAAAGCGGCCGGCGCACACGACGTGACTGTGGGAACGGCGTATTGATTAGTCGCGAATGGCGCAGTGGGACACGAACCGGTCGAGCATGGAGGAGACCAGGTCAGCAACGTCAAGGTCGGCGTCTTGGGATACTTTAGCGTCAGACTACTGGCGTCAAACACAACGAGGCCAGGAATAACACAAGAACCCGTTACAGTCGGGTCGGGACACAAAGCCGCGGTCTGGTAGGTCGCTACGTAAAAACGGCTGCCATCGGGCAAAGCCGTAACAGAAGCCGGGGTGCAGGCGGAAGGACCAGTAGTACACGCCGCTGATGCCAAAGCGAATGGGATTGCCGCCAGCTGAACGGGTGTGTCGCCATTTCCGCCGGTGTCCGAGAATACATAAACGGTGTTAGTGACGGGATTCGTCACATAAAGACGGTTCAGATGTGGATCGTAAAAAATGAAGTTGGCGCCGGAGCCTACGGGAAGGCTGCTCGTCACGGCGTCGGTGGCGGTATCAATCGTCACCAATTGTCCGTCCCCCTGAGTGACGACGTAGACTTTCTGGCTATCGGCGCGAGCCACCATCCACACAGGGGTGGTGCCGGTGAAACCAATCAGCGTGTTCGGCGAAAGATCTGCTGTGTTCAAACTGCTGATCGAATTGCCGCCCTGGTTCGCAACGTAAATCTTTAATCCGTTGGGAGTCTCAGCCAAAGCCACCGGATTTGATCCCACCGGCGCGGTGTTGCTGATGGCGTTTGTCGCAGTGCTGATGGCAAAGACCGAATTGGAGTTGAAATTTGCCACGTATACCGCTGCGTTCTGCGTGGTATTCACGAAGACCGGCTGCGAACCGGCCGGCAAACTGATCGTAGTCACTGCGCCGAATTGGCTGCCGGCGGTGGACTGAAACGCGGGAGAAAAATACGAAAGCACGTCCACGCCACCCGGCACTATACTGCCTGCGCTCGTCACAAATACTCTCGAAAGGTTGGGAAGGATGGCGGCGTGCGTGGGATTGTTCCCAAGGTTAGGCGCGCTTTTGTCGGAGCTGGGAGTTTCGGCAGCAATGCTGTCACCCGAAACATTAATCTGCATGGCCCCGCCGGGGAAAGAAGGCACGTTCATGCTAATGCCAAAAACCGTATGGAAAGCTGCAGGGGTGGGAGGCGAAGTCGATAGCGGAATGACCACGGGTCGGTAGACCTGACCGCAGGAAAGGCACAGGAGCGTGCAAAATACCATGGTCACCAAAAAACCCGCGCGGCGAAAAATCATCGGCACCCCAAAAGGAAATTTTGATCCATCCTGCGAGGAATTCAACATTCTAACGGCTGGAGATAATCTGCGCCAGTCGCCTTGCCTGGTAATGGGCAGTTGGTAGTTCCGGAGCAATATCCGTGAGATGCGCAGAGTTGGAGGCAAGTTGGACGGGAGGCGGAGCCAGTGCCTACTGCCGGAGCGCCAACGGCCCCATCCGTAGAGACGTTGCTTGCAACGTCTGCGCTCCCGGCAAGACGTAGCAAGCTACGTCTCTACGGTTACTTTGTCAGCGGCTGCGGCGGGATTTGCCGGCGGCGGCCACCCGGGGCTCATCCGATTTCGCAGTTGCCGCTGGTTTCTTCTTGCCTTCCATTTGGGCCAGACTCTGTTTCAGAGCAGCCATCAGATCCACAACCGGCGCCAGCTTCTTGGGCTTCTCCACCGCCGCCACTTCCCCGCCCTCGAGCTTGGCTTCGATCAGCTTCTTCAAGTTCTCCTGGAAACTGTCTTTGTATTTTTTTGGGTCCCACTCATCCGCTAACGCTTCGATCAACTGATGGGCAACTTTTACTTCCGCGTCTTTTAATTGCACGTCGGGGGCTCCGAAGCCTTCTACTTTGCGGACCTCTTCTTCGTAGTACATCGTGTGCAGCATCAGTCCACCTTCGTGCGGGCGCAGGAACACGGTGTACTCGCGATTGTGCATGGTGATCTTGGCAATGGCGACATACTCGCTCTCTTCCAATGCCTTGGTCAGCAGCGCATAAGGACGCCTTCCAGCTTCCTCGGGCATCATGTAGTAAGACGACTCGAAATAGACCGGATCCACATCTCCGGCCTTCACGAATTCCAGAATCTCCATGGTCTTCGCGGTCTGCGGCTCGATCTTTTTAATCTCGTCAGGCTCGATGACAATGTATTCGTCTTTGCGGAATTCGTAGCCCTTCACGATATCGCTGCGGTCGACGACAACATTTTCCAGTGGGCAAATATATTGTTGCTTCACCCGTTGCTTGTCGGGACGATGCAGCATATTGAAAGAGATCCCCGTGCTGCGCGCCCCCGAAAACAGCCGCACGGGCATGGAGATCAGACCGAAGGTTAAGTGTCCGGACCATACTGACGAAGGCATAGTTCCTCTCGCTCGCTCAGATGTAAACTACAAACCGCGCCGGCGACCACTAAACGCCTAACACGCCCAGAATTGGCAGTTTAGCCTATAAATGAGCGTTGGACGCACAAAAGTTGGTGCAAGGAGAATCGAAATGCGAAGCGGGAGGGAATGGGGTCGCCGAGCGCTCAGCCCTAGGGGTAGTATTTGCACAGATGGTTCATCAGTCCCCAAGGCCTGACGACGGAAGCTGGTTCTTGCACCGGTAGGGTCCTGAAGATCATCTTTTCAATAGCAAAACCGGAGACGAAAATGACCGACCTGCGTTATCCCATTGGGAAATTTCATTTCGACGGCCCCCTAACGGATGAACAAAAGCGTGAGTCTCTGGACAATATCGCCAAGGCTCCTGCCGAACTTCGCGCGGCCGTGAAGGGCCTCTCCAACAAACAATTCGACACGTCCTACCGGCCGGACGGATGGACCGTCCGCCAGGTCGTGCACCATGTCCCGGATAGTCACCTCAACGCCTACACGCGTTTCAAGTTGGCGCTCACCGAAGAGGAGCCGACGATCAAGCCTTACGCCGAAGACCGATGGGCACGGCTCGCTGATACGGCGTCCACTCCGATTGAAACTTCATTGACGTTGCTGGATTCTTTGCACGATCGCTGGGTTCGCCTATTGCGCTCGCTAAAGGCCGACGATTGGGAACGCACCTTCCGTCATCCGGAGCTTGGATTGGTGAGTCTGGAAAAGAATTTGTCCCTTTACGCCTGGCATGGACGCCATCATGTAGCCCATATTACTTCGCTGCGACAGAGAAATAACTGGTAAGTAGTATGTCCCAGCTAGGTCATCCCCAGTTCCCACAGTAAATAGCTGCATGCTTCCCGCAACACGGCGTAGGTACGTTGCACGACGCTGTGCGGACGCGAACCCGGTCGGGGCGCGACGTACACGGGACCGATGCCCTCATGCTGCAGCAGTCGCTTGATGCGGAACACGTGGTACGCGTCACTCACGGCCACGCAACTGTGCAGTCCGTTGGCGCGCATGATCACGGCCACACGTATTGCCGATTGAGCCGTATCAGAACCCTGAGTCTCGGCAATCAGGTTGCGCTCGGGAATCCCGCGGCGCTTCAAATAATCGTGGCCCACGCCCCCTTCGCTGAAGCTGGGATCGGACGCAGCCCCACCAGTGGTGATGACAACAGGCGCGACGCCCCGGCGGAAAAGGTCGAATGCATGGTCGAGGCGCGCACGCAGCACCGGCGAGGGACGACCCGCATACTCAGCTGCGCCAAACACGACGATGGCATCGGCCGCGTGCACTTCCTGCACCGACCCATCCCGTGTGATGCGAATGCCGGTCAGCGTAACGAATACGGCCAATGCCGCCAACAATAATCCGTCAATCCACAGCAGCCGTTGGTGCCGCGGATGGCGGTTCACAGAAGCATCATTCATCCGTTGGCAAAAAAGGTAGAAATCTCTTCGGCAGGAATTGCGCCTTCGCGGATGATTCGCCAGCGCTCGCCTTCGTCCGTCAGGTCGATAATGGTGGAAGGGATATCACGAGGGGAAGCCCCGCCATCCACGATAATGCTGATGCGGCCCTGAAGCTGGTCGCGCACCTGCTCGGCGCTGGTACACTCGGAAGCCCCGCTAAGATTGGCCGATGTGGCCGTAATTGGAATGGCTGCGGCAGCTACTACTGCTAAGGGAATTTTTGCGTGCGGCACACGTAACGCAACGTTGCCTGTATTCGCGGTCACCTTTAGCGGAAGCCGCGATCCCGCTTTCACGATGATCGTGAGGGGTCCGGGCCAATATTTTCGCGCCAGAGCATAAAACTCCTCGGGAAGGGACTTCGCCAGTTCTTCGGCTTGATCTACGCTTTCGATGAGCAGCGACAACGGCTTGTGCCGTGAGCGTGTCTTGATGTCATATACGCGGTCGACCGCGCGCAGGTTGAACGGATCGGCGGCCAGTCCGTAGAACGTGTCGGTGGGCATGCCCAGCACTTCGCCAGCGCGAATCTGGTCGGCGGCGTACTTTACCAGTGACATCTCAGGGGTCTCACTACTGATTTTTACGATTTCGGCGCGCACAGCGCTCCCTTCATGAATGCATTCAGCTGAAGTATTTGCCCGTGGAAACTACCATAATACGGCAAAGGGCTGCAAAGTGGGTGCGCGGCGTATTATCACTCAATATCACACATGCAAAAGCAATCAAATGCCGCATTCGGCGCGGGTAGGCTCCGCCGCATTGAAGGACGCCACAACCCGCTGGTTAAGCAATTGCGCCAGGCGTTCTCACGCGCCGAGCTTACCGAAAGCGGAGACTGTGCCGTTGAGGGCGCGCGCATCCTGGAAGAAGCCATTCGCAGCGGACTGCGCTTGAGTGCGGTATTTTTTCGTGACTCCGCTCAGGAGCGAGCCGAACGGCTGCTGCCGCAGATTGGAGCCCAGGTCGAAACTTTATTGTTGCCGGATAAATTGTTCGATAGCGTTGTTCCCAGTGAATCCCCGCAAGGTGTGGCGGCACTGGTGCGGCTTAAGGAATTTTCGCTCGACGATCTTCTGGAGCGAACGCAACTCGGCCCCATCGTCGTCCTCGCAGGATTGCAGGACCCTGGCAACCTGGGAACGATTCTGCGCTCGGCCGAAGCTTTCGGGAGCGCGGGAGTAGTGCTGGGAGAGGGTACAGTGAGTCCGTTTAACTCAAAAGTAATTCGCGCCTCCGCAGGTTCCGTTTTTCGTCTCCCGATGGTTTACGAACGCTCTCTTGGAAACGCGAAATCTGGGGGGCTGAAGGTCGGGGAGCTTTCCCGGAGGCTACGGACAGTAAATGTTCGTTTGATCGCGACTTCTTCGCACAAGGGAACGTCACTGGAGCAAGCGAATTTGCAAGGTCCGTCGGCGATTTTCTTCGGCAATGAAGGCGCTGGTCTGTCACGCGAAGTGATGGCCGAAATGGATGAATCCATCGCCATACCTCACACTGCGCAAGTAGAATCTCTCAACGCCGGCGTGGCTGCGAGCATCGTATTATATGAGGCCGCAAAGCAGAGAAAAGCGGCCTGAGTTCTTAGCTCTCGGCTTTAGCTAAAGGCTAAACGCCAGGAGCTGATTTCCTATGGGACTTTTTCAGTCAATTCCGGAGGTCGGCAAAGCCACCGATCCGACGCGTCCTCTCGCTGACCGCATGCGTCCGAGAACGCTCGAAGAATACGCTGGACAGGAGCATCTGATCGGTCCCGGTAAGCCGTTGCGTACGCAGATCGAGCGCGACGATACCGGATCGCTCATCTTCTGGGGACCGCCCGGTACCGGCAAGACTACGCTGGCGAAGATCATTGCGAATATGAGCAAGGCGGAGTTCATCGAGTTCTCCGCCGTGCTTGTCGGAATCAAAGAAATCAAGCAGGTGATGGCCGATGCCGAGCGGGCCAAGCAATACGGCACGCGCACCATCGTTTTCATCGACGAGATTCACCGCTTCAACAAAGCCCAGCAGGATGCCTTTTTACCCCACGTAGAAAAGGGCAACATCCGGCTGATCGGCGCCACTACAGAAAACCCCTCGTTTGAAATCAACGGAGCGTTGCTCTCACGCTGTCGAGTCTACGTCTTGAATCCGTTGACCGAAGATCAGATCGTGCAACTGCTGGAGCGCGCGCTCACAGACGAGGAGCGCGGACTGGGCAGGATGAAGTTGCGCGCATCCGTCGAAGTCCTCAAGAAAATTGCAAGCTATACCAGCGGCGACGCGCGCAGCGCCTACAACGTGTTGGAAGTAGCGGCGGGGCTGGCTCAATCGGCAGGAGGCGAGCCGCCGGAAATCACCGACGACATTGTTCGCGATGCGCTCCAGAAGCGCACTCTGCTCTACGACAAAGCGGGCGAAGAACATTACAACCTGATTTCGGCGCTGCACAAGTCCGTGCGCAACAGCGATCCCGATGCCGCGCTCTACTGGCTCGGCCGCATGATTGAGGCCGGCGAAGACCCTCTCTATATCGCAAGGCGGGTGGTGCGCATGGCGGTTGAAGACATCGGACTGGCCGACCCGAATGCGCTTTCCCTGTGTATGGCCGCGCGCGACGCCGTGGATTTCATCGGTATGCCGGAAGGCAATCTCGCCTTGGCGCAAGCCGTTGTATATCTTTCGGTCGCGCCCAAGTCCAATGCTCTCTACACCGCGTATGGCGACGTGCAGCACGATATTGAAAAGACCGCAGCTGAGCCCGTTCCTCTGCATTTGCGTAATGCGCCTACCGGGCTCATGAAAGGCTTGGGTTACGGTCGAGATTATCAGTACGCGCATGATGTAGAAGGAAAGGTCGCCAACATGCAGTGCCTGCCCGACAATCTGCATAACCGAGTCTATTACCGGCCAACGAATGAAGGCATCGAAAAGCGTATCCGCGAGCGGATGGAAGAAATAAAAAAGCTGCGTGCGCCGGCACGCGGAACCAAGCCGGTCCCTATCAAGAAAGAGTCCTAAGGATGTTGCTGGGCATCTTATATTCACGCGGTACGTAGTAGTTGTGCCCGACCTCAACGGAGGGCTCAGTTAAATATGGCTACGGTTCCCACACCTTTTTCCACGAGTGCCGTCCCTGTCCGGCCGTTGCGCATCGATCAGATCGAGGACTTACAGAGGCTGCAGAAAGCTGCTCAAAAGATCTCCTCGATTCTTGACCTCGATCAACTCATCGACAATATTGTGAACGATGTGGCTCATTCTTTTGGCTGCGTAGAAGCAAGCGTCTATCTCCACGACGAAGAACGCGGCGAGATGGTGCTTGCCGGAGTGCACGGATGCAGCGTCAACCACAAGGGCCATTGTCTGAAGATCGGCAAGGAAGGTATGGTGGGCTACGTCGCGTCGACAGGGCAAATGCGTTACGCGCCCGATGTGAGCAAAGACGAGTACTACATCGCATGCGAGTCCTCGACAAATTCCGAGGTCGCGATACCGCTTCATGTTGGCGAGCGCCTGGTGGGAGTCTTCACCGCATCTCATCCCGAGCTGGATGCGTTCCCTCGCCAGCAATTGAGACTGCTTCAGGCGCTGTGTGATCACGTTGCGGTGGCCGTGCACAATGCCCGGCGCTTTCAATCAGTGCACAGCGAACGGGAAACCATGAGCCGCGAAGCGCAGGAAGCCCGCCTGATGCAGCAAGCGCTGTTGCCCAAGAGTTCGCCTTACATTCCGGGATTCGTCATTTCTGGTCTCACCGTTCCCGCTGGCGCCGTGGGTGGAGATTGGTACGACTTTATCCCTTTTCCCGATGGTCGCCTCGGCCTGGTGCTCGCGGACGTCTCAGGAAAAGGCACGGCTGCAGCACTTCTAATGTCAGCAACAAGAGGAATGCTCCGATCTTTGGCGGAAGCCTGCAGTACTCCGGGCGAAGTATTAACCAAGCTCAACAGTTTATTGGTGGAGGACTTTCCCGCGGGCAAGTTTGTCACCCTGGTTTACGCTGTTCTCGATCCAGCAACTCGCATAGTAACTTTTGCAAACGCGGGACATTTACATCCGCTGTTTATTGAGGGCACCGTTGCGCAGTTTCTGGATACCGAGCGCGGGTTGCCTCTTGGCATCGGCTGTGGAGATTATTCTGAAACCTCGGTAATTCTGTCCGAGGGTTCGCGGCTCGTTTTCTACAGCGATGGAATCACTGAGGCGGTGAACGGGGATGAGCAGGAATATGGCCTGGAACGCCTCGCGGAGCATGCAATCAGCGCCGGGGCGTCTGCCATTAGTATCGTGGATGATGTTCGCGCCTTCTCAAATGGATCCGGCGTGCGGGACGACGCTACCGTGGTCTTTGTGGGAGTTGGGCGCTAGAGCTGCGTCTATCGAAATCGGAGCCGGTGCTCTTTGAGAATGCAGCGATCCATTACCACAAAAATTCCAGCCTTACGCGCTTTCTCAGCAGCTTTCTCGTGAATCACATCTTCCTGCATCCAAACGGCAGGAACTTTTAAATGAATGGCCTGATCGACAACCTCTTCGACAAACTCCGGCCGGCGGAAAATGTTCACGATGTCGACCTTCTCAGGAACCTCAAGCAGCGAAGGGTAGGCGTTCTCGCCCAGACAAGATTCGATGTGCGGATTGACTGGAACAATGCGGTAACCATGGCTTTGCATGTAGGCAGAAACGCCGTGGCTGGGACGCATCGGATCGTCGGAGAGTCCGACCACGGCGATGGTCTTTGCCTTTTTTAATAGTTCGGTCACGAAATCCGCTTGAGGTAATGAAGCCATCGATTTCTTTTCTATCTCTTGCTCGCCGCTTCCATCTTCTGCTTATACATCTTCAGTGCCAGATTGCGGACGGTCTCAGAAACTTCCTTGTTGCCGGAAATATTCTTCAAATCCTTCACCAGCAGATGCTTCATCAAGCCTAATCCAAGATCCAGCGGGGTGCGTGGGTTCGACACCAGATTACGCACCACGATGTAATTCTTCATGAAACGCCGCTTCAGGGGAATTTGCCGCAGCACTGCTTCCAGCACATTTTTTTGCAAGGCAAACTTTTCTACTTCTCCGTCGGAAATTTTCGGTGCTTCAAGCACCGCCAACGCCACTACTTTTGTTCCGTCGCGAATCAAGATCGACCGCTCTTCTTTGTTTCCCTTCATCGCCAGTTGTATGCGGCCTTTCACGTCAAGACGGTTGATCTTCTGCACGGCGTTATCGCGCTTGGAAGGATCGACAAATTTTGTGGCGGCCGCAACAGATGGTGCCGGCGCGGCAGCGCCAGGATCGGCAAGCTTAGATTTATCCTCTTCGGCAGTATTCGCAGCAGGAGTCATCTCTCTGTTTTCCACTACCGGGAAATAGTCGGGCCCGAGCAAGTCGACGATGCCGCCTACCGGCTGGAATGGCTTATCTTTTTCAGCTGTTATCTCCGTCGCATGTTCGGAAAGATAAGCCGAAACTACTTCATCGGGAACGTCGTCGGCCGGACTCTCCGGGGATTCCGCGCCCTGCCCGGCAGTCTCCTGAGTCTCCGACACGCTACCCGTCGCAGGTATTGACTCTGGCTGATCGGCGTTAATAAGTTTGGCCAGGGTAACCGCATTTTCGGCCTTCAAGTACGGATTCGATCTTAGGGAATCTAAAACCGCCGCCGTAGCGCGCACGCGGGAACTTTGCAGCATAGTCTCGATAGATTCCTGTGACGCGGAGATCGCGAACTTTGCCAACTGGCTATCGGTCACGGATGGATTTTCTAACAACGCCGGAAGCAGCTTCGGACGAATGTTCTCGGGAGCAATCAGATAGCCAAGTACTTCGGGAGACGTCTTCGGATCGGAAGCCGCAGCCAGGGAAGCCTTCTCGTCCCAACCCGCTAGAGTCAGCCGAGCGGTGTCACCGAAGATCTTATTCTGTTTGGCGAGGTAGACCAGAATCTCAATATTTTCGTCGGGTGGGACGGACAGTGCCCCCTTCGCCGCAAATTGCATCATGTTCGACGGCAACTTTGAGGCGCGAATTAGATCGATCGTGCGCGGCATCAGTTCAACTCCCGGATCCTCTTCCCGAACTATGAGGACGAGTCAGAATCGCGCTGGCTTCGAGCTCCCGTACCGCGAGTTCCAACTCCCTAATCAATCGATTCGGTTTATGCCGGAGAAATTCTTCCATCAAACTCCGATAGTACCAAAGAGTTCCCTCGCGCCCACCGTTGAAACGTGTCCATATTGACTCACCGACTTCCCGGTAGTCGGAAAGAATCGAGCGCACATTATTTAACTTATCCGCGGCTGAAACCAGCCGGGTTTCCCCATCAGCTTTCTTGAGATGACGGATATAAGTCTCCTTGCGTTCTCGCCACGGAGGCTTGGGATTGGTGTAAGAGTCCGTGCACCCGTCCACAATCTTCGCGACGCGAGAACCGAACCTGCGCCGAACTTCGGTAAGCATAGGCACGCCGCCGCAATCTTCGACAACATCGTGCAACAGGGCTCCGATCGCCATTTCTTCATCACCGCCGAACTCCAGGACCAACGACGTGACACCCATCAGATGCGCGATGTAGGGAATTGTAGAAGCTTTACGGGTTTGTCCGGAATGCTTGTCAGCGGCAAAGAGAAATGCCCTCCGGAATCGCGAACCAAGCTTTACTACTGCTTTCCCTTTCGCCGCGGGACTTTTGGCCCGCTTTATCTTCACGCTTGTTTCTCCGCACGCCGCGCCAGCAGATACGCGCGGATGAAGGGCTGCAGATCCCCATCGAGCACGCGGTCTACATCGCCGACCTCCGCTTTCGTGCGATGGTCCTTAATCATGCGATAAGGCTGCAGCACGTAAGAACGAATCTGAGAGCCAAAATCGTTGTCAAGTTTTGAATCTTCAATCTTTTTCGAAGCCGCGCGCTTTTTCTCCATCTCGAATTCGTAGAGCTTCGAGCGCAACATGCTCATGGCGCGTTCGCGATTCTTGTGCTGCGAGCGTTCGTTCTGGCAGCTGGCTACCAGGCCGGTGGCCAGATGCGTGATGCGCACGGCGGAATCGGTCGTGTTCACGTGCTGCCCACCCTTCCCGCTGGATCGGTACGTGTCGGTGCGAATGTCTTCTGGCTTGATGACCACTTCAATGCTGTCGTCTATTTCTGGAGAGACAAACACGCTGGCGAACGACGTATGCCGCCGCTTGGCTTGATCGAACGGAGAAATTCGCACGAGGCGGTGCACTCCGATTTCGCTGCTCAACAGACCGAACGCGTATTCGCCGTTCACCGCGAACGTCGCCGACTTCAAGCCCGCCTCTTCGCCGGGTTGATAATCGTAGAGAATAGTTTCGAAGCCCTGCCGCTCAGCCCAGCGTAGATACATGCGCAGAAGCATGTCCGCCCAGTCCTGAGATTCCGTGCCGCCCGCGCCCGGATGAATAGTAACGATCGCGTTCAGCGGATCGTTTTCGCCCGAAAGCAATGTCTCAGTCTCAAGCTTGTCAACCAACTCGCGGAGGGAGTCGAGGTCGCGACGCAAATCGCCGTCAACGTTTTCACCTTCTTTGGCCAATTCGAAGTAGGCGTCAATGTCGTCGGCACGACGGGCCAGATCGGCGTCCGTGCTGAGCAGGTGCTCGAGACGCTTTTTCTCGCGCATCACCTGCTTTGAACGCTGCGGATCAGACCACAAATTGGGGTCGGCGGACTGCTTCTCGATTTCGATTAGTTGCGGTCGGAGCTTGTCCGCGTCAAAGATACTCCCGGAGTTCGCGTGCCTTCTTGCCGAGGGACCCGTATTCCTGTTCGAACTCTTGATTCATGAGGATGTTTCTGCTTTCTTGCCTGCACTGGTGTGAAGCACGAAGCGCATGAGCAGCGCCCCTACTGAAATTATCGCACAGAGCCAGGCAAACCAATCCCCATGCCGCGTGTAGAAGGTGGTTACAGAAGTGAGAGCATAAGGCGCAACCAGAGCGCCTCGTTCTTTGCGGGGAAGCCGGGCTACGATTCGACCATAGGGGTCGATCGAGGCAGTGACCCCAGTATCCGTCGCACTCGAGATCCAGCGATCATTTTCAATAGCCCGCATGCGCGTCTGATTGAGGTGTTGCGCATAGGCGCCGCTGTCGCCGTACCATCCGTCGTTCGACAGATTCACCAACACTTGGGCGCCTTGCTCGGCGAACTGCCGGACCTCGCCGGGAAATACGGACTCATAACAAATAAAAACTCCGAGCCGCGTGTTTCCGGCATTCAGCGGAGCTCGCGATGCTCCCGTTTGAAACTCGCCTACCTCTTTGGTCAATCCCCCCGCAAAGGCGAAAAGCCGGGGAAACGGCAGATATTCTCCGAATGGGACCAGATGAACCTTGTCGTAACGCGCCGTCCACTCGCCGTTGGGGCTGATCAACGCGGCCGAGTTGAATACTTGCGAAGCAGCCGTGACGCTGTGTGCTGCGGGCGTGCTGCCGATCGCGCCTGTCACTACCCAACTTTGCGCCTCTCGCGCCAACCGGCTTATTGGTTCACGAAATAGAGGATCACTTGTAAAAAAGGGCGCGGGAGATTCCGGCCAGACGATCAAATTGATTTTAGCTTTCGAGTTGGGCGTAGAGTTGGAAGAAATGGCTTTGAGGCTAAGATCGGCAAGTTCACTCAGCGTGCGCTGAAAATTATCGCGCGTCCAGGTTGCATCCACCGGAATGTTCTCCTGAACAAGCAAAGCGGCGTGATCCGCTGGGACCGCGGGGGCATCGACCAATCGTCCCGCCTGAAGTACTGCCGCTGCCACCAACGATGCAATCAGTAATGTGCTGCGTTTTTTTTTGGGTACCAGAAAGGCCGCTGCGACCGCGACGTTCACCAGCATGATTTCGAACGAGACCCCGTAAACGCCCGTCCAGGTGCTGATGCGACTCAGCGAAATGTTATCAACCTGCGCAGTGCCGAGCAGATTCCACGGAAAACCGGTAACGAGCGTTCGCGCCAGTTCCACCGCAACCCAGAGAAACGGTGCGGCCACCAGGGCTCTGCGGTTGTCGTGGCCCGGTCTGCCCGCCAGGCTTAACAACAATCCAAACAATCCGTGATAAAGCCCAAGATAAAGACAGAAGAGAAGCAAGGCCAGCAGGGCAAGCGGAGCGCTCAATCCTCCATATTGACGCATCGTGTCATATATCCAGTAGCATGTTCCGGCATACCAGAGAATTCCGGAGGCGTACGCGAGCAAAAAAGCCTGCATCGGCTTCGCAGCTGCAAGATTAACGGAACCGTCGATCTCCAAAGCTCCCATCGGTCGCGCCCTCAACAAGGCCACGATCAGCGGGGCAAAAGCCACCCATGACAGCACGTAGACGCCAGCGAGAGGGAAGATCAACACCTGCAACAACGACGAGAGAACAATCAGCAGCCAGGCACTGGAATGAATTTGCCGCACGGGAAAGGATAACAAAAGAAGTTCTCGGTTCTCAGTTCTCAGTAACCCTTTCACGAATACGAGTTCGCACGAATTCAACAATCTCAGGCGTCACGTATGGCGGCGGCGTGATTCGAAACACAGGCCTGTCAGCCACTGGCTTTAAAGAAACAGCTTGCCAAGCTGAACTGTTCCTCGAAGCCTCATGAAGAATCACCGCAGCCGCGCGATCGAGAAACTCGCGCGCTGAAGTCTTGAAATCTTCAGTTTGCGGATCGAGTACGGTGAGATACAAATCCGGCCGTAGGAACTTCAACACGCTGTTCGATTCGACAATCACATGGCGCGACTGATCGAGCCGCCTACGCAAAGCCGGCATAGCTTCCGCGAGCCTCCCCTGTTCTGTGCGAACCCACAGCGAGCGCGCCGCGCCTGCCAGTAGAAACCGTGACGTGTCCGACTCTCCCTTGCGGTCTTTCTCTTCAGATATCGCCCAAGTGTGATCCGCGGTCGGGCAGTCGCACAGCGCACCGTTTGCGGAACACACTCCATGTCCGTATTGCGTAATTTTCACGGCCGTCCAGTCGTATTCTTGCAGCGCTGAAATGAGTCCGGCGACCACGCTGGTCTTTCCAACGCTTCGCGAATGTCCGCCAATAACGACGATCGCCACCTCTACCTCTTTTTCCCCAGCCGCGACAGCGCCGCCAACTGTTTCAGGTATTGCCGCACCGGCTGCGCCGGGGTTCCCCAGAATTCCACGCCCTTACCGCGCAAGACTTTTTTGGGCAATACGCCACCTTGCCCGCCGAGCATCACTCCTTCTTCGATGCGAGCATGCTCGCCAATCCCGACCTGGCCGCCGAGCACAACATCATTTTCAATAACGATGCTACCGGAGAGCCCGGTCTGCGCCGCAATCACTACGTTCTGCCCCAGCCGGCAATTGTGGCCGATGTGCACCAGGTTATCGATCTTAGTTCCCTGCCCGATGCGTGTTTCGTCAAGAGCGCCGCGATCGATAGTTGTGTTGGCGCCGATCTCCACGTCATTTTCGATCACCAGCTTGCCGACTTGGGGAAATTTCTCGTAGCGGCCCGTGCGGGGGTCGCGCACATATCCGAAACCATCACTTCCCAGGACTGCGCCCGCATGCACGATCACCCGGTCGCCCAATGTGGTACCGGGATAAACAGTGACGCCCGGATAAATCATGCATTCCCTGCCGATGTTTACTCCACGTCCAACGATGCTACCTGCGCCTATCCGCGTGCCCTCGCCGATTTGTACGTCCTCTGCAATCACCGCCCGCTCAGCGACAACCACAGTAGGAGCCAGATGTGCTGAAGGGTCTACTACCGCGGTTGCATGTATCCCTGTATCCCGCCCATCGCTATTTCCATCGCGCAAAAATCGGGCCGCCCGCGCGAAGGTTAGCCTGGGGTGGCTACTGATCAGCAATGACTTGGCCGTTGAACCCGTAGCAAACTCTCCTGCAATCAATGCACCGGCTCTAGACTGAAGCGCCCGGGGAAGGGATTTTTCCTCATCAACGAACACCAGATCATTTGTCGAAGCGGAGCTGATGCTCGCCACGGCGTTTATCTGAAGACTCCCATCCCCTTGCAGGCGGGCTTCCACGGCCTCGGCAATCTCACGCAGGGAGCGCTTCATGGCTCTCACTCTATAGCAGAGCATGGACGTAACGAAAGTGCTGGTCCCCTAGCACTGCTGACCTCCGCAACTTGGAGGCCTACAATTATTGTATGGAACGGAAAATCTTTTGGATGGTTTTCACAGTGCTCGGCCTGGTCGCAGATTTCCTGCTGCCAATCTGGTGGGGCCTGGCCTCGACCATCCCTATCGCCTACTTCGCATGGTGGGTCGCCTACCGGAGCGAGTGGTTCTAAATCCGGAAACGTCAGGAAGTCTGCGCCATCGTAAAACTCTCGCCTGTTGTGTTGCAGCCGGTGCCCCCGGTTAGCGACCATATACCGGTGACTGCGCCGCCGGAAAGCGTAGTTCCACTGGCTGTTCCGGTTACGGATCCATTGAGGGTAAGAGTATTGCCGTTCGCTTGCACGGTGTATGTGAAGGGGCCGGTCACAGCGTTGGTGCTCGTATTGGTGGTCAAGACCATCGAGCCCGTCTGAGTTCCTCCAGAAATAGGAAAGCAAGTTCCCTGAGTAAGAAACTGAAAATATGTGATGTTCAACGACCCATTGCCGTTCACGGTGAACTGCGTGGTAAAGCTGAAGCCTGAGGCTGGGCCGGTTCCACCCGGCAAGTCCGCGCTCCAGACGCCGGTGGGCACGGCCGTGGTAGTCGTCTTGCTGCTGCTGCCACAACCGGTAAGCAGGAGCGCGAGCAGCAGCATAGTTGCAACTTCTTTCATGAAGTATCCTTGAGTCTGGGATTGATCCAATGATGTCGATGCGGGTTTCTGTTGCAAGATTACAGAGATGCGGGTCACCCGGTCAATGGATGTAAGGCCGTTGCGATTCCCGTGGTAGGCTTGAATCACTGGCCAAGTACTACAAGTGAGCTGAAGCGGATGCAGAGGTGTTCTGACCCTGGAGACGAACCTAATGTATTTACAGCCGGTCGTACGATGCAAGAATCCGGATTGCCCCACGCCTTCTGCAGTACGCATCCGCCTGCCTTATTCCAATCCGCCGCAAACGGGCACCACTCCCCCTGACTGGCCGGCCGATGGATGGCAATTGAGACTCATCTGCCGCGAGTGCGATCACTGGTACATTTACGAAAAAAGCGATGTGCAATGGGCGCCCTACACCCGTCCGTTGGAAGACGAGACCCGTTTTGATTTCCTACGCGCCGAACTCGAATGCGGCGAACCTGGCTGCCAATCCCGCACCAAATGGCATGTGCTCGATAACAGCCAGATGTCGGAAAGCGAAACGCTGGAGTTCGTGCTGCGCGCTGATCCCGTCGCGATTTGTGAAAACGGGCACCCACTATCTATTTCTGGAACCGCTTCTCGTTCCTCGGGCAAAGTCTCTTCCGTGTAGTCATCGCTTTGAAATGGTACGGTTTCAGCCGCGCCGAAAAGGCGCTTCGCACACGAGTTTCTACGCCCTTCGCCTCCCCTTCAACTCTGCCAGCAACTGTTCAATGCGATCCTCTTTCTCCAGCGCCGCCAGACGGTCTTCCATATTGTCTCCAGCAATTTCGGACTTCGCCTGTCCCATCGCCTCGGAATGCGCCACCTTCCGCTTCATGCGATCGAAAGCAGCGCCTTTCGAGCCGTCGCCCATGGCCAGGCGCGCGTCACTGGCTTTGCCCACAGCGCGGGCGCGGCGATGCTGCGCGATCAAAAGATCGGCCTTGGTCTGCGCTTCAGTCAGTTTCTGGTCCAACTGGCGTAGCGCCGACTTCAAGTTCTCGACCTGCGCCTTCTGGTCGGCAAGCTGCTGCGCGAAACTCTCGCTCATGTCGCGATAACTTTCCACTCGCTGCAGCGATGCGCGGGCGAGGTCGTCTTGCTTCTTGTCGACCGACAGCTCGGCCTTGCGCATCCATTCGGCAACTTTGTCTTCGTTTTCTTTCCGCTTTTTCTCGAGTAGGTGCTGGTCGGCGATGGCAATCGCCACCTGCGTCTTTACCTGCAGCATTTGATTCTGCATATCGAGAATTACCTGCTTGATCATCTTCTCCGGCTCCTCGGCTTTGTCGATCAGATCGTTGAGGTTGGCCCGGACTAACGTGGAAACACGCTCTAGTAATGCCATGGTGGACTCCTTCTTTTCTTAGCTGCTAGCTGTTAGCTCTGCTGCCTTAGATTTCTCGTTTCATGTTGACGGTGGAGGTCGGCGCACTCCGAACACTCGGTCCCTTTCTTGCGGAGACTGCCGCCGATGGCGACACCAATCGCAACGCCAATGGCCAGCCAAATCGCAAGATGCCCGGCAGCAACTCCGAATGCTGCGCCCAGTGCCGCTCCCAACGCGATACCTAATCCCATTCCTTTCGGCTTGCTTGTCATAACTTCTGCTCCCGATTATTTCTCGCTACGCCCGCCAGGGACAGCCGAGGTGGCCGTCCCTAACGAGCAATCCGTGTCCTTATTTGGCAGCTTCAACCAAAGGAGGTTTGGGCGATTTATCCCCGATCTGCCTGACTTTGCCCAGCAGTTCGGATAACGGCATACCCGAGAGCGTTTCGAACAACGCCGGCACCTGTGCCGCCATCTTCGCCATGTCGCCTGTGATCTTGTTCATTCCGGAGGCATCGCCATTGCCGGTAGAGACGATCGTGATCTTGTCGACGTTGGCCAGCGGGCTGGCCAGTGCCCTCACGATCTCCGGCATGCTGGTGAACAAGCGATCGATCACTGCCGCCTGGTTGTATTCCTGATAAGCCTCGGCCTTCACGTTCATGGCTTTGGCTTCGGACTCGCCTTTCTTGAAAATGATTTCGGCCTCGGCTTCGCCTTGCGCGCGTGTCGCCGACGCATGCCCTTCCGCTTCCGCGATCAGGCGCTGCTTTTCGGCCGCGGCCAGCGTCTCAATCCGCTGACGCTCCATCTCGGCTCCCTTTAATACGGTTGCAATCAGTTCCTTCTCGCGGCGGTTGATTTCCGCCTCCTGCACTTTGACTTGCTGCTCTTTCTCAATCTGTTGCACCTTTACCTGCTCTGCTACAACTTGTTGCTGCATGATGTTGGTCTGGATGTCATACGCCTTATCAGCCTGCGCCTGTTGGCGTTTCGTGACTTCCAGGAATTGCGCTCTTTTCACTTCCAGATCGCGTTGCGATTCCGCCTGCTTCGCCAGCGAGAGCGTCTCTGCCAGCACGCGTTCCTGATCGGCCTGAGCCTTGGCGACTGCTGCTTCCCGTTGCGCCAGCGCACGCTTGATGGCAGTGTCGCGGTCTGCTTCCGCTGTGGCAACATCCGCATCGCGCTTGATCCGCGCCACGTCAGGCTTGCCCATATTGGTGATGTACTCGTTCTTGTCGCGAACCTCTTTGATGGTGAACGAAATCACTTCGAGACCCATCTTGTTCATGTCTTCAGCGCATGTGGATCGCATGCGGTCGGAAACCATCTCCGGCTGCTTGACGATCTCTTCTACGGTGAGCTGGCC
This sequence comes from Candidatus Sulfotelmatobacter sp., assembly GCA_025462865.1. Taxonomy (GTDB): domain Bacteria; phylum Acidobacteriota; class Terriglobia; order Terriglobales; family Acidobacteriaceae; genus Sulfotelmatobacter. The sequence continues at coordinate 94,020 of JAOAPI010000058.1, read as the reverse complement.
GATGATGCCGCGCAGATGCCCTTCCATTACCAGGCGGATCAATCCTTCGCGTTCCTGATCGGTCTTGGTGAGGAATTGTTCGGCCGCGGTGAGGACAGATTCGCGGTCAGACTTCACTTTGATTTGTGCAACGGCTTCAACGGTCACCGCGACACCTTGTTTTGTGTACAGGTCCTGTTGCGGCGCCACGTCGAACGACATCAGTTCGAGCGACAGATCGCGACAGATCTGCACCATGGGAAGCACCAGCGTGCCGTGTCCCTGCACTACGCGCGTTCCTCCCAGGCCGTACACGATGAGCGCTTCGTGCGGCCCCGCTTTGCGATATAGCCTGGCCATTCCGCTCATCAGGAACAGAAGGACCATCACTCCCAGCCCGGCGAAAATCCAAATTTCAACCATCCTTGACATTTCGAACATAACGCCTCCTCTTACGAATACCGTTCTTTCGACGTATCCCCAGGAACAATTAATTCTGTGAAGGGCTTGGAGCCCGGCTGGAAGTTTCGTTCAACAATCCAATCATTGACGTAATAAAACACCCCCAGCACTACGTAAAAAATGGCGATCAGCGCCCACTGCGACAGATTCGACGTGCCCACCCGCCGTGCCGCATAGGCAGAAATCGTGAAGGCCACGAGCAGGAAAGCAGTCATCCCCAGTGCCAGCGTGCGCGAACCTTCCCGCGAGGTCCATCCATTGGGCTGCCAGTTCGCGTCAAAGTGCACCGCAATCCGCATGGGTAGCCGATCCCAGGCTCTCGAATAGTTCAGCGCAGTCAAAGGAAGCGCCAGCCACGCTCCCGCTATCGCTATCCCTGCTAGAAAAAATTTGCGGTCCATAAAATCTCCTTCACCTGCCGGACGTTCTACTTGTCCTCAGACAGATCGCTCCACAACCGAACGTAGGCAATTCCCTTTTCGTAACGTGTGGCGACAACCTCGGTTCCCTTGGCGATAGCGCTGCCGTCGTCACTACGCGCGCCACACACGCGCCGGGTACCCATTTGCGCGTAGATAATCTCGCCCGTACCACCCTCGCGGATCGAGCTCGAGACTCGCCCCAGCACTCCCACCATTTCGTAGTCGGCGGAATCCATATTTTCTTCGTCCGAGATCAGTACTTTGCTCAGAAACAAAAAGACGACGCCTCCGCCGAGCAGCCCGCTGGTAATTGAAGCCAGCAGGCCGAAACCGACCCAGAGACCGGAGTAACGCGTCAACAAATATCCAGTGCCACCAAACCATGCCAGGAATGCGGTAAGGGTGACAAAGTTGAATGGGGATACCCCACCCGAATGATGCGCGTGCGCATTCGAAGCGCCTGAATCGGTTGCGATTGGCCCGTGGCCAGCGATGGCGCTTCCGTTCGCCACAGCCGACGGCAGATGCGCAACGTCCATGTGACCGTGAAAATGCGGCAAGTGCAGCTTCCCGGTGCGCGAACCGCCGAACAGAAACGAGAAGAAACTAAAGCAGAAGCCGACTGCAAAACAGATCAAGTAAAAATCTGCCCAGGTCATGGAATGAGTCATCGGACTCTCCTTCCTTCTGCGCTAGTGGAGCGGTCATGATTTTGCAGATCATGATTTCGGAGATCGCGATTTTGCAGATTCCGATTTTCGCGAGCGTGATGCCGACCTGCTTTCGCACGCGTCAGTTCAGGCCGCAGAGCCTCGAGCAATCTCTCAGCCAAGCCGGGTGTATCCAGAATTGCGCCCAGCAGAAGCAGGCAGCGCCTTGTATCTTTCTCTCGCGCGGCCTTGATCAGCACATCGCTGACTTCGGAGTCGCGCACAAAACGTTCTGATCCTTGCAACAGCCAGACGTCCAGCTGACCTTCTGTCGTCCGCAAGTCGGAGGTCAACTCCGTGTGGAAACCCTCGGGGTCGTCCACCAGGAAACCGGGATGCACCTTAAAAAACCTCGCCAGCAGCGCACGCGACGACTGCGTCATGTGCGGCCGGGCGCCGCTTTCGATCTGCGACAAGTATGACTGGCTGATGCTCGTGCGCAGTTCCTGGCGAATGGCCTTCACCAGCTCTTGCTGAGTAATGGGACGGCCCAGTCCGCGCAGTGAGCCTTCGACCTCGCGCAGGTAACGGATTTTCTCCCCTAGTTTCATATTGCTAATCGACATATTTATATTGCATTTTGCAATTTGCGTCAAGAAGTGGATTTACCCTGTTTTCAGTGGCTTACAACCAGTCGCGATTATCGGCCGACACTAAAGAGACGAATTGAAAAGTTTGGCAATCGAGCGATCGATTGCTTTTCAATCGCTGGAACGCAGACTAAAGGCCCGCTTCGATGCGGGAGCGAGGGTCAAGATAATCTCGCAGCGCGTCGCCAATGAAGTTAAACGACAGCACTGCCAGCATTACGGCCAAGGCTGGAAAGAGCACCAGGTGGGGCGAGTCGAACAGATGGGCGCGCCCGTCGTTAAGCATGGTGCCCCAGCTAGCTGTTGGCGGCGGCACGCCCAGGCCAAGGAAGCTCATGGTGGCTTCGGCGAGAATCGCACCAGCCATCCCGATAGCGGCCTGGACGATTACAGGCTGAATGATGTTGGGAAGAATGTGGCGAACGATGATGCGAAGATCGCTGGCCCCTAGAGCGCGGGCGGCTTCAACGAATTCGCGCTCACGAGCGGCGAGCACTTGTCCCCGGATCAGGCGAGCATAGCCAACCCATCCGCCAAGCGACAGTGCAAGAATGAGATTGAAGATGCCGGGGCCGCGAAAGGCGACAAAGGCAATTGCCAGCAGAATCCCTGGGAACGAGAGAAACGCATTCATCAGGACAATGTTGACGAAGCGGTCGATGCCGCCGCCGTAGTAGCCCGCGATGGAGCCGATGATGAGGCCGAGAACGAGCGACGCGAGCACAACCGAGGCTCCCACCAGCATCGAGATGCGTGCGCCATAGATGATGCGCGAGAAAATGTCACGCCCAAGTTCGTCGGTACCGAAGAAATGAGAGTGCGATGGAGCGCTAAGACGCGCCGGCAGATCGATGGCCGCTGGGTCTTGCGGCGCGATCCAGGGCGCGAACAAGGCGAAGATTACGAATATTGCAACCAACAAGACGCCTGTTGCGGCCAGCGGGTTGTGGCGGGCATTCCCCGCAACCCAGTGGCGGAACGAGGTGGCAGCGGTAGACAAGAGTTCAAATCTCCTATCTCAGATGGCGCCGTGAACGGATTGGAGAGAGCGCTGGAATAGACTGCCTCATCCTCGCAACTCGCGCAGTGCCGCAAGGGTAGCATCGACCTCGACTGGCGAATTTAGCAGGCCGGGCGATAGCCGCGCGTACAGGGTCTTATATGGCGTGACGCTCGCGACGATCTTCTTCGCCCTGAGTTGGTCGACAACCTGCTGGGCATGCATACCCTGCACGTCGAAACAGACAATTCCAGCAGATAACTCATCCTCCATAGGCGTATAGAGTTTTACGTTCTGCATCTTTGCGAGCCCCTCTTTAAGCTGACGATTGAGGGAATGAATTCTTTCTGCAATGCGGGGCTTGCCGATGCTTTGGTGCAACTGGAACGCGCGGTCAAGCGCCCAGCGATGTTCAAAGGAATGGAAGCCTCCGGGGGACATCCAGGCGCCAATCGGAATCGGTGCCTTGGGACGAATCTCCATCCACATCTCGTAATAGGCATCGTCGAAAGTGGGGATCGTAGCCGTAGCAGCGGACCATGCCGCAGGTTTACCCCAGACCAGTCCCGTGCCGCGCGGTCCGAACATCCACTTGTGGCATCCAGCAATAAAAAAATCACACCCAAGTTCCGGCAGTTCGGTTCCATCTACTCCCAGACCGTGGACTCCGTCGACACAAAGCAGAACGCGATCCTGATCATCCCGTCCGGCATTGATGGGCTTGAGCGCGTCGGCAATGGCGCGAATCGGCAGCTTCACGCCAGTGCAGGAGTGAACCCAGGTCACCGCAAGCACGCGGGTTTGGGGCGTTACACCTTTGGTGATGTTGTCGACAATGTCACCAACGGACTTCGCCGCCGCGTCCCGGTACAGAGAAATTCTGCGGACCGATGCGCCGGTGCGTTCCGCCCGCAGACGAAGGGAAGTCTCGGTGGAATAGTGATCGTGCGTGGTGGTCAGAATTTCCTGATTAGGTCGCAGCTTCAGGCCGCTGTAGAGCAGGCCCAGTCCCATGGTGGTGCTGTCGGTGAGGGCTATGTCGCCGGGATTAACCCCCAGATACTGAGCGGCCGCGGCAACCACAGCCGCCTCCATCTTTTCGACGTTTCCGAAAAAATACTCGATCGGATTGGCGTCGAGGGCATGCCGGTAGGCTTCGATGGCGTCGCGCACCGGCTTGGGATGCGAGGCAAGAAAGAATCCCGCCATGTGGATTAGTCCAGGGGCGAGATTGAAGTTAGCGCGAAGATCTTCCCAACTTGGAGAGTCGGAAGACGATTGTTTGTTGGCGAAAGCCTCTGCAGTTCGAAGCGCGGACGCAAGAGCAACCGCGCCAATTGCCTGTCCGCTGCGTACCAGAAAATCTCTGCGATACATAAGGCCTCCTGGTGAGAGCAAGTGTCGACGTGACCCGGCCAGACGGAACGCGTTTTAGTCTACTGCTTGACTCTCGAGTTGGCTAGCGATCCGGTACTCGAGACTTCAACCATTGATTTCTAAAGCGCAGTGATTCTACTTGCAGTATCGCGAAACACCGTCATGGAGCAGTTAAATGCCAGCCTTGAGATCGCTGACAAATTGTGCTTTCATAGGGGGGACCGGAGCCGCATGCCGGTGCGAATACGCGCCGCAAACTTCCACCTCTACCGTATATTCCGAGGAGAAAATAATGAGCAAAGTCTCGTACATTCCCAAAGACTACAACTCCATCACACCCTACCTGATCATCCGGGGCGCAGCCCAGGCCATTGAGTATTACAAGAAGGTTTTCGGTGCAACTGAAACCGTTCGCATGGATGGCCCCGACGGCAAAGTCGGCCACGCTGAATTGAAGATCGGCAACTCGCACATCATGCTGGCTGATGAGAATCCCACCATGGGGCAGGGACACACCAGCGCCGCCACCATCGGCGCAAGTCCGGTGAGCCTGTATGTATACCTTCCCGACGTCGATCGCGTGATCGAGCAGGCAGTGGCCGGGGGTGCCACGACCTGAAGCCAGTTCAGGACCAGTTCTACGGAGACCGCTCCGGCTTCATTCAAGATCCATTCGGACACCTGTGGGGCGTTGCCACGCATGTGGAAGATGTGTCGCCTGAGGACATGAAAGAACGGATGAAGAAGCTGATGCCGGCAGCGTAGGCTAGCTTTGAATTAGAGGTGGGGCGCGCCGGGCCCCGCCTCTCAAGGTTTTTCGCCCGCCGCTACCTTGCCATCGAGGAGAAACGTCTTAGGATACGTTGTCCTCGCCACAGTTTTTAATGAGCCGAAATCCTTGAACTAGCGGCCCTTTCAACAAGGGCAACAACTTTTTGGACTCATCGTCGCCAAAAACTAAGCCCGTTGGCCGAAGCCAACGGGCTTAATCACAAGGCAAACAAAGAATCTCCTTAGAGCCTAGAGCTCATATCCAGCAAGGAAATCCTGATCGATACCAGTCGTCGTGTCCGTATAGGTCACGTACAACTTCAACGGCGAACCTGGCGCGAAGGCATTCCCCGTGTAGTCGCCAATAAAGAATCCGCCGAACCCATCGTTGAACGGATTTGACGGCGCTGCCGACAAATCTTGATTGACGCTGTATGAATTGCCACCATTCGCAGAGAACGCGGCAAATGCTTCGTAGTTGATGTTAGCCGGATCGTTGCGCCGGTCGAGCCAGCTCACGCCTGCTACTCCGGAACGACTGACAGTGAGCCAAGACATGAATTCATCATGCGTGACCGTCGAAGCTGAAACTGGCCTCTTCTGCCAGGTGAGTCCGGCAGTTTTCGAGCTTGCGACATATACCTTCATGTATGTGCCCGTCCAGTTATAGTAGGTGACGTACAAGGTGCCGGTGTTAAGACCAGCGGAATTGTCAATACCGATTACAGGGATATTGCTCACGCGCTCGGACGTGTTTGGCAGAGAGCCGTAGAAGCAGCAAAAGCCGGGATCGGGCGCAAGGTTCGCGCTGAACATAACTTTGGCTGGACTCCAGGTATTTCCCCCATCAACGGATGTGGAGAGCATCATTCTTGCAGTGGTGCCTCCGCAGTCGCCGCTTGGACCGTTAGCAGTGCAGCGCATCCAGGTGACATACACCGTACCGTCCTTACCAGTGGTGATGTCGGAGAACTGGTCAACGTTAGGAAAGATTTGTTCCTTGTCGATAACTTTCGTGACCCAGGTATTACCACCGTTGTTCGAGTGTGAGACCGTAATCAGTGAGTTCGAGACCGCATCAAACTGGGTTACGGAGACGTACAACGCATTTGCATGCAGACTTAACGGAGACGTGTCGATCTGGAGCCAAGGCTTGTCCGCCAGGCCTCCCGAGAAATGAGGTGCGACAGCCACTTTCGGGGCGGTCCACGTCGTGCCGTTATCGGTGGATTTTTCAAAGACAATTCCGTTGGAGGCGTCGATTCCGCTAATGTAGGCCACTCCACTGAGATCATAGCCAACTCCAGGATCTCCCTCGCCAAAGTCACCTGAGATTGCATTCAGGCAAGTGCGCTTCCAAGTAGTACCACCATCGCTGGAGGCGTAAAAGCCCTGGATATTGGGACAGTTGTAATCGTTGGCGCCGGACAAAATTTGATTCGGGTTCTTGGGATTAACGACCACAGGAGTTTCATTTGCCAGTACCGGACTCTGTGAAACGTTAATATTCGGTAAAACGCAAGGAGCGGGACTGCAGGAAAGCGGAACGAGACTGTTGCCTCCTAAAGCAGATCCGCCTAGATGAACTTTGCCAGCTCGAATTGCACGTGCCATCAGTACGCCCGTCGATATCGGTGATTTTTCTAAAGGTGAGTTGTTTTGAGCCCTAACGAAAGTTGCCGCCGAAAGCAGCAACAAAGTGGTCAGTGGGAAAGCGATAATGCGGGGTGCTCGTTTCAAAGGAAGCCTCCTTGGCTTGTGGCTGGTTGTAAAGGGTGCAGTAGCCTGTCGATTCCTACCGGAAGTGATCGCGGACAGCGACACTAATACTACAAAAGGTAGTTGTCAAGATGAAGAGAACTGCACACTGTGTCGGCCGCGGTGGCGCGCTGGTGGCCGAGCCGGAACTGGAATTGATTGGGTCTAGATCATGATTCGACGCTGGCAAGTCGGGGATGACCGGGTCATTGCCTGATTCTGGGATTCGCCACCGAATAAAGAACATCCGTCAGGAAATTCACGGCGACGTAGGTTAATCCAATCGCCAGAATGCAACCTTGCACCAGATAGTAGTCGCGGTTCGAAATGGCCTGGATCGTGAGTCTGCCGATGCCGGGCCAGGAAAATATCGTCTCCGTGACGATGGCTCCTGCTAACAGGGCTCCGAATTGTAAGCCGAGGACCGTGATGATGGGGATCATGGCATTGCGCAGGGCGTGGCGGTAGACGACCGTGCGCTCGGGCACGCCTTTGGCGCGGGCGGTGCGGATGTAGTCCTGGCTGAGCTCTTCGAGCATGGAAGTGCGAACCATGCGGGTGAGGATGGCAGCCAGGGCTCCGCCCATGGTGATGGCCGGCAGCACGAGACTGGCGAACGAGCCGGCGCCGGACACGGGTAGCCATCCCAGCTTAATGGCGAAGAGAAGAATGAGGATCGGGCCGAGAGCGAAGTTGGGGAATGACAGTCCAAAGAGGCTGACGACAGAGAGCAGGCGATCGTCCCATCGATTGCGGCTCTGGGCGGAACGCACCCCGGCGGGGATCGACAAGATGATGGCAACGAACAGAGAGGCCAGCGTCAGCTGCAGGGTATAAGGATAGCGCTGGGTGAGTAGGCGCGTCACGCTTTGGTTGTAACGAAACGATGGCCCGAGGTTGCCCTGGAGGACGCCCTTCCAATAATGGACGTATTGCTCGCCGAGCGGGGCGTCAAGGCCGAATGCGTGGCGCGTGGCCGCAATGTCCGCCGGCGGGGCGCCTTCACCGAGCATTTGTTGGATCGGGTCGCCTGGGACGAGATGAATTAAGAGAAAGACGAGTGAGACGACGAGCCAAATTACAGGGAGGGTGTAGAGGACGCGTTGGAGGAGGAGACGCATGAATCAGTGAGTAGTGGCCAGTGGCCAGTGACCAGCGCGAAAAAACGAGTTCAGCGGTAGGAATTCCTGGCGCAGTTTATCGCAGCATATGCGAGCACGGGATGCTCCGATTCGCCCTGAATAACAGGAATTGTGGAGGCTCGTATGGTTGTATCCAATACACATCTTCAGTCTCCGGTCTGCTTTGCGCTCTGCGCTTTTCCCTCGGTGCCTTCCACTTTTTCGATCTTTACTTTGGCAATGCGGTGGCCTTCCATTTCCTCCACGGTATAGCGGCGGCCTTCGTAGTCAAAAAACTCGCCGAGATACGGAATGCGTTGCAGGCGGGCGAGCACGAATCCCGCGAGAGTTTCGAAGCCGGCATCGCGCGGAAGAACCAAGTCGTGCTGAGTCTCGAGGTCACGGATGTTTACCGCCCCTTCCAGCACTAGAGTCGATTCATCTGCCAGCGCGGGCTCTGGAGTGGCAACATCAAATTCGTCTTCGAGGTCGCCCACGAGTTGCTCAAGAATATCCTCGACGGTAATTACTCCGGCGGTGGAACCGAACTCATCGACTACGACGGCGAGGTGACGACGGCGCTGCTGGAACTCGTCCAGTAGTTCCGCCAGAACCTTCGTCTCCGGAACAACCAGCACGTCGTGCATGATGTGGCCAATCTGCGTGCGGGCGATGCGCGAAGCTACGGGCTGCCCCAGATTGACCAGTCTCAAGCGCACCCAGCGTACGAGCTCCTTGTAGTAAAGGACGCCGACGATATGCTCAGGACCGCTTTGCGGGTCATATACCGGAATGCGCGAGTGCTGACTTTCGACGACGCGGTTCAACGCCTCATCGAGTGTGAGATCGGAGGGCAGCGAAAAAATATCCGGGCGCGCCACCATGACTTCGCGAACCGTAATGCTGTCGAGTTCGATGGCATTGTGGATCATCTCTTCCTGCGATTCGGGGATCTGGCCGAACTGGCGGCTGGCGGTAACGATGAGCTTCAACTCATCCGGTGAATGAACGGCGCCTCCGCGCCGGGTATCGCGGGCTCCGAAAAGTCTCAATACCAGGCCACCGGATTGCCGCATGAAAAAAAGCACAGGGCGGGTCACGGTGAGGAATGCTTCCATGGGCGCAGCCACGGCGAGGGCAATCTGCTCAGCCCGTTGCAGAGCAAGAGTCTTCGGCACCAATTCGCCCAGCAGCACATGCAGATACGTAATCAGCGTAAACGCGATCACGATGGCAATGCCATGGGCATAAACGGCCGCGTGTGGAACTTCGTGCACAAAGTGCAGAGATTCCACTAAACGCGCGACCATGGGTTCGCCGATCCAGCCCAGAGTGAGGCTCACCATGGTGATACCGAGCTGCACGCCGTTCACGACTTCGTCGAGATGCTGATGGAGGCGCTGGACGATGCGAGCGCCAATGCGCCCCGAGGCGATAAGCTGTTGAATGCGCGTGTCGCGAACGCTGACCAGGGAAAACTCCGCGGCCGCAAAAAACGCATTCGCCGCCACCAGGAGAAGGATCAGCAGCACCCGGAGCAGCACAAAGGCGATCATGGATGCGTAATTCTAACATTCCAAAGGTCGATGGGAGAGCTTAGTTGCCCATCTACACCAAGCAAAAGTTTTGGATTCGGGGGCTAACCTTTTTCTTATCAGGAAGGTCTAACTGGCAAGTGGAGTGGCCTTGGTACGGTTTCATCCTGGTTTCAGCGCGAAATTTCTGGAACAAAGGCAGTTGTGACTGCGTACAGGGTAGTGAGAGCGCATTACGGGCTCTATTTGCCAGGTTGCATTTAGGAGGCGGTTGTGAACGGAAACGGAAACAATAAGAAGAAGCGTCGCAAACTGTATATCTACGGCGGCATAGTGCTGGCGATCGTACTCCTGATTGCGATTGGGGTGTTCGCAGCCACACGCGGTGGAACCAAGATTGATCCGTCGAAACTGGCAAAAGTGGAGAAAGGCGACTTAGCCAAGAGCGTGGTCGCAACGGGCAAAGTGACGCCCATCATAAAAGTCGAGGTGAAGTCCAAGGCCAGCGGCATTGTTAAGAAGCTTCTGGTGGACTACGGCGATCGAGTGAAGAGAGGTCAGTTGCTGGCGCAGCTTGACAAGATCGAAATCGAAGCGCAGGTCGAGCAATCGCGGGCATCGCTCGAAGCCGCGCAGGCCAACTTGAGCAGCACTCGCGCCGACCTGGAGCGCGCCAAGGTAGACGCGCAAGGTCCCGAAGTGCCGCTGCTGAAGCGGGCCTTTGACCGCGCCACTAACATGGCAAAGGATGGAGTGGTTTCCGCCTCAGCGCTGGACGATGCTCAGAAGAACTACGAACTGGCGCTCAATAAGCAGAATGTATCAAAGGCGCAAGTTACGGTCTTGCAGGCGAAGATCGCGCAAGCTCAGGCCCAGGTAGCACAGGATCAGGCCAATCTCAAACAACTCGAAGAGCAACTCAACTATACCGATATCATTTCGCCCCTTGACGGCATCGTGCTCTCGCGCGATGTGCAACTGGGCGACGCAGTCAGTTCGATTCTGGTGCTGGGATCATCGGCCACTCTGGTAATGACTCTCGGAGACACCAGCGAAGTCTATGTCAAGGGTAAGGTGGATGAGAGTGATATCGGCAAGGTGTATCTCGGGCAACCGGCGCGGATCAAGGTGGAGTCGTTCAAGGACAAGACTTTCTCGGGCAAGGTTACCAAGATTTCTCCCATGGGCGTGGAGAAGGATAACGTCACTACGTTTGAAGTACGGGTTTCAATTCAGAATCCGGGCGGCGAGCTTAAGGCCGAAATGACCGCCAACGCTGAAATCATCCTGGAAGAGCACAAGGCCGTGCTGCAGATTCCGGAAGGCGCCATCCTTTACGACAAGGACAAGAAGGCTTCCGTGGAAATTCCTGACTCCAAGGGCAAGGACGGCAAGAATAAGATTGCAGTCAATATTGGGATCTCGAACGGCGCAAAGACGGAAGTGCTGAGCGGGTTGAAGGAAGGCGATCAGGTAGTGCTGCAGTAAGAATGCGGCGGCCGACAATAGCTTCTGGGCGGCGAATTGCGATTCTCATGCCGGACGCCGCGTTAATAACTTAGGAGTTGAAACGACATGAACCAATACATGCGCCGAGTCTCCACTTCCATTCTAGTTTTATTGCTGGCTTGCAGCTTTGCAGTTGCCTCCACCCCGCAGGGAACATTCGAGAAGACATTTCAGGTAAATGGACCCGTCGACTTGGAAGTGCGAAGCCGCTCCGGGGATATCACGGTGCGTAGTGGAGGCTCGGGCGCCGTAACGGTTCGAGGCAAGATTTTCGTTAGCGACCGCTGGCTCTTCGGAAATCGGCACGCCGACGTGAGTGACATCGAACAGCATCCGCCGCTGCGGCAGGACGGGAATAACATCCACATCGAGTACGTAAATGCTCGAGACATTTCGGTGGATTACGAAATCACCGTCCCCGCCGACACTACGATCCGCACGCATAGCGGCTCCGGGGACCAGATCATTGAAGGCACTCGGGGCAACGCCGATCTGCAGAGCGGTTCGGGAAACATCAAGCTCGCACAACTTACGGGAGAGCTTCGCTTGCAGACCGGTTCGGGCGATGTGCGGGCCCGCGAAATTACTGGGCCGGTGCGGGCAGGCGCAGGCAGTGGAAACATCGAACTGGAAGAGGCTGGATCTGGCGACGTCGATCTGCATACCGGTTCGGGCAACATCACGGCACGCGGCGTTCAAGGAGCGTTTCGTGCCGATGCAGGCAGCGGCGACATTACAGCTGAAGGCACACAAACGGGCACGTGGACAGTACGGACCGGCTCAGGCAATGTGCACGTGCGACTGCCCGCCAATGCGGCCTTTGACGCCGATATTTCGACCAGTTCAGGCACCTTGGACTTGGATGCGCCGATCACCATGACTGTGCAGGGACGCGTGCAGGAATCACACAAGTCAATTCAAGGCAAGGTGCGGGGCGGTGGCCCATTGCTGACCTTGCGCACAGGATCAGGCGATATTCATATCCAGTAAGCAGTGGTTAGTAGCCAGTGGTTAGTGGCCAGATTCAGAGGTTCGAATTCTAATCACTGGCCACTGACCACTGACCACTTTCTTCACCATTACCTCGGTACCTTGACGCAGCGCTCACCAGCAATTACTTTCGACATTCTGGGAGTGCTGTGTCTTCCCGAGAGGAAACTTTGTCAAATCGTCCGGTTATTACTCTTACAACCGATTTCGGCAACAACGACCACTTTGTGGGCACGCTGAAGGGCGTCATTCTGGAGATTGTGCCGGAGGCTCAGATTGTCGACATCTGCCATTCGGTCCAGGCGTTCGACGTCCTCGACGGTGCCCTGACCATTTCGCAGGCTTACTCTTACTTCCCCACCCGGACAGTGCATCTGGTGGTAGTGGATCCGGGGGTGGGCACGGCGAGACGGCCGATCTTGGCCTCCAGTGACAAATATCATTTCATTGCCCCTGACAATGGCGTGCTTTCGCTGGTTTACGCGCGTGAAGAGCGCATGCACGTGCGGCACATTACCTCCGAACATTATTTTTTGCAGCCAGTGAGCAATACGTTTCATGCGCGCGATATTTTTGCGCCTGTAGCCGCGTATCTGGCAAAAGAAGTCGACACGCTGAAGTTTGGCGACGAGGTGCAAGAGTACGTGCGGTTTTCCGCGCCCAAGCCGAAAGCTGTCGATGCAAACCGCTTGCGCGGGGTCGTGCTGAAGGTTGACCGGTTCGGAAATCTCATTACTAACATCACGCCGCAAGATGCTCCGGCGTTATTTGCAGCCGGCGCAAAGGGATTCAAGATCGTCCTCGGCAGCCACGAAATTACCGAGATGCACAGTGTTTACGCCGAAGGCGCTCCAGGAGAGGTATTTGGAATCCTGGGCAGCATGGGATTCCTGGAGATTGCCGCGAACCGCGGCGCCGCGGTTCAGTTGACCGGGGCCGGCAAAGGGACCGATGTCACCGTCGTTCTAGGCGAGGCTGCGGCGGCCGGCAAAGGCGCGTAGCTCGCTACAAGCGCTTGGGCCTGGGGTGAGCATAACGCTCCATCTCAGCCGTCCACTTCAGAAAACGCCAGAGACTGATGCGTTCGCGCCACAAGAATTCCCAGAACTCGACAAACCCAATCTGTGTCATCTTCACGCCGCAGTAGGTCTCAATGCGCCACAGAAGATACGGACTGCGCCACGGAGCCAGGCGATGGCCCCTGGTAGCGTTCCACAGAAAGCGGAGCGAATGGCGCATGAAGCATGATAACCACAGAAGGCACGCTTCGCTATGCACGAGTCATGTTCCGTTGCTTAAAGCGCCTCAATGATTAATTTGTCAGCCGAGCGCAGCGAGGGACCCTGTTCTGCTGGCGGACTTCGGGGTGCGTGCTAAGGAAGGTCCGTTGTTTCGCTCGCGGATCACGTTGCTCCCCGCAAACGAACCTGCGGTAGCTGCAGCATGTTAAAATCCTGTCTCCGCCCAGGAACTTCCACCCATGTCTGACACAAACGCCCGAGAAAAAGCCGAGGATCGCTATTATGCCGCGCTTGATTTGATGGCGGATGGGAAGCTGGAGGAGGCGGTCACGGCCTACCGCGAGTCGCTGGCGGCTGACTCTGGGTTTACGGAAGCCCTGCACGGACTGGCGCGCGCTCTGCAGGACTTGCAGCGATATGACGAAGCAATCGCGGCGGCACAGCAAATTACGGTGTTGGACCCCGACGATGTACTAGCGCATACGAGCTTGTCGGTGCTCTATCAGAAGAAGGGGATGATCCCAGAAGCTGAAGAAGAGGGCGCGAAGGCGCGTGTATTGGGATGGAAGCAGCAGTTGAAGAAGAAGAGCTTCTAGCTTCTAGCTTCTAGCTTCTAGCTTCTAGCTTCTAGCTTCTAGCTTCTAGCAAGAACCCGTGGAATTACTCGAACGCCAAAAGGCTGGCGCCTAAAGGTGGGCTCACGAGACAAGACTTTTGGCACGCCTGAAGGCACGCCCTGGTACGAACATCATCGCTGCCCAGGATGCTACGGGCTAGGCGCTAGAAGCCAGCAGCTAGAAGCTGACGTTACAGCTCGTACTTCTTCATCAGATGCCGGAACGAGCGGTAGGAAATCCCGAGCAGTTCTGCTGCCTTGGTCTGTACTCCGTTTGAGTGGTCCAGAGCATTTTGCAGCAAGGTGCGCTCGATGCCTGCGACGTAGTTCTCCATGCCCACACCGTCAGGCAGCACCGCCCCTGGCGCTATTTCAGACATCCCCGACGGACCTATACCCGCTGCGGCCGCGCGGGCTTTGGGCCGTTCGGCAGGCAGTTCGACGTGCAACTCGTCAGTCGTTTCCAGCGCCACAGCGCGCTCGACGGTATTTTCCAGCTGGCGAACATTGCCCGGCCATTCATAGTCACAAAGAGCATCCAGCGAATTCTTGTTGACGCGCAGAATGCTTCGGCTGGCGGCGGTGGCGTATTTTTTCAGAAAATGATTGGCTAGTAACAGAATATCTTCCCGGCGCTCGCGCAGGTTTGGTACGCGAATCGGAATTACGTTGAGGCGGTAGTAGAGATCTTCGCGAAAGAGATTTTCAGCGACTGCTTTGTCGAGATCGCGATTGGTGGCCGCGATGACGCGCACATCAATGGAAATTTCGCTGGTACCTCCGACCGGCCGCACGGTGCGTTCCTGCAGTACTCGCAGCAGTTTCACCTGCATGGATAAAGTCATCTCGCTGATTTCATCGAGGAAGATGGTGCCGCCGCCGGCCACCTCGAATAATCCTCGCTTGTTCTGATTGGCTCCGGTGAAAGCACCCTTCAGATAGCCGAACAGTTCGCTCTCCAGCAAAGTCTCGGGAAAAGCTCCGCAATTTACCGAGACAAAGGGCTCCGTTGCACGGGGCGAACAGATGTGGACCGCACGCGCGACCAACTCTTTGCCGGTGCCACTCTCCCCGTGAATCAGCACTGTGCTGGCGGTGGAAGCGACCGTGCGCACCGTCTGCTTAAGCTTTTCCATAGCTGCGCCCGACCCGATGATATTGTCGAGCGAGTTGTGAGAGGCGGCGTCGCGGCGAAGTGCGAAGTTCTGCTTACTGAGAGAAAGTTTTTCGAGCACCCGGTTGATAGCCAGCCTGATTTCGTCTACCAGCCCAGGACTCTTGCGAATGTAGTCGGATGCGCCGCCAGCCTTCACCGCTTCCACCGCAGCTTCGTAATCGTCGACGGCAGTGATCAGGATAACCGGTGAATCGGGCGACACGCGGTGCGCATGGCGCAGGACCTCGATGCCATCGATATTTGGCATCTTGATATCTGTGATGATGAGATCGAAAAGATTGCCATCAATTTTGTTCTTGGCCGCCTGCCCGGATTGCACAGTTTCCACGCGGTGGCCGTCGCGGCGCAGCGCAATGTCGAGCATCTCGCAGATGGAGCGCTCATCGTCGCAAACCAGAATGTTAGCCACGCGGCCTCCCCTCTGCCGCACTGGCTGCCAGTTCCACTGAAGCGACTCCGTGGAACTCAGTATCAGAATTCTTTTCAGTCTCTAAGGTTCGAACAACCTGGCTTTCCGCATCGAGCCGTCGAAGTCTCAGAACGAAAGTGCTTCCCTGCCCGGGCTTCGATCTGGCCCATACCTTGCCGTCATGTGCCTGCACAATTTGGTAGACCACTGCCAGTCCGAGGCCGGTGCCGCCTTCGAAGTTCGACTGAAATGGTTCAAAGATCTTCTCGGTCTGTTGCGGCGTCATTCCAGTTCCAGTGTCGGTAAAACTCACTTGCCAGTCATTCCCCAGACGTTCGATCGCTACTTTAAGATTGCCACCGTCGCGCATGGCGCGGATCGCATTCTCCGCAAAGTTCCAAAAGACCTGTTTTATCTTGTCGCCGTCGGCGAGCACCCACGCTTCGGTCGCGGCAAAGCGACACTCAATGATGATGCCGGTATTCTCGGCAGTCATGCGATGCCGTACGAGAGTGAGGGTATCTTCCAGCAATCGCACCAGATCGGCTTTGTCGAAGTGATATTTCTTGCCACGCGAATACGCCAGGAAATCGGTAATGATTCCGTTCAAGCGTTGCGATTCCCGGGTCACGATATCGAGCAAACGGCGATGCTCTTCGCTGAGTTGCGGCGCGCCAGAGAGCATGCTGACTGAGCCCGCAATCGACGTTAGTGGATTACGAATTTCGTGAGCGATGGCTGCCGCCAGGCGCCCCACGGCTGCCAGACGGTCCTGCATCCGCACTTCACGTTCCAGTCGCCGAATTTCAGTGAGGTCATCCAGCGCGTACACAAATCCCAGCGGACCGCGGTCCGGAACATTGAGAGCGGCAACTCTTACGCGAACCGTCTTGCGATAAGCTCCGGGCGTATCGAAACGAACCTCCGCATGCATTCGCGATTCGCCATTGGGCAGCACATCGAGAAATAATCCAGTCACCGGATTTCCCAGCAACTGATCGGCTCGTCGCTCCAGTAGTTTTTGCGCAGCGCTGTTGGCCAGGGTAATGCGGCCATCGAGACCGGTGGTGATCAGCCCACTACTGATGGACTGAATGATGTTTTCATGCAGAATCTGAAGATCCTCAAGCGCCCCGCTCGTGTCTTTCAACTCCACTCGAGCCTGGCGCAGTTTGGCGACCAGCAGGCTAGCAAGGTAGGCGACCGCCAGGAACGCAAACAGGTTCACGAAAATGATCCCCTGCAGCGCCTTCAACTCAGGATGAGTCAGGCAGTAAGAACGCACAATTCCGTAGTAGTTGAGTTCAAGGACCGTACCGTAAAGAATGAAAGCAAGAGCGGCGACCAGGTGCGCCCACACCCTTGGCAGCAGAATTCCGGCCACGATGATGACCAGAGGGTATAGAAAATTCAGTGAACTATCCCAGCCACCTGTCTCGTGCACAACCAGGCTGACCATCACCAAGTCGGTCAGCACTTGCAAGGACGCCTGTAACCTGTGCTCTCTCCAGAACGAGAGCATCAGTACATAGAAAAGCGAAAGCGTATACCACAGCAGGATGGTGCTGAGAAAAAGTCGAAACGGCAAATGCGACGGCGTCAGTTGCGAGACTGCCAACTGGATACACAGCAGCAGGGTTAGGATCAGTATCCGTACTTTAACCAGCCAGGATAGCCAGTTCCGCTCGTCGAAGGTCGATTGCATTCAGGTTCCGATGGAATCGAAGAAATCGGCGGCTTTCGCTGCGCGAATCTTCACCTGCCATCCACCGGCAGGATTTTTGAGTGTGGCAGGCGGCATGAGAATCATGCCGCCTGCCAGCGAAATCTTTTCTTATCCAGCCAGCTTCGCGATCATTGCGAACAATGGCATGTAGAGCGAAATAACAATGCCGCCGATGGTGACGCCCAGCACGCCGATGATGGCCGGCTCCAATAAGGCCAGCATGTCTCTGGTAGCTGCATCCACTTCCTCTTCGTAGAAGTCGGCGATTTTCTGCAGCATGTTGTCCATGGCACCGGTCGCTTCGCCGACGCCGATCATCTGCGTCACCATGTTGGGAAACACTCCGCATTCTCGAAGCGGATCGACGATTGTGCGTCCTTCTTCGATTGCTTTCCGAACCTTCATGAGCGCTTCTTCCAGGACCGCATTGCCGGAGGTTCTTGCCGTGATGGCCAAACCCTCCAGAATCGGCACTCCTGAAGTGATCAGGGTACCCAGAGTACGCGTAAATCTTCCCACTGCGATTTTGCGCAGCAACGGGCCAACGACGGGAACATGCAGCAAGAATTTGTCGAAGTAATATCGGCCGCGCGGGTGCTTACGGATCTGCTTAAGGCCGAAAATGAAGCCGATTACTGCCGCAATGGCCACCCACCAGAAACTCTGCACGAACGCGCTCAAGCCCATGACAATTCGGGTTGGAAGCGGCAGGGTGACACCCAGTCCGTTAAAAAGATTCGAGAAAATGGGCACCACAAATTTTAGGAGAGCGCCGACAATCAGCGTTGCGATGCTGACCACCGCGATGGGGTAGATCAACGCCGACTTCACAGCCGATTTCAAGCGGACTGCTTTCTCCACGTAGGTCGCCAACCTTTGCAGAATGACGTCGAGAATACCGCCCGTTTCTCCCGCTTCGATCATGTTGGTGGTGAGGTCATCGAAGACATTGGGAAACTGTCGCATGGCGTTGGCCAGAGTAGCGCCGCCTTCAACGGTGGTGCGAACTCCTGTCAGTGTCTTCTGAAACGTCGGATTTTCCTGGTTGGCTGCCAGGATTTCAAGACACTGCACCAGCGGCAACCCGGCATCGATCATCACCGAGAACTGGCGGAAGAAAACGGCGATGTCTTTGACCTTGACTTTGGCGGAGCCGAAGGTCGGCATCACAAATTCTTTGCCCTTTTCCCGAATTGCTCCGGGGGTAATGCGTTCGCGCCGCAATTGCTGCCCCAGCGCCTGCTTGTTTGATGCGACGCGTTCCCCGGATATCTTTTGTCCGGAAGCATCCTTGCCGGAAAATGTGAAGACTGGCATGGTTTTAGTTCTCCTCAGTTTGTCGGTAACTACCGTTCAGGCGGCGAAACTTTGTATCCGCCGACATCGCGAGCCGTCTTTCACGATGCCGCTCTGTGCCCTTAGCGTTTGGCGGGGGAAGCTCCCTTTGCCATGGGGGATCCGGTCCCAGTCGCGCGGTTGGTCAATCCAGCACCGCGGTTAATCATTTCCTGCAGTTCCTCGGGATGACTGGAACGTTGCAGCGCCACCTCTAGCGACACTTGCTTCTGGAAGTATGCTGTCGCCAGCGCTTGGTTGAATGTCTGCATGCCGAACTTATCCTGCCCGGATTGCATGGCCGAATAAACCTGGTGAATTTTGTCTTCGCGGATCAGGTTGCGCACCGCGGAGTTGGGGATGAGGATTTCCATGATCATGGACCGGCCCTTGCCGCTAATCGTGGGCAGCAGGGTTTGGCACATGACCCCTTCCAAAACCAGAGAAAGCTGAGCTCGAATTTGTGGCTGCTGGTGCGCCGGAAACACGTCGATGATGCGGTTGATGGTAGAGGTGGCCGAATTTGTGTGCAGCGTACCGAAGGTCAAGTGACCAGTTTCGGCGATGCGCAACGCCGACTCAATGGTTTCCAGGTCGCGCATTTCACCGATCAGCACCACGTCCGGATCTTCACGAAGAGCCGCTCGCAACGCGTCAGTAAAGCTTTTGGTGTCGGCGTGCAGTTCGCGCTGGTTGACCACGCAGTTTTTATTCATGTGCACGAACTCGATCGGGTCCTCGATGGTGAGAATGTGGTCGTGGCGCTCGCTGTTGATCTTGTCGATCATGGCTGCCAGAGTTGTGGATTTGCCCGAGCCCGTTGGTCCTGTGACCAACACCAGACCGCGCGGCTTGTCACAGAGCTTGCTGACCACAGCCGGGAGGCCGAGCTGGTTGAAAGACTTAATCTCAAATGGAATCAGACGGAACACAGCCGCCGTGGCGCCGCGCTGGTTAAACACGTTGGCACGGAAGCGTGCTAGTCCTTTTAATCCGAACGAGAAGTCAAGTTCGAGGCTTTCCTCGAAACGGTGCTTCTGAGAGTCGGTCATGACGCTATAGGCCAGTTGCTTGGTCTCTGCGGGCGTCATCTGCGGAAGGTCCAATGGCACCAGGTGCCCGTGAACGCGGATCTGGGGCGGCGAGTTCGTAGTGATGTGGAGATCGCTGCCATTCATCTCCAGCATTCTTTTGAGCAGATCGCTTAACGACAGAGCCATAACAATCGTGGTCCTTCCCTATCCTTACCTAACAAGTTAGTGAATGGTTTCGCGAGCAACTTCTTCCAGCGTGGTAACGCCCGCCGCCACTTTAATCAGACCGCTGCGGCGGAGAGTAATCATTCCCCGTTCGATTGCCTTCTTTTTCAATTCGACTGCTGAAGCCCCGACTAGTACGAGCTCCCTGATTTCATCGTCCACTTCCATCACTTCGTATAATCCGCAACGTCCCTTGTATCCGGTGTTGTTGCAAACGCCGCAGCCCTTACCTTTCTGGATCTTGGCAGTCTTGGCTTCTTCCGGTGTGAATCCCTCTTCGACCAAGGTCTGAACCGGAACCTCCACGGCCTCTGAACATTCCTTACAAATCCTTCGAATCAGGCGCTGGGCACAGATCAGGTGAACCGATGTCGCGACCAGGAACGGCTCAATACCCATGTTCATTAAGCGCGTGATGGTTTCGGGCGCACCGTTGGTGTGAAGTGTCGAAAGCACAAGGTGGCCCGTGAGCGCGGCCTTGATCGCAATTTCCGCCGTTTCGAAGTCACGGATTTCGCCGACCAGAATGATGTTGGGATCTTGACGCAAGAAAGAGCGAAGAGCAGCGGCAAAGTTCAAGCCGATCTGCTCTTTCATCTGCACCTGGTTGACGCCGCCCAACTGGAATTCGACCGGATCTTCGGCCGTCATAATATTGGTGTCGGGTTGATTGAGGCGTGAGATGGAGGAATAAAGAGTGTTGGTCTTACCTGATCCGGTAGGCCCTGTGACGAGCACCATACCGTACGGCTTAAGGATGGCTTTCTCGAACTTAACCAGTGATTCGGGTTCGAAACCCAGCTTGGTCATGTCGAGCCGCAGATTTTCTTTGTCAAGCAAGCGGAGCACGATTTTTTCGCCCCATAACGTGGGCAAGGTGCTGACACGGAAGTCGAGTTGTTTTTTGCGGCCACCGATATTCATTTTCAGCATGATGCGGCCATCCTGCGGCAGCCGCTTCTCGCTGATGTCGAGCTTGGCCATGATCTTCAGGCGGGACGTGATCGCGTCCTTCAGTTTCATTGGGGGCGACATGATCGCCTGCAACACGCCGTCAATACGAAACCGTACGCGAAACTCTTTTTCGTAGGGCTCGATGTGAATATCGCTGGCTCCGCGCTTTACCGCATCGGTGAGAATCAGGTTCACCAGCTTGACCACTGGAGCTTCGTCCGCAGCTTTCTCCAGCTGCGACAGCTCCATTTCCTGCTCTTCGGCCTGCACTTCGATGTCGCTGTCATTCAGCTCCGACATCGACTGCATCACGGTTTCGAGATCTTCTTCCTTGGTGCCTGCTCCGTAGGATTTCTCGATGCCCGCCACAATGGAACTCTCGGAAGCAACCACCGGCTCGATGTTGAAGCCGGTCATGAATTTGATATCGTCCATCGCGAACACATTGGTCGGGTCGACCATTGCGATGGTGAGCGATGCTCCTACGCGGCTCAGTGGGAGAATCTGATATCGCTTCGCAGTTTCAAAGGGAATCAGTTTGACGACAGCGGGATCTATTTCGAAATACGAAAGATTGATGGCGGGAACGCCGTACTGACGCGAAAGAAAATTCGTAACATCTTCGTCGGTCAGGAAGCCGAGCTTCACCAAAGCAGAGCCCAGGCGGCAATTCTGCTCCTTCTGAGCCTTGGTGGCTTGTTCCAACTGCTCTGGGGTTATGATCTTCTCTTTAACAAGAAGGTCACCCAGCCGTTGCGACATACGTCGATCTCCTATCCGCGTTGTGGAACGATGCCGATGAATCACCGGCAAATACACGAAGCGCCGCTTTACTGGTGGGAGAAAAAAGCGTGTCTTTGTGTTGACACAAATTGTCACAGCAAGTGGATTACCGTACCAGTTACCGTAGTACTGGGACTTACCGCCAAGCGGGGGGATCTGCGCCTTGCAGTTGCGAACCCGCGCCAAATGAGGTTTTTTCTGTAGCGGTGTCCGTTTTCAGGGCTGAGGTACATGCACTTCGGTAAGTGCCGCCAACTTGTGCCGCGGCACGTGCGACATTATTTGCACGCGGGGTAAACTCGACCAGGAGGACTTCTAAAGTTTGGTGATGAAAGAAAAAGAAGATCAGATTCAGTCCTACTATCGCGCATTGTTTCGCGCCTGGGGACCGCAGCACTGGTGGCCTGCGCAGACGCGTTTCGAAATGATCGTAGGAGCTTACCTGACACAGAACACCGCCTGGACCAATGTAGTAAAAGCATTGGCAAATCTACGTCGGGCGCGGCGGCTCAGTCTAAAAGGAATTCGCGAAACTTCGCTGGGGGAACTCGAACGCATGCTTCGCCCATCCGGCTACTTTCGCCAGAAAGCCATGCGCCTGAAATCTTTCGTTGCTTTTCTTGACCAGCAGCACGACGGCTCTCTCCGAAAATTATTCATTAAGCCCACACACGATCTGCGGGAAGCGCTTCTCAGTCTGCACGGTATTGGACCGGAAACTGCGGATTCCATTTTGCTATACGCGGGTAACCATCCAGTTTTTGTGGTGGACGCTTATACGCGCCGGATTCTGGGTCGACACGGGATTATTCCCGAAAAGGCCACTTACGAGGAGATCAGGGAATTATTTCAGCGCGCCCTAATGCCTATCGCAGACTCTGTCGCCGACAGTACACGGCCTGAGAAACGAATTCTTGCGGCCGGTCTTCCCGGCGCCGCCCATCCTCCTTCGGCAATGAGTAGGGCCAAACGGACTGCTTTGGTGCAGGTCTACAACGAAATGCACGGCCTGATCGTAGGAGTAGGAAAGAACTATTGCAGAAAATCACAGCCCCGATGTGACGAATGCCCTTTACAAAAGTTCTTGCCTGTATCTAAGTAGAAGTAGTACTACCGGAACTCGGGTCTGTAGGCATTCACACATAGGAAGCGATCACGAAAACGGCATCCCCATCAGAATTTCACTCTAACCATTTTTGGCGATCCGCGATTTTAGCGGCAGCAACAGCCTCTGTTTGCTTTGCCCAGTCGCTGCGCCAGGAGGCGGACAGGGCGGGCCTGCTCGTCGGCACAGCGGTCCGAGTCTCGCAACTTTCGGAGACAGCTTACGCTTCTACTTTGGATCGCGAGTTCAACATGCTCGAGCCCGAAGATGCCATGAAGTGGCGGGCCCTGCGGCCTGATGAGTTTGCCTTTGACTTTCGCGAGGGCGATGAGATAGTTCGCTTCGCCCAGGCCAATCGAATGAAAGTTAGAGGACATTGCCTGGTCTGGGGTCGGGACAATCCTGCCTGGCTGACCCAGAATCGCTTTGCGGCCCGTCAGCTATCACGCCTTCTGCACGAACACATCGTCCGCGTGATGAAGCACTACCAGAACCAGGTTTTTGCGTGGGACGTAGTCAACGAAGCTGTGGATGAAAATGGAAACCTTCGTGACTCTGTCTGGTATAACGAACCAGGAATCGGATTTGCCGGAAAAGGTACCGCCTATATTGAGAAAGTTTTCCGCTGGGCGCATCAGGCCGATCCGCACGCGTTGCTGTTTTACAACGAAGCAGAGGGGGAAGGCCTGAACCGAAAATCGGATGCAATTTACGCCATGGTCAAGGATTTCAAGCGGCGGAGAGTTCCTATTGACGGTGTGGGATTGCAAATGCACATACCGATACTTGATGTGGATATCCCCGCGATTGCTGCGAATATTGCCAGGCTAACAGCGCTCGGATTGCAGGTTCACATAACCGAGATTGATGTCGCTCTGCCGCTGCGAACCCCCGGTTCCGTTCGTTCCGAAGATCTGATCTGCCAGGCCGATGTATATCGCGGCATCGTCCGGGCATGTTTGAATAGTCCGAAGTGCACGGCTATACAGACGTGGGGTTTCACCGACAAATATTCCTGGATTGGCTCGCACTCTCATCACACTCGCGGGGCGGCATTACTTTTCGACCAAGCCTATCAGCCGAAAGCAGCCTACCGCGCGGTGTTGGAAGAACTCTCCGCGGGAAACCCGTCCCGCGTTGACCATTGAAGTCCGTGCCTCCTTTGAAGCCTCTCCAGTGACCGCATCTGCATCTATAATGACTTCCACGTCCATTTGCTGGCAGTTCGCACCGGACCTGCGGCGCTGGCCGTTAAAACCGCGTGACGCAGATCGCTCCAACTCGACTGCCGAATCCTTCTAAACGCAAGCAGTACATTATCTTGCTGGCGATTGCGGTCTTTTTTCTGCTGGCGATCCTGGTTTCGCAAACCGCTTTCGATCTCACGCTCCTGCGTCCCGGCAACAACCAGCAGATTGTGGTGTTCTACGCGCTCTCTTTATTGATATCGCTGCTGTTTGTGGCACTGACCTTCGTCCTTGCACGCAACCTGCTGAAATTATTTGCGGAACGCCGTCTGGGAGTCTTGGGCTCGAAGTTTCGTACGCGCATGGTCGTGGGCGCTCTGCTTCTGTCCTTCGTGCCTGTCATGGTGATGTACTGGTTCGCGTACGGTCTGATGAACCGGTCCATCGATAAGTGGTTCTCCACTCCTGTGGAAGAAGTTCGCGCGGACACTCACGCCATGGCGACGCTACTCGGTGAATATGCGGCGCAGAATGCGCGGTCCGAAGCGTTAGCAATTGCAGCCTCGTCCGAAGCGCAGCGAAGTTTCTCTGGACATGGATTCTCGCCCGTGTCCAGCGAATTCCAGAACCACGAGCTTACGTTGCAAGGTGGATTCGCCATCGCACTGCAGGATGGGAACCCCGAGGCTAGCTTTAATGTGCCTGCGCCGTGGCCCGTATTGAAAACGAAGCTGCCGCTGGCAGAAGTGACCGAGGGCCGTTCCGCGCATTTCGCATGGAACGATGTGGAATACACGTTGGGCAGCGCTGCGATTGGAAACGATGGCTTAATCCTGGTGGCGATTCCGCTTCCAAGGGAATTTTCCCAGACCGTTAAGCAAGTGGAAAGCAGCCAGCAACGCTACTTCGAGTTGGCGCACGAACGCAGACTGGTCCGCCGCACGTACATGGGCCTGCTCTTGCTGCTGACCATGATGGTGCTGTTCGTTACAACCTGGCTGGCGCTATTCCTGTCGAAGCTGGTGACGCGTCCGCTGGCTGCTTTGGCTGAGGCGACGCAGGAAATCTCTCGCGGGCGGCTCGATTATCGAATCGATGTCAGCGCCACTGATGAGATTGGAGATCTGGTCCGCTCTTTCAACCAGATGGCCGAAGAACTGGAAACCAGCCGGCGTCAGATCGAAGCCTCCAGCCGCGATGTCAGCACCGCAAACGCTGAACTCGACCAGAGACGTCGACAGATGGAAACTATTCTCGAGAGCATTCCGACCGGTGTGCTGTCACTGGATGCAGCCCGCAACGTGACTCACGCCAATCAGGCGTTGCTGCGAATGTTCAATCCGCAGGGCCGGAAAGATGAGCCCCCGGCTCTGCACGGTGCCCGTCTGGCAGATGTGTTTCCGCTGGAAGTATTACAGGATCTGGAACCGCTGCTGCGCCGCGCCGATCGTATGGGCATGACCACCAGCCAAATGGAGATGCCGATGCAACGTGCCTCTCTGAATGTGGCGGTCACTGTCGCTACCCTTGGCCATCAGGATGAGCGCTCAGGATACGTGATCGTATTTGAAGATCTCTCGGATTTACTCAAGGCACAGAAACAGGCCGCCTGGCGGGAGGTGGCACGCCGTGTCGCGCATGAGATCAAGAATCCACTTACTCCCATCGCGCTTTCCGCGGAGCGCATTCAACGCCACCTCGAGCGCGGGACGCCTCCAGATAAGGCGTCACTGGAAGTGGTTCGTTCCTGCGCTCAGACCATTGCGGGAGCGGCCGAAACAGTACGCCGTTTAGTCGATGAATTTTCCTCGCTCGCGCGTTTTCCCGCATCGAAGCCCCAACCGGCGGATATCAATGAGGTCATTGAAGGCGCTCTCTCAATGTTCAACGGAAGGCTTGACGGTATTGGCCTGCACAAATCGCTCGCGCCCGATCTGCCCAAAGTGATGGCCGACTCTGAGGCGATGAAGCGGGCTTTGGCAAACCTCGTAGATAATGCCGCCGAAGCAATGCAAGATGCGCTGGTGCGCGAGATCGAGATTTCAACTTCGCTGGTCGCCAGCCGCGACGCGGTCGAAATCACTGTCGCCGATACCGGTCACGGCGTTACTAGCGAACTTAAAGAGAAGCTGTTTCTACCCTACTTCTCGACTAGAAAACGCGGCACCGGCCTCGGCCTGGCTATCGTAAGCCGGGTTGTCGAGGAGCATCATGGATCGATTCGCGTAGAAGAAAATCAGCCGGTGGGGGCAAGGTTCATCGTTGAGCTTCCAGTAGTTCCCGAATCCGCGCTTGTCACCGCTGCCCCCCAGCATGCATAAACTTCTCATCGTCGACGACGAAACCGGTATCCGCGAATCGCTCGAAGGAGTGCTGACGGACGAGGGCTACGAGACCGCGTCGGTCGAGAGTGGTGAAGAATGCCTGAAACTCTTGCGGCGTCAGCACAATTTTGAGGTGGTGCTGCTGGATATCTGGCTGCCCGGCATCGACGGACTGGAGACGCTGGAGAAAATTCGTGAGACCGACAATGCCCCCGAAGTAATCATGATTTCCGGTCATGGCACCATCGAAACCGCTGTGCGAGCCACCAAACTGGGCGCTTATGACTTTCTGGAAAAACCCCTTTCTATCGACAAGACGCTGATCCTCGTAAAAAATGCGATCGAATCCAAAAAACTCCGGCATGAAAATGTCGACCTGAAAAAGCAGCTTCACGCCAAGAGCATCATTGTGGGCGACAGCATTCCCATGAAGGCGCTGCGCCAGCAGATTGGCCTGATGGCGCCCACCAACGGCCGGGTTCTGATCTATGGCGAGTCCGGCACCGGCAAGGAGTTGGTGGCCCACGCCATCCATGCGCAAAGCTTGCGCAAAGACGAAACTTTTGTTGAGGTCAACTGCGCCGCCATTCCAGAAGATCTCATCGAGAGCGAACTTTTCGGCCATTACAAAGGATCGTTCCCGGGCGCGGCCGCTGACAAGGAAGGCAAGTTCCAAAAGGCCAGCGGAGGAACGCTATTTCTCGATGAAGTGGGCGACATGAGTTTGAAAACCCAGTCGAAAGTGCTGCGCACTCTGGAGGAGCAGCGCGTCAATCCGCTCGGCGGCGATGACACGATCATGGTGGATGCGCGCATCATCGCTTCCACAAATAAGGATCTGGAAGAGGAAATCTCCAAAGGAAATTTCCGTGAGGATCTTTTTTACCGCTTGAACGTGATTCCATTTTTCGTGCCCCCGCTGCGCGATCGCAAGGAAGATATCCCTCTATTTGCACGACACTTCCTGAAAGACCTGGCTGTAACTTATGGACGCCGACCTCGAGAGATTACAGATGATGCGGTCGAGGCCCTGATGCGCTATTCATGGCCGGGCAACGTCCGTGAATTGCGCAATGTGATTGAGCGCATTGTGATCATGAATCCCATGACCACGCGATTCGACCGCAAACATCTCCCGCCGCTGGTCTACCGTGACGGCAACCGTCGCGCCGCGCGAAGCGAATTCACCACATTGCATCAGGCCCGCGATGCCTACGAGCGAGATTTTATTCTGAAGAAATTGGACGAAAATCATGGCAACGTCACCCGCGCCGCTGAAGTGCTTGGCCTGGAGAGAAGCCATCTTTACCGCAAGATGAAAACGCTGGGGATTGCTGTTAAAGAGTAGCGCGGCTCGGATTGAGCCACTGCTCATTTGGCTGAATAGAGGACAGCGGGAGAAAGCCGGGTTACCGCTTCACCATGTGAATTTCGGTGCCGTTCTTCCTGAACTCCACCTTGTCCATGAGCTGGTTGATGAGAAAAATTCCGCGTCCGTGATTGGAATAAATATTTTCTCCCACTGTGCAGGCCGAAATGGCTTCCGGACTGAAACCAGCACCAGGATCTCGCACCACGATCAGTATGCCGCGTTCATCATCGCTGCTTACCACGCACTCCACAGTCTTGGTGGGATCTTCTTTGGCGCCGTGAATTACGGCGTTGGCCAAAGCTTCTTGCAGAGATAATTCGATAGCATCTTCCTTGCCCTCCGCGCCTTTCATCTGGCGGACCACAGCCATTACTTCTTGTACGACTGGATCCACGGCATTGCGGTCGGCGGAAAGCGTCACCCGCAGGACCAGGGCTAGCTTGGCTGGATCGAAATCTTTTTCAGGAAAGGATTGATCCGAAGAATCCACCGATGACATGTTTTGGGCCCGGTACTATAGATGCAGCTTAATGATGCCTTGATTCTATCTGCGTTATCT
The DNA here is from genome assembly GCA_025462865.1 of Candidatus Sulfotelmatobacter sp. Classification (GTDB taxonomy): domain Bacteria; phylum Acidobacteriota; class Terriglobia; order Terriglobales; family Acidobacteriaceae; genus Sulfotelmatobacter. Next base: position 65,749 of record JAOAPI010000058.1, on the reverse strand, counting down.
CAATCCGACAAACGCGCCGACGTGACTGAAGGGCGCAGACCGAGGTGCAAAGGACGCGGGAATGACCGAATCGACTTCGTCATGACCTCGATTATCCCTGGCGTTTTTTCTGTTGTTCATGTTTAACCGACGCTTTCTCCACGTCGACGTGTCCGCTGGTTAGATGCTCTAACTGTCTTCTCCAATCTAGTTCTTCCACAAAGCCGCGCGATTCGCGCCAATTGGGCCGTACTTTGACGTAAAGCTCAAGAAATACTTTCGTTCCGACCATGCGCTCAATCTGCAATCGGGCCGAGGTGCCGATCCGTTTCAGCATCTGTCCTTTCTTGCCGATCAGGATGCCTTTCTGCCCTTCGCGTTCGCAATAGATCGTGGCCGCGACGCGCGTCAACTTAGCACCCTCTTCGAAACTGTCAACGATAACCGTGGTTGCGTAGGGCAACTCTTCCTCGGTTTCGACCAGCACACGTTCGCGAACAATCTCCGCCGCCATGAAGCGTGCCGGCTGATCAGTCAGTTGGTCCGGGGGGAAATACGGTGGTCCGGCAGGCAACGCGGTCGTCACTTCCTTGAGCAGTATGTCGAGTCCGTCATGTTTAAGCGCGGAAATCGGGATGATCTCGTGGAATTGATGCAGCTTCTTGTACTCCTCAATCAACGGCAACAGCTGACTTTTTCCACCCCTCAGCAGGTCAACTTTGTTCAGGACAAGACAAACCTTCGTAGATAAATGCTTCAGCATCTGGATGGCGAACTCATCGCGCTGATCGAGCTTGCGGGTTGCGTCCATAATCAGGAGCACAACATCGCAGCCTTCCAGAGCTTCGCGCACCTCGACCATCATCTTCCGGCCCAGCGAACTGTCTGGCTTGTGGACGCCGGGCGTGTCGATCAAAACGATCTGCGCGCCGCTCTGTCCTTTGCCTTTACCTTTGGGAATATTGACCACGCCCTGAATCCGGTTGCGCGTGGTCTGAGGCTTGGGAGAAATGATGGCGAGCTTTTCACCCACGAGAGCATTAAGAAGCGTTGACTTGCCAGCGTTGGGACGGCCTAGAATGCAAACAAAACCGGAGCGGAAGGGCATAGGAAAGACGTTTCTAGCTACTGGCTACTGGCACAGCAAGTTGATGTTCACGTTTAGTATCCCATGAATCAGTAGTCCGACCGGACTCCCTCGGGGAATGGTGGCGTGGGACTCGCTAGAAGCCAGAAGCTAGAAGCTGACTTCAGATCAATTTCAACTGCTGAGGTTGCACGGCGCTGATTCTTACGCGCTCTACCTTGCGGTCGGTGGATTCGAGAACTTCAAAGCGCAGGCCGTCATCGTCCACGGTCTCGCCTCTTCGTGGAATATGCCCAGCCAGTTCACTGACCAAACCCGCAACGGTCGCGGATTCTCGTCCTTCGGGTTTTGTTCCAAATAGTTCGGCGAGGCGATCTACATCCATTCCGCCCGAAACAATGTAGGACCGTTCATTTTCTCTGACGATCTCTGGTTTTTCATGTTCATCGCGGATTTCACCAACAATCTCTTCCACCAGATCTTCGATCGTCACCAGTCCGGCTACGCCGCCATATTCGTCGACCACAATCGCTATGCGGATGTTATTTTTCTGCATTTCACGCAGAAGATCGCTGCCAAGTTTACTCTCGGGCACGAAATAAACGTCGCGACGCATCAGTGTATCGAGAGTTCGTTTGGCAGCCTCGGTGTCTGGAACTTGCAATACGTCCTGCGCGTAGACGATCCCTTTAATGTCATGAACGCTTTCCGAATACACAGGAACCCGCGAGTAGTGCTTTGTGCGGAGCATTTCGATGAACCGTTCGACTGTAGTCTCAACAGGTACAGCAAAAATTTCAGGCCGCGGCTTCATGGCTTCGCGCACGGTCTTGCCGCTGAATTCCACGGCGGATTGAATTAGGTCGCGATCGCCTTTCTGGATGATGCCTTCTTCCTGCCCCGCTTCGATCAGCGCATCCACAGCCTCCGCCGTAGTTTCCGGCTGTTCCCGCGTATTCGCGCGCGTGAGAGACGCAACCGACTGCAGGAATCCAATCACAATCGTTAGGGGCAGCACCAAATAAATCAGCATTCGCAGCAACCATGTCCAGCGAATCAGCCACGCGCCATTGGTCCGCGAAAACATAACGAATGGAAGAAACTGGTTGAAGACGATGATGATCAGGACCAGAGTAATCGCTGCCTGGAGGATCTCGTAGATCCCCCAGCGCTCGTCGCCAAAAACCAGGTAGCCTACGGTCAAGGCGATGGTAGCTGTGGTCGCCTGCTTCAGCACCGACATGGAAAGCGATGCCCGGGTGCGGCTCACATTGAGGATGGGTTCAACCCTTTGCTCGAAGACGTCGATGTTGTCCTGAAAATCTCGAGAGAGAAATTTACCGATCTCCTGATAGACGCGCTCCACGTAGGAAGCCAATGCCAGCAAAGCCAGCAGAGGAATCAGCGCCAGCGCTAGGGACCAATTCATGCTGTTTTCCTCCTCGCATCGGGCGCGGGATCTCGACGTTTCTTGCTGGTAAAAGGATGACGAATACGCGCCTCGGATCTTTCGATCAGACCGCCCTCCAACTTTAGATCGTGGCGCAATCGAGCCTCTTTTCGGGCCATCTCGCCATGATCGTGCTCGTGATCGAACCCCGCCAGATGCAGGATGCCGTGCAGAACCAGAATTTTGACTTCATCGGCTACGGAATGTCCTAGCCGGCTGGCGTTTTCGCGAGCAATATCCACGGAAATGGCCACGTCTCCCCCGACGCGTCTGGCACCGCGATGGTTCAGAGGCGAAGACGGAAACGACAGCACGTCGGTGGCTTTGTCCGTCCCGCGAAATTGCCGGTTCAAAGACCGTAATTCATCGCTGTTCGTTACCAGAACATTCACCGCGTCACGCAAACCGACGGCTTTCCTGGCCCGTAACACAAAGCGTTCGAGGGTGGACGCGCTCAGTCCAGCGATTCTTTTTCGGAAAATAATCAATTTGTTCCGGCGTTCACTGATTGCGCGCTATTCTCCCGAAGCTGTGGAACGATCCTTAATGCTGGGTGGGCCGTTGTGCTCGCCGCCCTTCCCGGCAATCCCTTCGCCACTCTTCCCGCCCGCGAGCAGCAGCATTTGCTGTTCAGCCACCAATGTTTTGTGCTCGTCGTAGGCTCGGATGATCCGTTGCACCAGGTGGTGCCGCACCACATCGGCTTCGTCGAAGTGAACGAAGGTCAATCCTTCAACTCGCTTCAATATCTCGATTGCCTCGAGCAATCCGCTGCGTCTGGCGTTGGGTAAATCGATCTGGGTGATGTCCCCGGTGATCACCGCTTTGGAGTTGAATCCGAGGCGCGTGACGAACATCTTCATCTGTTCGGAAGTGGTGTTTTGCGCTTCATCAAGAATCACGAACGAATCATTTAGAGTGCGCCCACGCATGAAGGCGATAGGAGCAATCTCGATAACGTTTTTTTCCAGATAGCGATCCACTTTTTCCGGATCGAGCATGTCATACAGGGCGTCGTACAGCGGCCGCAGATATGGATCGATTTTGTCCTGCAGTGTGCCCGGCAAGAAACCCAGCCGCTCGCCCGCTTCCACCGCGGGACGCGCCAGGATGATGCGGTTCACGCGTTTCGCCAGCAACGCGGAAATCGCCATGGCGACGGCCAGATAAGTTTTTCCTGTCCCCGCTGGGCCCACGCCGAAAACCATGTCATGGCTCTCGATGGCTTCCACGTAGCGCCGCTGATTCACGCTTTTGGGTTGCACCATGCGGCGTCCTAGTGAGCGCTGGCGGCCGGCATCGGCTAGTCCGCGCAGCGTAGCACTCGGATCCGCCGTCAGCACGCGGAGCATGCTGTTCAGGTCGCCATTGTTGAAGCTGTATCCGGAGCGCTGCAGGCTTTCGTAGTCGGCAAATACCTGTTCGGCGCGAGCTACATCACGAGCCGCGCCCTCCAGTTCGATGGCGTTCGAGCGCAGATCAATGGTGACATTCAGCCCATCTTCCAACACGCGCACGTTCTCGTCGCGCGTGCCAAACAAAGTTTCAATGTTAGGACTAATCCCGATGCTTTTTTTCATTCAGTCTCTTCGGCGCTCGAGGTAGAAACGAACCATGTAGGGACGGCCGTTTCGGCTGTCCCACTGAGCGAAGCGAGGCGCTCCTGCCGGGCACTGTTCATCGAGTACCCACATAGCCGCTTCGCAGACAAAACAGGATTACGCTTGGAGACGAGACCAGCCGGAATGCGCATGCCCAGGAGGCAAGTCACTGCCATTAATTAAAGCGTACCCCGGGCCGGAGTGGGAGTCAATGGCAGCGATTTATCCGTTTTTGCCAGCCGACGACGCCGGCACTGCTCGCGTCCGGGTGGCGGCCACGAATGCGGGCGCTTTGCGATCCTTCATCCAGGAAAGGAACGCCGTGAGGTCATGCCATGTGTTTGACCAGTCAAGACTTGCTCTCTTATAATAAGCAATTCGGTACTTCCCGAATATCCTGCTGTTCACACGAAGGTAACGAACCACACATGGCTAATCATCACTCGGCGCTTAAGCGCGCCCGTCAGACCACGAAACGCACAGCTACCAATCGCGCCAACACCTCCCGCCTGCGCACCGCGTTGCGCACGCTGCGCGAAACCATCGACAAGGGCGACAAGGCAGCCGCGGAAAAGACTTATCGCGAAACCGTATCCGCGCTCGACAAGGCGATCCAGAAGGGCACGCTGCACGGGAATACGGCCGCGCGCTATAAATCCCGGCTGGGCAAGCGCGTCAATGCGATTAAGTAGCAGTTACCCTTTCGTTAGCTTGGCACTTGAAACGGCAGACCTGCAAAGGTCTGCCGTTGGCTTTTGGAGGACGGGTCCGCGAGACGAATCTCGTGAAGGATGTAAAATAGCCGCATGACGCAGGATGTTTCTGAACTGTTGAAAAAGGCGCTTGCCCTTCCCGCCGAAGCACGCGCTGCGTTGGCTGGCTCCCTTCTGGAGAGCCTGGACGACACCGTGGACGCTTCCGCCGAGGAGGAATGGAACCAGGAGATCGCGCGCCGAATCCGGGAACTGGACTCCGGCAAAGCGAAACCCATCCCATGGGCAGAAGCGCGCCGGCAAGTCTCAGCTATCCTCAATGGTACCTAGGCCAGGAAGTCACCGACGCTTTACTCGATTCTGTCACGCTTGTCCAGGTTGTGCCTAAGACAGAGGATCTGTATGTTCTTGGCGTCTTTGGAAGATCCACCCTGTGAATAGGGAATGACGTGATCAAAGTGTAGGTTCTCTTTGCTACCGCATTTCACGCAACTCCCTTTATCCCGTTTCCACACCTCGATCTTAACCGCAGCTGGTATTACCCGGTCGTGATCGATTCTGAAGATTGAAGGGGCCGACAGATCCCGCAACTGATCTAAAATCTCGAGCTTAAACTTGAAAACTTGCCGTCGGTCTGATGTTTCTTGCCAAACATCCACGAGCCTAAAGACGCCGTTATAAACCCAAATCCCTGCGCGGATTTTTTCAAATACTTTTACTCTCTCTGGTTCCGCTCTACTTGCCTTAAAGCGCCTAACGGCATCGGCAAACAGACCATTCTGTGTGAGCCGACCACTGGGCAGAAATTCAGGCTGGTCAACGGTTTTCGGATCGGGCCCACCCTTTGTCAGCGGGAGATTGTGTCCTTCGTAGATGATCACTTTCCCGCCCTCTTCGACACCATCTGCATAGGGAGCGCCAGGTCGCAGGCTCATCAAGATGAGGCTTTGACCGGGCACTAGTCGAAAGTTCATTCCTCTCTGAAGGTTGACGCCAAAGTCGGCGCACATTTCCAGATAAGAAACAACATCGCCTGCATTCATCATGGGTTAGGCTAAAGCCGCCCCTGTATTCTGACACCTTCACACCGGCAACTGATCCTGCATCCATCCCGGCGTTTCCACCTTGGGCTCGCTCGTCAAATCCATCACCAGACGTTCCAGCACCATACGCTTGCTCACAGGATTGGATCGTAGAGCGAGATCAGCTTTGGCCACCAGGCGAATCGCCCGCGTTAGATCGCGCCGCGATTTGTAGCGGCGGGCCTGCTTGATAATGTCGTCGGCTGCAAACGGAGGCACGCGGAAACCCTGCCACAGCGCTGCCCAGAGCATGCGTTGGTCGCGGACATTACGTTCGAGAATCACCAGCATCTGGCGAAATGTTTTAGCCAGCATGTAGATGTGTCCGATGGCAGCCTCTTCGCCGTCGCCCGAAGACAAAATCGCATCCAGAATTTCCAGCGCGCGCACCCGCTCTTTGGAAGAGATCGCGTCCGTCAGCTCATAAAGCGAGCGCTGCTTGGCGGCAAGCACCATGGTCTCCACATCGCCGAGCGTTATGTGATTCTTCGCTCCAACGTAGAGCATGAGCTTTTCCAGTTCGTTGGAGATCATCATCATGTCGCCGCCGAGAGCGTCGACTAGTTCGCGGGCGCCATCGGCGTCAATCTTCACCGGCGCCTCGCGGCTGGCGCAATATTCCGCAATCCAGCGCACAGCTTCGCCTTCTTCCACGCGGGCCAGTTCAACGATGCCACAGTACTGGCCCATGGTTTCCCGGATGCGCTGGTAACGCTCTTTGTCCTGCATCTCCATGCGGCGAACATCGGCGGGGATGCTGATGTGGTCGGCGACGAATACGATGAGCGCGTCCGGATTCGGATTCTTGCAATACTCTTCGATCGCTGCCAGCTTGTCCTCGTTCGATCCGCGTCCGAAAAGATTTTTCACCCCACGCACAAAAAATACCTGGAACGGAGCCATCAAAGAAGGGGTTCGGGCGCGGTCCAGAACTTCGGCGAGATCGTTTTCCGCAAGATCGAATTCAAATATACTGAAGTCGCGCAGATCAACCGGAACCAGATGCTCCAGGATCGCGTCCCGAAAACGCTTGCGGAAAAAAGCTTCGTCGCCCACGAAAACATAGGCTGCACGAAACTTTCGCGATTCGAGTTCGCTGACAAACCGCTCGGCTTGGGCAAAAGCCCGCATTAGAACTTTTCCTCTGAATTACAAACTGAAACTCAGTCGTTAGTCGTTTGTCGTTGGCTAATGACGAGCGACCCACGACCCTTCAGACTCTAGCATCTAGAAGCCCTCCAGAATGTTAGAGACCAGGGTTCGGGCAAAATCCTGCGAGAGCCGCCGGAAAGCAGGCGAGTCTTCCTCGAAAAAGCTGGCCAGATCTTGTGAGACTTCGTACTGCTCACGAAATAAATACGATGGGTTCTGGTAGAGCACTTTGCCCTGGCGGTCGGTAAGCACGACCTTCATACTCACGACCACAAGAACGCTGGCGGCCTGTCCCGTCGTGGAGTTGTAGGTGAGCGGAGACGAGGATGTGGAAATCACTGTGCCGCGCAGCGTCGCATCGGCGGCTTCGCTGGGATCGTTGAGAATGTGATAGTGCGTGCGCGTCGTAAACTCGCGCACCACCGACGACGTCAGCAGCTGCTCGATACGGTATGTGCTGGTCTCGTTTACGAAAGCCGGGACGGCAATCGTCTTCACATTTTCCGGAAGTTGAGCGGCGTGGCCGGCTGTGTGATATCCGCAACCTGCGCACGAAATCAGCAGCGCCAGCCAAGCCACGCGCCACGACTTCATTGGATCTTTCCTACTGGGCGTGTTGCAATCATGCTCTCGGCGCATTCCACGGCGGTGACCGCAGCCACCCGCAGATTGTCGATTGCGGCCCAGAGCCAGATTCCATTGGGCCGCGCCGGTTCACTCTTGAGCGCGACCAGAATGTTAGCCTGACCGGCGGTATTCACATTGCTCGGCTGCGAATCGTCTTCGTCCCCAACCGCGAGCGACACGTGATCCCCGCCGAGAGCCTGCAACAATTTCTCTTCATTGACAGGCTGGTCCATTTCCAGAAAAATTCCCAGAGCGTGCCCATGAAAAACTGGAGGTTGAACTACCAGGAACGCGGGCTGTGCCGCATCCGCCCCTGCCAGCTCCCGGTAATGGCTTCGCACGCGCGCTTCCAGTGAATCCAGCGACAAGCGTGATTTCTGTCCGTAGCGCTGAACCATGTTGAAGGCCACCTGAGTGTCGAATAAATCCTTCGGCAGGGTCTGGAACGACAAAAGATTAACGGTTTGCTGATGTAATTCGTCCATGCCTTTTTGTCCCTGCTCAGATGCCGGCTCGAAGACAGTGACAGCCGCGCTTCGGGTCGTGCCAGCCTTTCGTGCCCGCAGCAATAGCAGAGCTACAGCAACCGCCGCAGGATGGGCAACCACGCATGGAGCCGGCTGCAATTCGGGCTGCCACATCTTTCCGCGCTCGCGCTCGATCCAGAGAGAGCGCACCTGAGCGCCAGCTTCTTTTTCCAAAGCGCCTGAAAGATCGATGATCGCGCTGCCGGCATCGCGGGCGCGTTTCCAGTTGTTGCGCGTGCACTCCGCGTCTGCCGCAAAGAAAGTGAAATCCACGTGCGTAAATTGCTCAGAGCGAACGCTCTGAATGAAGTTGATTTCGTCACCAGTCGCTTCGAGCTGGCCGATGGATTCGTCATCGTCAAGCAGACGAATATCCACCGCGGGAAAGTTCCGCTCGCTGAGCATTTCAGCCACTTCTTTCCCTTTGAGCGTGCCCGCGCCAACAATGGCCGCACGATAAAGCTGCCCGCGTGCAGAAGCGGATGCCGACGATACCCCGATTTTTGGCGGCGCACTCATGAAGTCTGCGGAGCCTCCTTGTAAGTGGATGGTGGAGGCTGGTTGCGGCGACGAAGCATCCATTGCAAACGCCAGAACACTCCCGAAAACGTATACAGCAACGCTACCCCGAAAAGCACAGGCTTGGAGAAGAACCAGACGCCAGCGAATAGAGCGGCGAGCAGAATGATTAAGCGGAACGGATGGCGCGAGCTGAAATCAATGTCTTTAAAACTGTAAAAGCGCCATGTACTCACCATGAGGTAGCCGACCGCGGCGACCATCGCCAGCCAGGTCATTGCCGTGTACCAGGATTCAAGAGGAGCTCCCGATTGAAAATGGACTACTGCAGCAATCACACCCGCCCCCGCAGGAATCGGCATCCCCACAAAGTATTTCTTCCCCGGGCGACCCGGATTGGAGGGCTGCGGGTTCGAGGTGATGTTGAACCGCGCCAGACGACTCGCTCCTGCCATCAGAAACAAAAAGCTTGCGATCGCTCCTAACTGCGTAAGTTTGATGTTCCACTCGGTGAGCGCCACCGGAGGCATCAAGTGAAACCCCCAAGTCCACGCCAGCATCGCCGGAGCCACACCGAAAGTGATCACATCCGCCAGCGAATCAAGCTCCTTGCCAAAATCGCTGCTGGTCCCGGTCATGCGCGCGACGCGGCCATCGAGTCCATCGAACAAAACAGCGAACCCAATCGCCTTTGCGGCGTTGTCCAGGTGCCAGGTAGCTAGAGCACTCGCATGGACAACCTCCAGGATGGCGTAGAAGCCAGCAGCCATATTCCCTGTAGTGAACAGTGAGGGAAGAATATACATCCCTTTGCTCATGCGGCGTCGCCGACGCTCCGGCATCTTTTGGGTCGGCAGGGTCGGTTGGGTCGGAAGGTCCATCAGCGCGTCCCTTCCGTTGCAGAATAACGTCCGGCGCTTGCCAGCTCGCCCTTAGGCTGCAGGAAGGCAAGGACGCTCTCTCCGCCGCGCACCCGATCGCCGACCTTCACTTGCAGCACGGCGGCGGGGTCGAACAGAACATCCACACGCGAGCCGAACTTGATCAAACCAACCCGCTGGCCTCGCTCCAGACGATCCCCGACTTTCGGATAAAACACGATTCTCCGAGCCAGCAATCCAGCGATCTGCTTGAAGACCACAACCTGGCCCTCGCCTTCCACGCGTACAATGTTCTGCTCGTTCAACTCCGCGCACGCCTCATTCATGGCGTTTAGATATTGCCCACGCTTGTACCGAATCTCTCGGACAACGCCCGCAATCGGAGAACGGTTCACATGAACGTCAAAGACATTCAGGAAGATGCTGATGCGGGTCTGTTTATCGCCATTCACGTCGACGATGGAAGCAGCTGTGATCTTGCCATCCCCGGGCGACACAATCGCACCCGGATCATCCGGAATAACGCGCTCCGGGTCGCGAAAGAACCACAGAAAAAAAAGCGCCAGCGCGAGCGGGACGACCGCCCATACTGGCCGGGCAAACCAGCCGATCAGGACCGCAGCGGTGATGAAAGCCAGCGCGTAAAAATAGCCGTCACGAACCATGGGATCAATATCCCAATTATAGAAGAGTTTGAGCGATACCGGCTCACCCGGTGCAAGGCGGGGTGTAAGTGCAAATAAAGAAAGGCGCTAGTCAGCGCCCGAAAATGGATACAAGATCGCCCCAGCGGCGATAGCCGCCTTCAAATGGCCAACAGATTACGCTACGTGAGTTCCGTACTGCTGCCGATACTGCCGCTCGATAGATTGCATCTGGTCTTTCAGCCGCAGCTTCAGCTTCTTAAGCCGCACTTCCTCTAGCTTTTCGTCTTCGCTGAGGTAACGTTTTTGAGTGAGAGAATCTAGACGAGTGGAATACTGCAGGTGCTCCTGAGCCAGCTTGCGGAATTCGTCGTGATTGGTCAGGAGAGTGTCATTCGGAGTCAGCATCCAGCAGACCTCCAACCGGGGATTTATAGGCTCAAACTATCACAGCCCCAAAAGCGGTTCAATGCCAAATTTCTGGTGCAAATTTCCTATGAGTCTCGTTCTGAGAATTCTAATGAAGCGTCAGGCGATACAAAATCGCATTTTCCGCAGGATTGGCGTAGTAACTTTTTCGTAAACCCGTTTCTTTGAAACCAACTTTTTGGTACAAAGCACGCGCACTTTTATTTGACGCCCGCACTTCCAGAAATATGCAATCGCCGTTCTGAGCGCGGGCAATTTCAATCAGTTTTCCCAACAGAAGAGTGCCGATACCACGAAGTCGAACTGACATGGCGACTGCCATGTTCTCCAACTCCCATTCCGCGTCCACTTCGTGCGCAACGAGGAATGCTACGACTTTAGAAGCTTCGCCGGATTCATTTTCAACGACCCAGGCAAAGCGTCGGGCGTGCGCTTCACCGCTTGTTGCAGATTCGTATTGCTCTTGAGTCCAGTGCGCGGCGGCTGGATTCTGACGCTCCAAATCCATCATTGCGGGGATATCGGCGCTGTTGGCCCGTCGCACTCGCAAGCTAGGATCCGATCTTCTCAAGCATCTCGGCGTCGGAGCGCCGGATGTAGTTCGCCTCCAACTGTTCGGGCGTGACGGTCTCATTGGACCGAATCTTGCACCAGCCGAAACGGGCAACCGCAGCAGCGGAAATCGGCGAAAGAGTTGCAACAGACAGCCCTGCGGCATGAGCCGCCTCGGCAAGACTGGGATCCGGGGTTACAACTTGCCATCCTCGTGCCTGTAAAAAGAATTCACTTCTGCTTAGCATCTGTTCTCGTGGAATGCAACCAGCCTTCGCTGGGATTTCGTATTGCCCCACATATACATCGCTTCGGCCCGCATCCAGCGCGGCCATAATCTTACCTTCCAAGCCACTGGTGATAGCACACACTTCGAGCAGCGACACGGCGGCTATCGGCTTCTTTAATATTTCAGCCAAAGCTTTGACCGCCGCCAAGCCGATCCTCAATCCGGTGAACGATCCGGGACCGGAAACTACAGCGAAAGCACCGATGTCATTCTTGTTAAGTCTGTGCCGGGAGAGCAATTCGGAAATCTGCAGAACGAGCTGCGCTGAGAAAGTGCCGCCGACGAGGAGCAAGGTTTCGATGACTTCAAAATCATTGCCTTCGACAGCCCGGCCTCGACCAGAGCGGCCTTCGCCGCAGCGCGCCAGCGCGATGCTGCCTTGTGTGCCGGAAGTATCAATGGCGAGAAGAAGCATTAGAGCCAGTTCGCGATCACACTGATTTACCTATGCCCGAGTCGTAATCAAGAAGGCCAGTGTGCATGGTCATTTTCCACTCCGCTCGAACGCGGCTATAGACCTTGCACGCGCGCCCTCGCCAATGGAAATCTTTTCCGTCGCGGTCGCGCCACAGGGTGCCCACGTCGACAACCGCAAAAGCGCCGTCGCCTTGTTCGGAAACTTCAACTTTTCTTGTTTGGCGCTGATTGTGAATGAGGGTGTGGGTGTCAAATAGATCCTTCCATACTTTCTTCCAGCGCCCCGCGTCAAACCGCCCAAGAACCATCACCCACTTTACCGGATCATGTGCGTCGCCACTCGGGGCCACGGCCAAACCATGTCGGGATGAAAAATGGTGATTAGCAGATTGACATCCCTCGTGTCCCAAGCCCGAGTTTCTCGATTCACAATCTCGAGGATTTCTTTTTCAACTTCCTCTCTTTCATGGCTGCGTTTCCTGGGCCTCGACCAGTTCGAGCAACACGCCGCCTGCGCTCGAAGGATGCACGAAAACGTAGCGGTGCCCGCCCGCGCCAACCTTGATCTGCTCCGACACCAGGCGGACTCCGTCTTTCTTCATCCGCGCGACCGCCTCGGTCAAATTTGGAACCCTCAGGCAAACGTGATGCAAACCTTCACCGCGCTTGGCGATGAATTTCGCGATGGCCGAGTCTTCCGAAGTAGCCTCCAATAGTTCTAGACGGCTTTCACCCACCGGAACCATTACCACCCGCACTCGCTCCTGCTCCACCGTTTCTTCGGAAGAAACGCCCAGACCTAGTTTTTCATAAATCGACTTCGCCGCCGTCAGTGATTTCACCGCGATGCCGATATGATCAATTTGTGCCATCAGCTTTTTCCCAGGTTGGCGGCGATCTCCTCTACCAGACTGTAGGGATCGCGTTTATGTTCGGCCACTTCAGCAGCATACCGGGCCATATCGCCATCGGTCATCAGTCCCCGCGCTTTGTCGAGCAACGCGTCACGCAGCATTTCTACCAGTCGCTCCTGCCAATTTTCCACGCTCTTGGTCAGCGCCAGATCTTTCTCCTGGAGATACGATTCGTAGTCTGAGATTGCGCCGGCCAACTTATCGATCCCCAACCCTTGGCTGGCAACGGTCTTCACGATCGGAGGCGTCCAGCCGTCGTTTCGGATCGCCAGCGACTGGAGCGAGCGGATTTCACGCTCCACATTCTCAGCGCCGTCACGATCGCTTTTGTTGATGACAAAGATGTCCGCAATCTCCATGATGCCGGCCTTGATGGTCTGCACGTCATCGCCCATGCCTGGCACCAGGATCAGAATCGTGATATCGGCCAGGCGCACGATGTCGACTTCATCCTGGCCGACGCCTACAGTTTCGATCATGATCAGATCGCGCCCCGACGCGTCCAGCACTGTCGTCACGTCGGCGGTAGTGCGCGCCAGGCCGCCCAGCGAACCGCGCGTCGCCATACTTCGAATATAAATCCCCGGATCGGAGAAATGTTCCTGCATGCGAATTCGGTCACCCAGAATCGCTCCGCCGGTGTATGGGCTAGTCGGGTCCACTGCTACGATGCCGACGGTGTGCTTCTGTTTGCGATAGAAGCGAGCTAGCTGATCGACCAGCGTGCTCTTCCCCGCCCCGGGCGGCCCCGTCAGACCCAGCACGCGCGCTTTCCCGCTATGCGGAAACAGAGCCTTCAGCAGCTCAGACCATCCCGGAGCGCGGTTCTCGACGGTCGAGATGGCGCGAGCCAGCGTGCGGACGTCGCCGGAGCGGAGTTGTTCAATCCACGTCTGTAGCGGTGGGTTCAAACGATCAGTGTAAAGCAGCGGGCCGGGAAGGGGAAACCGAGACCTTGACTGGTGGAAGAGCTATCCTGATATCGATTGGGGGGCTTATGAGACTAGTGGCTTTGATTTGCACCGTCGCAGCTTTGCTTGTTATTCCCGTTCAGGCCCAGCAGCTGACGAATGTCACTCTCGTTCAGCTGATTGCGAACCCTGAAAGGTTCGACGGAAAACTAATTCGGGTGATCGGTTTCTTACGGCTTGAATTTGAAGGCGACGTTCTCTACCTCCATCGTGAAGACTACGAGAACGCAATCTTGGGAGACGGTATCTGGGTCGACGTAACTCCCGCAATAGCCAAAGAGAAGACGACGCTAAACATGAACTATGTTTTACTCGAAGGCGTTTTCAGTTCGAGCGACAGAGGACACATGGGAATGTGGAGTGGGGCGATTAAACAGATCCGTCGGTCGGAATTCTGGCGGCCCACATCTCACAACCACGACAAATGAGTAGATCTAGTCCGCATCGAAGCTGAACGGCTATTCTTTCAACAACTGCCTCGCAATCACGAGCCGCTGGATCTCACTGGTCCCCTCGCCAATCGTGCACAGCTTCACATCGCGATAATACTTCTCTGCGGGATAATCTTTGATGAACCCGTACCCACCGTGGATCTGCACGCCTTCGTTGGCGCACTTCACGGCGACTTCGCTGGCGTAGAGTTTTGCCATCGAAGACTCCAGCGTTGTCTTCATGCCAGCGTCTTTCATCGACGCCGCGCGCATTGTGAGCAGGCGGGCAGCGTCAATCTCGGTGGCCATGTCGGCGAGCTTCCATTGGATCGCCTGAAATTCGCCAATTGCCTTGCCGAATTGACGGCGCTCCTTGGAATAATTCAGGGCGGCTTCGTAGGCACCCTGCGCCATGCCCAGCGACAGAGCTGCAATCGAAATCCGGCCGCCATCGAGCACGCGCATCGCGTCGATAAAGCCGTCGCCTTCTTTGCCCAACAGATTTTCCGCCGGAATCACGCAATCTTCGAAAATCATCTCGGCGGTGTCGCTCGCCCGCAGTCCGAGTTTGTTTTCTTTTTTGCCGGGACGAAATCCTTTCGTGTCTTTTTCGACGATGAAGGCTGAAAGTCCGTGTGTATTGGCGGCGCGGTCGGTTACAGCGATCACGACAATGGCATCCGCGTAATGGCCATTCGTGCAAAAAGTTTTCGTGCCGTTTAGAACCCAGTTGCTTCCGCGGCGCTTCGCTGTCATGCGCGCGCTGCTTGCGTCCGAACCGGAAGAGGGCTCGGTCAGTCCCCATGCTCCGATGAATTCGCCGGTCGCCAGTTTGTTAATGTACTTTTTTTTCTGCGCCTCGTTTCCCGCAAGAAAGATGTGATTGGAGCAGAGCGACGTATGCGCAGCAACGATGATGCCCACCGATCCGTCCACCCTGGCCAGTTCTTCGATGGCGATGACATATTCCACGTAGCCCATGCCCGCACCGGCATACTCGGTGGGGAAAACCGTTCCCAATAACCCAAGCTTCCCCAGTTCTTTGACGGTGGTCAGAGGGAACTCGCAGGCCTCGTCCCACTTCATGACGTTCGGACGAATTTCCCTTTCCGCGAATTCGCGAACGGTTTTCTTCAAGTGCTGCTGCTCGTCGTTCAGTTGGAAATCCAAGGCTCCTCCGCCATTGCGAACAAGTTCGATTAAAACATAGCGGAAGAAGTGGGAGAAGTTACCGGAGGCGGGTCCGACAGGAGAGTGTTGAAAGTCGCGCCAGGCCTTGCGATCGCGTGTTGAAAAGGCGTTAACCCAACCGACCGGATGGTCTCCCCGAATGCGCGGTCACTACTAATTAAGACTCAGCGAACAATTTCATCGGCGGCAAGAAAGCGCTCGAACACTTCGTTGGAAAGCAGCCGGCCGCGAGAGGTGAGTTGGGCGAAGTCTCCGCGCACCTCCATCAGTCCATCTTTGACGAGTTCGCCAATCGCGGCATGAGGCTCCTGCAGTGCTTCATCGCCGAATCTCTCGGACAGCTCTCGCAAACTGATGCCTTGCGCCAGCCGCAGGCCGAGAAAAAAACTCTCTTCCAATGCCGATTGCCTGGAGACCGGGGTCCGCTGCGAAGCAGCGCCACTCATGTACCGTTCGAGAGAATCCGCGGGCGCAAATCGTACCGCCTCAACCTCCCCGGTAACGGACAGCAACATCGAATGGGCGTCCACGCCAAAGCCGAAGTAGGGTTGCCGCGTCCAATATTTCAAGTTGTGCCGTGACTCAAAACTTTCGCGCGCGAAGTTTGAAATCTCGTACTGCGCGATGCCAGCCTTTGTAAGCCGCTCGCAGGCCGCAATGTAAAAATCGGCCATGGATTCTTCATCTGGAACAAAGTGCGCGTGATAGCGCGTCCCCCCGGCCAAGAGCTCGCGTCCCAGCCGCGAATCTTCGTCCACCTCGAGCATGTAGACGCTCACATGCGGAGCGGTGGTCGCAATCGTTTCCGCCAGAGAGAATTCCCAACTGTCCGCAGTCTGATGCGGCAATCCAGCGATCAGATCAATGTTGATGTTCGTGATTCCCACGGCGCGCAAGCGGGCGATGTCCTCGAGCACTTTCTCGCGATTGTGCAAGCGGCCAACCGCCGCCGCTTCCTGATCCACAAACGACTGCACTCCAAGACTCACACGGTTCACGCCACAGCGCAGCAGACTTTCAAGGATGCCGGGCGTCAACGTACCGGGAGCGCACTCGACTGTGATCTCCGCTTCGGGACTCACGTCGAACTGGGATCGCACTGTGCTGAAAACTCTCTCCAGCTGCTCAGTTTCGAGTACTGTCGGTGTCCCCCCACCCAAATAGATGGAATCTACCGCATTCTCGATGTGCCCGCCCATTTCCCTCGCGGCCTGCGAAGCATTTGCCATGTCAGCGCAAACTCGATCCACATAGCGGTCGAAAACCGCACGCGAAAATACATCAGAAGCAAAGTTGCAGTAGCTGCACTTCGTGCGGCAAAACGGGACGGAGATGTATATGCCGAATGCCATGTCACTTCATTATCCCACCGCGCGAAAAAAGTGTGCGTAACCGCAAACCTTTTCCATCCTCCCGACCGCCTCAGCCATCCATATTGAGGTAACCTGTTAGAAGCGCCAGCAGCGCCGTTTCACCGCCAGTCAAAGCTCAAATGTCTCAAGAAGAAGAGGTACTAGGCAAAGCTTACGACGCCCGCCTGATGGCGCGGCTGCTGAAGTACTTGCGTCCCTACCGCTGGCAGGTGGCGATCGCGCTGGTCTCGATTTTTCTTAAGTCCTTTGCTGATGTGCTCGGGCCCTATCTCACCAAGGTGGCGATAGATCGCTATCTTGCGCCGCAAGGGGCAGCCACCGCGACGTCTTCTGGCATATGGAGTTGGCTCAGCCAGAACGCTATCACCGGCATCGCCCAGATTGCCGGTATCTACGTCGGACTGCTGGTCTTCAGCTTTCTACTCGAATTCCTGCAGACTTACTTCATGCAGTGGACCGGCCAGAAAGTGATGTTCGATCTTCGCCGCCAGATCTTCCGCCATCTGCAGCGCCTGCACGTCGCCTTCTTCGACAAGAACCCGGTCGGCCGCCTGGTTACCCGCGTCACCACAGACGTGGACGCGTTGAATGAGATGTTCACCTCCGGCGTCGTTTCGATCTTCGAAGATCTGTTCGTGCTCTTTGGCATTCTCGGCGTGATGCTGTGCATGAACTGGAAGCTGGCGCTGATCACATTTGGCGTGTTGCCGTTCATCGTATATTCCACCAAGATTTTTCGTGATCGTGTGCGCGATTCCTACCGGCGCATACGCGTGGCCATCGCCCGTATCAATTCGTACCTGCAGGAGCACGTCAGCGGGATGGTTGTGCTGCAACTCTTCAATCGCGAGCGCAAGGCTTACGACAAATTTTCTGAGATCAATCGCAACCACATGGATGCGTACAAAGACGCGATCATGGCCTACTCTGTTTATTATCCAGTGGTTGAAATTCTTTCCTCAATCGCGATTGCCTGCGTGATTTGGTTCGGCGGCGGCGACGTGATGCGAAATGTTCGGGTGTCCAGCGTTGCCGTGAGTTTCAACTGGAAAACGCTGGTTGCATTCCGCCTGGTGCCGACGGTGGCATCACTGGGCGTTTTGGTTGCATTCATCCAGTACGCTCTGCGCTTCTTTCGCCCCATCATGGACTTCAGCGAAAAATACAACATCCTGCAATCGGCCATGGCCGCCAGCGAGCGTGTATTCAAGCTGCTCGATACGCCAGTGCAGGTAGTTTCACCCGCAGTCACGAAGCGCCCCGAAGGCCTTGGCAGAATTGAATTTGACCATGTCTGGTTCGCCTATCGCGACATACCCGAGGAGCGCGGCCGAGCTGATGTCAGCGACAATGCCCGCGCGGGGACGGGCACTGTTGCCCGTCCAACCGGGCGAAGCTCGGCTGCCTCTGCATTGCCCACGAGCAGTACCGTAGCCAGCGATCAATCCCCCGACTGGGTCCTCCGTGACGTCACCTTCGCCATCGAGCCCGGTGAAACTGTAGCCATCGTCGGCCACACTGGCGCGGGCAAGACCACGCTCATCTCATTGCTGCTTCGTTTTTACGATGTGCAGAAAGGCGCTGTCCGTATCGACGGCGTCGACGTGAAAGACATGGATCTCGCCGACTTGCGCAGCCGCTTTGGAGTGGTGCTGCAGGATCCGTTTCTGTTCAGCGGGACGATCGGGGGAAACATCCGGCTCGGCACGCAGCGCATTAAGGACGCAGACATTGAGAAGGCCGCTGAAGATGTGAACCTTGCCGACTTCATCCGCGCCCTGCCGAAGGGCTTCGACGAGGAAGTGCGTGAGCGCGGCTCGACTCTGTCCACCGGCCAGAAGCAGTTGATCTCGTTCGCGCGCGCCCTGGCCCACGAACCGAAAATCCTGATTCTCGACGAAGCCACCTCCAGCGTGGATACAGAAACCGAATTCCGCGTACGCGACGCGCTCAGCCGCATGGTCGAGGGACGCACGTCGTTGATCATCGCCCACCGGCTCTCGACCGTGCAGCGCGCCGACAAGATTATCGTCATGCACAAAGGCCAGGTCCGCGAAATGGGCACGCACCAGCAACTCCTCGCCCAGCGCGGAATTTACTTCAAACTCTACCAGCTCCAATACAAAGATCAGGAATTGAATGTGGCGCGGGTGCCCTCGCCCGCGAATGCCGATGGAATCCGTGAGCCAGAGGTTACCGCCAGCGCGGATGACTAGCCCACGTCTACAATGCTCTCTTGCGAATCCTGATCTCAGCCGGCGAGGCCTCGGGGGAAATGTACGGCGCACAGCTCATTGAAGCCTTGCGCCATCGCGATCCGCAGTTTGAATTCTTCGGCGTGGGCGGCGAGCGTATGCGCGCCGCCGGCTGCGACACAATAGTCGACGCGAAAGATCTTTCTGTAGTCGGCATCACCGAAATTCTCAGCCATCTGCCGAAGATCTACCGCCTCTACCGGCACCTGATCAAAGAGGTCGACAAGCGCAAGCCGGATCTCGCCATAGTCATCGACTCGCCTGCGTTCAATTGGCGCGTGGCGCGCCAGATGAAGAAGCGCGGCATTCCTGTGGTCTATTACGTCGCGCCGCAGTTCTGGGCGTGGCGGCAAGGACGTGTTCGCCTTCTTCGCGACTACATCGACAAGGCGCTCGTCATCTTTCCCTTTGAAGAAAGGTTCTACCGCGACCGTGGAGTGGATGCGACTTTCGTCGGCCATCCCCTGGCCGAATTGCCGCCCCCAGCGATCGACCGGAACGACTATGCCGCGCAATTCCATCTCGACCCGGCAAAGCGCTGGATCACACTCATGCCCGGCAGCCGCGTCAAAGAAGTTCGCATGAACCTGCCGACGATTCTGGAAGCCGCCGCCCAACTTGGCGATACCTACGAATTTTTGCTACCGGTCGCACCCACTCTCGACAGCACCTTCCTCAAGGGCTTGATTGGCCAACAATGTATCGTGCTAGTTCCCGAATCTCTGCCTGCGCTCTGGCATTCGCGCGCCGGCATTATCGCCAGCGGCACGGCTACGGTGGAGGCGGCCATGATGCGCACGCCCTTCGTGATGGTCTACCGCGTCTCGCCGGTCACTTACCGACTGGGCAAGCCGCGTGTGAAAGTCCCGCACTTTGCCATGGTCAACCTGATCGCCGGGGAAAAAGTGGTCCCGGAGCTGGTTCAAACCGACTTCACGGTCGCAAACGTTGTCGGCCACCTGCAGGAAATCCTTCCCGACGGCCCCGCGCGCCACAGCATGCTAGAAGGGCTAACCGAGGTGAAGGCTAAGCTTCGAGCCGGGGAAGGGAGCGGAGGTCCCGCTCCGCATCCGGCTGACCGCGCCGCGGAGATCATTCTAGGCATGCTGAAAGTTGAAACCGTCCCAGGATAAAAAGGCGGTTTCACTTTCTGAGTCCAGCTGAACCTCAGACCCAGAGCCGGAAACCATAAGCCGGAAGCCAGGAGCTAGCAGCAAGCAGCTAGCAGCGTTTCTCCTAAACCTTGTGCTCCCAGCATCTTTTAGGTGAAAATCTTCATCATACGGATTGCTTAGCCCTGTTTTCCGGAGATTCTCCTTAATGCAGATTCGCCTTCGGCGCGCCCAGAGCGTTCTTTCCAGTTCCCTCGCCCTGCTGCTATTGGCCTTTGCCGCAATCCCATCACAGGCCGCCGAGAAGGCGCGCCTGCGCGTCGACGATTATCAGATTGAGGCGGAACTGACCCCTCATCTGCATCAGATTTCGGCGCGGACGAAAGTGAAGTTCACTGCGCTCCAGGATCTCAGCGTTGCCGTCTTCGAACTGCACAATGCCTTACGGGTCACCCGCGTACTCGACGAGAAGAACCAGCCACTTTCCGCTGAGCGAGTTACTCAGGATTCAACCATCCGCGTGCCTCTTCCCTCCGGACTCTCCAAGGACGCTTCCACTACCCTTACCTTCGAATACGAAGGCGTCCTCGAAACTGCCGACGACAGCCCTGTTCCCGGACTCAAGCTCGCCTACATTGGAGACGACACCAGCTATTTGCTTTACGCCGGACGCTGGTTCCCGGTAAGCGGTTACGGTCTCAACCGCTTCACCGCAAACATTAGCGTCACCATCCCGGCTCACATGTTGGCAATCGGCAGTGGCAAGGCCACTGTGACTGACAATCCGCCGTCGAAGAAGCCGAATACGAACGGCCTGCCCACCAAGACATTCAACTTCGTGTATGCCAAACCCAGCTTCCCGGGCACCATCGTCGCAGGCATCTTCCAGGAATATAAAAGCGACGAAGCGGGAATGGACCTGCACGTCTTTTTCAAGCCTTCGCATCAGACTCTGGCTCCAGCCTATACAACGACCGCGGTGCAAGAGTTCACTTACTTCATCACACTTTACGGCACTCCTCTGTCGCAGCGGCTGAGCGTGGTCGAACTACCGGGCGACACGGTCCCCTACGCATGGGCTCCGGAGTTGGCGGGACTCGCAGGGCCTTCCATTACCGAGAAAACAAACTACCGTCTGCTCGCCAATGCCATCGCACATCAATGGTGGGGAGTTTCGCTTAGCCCCGCGAGCAAAGACGATTGGTGGCTTACCGATGGCTTCTCACGCTATTCCGAAGCTATGTACGTGGAGAACGCCGCCGGGTCTGCGGGGCTCGAAGAAGCTGTAAAGGACATGTCGGTCGGCTCTCTGGCGTATGACTCTGTGCCGCTTTCGAGCGCAAGCAAACTCGATCCCTTTTCCACTGAGTTTCAGTCGCTCGTCACCGACAAGGGCGCAATGATTCTGCACATGCTGCGCTGGGTGCTGGGCGAGGACAAATATCTAAAAACCATGCGCGAATTCGCCGAGACCTACGCCGGCAAATCGGCGAGCCTGGAAGACTTCCGCGCGATCGCTGAAAAACAATATGGCGACCAGCTTACATGGTTCTTTTCCCAGTGGCTCGATTCCACGGGAGCTCCTGAATTCAAAGTGAAGTACACCACCTACCGCCTCGGCGGCGCCCAGGCCACGGCTCAGGCCTCTAAAGGCAGTAAGCCGTCCGGCTTCCGTGTTACCGGGGAGATCTCGCAGGATCTCGATCTTTTTCGTATGCCCGTGGACTTGCGGATTGACACTGACGGAAAAACGGAAGACAAGAAGATCGAGGTGGTCGGTACCAGCTCGCCGTTCACGGTGGAAACTTTCGGACGCCCACGCCGCATCGCCGTCGATCCCGATCACCACGTGCTGACGAACTCGTCAGACGTCAAGCTGCGCTCATCCATTCTTCGCGGCCAGGCGCTGCAGCAGCAGGGCGACCTCTCGGCAGCGCTCGCCGAGTTCAACAAGGCCCTCGATCTCAACAAGAACAGTTCCCTGGCTCACTATCGCATCGCCGAGGTCTTCTTCCTCCAGAGGAATTATCAGTCTTCGGCGAACTCCTACCGCTCGGCGGTCAACGGGGACGGTGATCCGCGGTGGACCGAAGTCTGGAGCCATATCCAGCTTGGGAAGATTTTCGACATTACCGGCCAGCGCGAACGCGCCATTCACGAATATCGGCAAGCCATCCAGACCAACGACGATACCTTCGGCGCCCTCGAAGAAGCGCGCAAGTATTTGCAGAAAGCGTTCGAGAGGCCGAAAAACAAAGAGTAGCGATTGAGAAGGCGGAACCGCATCCGCGCCGATTAACCGCGGATGCCTGCTCCCAGAGCTTTGGGTTTCTTCCTGCCCGCTGACCATTCCGGATTTCGGTTCGACTCTTGTGGCTGGGCGAACTGAAGAACCTCGCACTCTAGAATCTCGCGGGGCTTAGCGCCGGCCAACGGTGCAGACAGATGCCGCATTGGGCCAAGTGAGCCGTGGAGATAAGGCGCGAACAAGGCCTCCGCAGGAGCTTCGAACTGTACTCTGTTCAGAGCGTCTTTTTGTCGCACGCCGCGCTCAAGAAAATCGCGTTGCCTATGATTTTCTGCGACCAGATTTTTCCTTGACTTCTTAATTCGCTCGATCGCTCTGTCGACCACGCGCGTGAACTCTGCCCCCTCCTCTGGCTTTCGTCCTTCCCGCAGAAACTGCCTCGCCTCCCTGACAGAAAGCCACGTCCGTTTCCGGTTGGACTCTTTCGGGAAGCCAAGCCGCAAGACTTCGCATAGATGAGCGTTGATCGCTAATTCTTTTTCGGATGATTTTGTGGCGGAATTCGCGGTCCGCTTGCGCACAAAATATCGCGCAAATGAAGCTTCTTCGATTCGGCCATGAACGCCCGCTTCCTCGAACGCCTCGAGCGCCGCCGCCTGGGCATGAGTCATTCCTGGTTCTGCATTACCTTTAGGAAACGTCCAGCGTCCGCTACCGCGTGTACGAATCAATAGAAACTCAAGAGTGTCGCCCCGAAGCCGGTAACAAACCGCCGCCACCTGTTGGCAGGTGCGCAATTTGCGAAGCTGCGACAGGCGGACAAACTGTGCCGGGCGCTGATTGTGCCGCCCAGCCGCTTTCACGCGGGCTCGTTTTTGCCGGGAGCCTCGATCGCTCTTCGCATTGCTCATCGCACCAGAGTGCACGATGCCGAGAGCGCTGCCTAGAGCAACAGTTGGTTCCCACGTGACTGGCCTGCGAGATTGCCAGGAATCCGAGCCCGAATCCCTTTGTGTACTTGCGTCTGGCAATTTAGCGCAGAGAATATCCCTAATTGTGGCTGCAATTCTTTGGCGGGAGAGATCCTTGGAGAACATGCATTGTCTTCGCTGTAACCGCGAACTCGTAACCGGACAAAAGTCCGTGGCTCTTTACATGTTCGCGCAGACGGTTGGGATCAAACCGCGCCAGAAGTCGATGGCCCATCGCATTTCTTTTTGTCCGCAGTGCTCCGTCTCCTTGGCCATGGGTCCTCCGCCAGAGGGGGCCCTCAACATGGCCGCATGGGACATGATCCGCGACCTCGTAGCTTCAGACCCCGCACTGAACCGGGCCGCATGGGAAAGCATGGGCGGAGTCTCAGGATTGTTGCCGGCCACCGGTACAGATGGCGGCCCTCGCTCAGCACAACCCGGGGGATATTTCGAGTTCTGATGTGCACAGATCTGTCGGGATTGAATTGCGCTCATAGTCGCCCAGCCCGTCTATTGCCACCCTCAGATAACCTTTTCCGGTTTCCGATGGTCTAAGGGACTAAGACAGCAGGGAACTTCGGATGACCCGGCTGCGTATTACTGATCAGATCGATTGGGCGGGATTTGAGACCCCTCGCCTGACCGTTGCCCGGGGCCCTCACGCGTCTACCCAGAGGCGTGGGGGCACATAATTCATGCGGATACTTCTCGACATCGTGCGGCAGTCCCTGTCCACACTGTGGGCGCATAAGCTGCGCTCTTTTCTCACCATGTTCGGAATCGCCTGGGGCGTCGGCTCCCTGCTGCTTCTGGTCGGCCTGGGAGAAGGCTTTCGCAGCGGCCAGGACAAGAATCTCGCCGAACTCGGCCAGGACATTATGTTCGTCTTTCCCGGACGAATTCCGGCGGTCGCGGGCAGTTACCAGTCAGGGCAGCCATATTATTTGACTTACGGCGACTACTTCGCCATCCGCGCCGAGTCCAGATTTTTGCGTGCGGTATCGCCCGTGCTGGAGCGTGACGACATCCGCGCCGTAAGCGACTACGGATCAACCAGCGGCCAGGTTTTTGGCGTGGCTCCGGAATACAACCAGATTCGGAACACTCCCATCGAGCCCGGACGCTGGTTCAACGAAGAGGACAATACACAGCATCGCCGCGTGGCGGTTGTTGGATGGGAACTTCTCAAGAACATGTTTCCCGGCCAGCCGGCGGTAGGCAGCACCATCCTGCTCAACAGCCTGGATTTCAAGATCATCGGCGTGATTCCGAAAATTGGCAAAGAGGGCGAGAACGGCACCAATCATCGCGTCTTTGTACCCTTCAACACGATGCGTAGCAACTTTCCGCTCAAAGCGCAAAACTCCGAGAATGGGATTTCCTTTATCAACTACCGGCCGATCAAGAGAGAGCTGCACGTCGAAGCCAAGAATGAAGTTCATGCCATCATTGCGCGCCGCCACGGTTTTGATCCCAAGCTCGACGATGCCTTTCAGGACTGGGATACCATCGACGGCTCCATCCGTGTAGCGAAGATTTTTGACGCCATGGATTGGTTCCTTGGTGTGGTTGGCGTCGTCACGCTCGGCCTCGGAGCCATCGGCGTCATCAACATCATGTTGGTTTCCGTCACGGAGCGAACCCGGGAAATCGGGCTGCGTAAAGCCCTGGGCGCCACGCATCGCAACATTCTGACGCAATTTTTCGTTGAAGGCGCATTCCTTACAGCGCTCAGCGGCGGCATCGGATTGGCCATCTGCAGTGCCTTTGTGACCCTGCTGGCGCAACTTCCAGCTCCCGAGGGCTTTGACACGCCCCGAATCGTTCCCGCATCCGCGATCGTTGCTATTCTTTCACTGTCCGTCGCTGGTATTGCCGCCGGCCTTTATCCCGCACGCAAAGCAGCGCTACTTCCTCCAGTGGAAGCGCTGCGGCAAGAGTAAATATGCTTCCTGACTTGGGCCGGCAAGCTTTCAACGCGCTGAAATACAACCGCAGGCGCTCCATCCTCACGATGCTTGGGATGGCCTGGGGAATTGCCACGGTCGTGTTGCTCCTGGCCTACGGCTCAGGCTTTCAGAATGCGCTGATGATCGCCTTCCGCACCTTCGGAGGCAACCTGGTCGGCGTTTTTCCCGGACACACTTCCCTGCAGGCGGGCGGAACCAAGGCGGGAACGCAAGTGCGCCTCACTCGCGAAGATATCGAGTACTTGCGCGCCGAGTGTCCCATGCTGACTCGCATTTCTCCCGAAGTGGATAAGCAAAGTCTGGTCTCCTTCGGCACCCGCAGCGGCAATTATGCTATTCATGGAATCTATTCCAGCTACGAAAAAATTCGCGCTCTCGATGTAGGCGAAGGAACATTCTTTGGCGAGCAGGAAGATTTCACGCACACTCGCGTCGCCGTCATCGGATCCACGGTCAAGAAGAAACTTTTCTCTGGTCAGAATGCGCTCGGCGAAAGCGTTCGCATCGACGGAATTTCTTACAAAGTGATTGCCGTCTTGCGGCACACAATCTCTAACGGGGACGAAGACATGAACTCCCTTGTCTACGTGCCATACAGCGCGATGAGCGACCTCAAGAACAACTATTATCTTGACGGCATCTTCATGGATTACGAAGGCGACCACGGCAAGGTGGTCTCGGCCGTTCGCAACTCGATGGCCTTTCATCACAGTTTCAATCCGAAAGATGACCGCGCCGTCTTTGTTTTCGACGCTGTAAAAGATCTTGCGGACCTCTCCGTCATTACGGTCGGCATTAAACTTCTGTTGGGATTTATCGGTCTACTGACCCTCGGCATCGGCGGCGTGGGCCTGATGAATATCATGCTGGTTTCGGTGACGCAGCGCACGCGCGAGATTGGCGTGGAGAAAGCTCTCGGGGCGCACCGCTGGCACATTCTCTTTCAGTTCCTCGCGGAGGCGCTGGTAATTACCGCGCTGGGAGGGCTGTTGGGCGTCGTGCTGGCGTATCTCGTTTCCTGGAGCGTGGGCTCACTCACGCTCTGGAGCGCCTTCATTGAAGATGCCAACGAGGGCGACATTCACCTTTACATCGATTCGGCAACTCTGATCTGGTCAACCGCAATCCTCAGCTTCGTCGGTATCATCAGTGGCATGCTGCCCGCAATCAAGGCCGCACGGCTGAATCCGATTGAAGCACTGCGCTACGAGTAGCGCCGGCGCCCCGCCGGCTGTCTCAAGGGCATCTTTCCCTTGCACCGGCCAGCTCCAATCGACCTGCCTGCTTTACAATCCCACTGTGCCCGAAACTTCCATCACCCGCCTCGACCGCGTTCTCGCCCAACTGCGCCTGTACGAGCATCCTCTACTCAACTTCTCTGCCCGCGAAAAAGGCGAAGGCGTGGAGGTCATGATCCAGTTCAAAGACACCTCGGTTCCTGTGCACACATACTATTTCGATCTTCATCCGCGCGACCTCGACCATCCGCAGTTCGAATGGAGCTTCCAGCGCCAGCTTTACGACGCCTTGCACGATTACTTCGTCGAAATGTTCATCCGCACGCCGCAAGACCGCGCCGAGCGGCGCCGGAACGGCTCGTGAGTCTGTTGCGCCAGAAGATCGAGCAGGAGATCCGCGAGCGCGGCCCTATTCCCTTCTCGCGCTACATGGAACTCTGTCTCTATGATGCCGAACTGGGTTACTACTCGCGAAATGCGAAGCAGTTCGGCAATGCCGGCGACTTCTACACGTCGAGCGATGTGCATGCCGTATTCGGACGACTTCTAGCGCGACAGTTCGACGAAATGTGGCGAACTCTCAGCTCTCCTGCGAGTATCGAACTGGTTGAGTACGGTCCCGGTCGCGGCCTTTTTGCGCAAGATGTACTTGATTGGTCGGAAAAGAAATTCCCCGATTTCTTCCACGCACTGCGTTACGTGTTAATCGAGAGCTCGCCCGCGTTGCGGGCAAGGATTAACGAGATTTTGGCGCATTGGCTTGAATCGGGCAAGGCAGTGCTGGCGAAGATGGATTCGCTCGACATCGGAGTGACATCAGCCATCGTCTTCGCCAATGAATTCTTCGATGCCCTTCCGGTCGATATCCTAAGCACAAAAGGTTCTCTGCGCATCGACGCACGCGATGGACGCTTCGTTGAAACCTGGGCGCAAGCATCGCCCGAGGAACTCGAATTCCTCGATCGCTACTCCGTCCATCCGGAGCCCGATGAACGCATCGAGGCGCCTCTAGCCGCGCAGCAAATAATGGATAACGTTGCCGCCAACATCCCTCATGGATTTATTGTCGCCATCGACTATGGTTACACTCGCGAAGAACTGCTCGCGGGCCGGCATCGCGGAACTCTGAAAGCGATCCGCCAGCATTCGATCAGCACCAATCCCTACGAAGCCCCCGGCGAGCAGGACATCACCGCCGACGTAAACTTCACCGCGCTCGCAGCCGTTGCAGAAAAGCTCGGCATGCAGACGCACAAGCTTGTTACTCAATCTCAATTTCTAATGGGCATCGGCGAAGCCAACCAGTTTGCTGACGCCTTCGAAGAATGCCGCCTCCCGCAAGAACGCGCGAAGGTCGCGATGCAACTTAAACATCTGGTCACGCCCGCGGGCATGGGCGAAAGCTTTCACGTGTTAGTCGCAAGCAAGGGAGTGGAAAAAGAGAAGGTCGCGCAGTTGGCTGGTTTGAATTTCGCTCGCAACCGCTAGCATGATCCGCGTAGCGACAGCCGCCTCGGCTGCCCTCGCCTGGGCGAAGCCCGGCGGCCTCACCTAACTAATTCTTTGGAGTTCAACGGAGCACTCTTCGCCGCGGCCTCGGGATACTCATACACACCTCGTCCCGACTTCCTTCCCAACCGCCCTGCCTTCACGTACTGCACCAGCAATGGCGCCGGACGGTATTTCTCTCCCAGCGATTTGTGCAGGTACTCCAGAATATTCAACCGCGTGTCGAGTCCCACCAGGTCAACCAGTTCGAACGGTCCCATAGGATGGTTGAGTCCAAGCTTCAGCGCCTTGTCGATGTCTTCCGCAGTCGCAATCCCCTCCTGCAGCATGTAAAACGCCTCGTTGCCGATCATCGCATTAATGCGCGTCGTGATGAAGCCCGGCGCTTCCTTGATCACCACCACTTCCTTGCCCATGCGCCTGCCCACATCAACGGCCGTGGCCAGCGTGTCGTCATCGGTTTCGAGAGCCCGCACCACTTCCAGCAGCTTCATCTTGTGCACCGGATTGAAGAAGTGCATGCCCACGCACTTCTTTGCACGGTAAGTCACGCTGGCAATTTCGGTGATACTCAAAGAAGAGGTGTTCGACGCGAGAATTGTTGTCGGGCGGCAAATCTTATCCAGCAGAGTGAAAATCTCGATCTTCGATTCCATTTCTTCCGGAACCGCTTCAATCACCAGATCAGCTTCACGCGCGGCCTCTTCCACCGAGCCCGCGTATTCCAGCCGCCCAAACGCTGCATCGGCGTCGGGCGCCGCGACCTTTCCCAGTTCGACAGCCTTATCAAGATTCGCGCGAATCTCGCTCTCAGCTCGGCGCAGCGCCGCCGGCAGCAGGTCTTCCAGGATAGTGCGATATCCGCCAACCGCCGCGGCATGCGCGATCCCGCGCCCCATAATCCCGGCGCCAATCACTGCGACGGTTTTAATCTGTGACACTAGTGGCCCGCTTTCTCCAGATCCGCAATTGCACTATTGAGTGCGCCGCTGGCGGTCCGTAAAGAATCGGCAAGGCGCTTGCGCTCCTCCGCACTCATGGCCGGAATCGAAATGCAGATACGGCGCAATGTAGTTGTAATGTCCTCCACATAATTCATCGAACGAATCAGTTCACCAGATGCTGGCATGAGAGCTCCTGTATGTTTTTCTGTCAGCGTCCGCTGACTCTGAATACTGCCTGCCCGTTTCGCATCGCTCACACGTAGCGGACGGGATTCTTTATTCTGGACGTGTCGGCGAATTTAGTAAAGGCAGCGTCGCGAGTAAAGAAAGCCTCCCTCGTTTGCCGGACTTGCTCACCCTTGTCATTCCGAGCAACGCGAGGAACCTTGGTTTTGCGGGTCACAAGAAAAACGAACGCCAATCGCTTCGGTCGTAATGACTAATATGAATTGCCGCTGTCGTTTGTTAACAGTGCTTTAACTCACTGCGGCATATAATCGTTATCGAATCTTTTAATGGGCCTTCGCAGCCGGCCAGGAATCTAAAGATAATATGGCTTATAAGCCCTTAAAGCGCTACATTTTCGCCAGCGACTTCGATCAGACGCTCACATTCAACGATTCTGGCTACGTGCTTGCGGAATTAGTCGGCATTCCCACGGCAGAGTTCGAACGCAAAGCCAAAGGCATGGCGAAGATCAACCTCGTCCAGCAGGGAGCGGAGCTTGCCTACCTTCTGCTGCACGATCCCGAGTTCAAGGACAAAGTGCGAAAAGAGCACCTCCACGAGGTGGGCAAACGCATTCGCCTCAAAGGCGACATCAAGCTGCTTTACCAGATTCTCGAGACTGGCGTTGACGGACACGTCTTCGACTTCTATGTTCTATCGGCCGCACCGGTCGAGGTGATCCATTCTGCGCTGGAAGGTATCGTTCCGGAGGATCATATTTTCGGCACCCAGTTCCACTACAAGCCTTCAGGCGAGATCGACACCATCATTCGCGCCACGGCAGGCTACGGAAAAGTTGCGGTGCTCAACCAGTTGCTGGCCGAGCACGTCATTGGCCCTGACCATGTCATCTACTCCGGAGACGGCAGCTCTGATATTCACGTGATGCTGCAACTCAACGCGCGCGATGGCCTCACCATCGCAGTCTCGGAGTCGCCGCATGTTTCTCAGATAGCGAAGCGCACCGTGCTCAGCACCAGCGCACTCGCGGTGCTGGCGCCGATTCTCGAAGAGGTCGCCGGATGGGACCACTCCCGTATTCGCAGCTTTTTCGAATCCAAAGGTATGTTGATCCAGGAATGGGAGCGTGTTCGCACTGACTGGCTAACTCTGCGCCCGGCGATTACCGAGGATTCCGAGCCGCTGAGCGTAGCCTAGTATGCTGCGCGATAAAAGCCTGATCCCGCTCTCGCACCAACATCAGAGAGCCTTAGCTCTATGCGTGCGCATCGACCGCGCACAGCCCATTCGCGTCTCTGATCTGGAATCATGGCAAGCGGAGATCGAGCAGCTTTACGAGCAGGAACTAAAATTCCATTTCTCTGCGGAAGAGCAGGTGCTCTTCCCTGCCGCTCGTCAATTCTCCGAATTGATCCCGCTGATCGAGGAACTGATTGCCGATCACGCTGCGCTTCGCGAGTCATTTTCTCAAGCGGAAAGCCGCGACATGTCTCCAGAAGACTTACCCGCATTCGCGCAACAGCTTTCGGAACATATCCGAAGAGAAGAACGCCAGCTCTTCGAACGCATGCAGCAGTTGACGACCGCTTCAAAAATGCAAGACCTCGGAGTGCAACTCGCTGATGCACTAAAGGATGCCTCACAATCCTGCATCCTTCCCAACGAATCGACCAAATTAAGGCCTCAGAGATAGGCTGACTGCGCGCAAGTCCTAGGCCGCAAAATTCTCATTCGCAAGAACCGGGACGGGCTGAGGCAGCCGGTCGGTGACCTCTGCGAGATGGGCAAGCTTCGCGGCCAACTCAGCCGTAAACTGTCCCGGAACCAAACGCCACTTCCAGTTTCCTCCGTGGAGGCTGGGCGTGTTCATGCGAGCTTCACTGCCCAGGCCCAGCACATCCTGCAGGGGGATGAGCGCAAGTTCCGCCACCGAATTTTGTGCCGCGCGGATAAAGGCCCAATGAATGCCGTCGTCGCAACGCCCGAGATAGGCCTCGGCATTGCGGCGTTCCTGATCGGAAGCTCCAGAGCGGAACCATCCAACCGTTGTGTCGTTGTCGTGCGTTCCTGTGTAGATCACTTTGCCCGCCGCACGATGCGGCAAATACATATGCGCGCAGTTGTCGTTGAAACCGAATTGCAACACAGCCATCCCTGGAATCTGAAGCCGTTCTCGCAGCGCGTGGACTTCCGGCGTAATGTAGCCAAGATCTTCGGCGAAGAATGGCAAGCCTCCGAGAGCCTCGCGCAGCTTAAGAAACAAGTCGTCGCGCGGACCATCCACCCAGCGCCCGTTGATCGCGGTTGGATCCGACGCAGGAATCTCCCAGAACTGATCGAATCCGCGAAAGTGATCGAGCCGTATGTAGTCGCAATTCCGCGTGGCCCAGCGCAGCCGCCGCACCCACCAGTCGTATCCGCCAGCCTTCATCACTTCCCAGCGATAAAGAGGATTGCCCCAACGCTGCCCCGTCTTGCTGAAGAAATCCGGAGGAACGCCGGAGATCACTTCGGGTTCCAAGTCTTCATTCAGCTGAAACAGTTCACAGTTGCGCCAAACGTCCGCGCTGTCATAGTTCACAAAAATAGCTACGTCGCCGACAATGCGAACCGAGCGTTCCGAGCAATACCTTCGCAATGCCTGCCATTGCTCGCGGAAGGCAAACTGCAATGCCCTGCGGATCTGCAGATCCGCGGCCAACTCTTTGACTGCGCGGCCAAGCGCCGCAGGCTCGCGACGGGCCAATTCTACCGGCCATTGATTCCAACCCGCCAACTTCTGCTGCGCTCGTAGCGAATCGAACAAAACAAAATCGTCCAGCCACCATGCGTTCTCCGCACAAAAACTTTCAAAACGCTGGCGAGCGCCGCCCGAGGCCGATGTGACGAATTTGCGCCCCGCTTCAAACAGCAATGGCATCTTTTGAGCGAAGACGTGATCGTACTCGACCGGCTCGCAGTCAGAAGAAAATGCAGAGGAAGACGTTGTGAGTGTTGCCCGATCAATCCAGCCGTGATCGGCCAGACGTTCCAGACTGATCAGCAAAGGATTTCCGGCGAAAGCCGAGATAGACGAATACGGCGAATTGCCGTAACCCAACGGACCTAGCGGAAGCACCTGCCATAGCCCCTGGCGCGCCGCGGCGAGAGAATCAACAAATTGATACGCGGCTGGACCAAAGTCACCGATGCCGCCGCGCGAAGGCAGCGACGTGGGATGCAACAGAATGCCTGCAGTGCGCGGAAACGACATGCAACTCGCTAACCACCTTGAATTCCTTGTTAAATTCCTGGTTCGCTTCCCGCACGGGTCAGCGCTTTCAATTCTTCCTGATTGATCTTGATCTTGCCCGCCTTGTCCATCTGGTCACGCAGGTTGGTTATAAATAATCCGAACAACTCCTGCTGCTTTCCCTGGACCAGCGTGTCTCGAATCTGATCACGCTTGGCGGTAAAGTCTGAGTCCGGCGGCGTCTGGGCTTCCAGCACTGAAATTACAATGCCGTTGGCGCCGCTGTTGATGGGTCCGCTGATATCTCCCGGCTTCATGCTGAAGGCAACCGCCGCCTGTCCGGTCATCGACCCAATGTCGGGAACCTGACCATCGGGCAACACGAAATCGCTGGTCTTCACTGTTGCGCCCAACTCCTTTGCTGCTTTCTTCAGGTCATGTTCGGTTTTCGCGCGATCAGAAAGTTCCTGAACCTTCTGCGACAAAAGAATATTGGAGCGCTCGTTCTTGAATTGCTCTTCTACCTGCGTACGAATATCCTCAAATTTAGGGGTCGCCGGCGGCTTAATTCCCAGCAACTGAAACACGGCGAAACCCTGCGAGGTTGCCGCCATCTCCGGAGGCAATTTTTCCGTCGCGCCGAAAACCGCATCCATCAACTGGGGCGCAGGACCTAACCCCGGCACGACATCTTTGCGGCTGAAGAAATCTGAAGTCGCCACCTGCACACCCTTGGCGTTTCCTGCGGCATCCAATCCCTGCGACTTAGCCTGCTGGAAAAAATCATCGGCCTGCTTCTGCGCCATCTGTTGCGCCTTCTGTTGTTTCAGGACCGGTTCAATCTGGTCTTTGACCTCGTCGAGCGTCTTCATATGCGCGTCCTGCCGGTCATCGACGCGAATAATGTGAAAACCGTAACTGCTCTTCACCAGATCGCCGACCTGACCCTTTGGCTGCGAAAATGCGGCCTTCTCGAATTCCGGAACTGTGCGCCCTTTTCCAATCCAGCCTAGTGATCCGCCTTCTTTGGCGCTACCGGGATCCTCCGAAAACTTCTTGGCGAGATCTTCAAACTTCGCACCAGCTTTTAGTTGTTTGAGCAAATCTTGCGCGCGCTGTTGCGCGGCCGCCACGCCCTTTTCATCGACTTTGCCATCCGGTCCGGGGAGCGGCGTCTTGATCAGGATATGGCTCACCTTCGCCTGCTCAGCCGTACGATACTCATCGCGGTGCTGATTGTAATAAGCCTGCAGATCGTCGTGCGTGACCTGCACTCCGCCCTGAATTTTTCCCGTATCGACTACCGCGTACTTGATCTTGCGCTTCTCCGGAATCGAGTTGGCATAATTTTTCTGGTGACTGTCGTAAAAAGCCTTGAGCTCTTCCGTCGTGGGATGGAGGCCCTTCTTGATGTCATCCTCTTTCAGAACGGCGTACTCAAATTTCACTTTCGTATTCTGCTTGGCAAACTCCTGCCGAATCGCAGGATCGCCAACCGACGCGCTCCCGGTAATCAACGCCTGCAATTTATTGATCAGAATGTCCTTGCCGACATTCTCCTCGAACCTTGCTGGAGTAAGGTTCGCCCGTTGCAACATGCTTTGATATTCGGCCTGGCCGATAAAATTTCCCTCGGGAAAGAAAACCGGCGAGTAGCGGCCATGCTGCAACTCATCCCGCACTTCCTGCGGAGTGGACTTCAGGCCCAGGCGCTGCGCCTCGATCAGCAACGCCTGACGGTCAATCAGTTGATCGGCCGCGCGCTGAGTATCCTGCTGGATCAGAAACGGCATCAACATTGCCGCATTTGCACCATACTGCTGCGCTTGCTGTTGCGCCATCTGGCGGGCTGTCTCTTTCACCTGCTCGACGGTGATATCCTCGCCACTGACTTTGGCCACGATCCCTTTGCCCGGCGTGCCGGTGATGTTGTCGCCTAAACCTCCGGGGACGAATGCGATCACCATGGCGGCGCAAATCAGCAGCAGCAAGCCGCTGAGCACAATTTTCTTGACGGGTCCTTCAGTTTGCAAAAATCGAATCATCTTCTCATCACTCCAGAAATTTACTGCGGGATCAATAATTATAAACTACGGACCACCCCATTCACTGCCCGCTAGCCCTGCGCCTCGGCGGGTGGTTGTTGGGTCCAGCAATCGTTTTCGTCGCTTCCCGCATCCCCGCTCTCGGCAGGATCGCTGGCAGGTCTGAACCATTCCTCTATTGAAACGTATCAATAGACGTGTTATCCATCTTAATTCCCGGATCCAGGTCCCCGGAGCTGCATGCGAAAGTTTTCTCCAAAAGCATGCAAGGAGCCACATGAAATCTGGCAGACGCTTAACGTTCATTATTCCTCTGTTGGCGCAATTCCTCTGCATCTCATTTCTCGGTTCGCAAATTCTCCTCGCCGCAGACACGCCGGCGTCCAAAGCAAAAACGCCGAAGGCTTCCGGCGGACAACTTTTCCTCCGCGACCATTGGACGATGCAAACCTCCGCCAAAGTCGTAGCTAAGGGTGAAGTGGTCGCGTCGCGCGGTTTCATTCCCAAGGGCTGGCACGATGTTACGGTGCCCACTACTGTTGTCGCCGCTCTCGTCAAAGACAAGACCCTTCCGGACCCATTCTTTGCTATGAACCTCCGCCAGTTTGCCGGAGTGACGTACCCCATCGGTGGGAATTTCTCCAACCTCCCAATGGAACCAGGCAGTCCCTACGCGGTTTCCTGGTGGTATCGCAAGGAGTTCACTGCCCCCGCATCCTACGCGGGAAGAACAAGTTGGCTGAAGTTCAACGGCATCAACTACCGCGCCAACATCTGGCTCAACGGGAAACAGATTGCCACCTCTAACGACGTGACGGGAGCCTGGCGCACCTACGAACTCAATGTCACAAAAGCACTGAAGCCTGGCGTCGAAAATGTTCTTGCCGTCCAGGTCTTCGCCCCCACTGAAAATGATCTCGCTATCACTTTCGTCGATTGGAATCCCGCGCCTCCGGATAAGAACATGGGGCTATGGGGCGACGTCTACCTCACGACCAGTGGACCCGTGGCCGTGCGTTATCCCACGGTCGTGTCGAAGCTGAACCTGCCCACCAATGATTCCGCACAACTCACCGTCGCAGCTCAATTAAAGAACGGCACCGATCGCTCGGTGACCGGCAAACTGAGAGGTCAGATCGAAAACGTGGCCTTCGAACAGGAAGTTGAACTTGCTCCGAACGAAAGTAAAGATGTCACGTTTGCTCCCGATCAGTTTCCCCAGCTCACATTCTCGAATCCGCGGCTCTGGTGGCCGGCGCAAATGGGCAAACCAAATCTTTATCCGCTGTCGATGACATTCGAACTCAATGGCATGGTTAGCGATCATTCCCAAACAGAATTTGGTATTCGCCAGGTAACCTCAGAAGTAAACGCCACCGGGGGACGCGCCTTCCACATCAACGGCAAAAACATCCTGATCCGTGGCGGTGGCTGGACGCCTGACATGATGCTTCGCGAAAATTCCCAACGCCTGCATGACGAATTCCGTTACGTCCGCGATATGGGACTGAATACAGTTCGTCTCGAAGGCAAACTTGAAACTCAGGAGTTCTTCGATCTAGCCGACCACGAGGGAGTCCTCGTGATGGCGGGATGGTGCTGTTGCGATTTCTGGGAGCGCTGGTCGCGCTGGAAGCCTGAGGACTTTGAAATTGCGCAGCAATCTCTGCGTGATCAGATGTACCGCCTGCGCAGTCATCCCAGCCTGGTAATGTGGCTGAACGGCAGCGACAACCCGCCTCCTCCAGACGTCGAACAAATGTATCTTGATATCGAAACGAAACTTCTGTGGCCGAATCCTGTGGTTTCGTCTGCTACGGGCAAGCCCACCACGATCACCGGCGACAGCGGTGTCAAGATGACAGGGCCGTATGAGTACGTAGCTCCCAGCTATTGGGTAAAGGACACGCCGCAAGGACAACCCAATCGTAAGCAGTGCAATCCCGGCGGCTGCGGTGGCGCTTACGGCTTCAACACTGAAACGAGCATGGGCCCGGCCGTGCCGCCCATCGACAGCATTCGCGCCATGGTTGGCAAAGATCATCTGTGGCCGATTGACGACGTGTGGAACTATCACGCCGGAGGCGGAGAGTTCAAGACCATCCAGGTGTTCAGCGACGCCCTCGCCAATCGCTACGGTAAATCAGATAACGTGGAAGACTTCGCCGAGAAATCGCAACTGCAAACGTACGAAGGCGTCCGCGCCATGTACGAAGCCTATAGCCGCAATAAGTACGAATCGACCGGCGTGATTCAGTGGATGTTGAACAATGCCTGGCCATCCATGATCTGGCATTTATACGATTATTATCTTCGTCCCGGCGGCGGTTACTTCGGCGCCAAACGTGCGATGGAAGCGCTGCATCCTATTTATGGCTACGATGATCGCTCAATCTGGGTGGTCAGCAGCCAGTATGAAGATGCGAAAGGCCTGAAACTCACAACGAAGATCTATAACCTCGACATGACGGAGAAATTTTCCCACGAGGATTCTCTCGATGCGGCGGCCGACAGCACCACGAAGGTATTGGCACTCCCCGACTTGCAGGGCCTAAGCCCCGTTTACTTCGTCGTTCTGCGCATTAGCGATTCGGCAGGGAAACAGGTAGGTTCAAACTTCTACTGGCTTTCCACCAAACCCGAAACTCTCGATTGGGCGAAATCCAACTGGTGGACCACTCCCACCGATTCCTTCGCCGACTACTCCGTTCTCTCGCAGTTACCCAAGGTAAAGCTTAAAGTTACGACCCGCACAGAACGCAAAGGCGAAGAATCTATCGCACATGTAACCGTTGAAAATCCAGACAAGAACCTGGCTTTTTTCGTGAGATTGAAACTGAACAAGAGCGCAAATGGAGAAGAGATCCTTCCGATCATCTGGGAAGACAATTACATTTCGCTCCTGCCCGGCGAGAAGCGCGAACTGACTGGCACCTACCGCACGACTGAACTGGGAACGAGCAAGCCCGTCGTAAAAGTCAGCGGATGGAACGTAGAGTAACTGTATTGCCTGAGCATATCGCCGCAACAACGAAGAACAGTCCACGATTCCTATTCTTCCTCCGGCGGCAACTCGA
Source organism: Candidatus Sulfotelmatobacter sp. (assembly GCA_025462865.1). Classification (GTDB taxonomy): domain Bacteria; phylum Acidobacteriota; class Terriglobia; order Terriglobales; family Acidobacteriaceae; genus Sulfotelmatobacter. The sequence continues at coordinate 28,127 of JAOAPI010000058.1, read as the reverse complement.
AATTTACCAGGTTGCTGCGGAAGCCCCGAGTCTTCCAGGCTCCAAACGCAATTCCAACCGCCATCCAGATAGCCCCAAAGACAAGCGCCATGGTACTAAGGCTTAACCAGAGAAATAGGCAGATGACGAAACCCAAAACCGGAGGCAGCAGATTCGTCAGCTTTTTCTTATCCTCATGCAAGTAATAGCGAACAAACGCCGCGGCATTTACTCCCATGAAAGCGATCAGGGCGCCGTAGTTTAGCAAGTTCGCGCCAAGTTCATAGCCACTGGTTGTCGACCCCTGAAGATATCCACTGGAAACAAATCGTCCCAATATTGATGGGACCTTCGCCACCCAAGGCAGAAGAAACGCGCCGGCCAGAGCGAGAGTTCCCACGAAAAGCACATTGTTGCGCGGCACGTGCCGTTTCGGATCCACCACGCCAAAAAAAGACTTGGGCAGAGCGTTACTGCGGCCCATCCCGTAAAGCAGGCGAGCAGCGCCGAGTTGCGCTCCCATGCCCGAACCAAAATTGGCGACAACCAAAGTAAATCCCACAATCGCAAATAGCGGCCGCCAGGCGCGGCCCGCCACGAAGGTGAACGCCGTGTCCATGTCTGGGTAAGGCTGAGACGCCGGCCATATCAATTGGGCCGCGTACACTTGGATCGCAGACAACACACCGATAACCAGGCACGTCAACACCGTCGCCAGCAAAATATTCCGACGCGGATTTTCAGCTTCTTCCGAAAGCGTCGAGATGCCGTCGAAACCAATGTAGGTCAATACCGCTACGGAAGTCCCTCCGAGCACCGCTCTGATGTTCCACGTTTGCGGATCATAAAAGGGACGCGTGAAGAACGCCGTTCCATCATGCGGATGCCCGAAAATGTAGCGCGCTGCCGCCACGAAAAATATTGCGATCACTACGGCCATGCCGGCTGCCAGTGCCGTGTTCACTCGGGCGGAAGTCTTTACGCCTTGAATGTTCAGTGCAGTAAATACTACTGCGAAGAAAACGGCCCATGCGCCATAGGGCACGCCCGGAGCAAACACATGCGCCTGTTGACTGATCCAGATAATGCAGATCATTGGATTGAGCATGTAATCCATTACCATGCTCCATCCCGTGACGTAGCCGAGTGCAGGATTAATTTCCTGGCCCACGTAAGTAAACGCCGAGCCCGCGCTTGGATACGCGCGCGCCATTTTTCCGTAACTGATCGCCGTGAACAACATGGCAACCATTGCAATGAGGATGGTTGTGACGACGTGCCCGCGCCCGCGGTCGCTGAGCACTCCAAAAACCGACATGGGCGCTACCGGTTGAATCACGATCACGCCGTAAAGAATCAGATCCCAAAGCGTGAGCGCGCGCCGCAACCGCGGGGCGGATGACACAGGTGTAGCGACCGGCGTGGTTTCCATGAGTCCGCCCATTGGATTATGCGGAGGCGGGAAATGTCAATATTAAAACGATTCTGTAGGTCGTCCTCAGTTGGGTCCGTAGTCGAACCAATAACCCGGTTGCTCATTTCCGGACATGTGCCGAGTGTTGTATTCGAGAAGATAATTTATGTGCGCGTCGTCGAGGGGAAACGTCTTGCCCGGCGCGTATGGATAGTCTCCCATCTTCAGAAACGGCAGCGGCGCTACAAAGTTGCCTTCGGCCGCGTAGAAATCCATGTCTTTCTCGTAGCCGTTCGCCGCGAAGAAGTAATCGCGCACCCAGCCTTTAGGAAGAGGAGCCAGGTTTGAAGGATCAAAGTCCAGCCGCACCTCATCTCCTGAACCGAACACCACCAACTGATCGTCCAGTGCCGTCAGCAGCGGCAAGACATCGCCATAGCGCGTGTAAGTCCCTACCGGACGAGTGTACGGCCCGGTTGCGCTAACTTTCTCGTAGATGTACTGCACGTTGCCAGGAGGCGTGCCTTCGATCTTCAGCGGGAACCCGTGGGGACCGAGATCCGCATGCACGAGCGGCACGGGTGTGAGGCACTGATTGTAGCGCTGGCATCCTGCCGGCTGTCCCATGAGCCTGCCCTGAGCTCGCCGAAGGGGCGTCTCGCCTTCGGACCTGCGGGCGAGGCGCGACGCAATCATGTCTTGAGATGTTCGACTGACCAGAATGCCGTCCCAATAAATCTGCAGGTTCGTCGTGATGCGAATCTTCCGCGCCCCCCATGGCAGCTTGCCGGTGAGATCAGCAGTCATCGTACGCGGGCCGCCCGCAGGGAATCCCATGTCGTCGATAACGCGCGTCCACTTGCCAGTTGCGCCGAGCGCTTCTACATAAGGAGAAATCGCCCGCACTCCGGCTTGCGAGGCCGCGTACATGCTGTTCGCCGAAAAATATTCGACCTCGCCATGCAGCAACAGCCACAGCGGGTCGCCACGGTACTCTTCTCCCAGATCGAGCGTCAGGCTGTGTGGCTGGGCAAATCCCTGAAATTGCGTCAGCCCAAAGTCGCCGAAATAACGATGAGCCATCAGATCAGGCAGGACGTTGTGCCCATGCTCATCCCACGCCCCTGCTGGCGGACGCGCATTGCGGCTCACCACGACTTTGAAATCTGGATACGGCAGGTTCGACGCGAAATACTCGTTCGGATAAACGTCACTCTCGGCGGGATGATCAACCGCCAGCAGACGCGCCTGATCGAGGTAGACGGCTTCCTCCAGCGGCTCCATGAAGCGGAAGCTGAGCTTTCCATCTTTTTCACGAATCGCGGTGTGATCGATCTTGATGTACTCGACCGGCCGCGGAATGTCGCGCTGCCCCGGGCCAACCCAGTGTCCGACCACGCCGGCACCCAACATGTCAGCGACGAACTCGTAGCGCTCCCCGTTCCACACAAACAGCGTGGGGCACGAACTCCCGCGGCGGTCGATCTCGAGAAAATTCTGCTGCTTGTCGCCGGCAATATTAATTTCGTCCTGCAACACGCCGGTGGGCCACAACATGCGCACAATGTCCGCTTCTTTCGCATCGCCCAGGCCGACCACGATGTCGGTCGAGTTCTGCCCCAGGTATCCGTTCGAGCCGGCGATTTCAAATTTCTGACGGTTGCCGCCCGCGAACACTTCGACCTTGGTTCCAATGGCGGACTTATTATCGGCCAGCCCCTTGAGCGAAAGCCGGAGCCAATGATTCTGATTTCCCCCCTCATTACGTAGCAGTACGGCCGGGCCGTGATTCTGCGTGATCAGCAGATCGGTCGCCCCGTCACCATCGTAGTCGCCGGTGATAATCGCGCGCGGCTCTTTGAGTTGAATCTTGTCGAGGCCGACGTCGGCGGTGACGTCCTTGAAACCATCAGCCCCGAGATTGCGGAACAGCCGCACTTCGCCCTTACCTTCTTTGGTCTCGCCGACGGCGACGAGATCGATCCAGCCGTCGTTGTCGTAGTCGATGGCGGCGACGCCAAAGGCGCGGACCCAATTCGTCTCGGGGAGATTGACTCGATCGAAAGTCTTGCCGTGGTTGTTTCGCCAGAGCGTAAGGCTAGGCGCGCCCGTGTGCGTGAACGCTAGGTCCATCCATCCATCGTGATCGAAATCAAGAACGGCAACGCCCACTGCGGCCTTGGGGCCGCCCTCAGGCCACATTTCCTTGATCTTGAACATCCCTTCTCGCGGGTTCTCAAAAACTGTGACTCCTCTTACGCCGCCGGTCAGCACAATGTCTACGGCGCGGTCGTTATTGACGTCGGTCCCGACCGCGGCGATGCTAGTGGAGTTTCCGAAGAGACCGGTGGATTCCGTGACGTCCGTGAACACACCATTCCCATTATTTCGCCACATTAGGTTACGACCAGTCGGTGGCGTTCTCTCATCCCAAGTCTTGTTTTTGAAGTCTGGTTCCGCCACCGCACTTGTTGTTGTGATGTAGAGATCGAGATCGCCGTCGTGGTCGTAGTCGATAAATGTCACACCCGTAAACAGCGCGGGAGCGGGAAATATTTGGCCGAGTTGGGACGAGACCTTGGGGTCTATTGGATTCTGAGGCGGCTGAGACTGCGGATCAGCTTTCTCTTTCTGTGCACCAGGAGCGCCACTGCCGATCGCAGGCATCCTTGTAATCGGGGTCGGCACACTCTTGAACCTGCCATTCTTTTCGTTGTGGAGCAAACTGACCTGGCTGGGCGCGGTGAAGGCTATGTCTTCAAAGCCGTCGTTATCGTAGTCACCAACAGAACAACCCGTACCATGATTGCTGGGACTAAAATTCAGTTTGCTGTCTGCATTCTCAAACTTTCCCTTCCCCACGTTGTGGTACAGGGAAGGTCCTCCCTGAGCACCGTCGTCTGCCACAAAAATGTCGATCTTGCCATCATTGTCATAATCCAGGAAACAGGCACCGCTACCAAGGCTGTAAGGAAAGCCAGCGTAAAGGGTCACGCCTTTACGCGCAGGATTGAAGACCAGTCCTGACTGTGCGGTCACGTCCACAAACCTCACCTTGATCTGCGCAGGCGCTTCCAGCACCACGGAGGGCGATTCCATCGCGCGCGAATACTTCCCTTGCTCGCCGTAGGCGAGGCTCATGGGCACGCCGATTTTGTTTTGCGTGATGTACTGAAATTTCTTCAAGTGCTCACGGGCATGGTCGAGATCAGCGGATTGCTGATAAGCGCGCGAAAGTCCAAATTCGCCAGAGGCATGCAGTGGATTGAGTTGCAGCGCATGCTGGAACGCGTCAATGGCCTGCGGAAACTGCTTGGCTTGCACGTACGCTGTGCCAAGAAAATACCAGGTGTCGGCGTCGCTGGCGTCGATTTCAATTACATGCTTGAACGCACCAATCGCGGCCTGGGCATCGCCAGTATTCTTCGCGAGCAGGCCGAGGTTGTACCAGGCATTCGGAATTTTGGGATCCTGCTTGAGCGCATCTTCCAGAGCCGATTTCGCATCGTCAATTTTCTGGAGGTTCAGAAGCCCGATGCCTTCGTTCAGTCGTGCGATTGCTAGCTTCGGATCGAGCTCCGCCGCCTGCCGGAAGGATTTCAGTCCTTTTTCAAAAAGCTGCTGGTTCATGTAAGCCGCGCCCAGATTGTTCAACCGCGCGGCCTCGACCGGATTCGCCTTTGATTGGGTTTGCGGCGCGGTAGCAAACAGGCCAAATGCGGCCAGGAGCGTGCCAGCTAGGACAGCAGAAATTCGTGGAGTCATTGATTAGGAATTTAACCACAAAGGGCGCGAGGGTACACTAAGGAAAGCCAATTGTGGTTGTGATTTTCTTCATGAAACTTCGGGCCCTTCGCGGTTCTACTTATTTTGTTGCCTTGCCGTACCGCCGGTTCGCAATCACGCCCTTTTCTTCCTGAACGGTTATGCTCTGCCCCGCTGGGATATTGGAAAGTTTATCCACCCGGCCGCTGGGCCATTGAATTTCAATCGTGTCCGCTTTCGTTTGTGTGCCGAGTCCAAAAGTGAGTACTAACTCGCTCTGCGAGAGATAACTCGAACCGGAGCGCAGCATTTTCCGTTGCTTGTCGCCTCCCGCGGTTACATGCACGACCGCACCGATGCCGTCGCGGTTTGACTTCGTTCCAACTAACTTGAGGCGCAGGCCATGATTCGTCCCGCCCTCATTGTGGAACAAGAAAGCTGGTCCCGCATTCGTTGTTACGAGAACGTCGAGAAAGCCGTCATTATCAATATCGGCGTACGCGGCGCCCCGCGCCACTCTCGGCGCAGCAAAAGCCTGGCCCATTTGCACCGTGACTTCCTGAAACTTCCCGCCACCGAGGTTGCGAAAAAGATGCGAAGGCTCGGCATAGCTGACGCGCTTCTGCACACGCTCAATCTGGTCCTCGATGTGACCGTCAGCCACGAAAATATCCGGCCAGCCGTCGTTGTCGTAATCGAAAAAGAAGCAGCCGAATCCGAGCGTGACGAGCGTAGCGCGGCCAACTTCAGACTGTGGCGCTTCGTCGACAAACAACCCGTTGCCTTCGTTGTGATAGAGCGACACCATCTGATTGGCAAAGTTGCTGATGATCACGCTCGGATGTCCGCTGCGGTCGTAATCAGCAGCATCGGCGCCCATACCGGCGCGCGCCACTCCGTCTTCGCTGAACGCTATACCGGACGGAACTCCTCGCTCTTCAAACGTTCCATCTTTTTTGTTCAGATAAAGCTTATTGGGCTGCGTGTCGTTGGCAATCAGAATGTCAGGCCAGCCATCCGCGTTGTAATCGAGAATGGTGATGCCCAAGCTTTTCGAAGTAGGGTCGCCAAGGCCGGCTTTCTGCGTTGTATCTTCGAACTTTCCGCCGCCAAGGTTGTGCCATAGTCGCACCGAAGTTCCCTTGTACGATTCCGGAGTGCAATAAGATTTGTGTGCGCCGTCAAGCGTGCAATAGAGATCGTTCTGCTCGTTCCAACGCACATAGTTCGCGACCACGAGATCGAGTTTGCCGTCGCGATCGTAGTCGACCCATGCTGCGCTGGTCGAAAACTCATTCGGGCCCCACATGCCGGCGATTTTCGTAACTTCGCTGAACGTTCCGTTGCCGTTGTTGTGAAAGAGATGGCTCTGCCCCAGCGCGGAGATAAAGAGATCATCGAATCCGTCGTTGTCGTAGTCGCCCACTGCTACGCCCATGCCAAACATGGGCACAGCCAACCGAGCCTGCCGGGTGACGTCCGTGAAGGTCCCATTGCGATTGTTGCGGTATAGCTTCGGAGTCGTTGCGCCTGCGTGCGGGTGCCCAGGCCAATCTTCTCCATTCACAAGGAGGATGTCGGGATAGCCATCATTGTCGTAATCAATGAACGCGCAGCCCGGCCCCATGGTCTCAGGCAGCCACTTTTTCCCGAAGGCGCCATTGTTGTGGGTGAAATGGATGCCTGCTTTCGTGGTGACATCGCGAAACACCTGTTGCGCGGCACAACGAACCGTCAGCATCGTCATGGTGGCCACGAGAAGGGGCAGAAATAAGGTCAGCGCCCTAGGTCTTGTCATTTACTTGGAGGCCCCAGCAGAAGAAGTGGCGATCGCGGGTCTGTCCGGTTGGATCGGCGAGTGGACTTTCGCCAGGCGAGTTGATGGCAGAGGTACCGATATATGTTCGTGAATCGCCTGCCTCTCATTATTGTCTTCTGGATGCAACTGGCGAAATGGCCCCGTGATCGCCTGCGACGACTCATCCGCCTTAAAGCGCATGTAGCGGGCTTCATGTTGCTTAGCCAGGTTTTCGTCCCCTAGGCCGTTGTAGCACAGCATTAAGTTGTAATGTGCCTGCAGATCTTCCGGATCAATCGCCAGGACGGACTGCAAAATCTTCACTGCGTCAGAGTATTTTCGTTGCAGAAAAAGGATGCGGCCCAGATCATTCAGCGCCACACGGTCGCGAGGATATTGGGCCAGAACGATGCGCAAACGCGCCGCAGCATCCTCGTACTTTCCCTCTGACCGCAGCACGCGAGCGTAAAAATAATTGGCCCGCGCAAGCTTTGGAGACAAAGCCAATGCCTTCTCGAGTACCGTGCGGGCGCGCTCCATGTCACCCTCCTGCACGGCGCAGCGGCCTATGTTCACCCAGCCATCCGGATTGCTTGGATCTGCCTCCGTCACTTTCTGAAACGCTGCAGCCGCCGCCTTTAGATCGCCTTGCAGGAAGAGTCCGATTCCATAATCGTTCCAGCGTTGCCACTCATCCTTGCGCGCATCAGTCTTCGGTGGAGCAGCGGCCGTGCCGTGAGCAACCACAGGCAAGACAACTTCATTCTCTGCAACCGTAACGATGGGTAAGTCAGGAATCTTTTCCTGCTTCGCCGAAACGCCGCTCAGCGATGCGGTAAACGTCGTTGGACGGTCGTCGTAGTCAGGTGCAACCGAATTCGGCGATGCCGGGTCGGGCTGTCCGGCGAAAGACTCGTGCGTGCCAAACCATGAAAACTTGCGATAGCAGAGGCGAGCGTGCAACGTAATCTTGCTGCCCGCGTTCTCAGGAATTGAAACGCGGTAGTGCACGGTGTCGGCCGCGCCCGGAGGAATCAGCCGCACGTAGACGACGGCCCGCGTCGCCCATGCATTGCGTTTGTTGATTGGGTTGCCGTGCGCATCTACCTGGAGTGATCGATAGAAGTGCGCACCTTTTTCCACCGGACCCTTACCACCATCCTCGACCATGCCGCTCCAGAAAATTGTTTGCTTTTTATCGTCAGTACCTTTCAGTTCAAGCCACGTGTCGTAGGCATCGACAGTACCGCCAGGAAAAAAGTGTCCAACTTTCTTGGTGCGGACCACGACATCTACGCGCACCGTGTCGCCGCGGCGCAGGGCTGGGTGCACGCGGTTAAGCGGAGCTGTCACTGGCTCAACTTCGCCGCGCCCATCAGGAGTAATTTTCGTTTCTGCTTCTTCGCCGACTGCGAACGTTGTGGCAAGATCCGATTGGGCGCTCGCTCCCGACTTCAGCGGGGTCTGCGCCGCCGAGACAGCAAAAATATCGACCGTGAGAGCGCCACCCTTTAGAAATTCTTCGGTGAGTTTCAGTTGCGGTGCATCTTCGTTCGCCGTGGGTACCGCAGTATTCGCACCTGGGAACCGATGGGAGTGCACCACGCCGTTAATGTTTCCCGCGTCGTGCGAGGCTTCGGCTGGCATGTGACAATCGGCGCACTGCTGCGGCTTGGGCGGATAGTAAAACGATCGCGCGCCTTGACCGGAAACGCCGCTTGCCTGCCAGTTGTCGTACTCGTTGAATCCGCGGAACCAGCGGTAATGATTCACCGGCACATCGAGATGCACCTTGTGACAAGTGGAGCAGAATTCCGCGGTCTGCGTCTTCATGAATGGCTTGAGAAACACGCGGCGGTGGGGCTCGGGATTCAAACGAATCAGGAAGTCGTGCAGCGCACGCGCCACAGGATTCTTCGCGGCGGCCAACTCATGTAGCTTGGGATACTCCAGATAAAAATCGCCCTGGCCCATGGTGCTCTTAACATCGGCAATGGAGTGGCACATCATGCAGCCAAGTCCCGCCTGCGACTCCGGGCGGTGCACGATCTGCTTAATCGGCGTATCCATCAGCCCGCTGTAAAGCAAAGCGGGATCGTGGCATCCCCCGCACCATTTCGAAGGCTTGGTTCCGACCGTATCCTGCATGTACTCGATTGACTTGCGATACCACTGATTATTGAATGAAGAGAAATGATGGGCCGAGCTGAACCACTGGTTATAAATATCTTCATGGCACCGCTTGCAGGATTCCGACTCCATAAAAAACTTACTGGGAATCTTTTGTTTGCCGTAAACCTGCGCTGAGCTTGGAAAAAACGATCCCTCCGGGCCATCGCCCTCACCGTTCATGGTGTCGGGTGGCATAGTCGGATTCTGGATGCGCGAGCGCGTTTGCCAACTTTCTCGGATATAGTGCGCGCCGTAAGCAACGCCCGCCAGCACGATCAAACAAACCACGCATCGTACGATGGTCGTAGATTTCAGTGCTAGCGATGAACGTTGTCCAATTTTTTCGGCAAGCAAAAGGCTGAGGCCGATGAGCGAGACGATAATGTGGAAATAGAGCCACCTCCACTCGCTGCGCGAAGTGCCCGTCTTGATAAGAATGAGTCCTGGAATCGCGCCCGTTGCGATGAGCCACCACCCTGCGCGCGCAAGAAGCCCTCCGTTCCGCCAAAGACGGATCATCGTTGGGACAAGAAGGATCGCGGTGACAACGCCAACCAGAGCATGCGCCAGCACGATCCCGGCATAGAAGATGGTCGCCTGCGGGAACGCGTAGAGGTATGCCGCAGAGAGCGCCAGAAATATCAGCAGCCCGGGCAGAATCCGGCCTATGAAGCCATCGGGTGATGAGTCATCTCGCATCGGAGGCAGCCTGCGGCGCTAGCTGAAATCTCAGTCCCACAGCGACTGAAATGGCGTCCGATTAAGTTACGTACATCCGGAACGCCGGGGAAATAGTGCAAACATACTATTAGAACCACCCAGCCTACGCCACGGGCGGAATCTTCCAGTCGCTACACATCGCCTCGAGCTCGGAAGCCACCGATAACACTTGCTCTTCCTCCCACGGCCTGCCTACGATTTGCACTCCGATGGGCAACCCTTCAGCGGAGACGCCGACCGGCACGACGGCGGCAGGGTTACCTAACAGGTTAAAGAATTCGGTGTAGCTCCACGCATCGAGATAATGGACTGTCTTATTCTCTACCTGCCAGGAGCGCTCGCCGTGGCGAAACGCGGGAATCGCCGCAGCCGGACACAACAAGATAGGATACTGCTGCATCTGCAACAAGAATCGAGCACGAAGCATGTCACGTTGGATCCAGGCGTCAAGAAGAGTCTCTGCGGTCAGCTCCTGTTCCAACGCGGACCAGTCCAGAAACTCCGCCAGCAGCGGACTGAGATCGGCTTCCCTACCTTTGAACATGGAACGCAAAACCATCCCGCCACAGACGACGAAATACTTTCTCCACAGTTGCCGCGCTTCTTCAAGGCCTTCAGGACGGAACTGTTCTACTTGAAATCCGGCGCTGCGCAACTTTTCTGCGGCGCTGCGTATCGCGGCGCGGGTTTCTGCGGTGACCGAGGTACGGCCATCGTCTTCGAAATAACCAATTCTCAGACTTCTAGTCTGCTCTTCGTTGGGCCAGCACAGCTGGACCGGCGCGGCGCACGTGTCGCCAACATCTGGACCCTGCATCACCTCGAATAAGATTCTCAGGTCTGCAACAGTGCGGGACATGGGGCCGACAACGCCGATTGAGGCAAACGGGCCCGCGGAGACAGGAAAGTGTCCGGTCGTTGGAATTCGCCCCGGTGTCGGCTTCAGACCGCAGATGCCGGTAAAGTGCGCCGGCACACGAATCGAGCCGCCGCCATCGCTGCCCACGCCGCCTGCGGACATCCCCGCTGCAATCGCCGCAGCCTCTCCGCCGCTGGAACCACCCGCGGTGCGTTCCAAATCCCATGGATTGTTGGTGCGGCCGTAGAGTAAATTGTCGGTTTCCCACGCCATCAGCAATTCGGGGGTGTTGGTCACGCCCAGTACGATCGCGCCCGCTACCCGCAAACGCGCCACCAGTGCGGCGTCTTGCGTGGGCTGACATCCGGCGCGCAGCCTGGTTCCTGATTCACAACGCATCCCTGCGACTTGCAAAGAACTCTTAATACTGATGGGAACGCCGTGCAGAGGACCGAGCGTTTTTCCTTGCAGTGCTGCGGTCTCTGCGTGGTGTGCAGCCCGCCGCGCTCCGTCCGCGTCGACTTGAACAAATGCGTTGACTATGGGATTCACTCGCTCGATCTGCGCCAGATGCGCCTCGATAAGTTCGACTGGGGATATTTCCTTCTTCCGAATTTGCTCGGCCATCACGACGGCGGACAAAAAGTTTATTTGGTTCACGAGGTCTTGCCCCGTGGGCCACTCCCCAGCATTTCTCCGTCCAACATTTCCTTTTCGGCCTTGGTCAGGGAACGGTGCGCGCCTTTAGCGAGATCACCCAACTGAACGGTCCCAACGGCCACTCGCACCAGTCGCAATACTTCCACTTCCATGGACTCCATCATGCGGCGGATCTGGCGATTCTTGCCTTCGTCGAGAACAATTTCAAGCCAGCAGTTTTTCTGCCCCACACGCAAGCGACGAACATATTTAACTTGCAGTACTTCTCCATTTTTACCTTTCACTCCCAGCGCTAGAGCTTGAACGTCCTGCTCACTTACAAGCGTCCCCACCTGCACATGGTACGTCTTATCCAAATGCGTTTCGGGCGCGGCGATGCGTGCTCCCCACTCAGAATCGTTCGTCAGCAATAGCAGTCCCTCGCTGGCCTTATCCAGGCGACCCACGGGCGCGACCCACGGAAGAGAGCTTCCCCTCAGCGTTGTGTAGACTGTCTCCCTTCCTTTCTCATCGGATGCTGTCGTCACCACACCCCTGGGCTTATTTAGCATCAGGTAAATTTTGTCTCGTGTCTCGACGGCTTTACCATTGACCTCGATCCGATCATGCTTTTCCGAAACCGCTGCCTCCGGATCGCGCTGCAGCTTTCCATTCAGTCTCACCTGTCCGGCGCGAATCAACTCTGCCGCTCGTGACCTCGAGCAATAACCGAGCTTCGACAAAGCGCGCGCCAAGCCGATCTTCCGAGTAGGCTTATTCGTTTCCACCTGTTCATGCTAACTGAGAAATCAACAGCCACGAAGAGCACGATCTAGCAAAAGAAGAACGACCGAGGGTCGCAGCACGCGCCATTTTCCACAAACTTGATAGGATGTCTATCGTCGACTTAACCTTAAAGGAGATTCCATGGCGGACCAGCACCCTCCCAGATTTCTGAAAATCGTGAACGAGGCGAAGTCGCGCGTGCGCGAAACCAACGCCGATGAAATCAAAAAGAAGATGGATGGCGGAGCGAAACTCACCCTGGTGGATGTGCGTGAAGAAAGTGAATTTGCCAAGGATCATCTGCCCGGCGCGATTCACCTGGGCAAAGGAATCATCGAGCGCGACATCGAAGCACGCGTGCCCGATCTCAACGCCGAAATCGTGTTGTACTGTGGCGGTGGATTCCGATCGGCGCTCGCTGCCGACAATCTGCAGAAGATGGGCTACAAGAATGTTATCTCGATGGACGGCGGAATCCGTGACTGGCGGGGAAAAGGTTATCCCCTAACCAAAGGGAGCTAGTCAGCAGCCGTTTTTATCGGAGCACAGCACACGTCGAATCGAGTGAAGCTTCGCGCGTTTTCGTAAGTAACCGTCTCTATCCGCTTATGAATAGTCGCATCTTCTTCTGGTCGCTCACGTCGGCCCTTGCCGGATTTCTCTTCGGTTTTGACACGGTTGTTATTTCGGGCGCCGAAAAGACAATTCAAACGCTGTGGGGTCTAAGCCCCGCCCTGCACGGTATTGCCATGGCTTCGGCCCTCTACGGTACCGTCGTGGGTTCGCTCCTCGGCGGCTGGCCGGCCGACCGCTTTGGACGCAAGGCTACGTTGCTCTGGATCGGCGTGCTTTACTTTCTCGGTGCGGTCGGCTCAGCTTTGGCCCCGAATGTTGCCACTTTCATCATGGCGCGCGTCATAGGCGGGCTGGGCATCGGCATCTCTACCGTAGTTGCCCCCATGTATATTTCGGAGATCGCACCTCCCAAGTATCGCGGAAGACTTGCCGGCATGTTCCAGTTCAACATCGTTTTTGGAATCCTGATCGCATTCGTCTCGAACGCACTGTTGGCGGGCATCGGCGAGAACGCCTGGCGATGGATGTTAGGCGTGGCCGCTTTCCCCTCGCTGCTTTACACAGCGTTGTGTTTCGGACTTCCCGAAAGCCCGCGCTGGCTCCTAGGCAGAAAGGGCGACCGTGAGGCGGGGCTGGACGTGCTGCAACGCGTTCAGCCTGACCTTTCGAAGGCTGAGATCGCGGCCGAGGCAGACGTAATCATCGCTGCATCCTCGGAGCAAGTATCTTCTGGAAATTTCTGGACGGCGCGCCTTCGCAAACCCATCATGCTGGCGATTCTGATTGCCTTCTTCAACCAGCTCTCCGGCATTAATGCAATTCTCTATTTCGCCCCTCGCATATTCGAACTTACCGGTCTCGGCGCAAAAGCCGCCCTGCTGAAATCCGTTGGTATTGGCATTACCAATCTCGTTTTCACTTTTGTGGGCCTTTGGTTGATTGACCGCCTTGGCCGGCGAACGCTTCTCTACATCGGCTCGTTCGGCTACATTATTTCGCTTGGACTTGTCGCATGGGCGTTTTTTACTGGCCACTTCTCAATCGTACCGGTTTGCATCTTTGCATTCATCGCGGCCCATGCCATTGGCCAAGGCGCAGTCATCTGGGTTTTTATTTCTGAGATTTTTCCCAATCGTCATCGCGCGGAAGGTCAGACCCTCGGCAGCTTCACGCACTGGATTTTCGCCGCCTTGCTCACAACCTTTTTCCCTCAGATGGTCGCCGCCTTCCAGCCCGGCTACGTTTTCGCTTTTTTCGCCGGCATGATGGTTCTTCAACTCATCTGGGTGAAGACTCTAGTTCCGGAAACGAAGGGCGTGCCGCTCGAACAAATCCAGAAACAATTGGGAATCGAATAACTGGGATTAAGATTTTTAGCAGAAATTTAAAAGTTTGCTTGAATAGGTTTTGCAGGAACTCTGCGCAGGAACTCTCAAAGGAATTTCAACGTTGCTGCAACGGAGGAAGCGCCACCTTCTTCTGAATTCCGCTGCCCTCGACTATCGTGTAAATAAAGTCTGCGGGCACATCCCTTAAAATTTCCGTTTTACCGTTCGGCCAGCGGATACTTACTTCGTTCATCTTTTCATTCGTCCCCAACCCGAAGTGCAGCCGCAAATCGTTTTGAGACAGGTAGCTTGCCCCACCGCGAACTTCGCTGAACTGCGACAGCGTACCGGCCTTCACAGTTATGCGCGCGCCGATTGCGGCCTTGTTACTTTTCACTCCAACCAGTTTGAATAGCACGCGGTGATTCATGCTGTCGCTGTGATTCAGCAGCAATGACGGCGGCTCTCCCACGTTCAGCACAACGACATCAACATTGCCATCGTTGTTGATGTCTCCAAATGCCGCGCCCCGCCGCGATTGCGGAGCCATGCCAGCGAGCGCCTGTGACACATCGTCAAAAGTTCCGTCACGATGATTGCGGAACAAAAGCATAGGTTGGCGATAGGGCGTTCCGCCGGGAATTGCATCCACCTGCGGATAGACGTGGCCGTTCGCTACGAACAGATCGAGCCAGCCGTCATTGTCCATGTCAAAAAATGCCGCTCCCCAGCTCACGAAAGGATAGGTCGGCTTCATCACCTTCGCGCGCACACTGACGTCGGAAAAATCATCTTTACCCAGGTTGTGATAGAGGGTCGAGCCCTGCTCCACAAAATTCGTGACAATCATCGACAGGCGGCCCTCATGCAGATAGTCGCCCCAGTCAACGCCCATCGAGCCTTGCTGCATTCCGTCAGCACTCAGCGCAACTCCGCTCAGCAAGCCGACATCGTCGAATGTTCCGTCATGCTTATTGCGATACAGAAAGTTGGGGCCTGCATCGTTGGCAACGTATAGATCGGGCCACCCGTCATTGTCGTAGTCGCCCCAGGTCGCGCCCAACCCATAGTAGTGATTCGGATCGTCTACGCCCGCTTTCTTCGAAACTTCCTCGAACGTGCCATTGCCCTTGTTATGAAACAGCAGATCCGATTCTCCTGGCAGCCCCCATGGCCCGCACTGCACGAGCACTCCTTTGAATCGGCAAAACCGAGGATCGTTACCGAACTGTGGCAAGTTATCGATATCGACGTGAACATAGCGCGACACAAAAAGATCTACATGACCGTCGCGGTCGTAATCCGCCCAGGCGGCCCCCGTGCTGAATCCTCCTGCACCGACGCCAGCCTTTTCAGTTACATCTTCAAATTTGCAGTTGCCCAGGTTGTGGTAAAGCGCATTCCCGCCAAAGCCGGTGACATAAATATCCTGTAGCCCATCGTTGTCGTAATCAGCAACGGCCACGCCCATGCCCCAGCCCTTGCGGGTCAGGCCAGAAGGTTTTGTAATGTCGGAGAATTTCAGGTCGGCATCCTGATGATAGAGCGTAATCATCAAGTCCCCGCCCTCTCGGTATCGTTGAACGGTTGAGCCGTTGACGGTAATGATGTCGAGCTTGCCGTCGTTATCGCAGTCGATGAGGCCCACGCCGCCGCTCATCGATTCCACAATATATTTCTTGTCCGGAGAAGAAATGTGCGCGACGTTAAGCCCGGCTTTTTGGGCAATGTCTTCAAACTCTGGGGCTGAGGCGGCTGGACTAGGCGAGTGATTTTGTTGCGCCGCCGAAGTGGCTTTGGTTTTATTCTGATGCACTTGCGCGTGCGAAATCGTCGCAAGAGACGCTGCCAGGCATACGAAAAACGTCCACCTGGAAAGCTGGGCTGGCATACGCAGGCCGATTATACAGGCGGGCGTAAAACCTGAATCGACTCTGGGGATGATTAAGGGGTGAGCCTTCAAAGAAAGTAGCGCACAAAACAAAACGTCCCAGACTCGTTTGAGTCTCGGGACGTCTGTTGATCAGCCCTCCCCCAAGTGCTGCTCGAAAACAAGACTATCTCCGAGAGCCAGCCTCGTATATGGCTCTGGCGTGCCATACCTTAGCACGAACGGGTAGGCACACCAACCCTTGTCATACCAATAGCTTATGCAATCACAGGGATATTACTGACGCCGACCGTGCCGAAAACTCGGCGGTAACGCTCGATTTCCGCAGGGGGTCCGAGAGCTTTTGCATAATTGTCCGAAAGCTTCACTGCGGGACGGCCTTCTACGCTTGAAACTTTGCTGATAAGGCTGATCGGATCGAAGCCGGTCTCTCCGCCTGGGTCGCAGCCACGAAAATCATTGGTAAGCAGAGTGCCCCAACCTGCGCTGAAGCGAATGCGACGACCGGACGTCCATTTGCGCCGATCACGAAAATCATTCGCACTGCGGAAGTCCCCAGGCGTGACGCCGCGGGCGAGTGTGCCGCCAAAATACGCGTGCAGGCCGAGGATGTCGTCAACGTCCAGCGCGTCGGAGGCGATCACAAGCTTGTCCTGCGGATCACGGCCTCGAACTTTAAGCCATTCGATATATTCATCGCCGGCTATATACGGATCTTTGCTGTCGACACGCTGGCCTGTCCAGTCGGCGGCCCAATCCGGCGCGCCTTCAAGAAATTGGGTGGTGCCGAATGTATCGGGAAGCATAATGCGAAGCGCGCCTTCGTACGTTTTCTGCCACTGCTCGAGGACCCGGTACTGCGAAGCTTTCAAACCTTGATCGTCCGTCGCCAGGGCGGCAAGAACCATGGGGATCTCATGGGCGTTCGTGCCTATCGCCTCGAGGTCATGCTTGTGCGCGAGAAATGCATTCGACGTTCCAGTAAAACCGCTGCCAAGGTTCGCGGCCATGGCCTCGACTACGTATTCCTGCCACAGAAAACTGTGGCGGCGCCGCGTGCCGAAATCGGCCACGCTAAGATTGGGAACTCCGCGCAGCCGCTCGATTTTGCTCCACAACTTCGTCTTTGCTCTCGCGTACAGAATATCGAGGCCAAACTCGCTCAGCCGCTTAAGATTCGCTCTCGTGCGCAGCTCGTTGATGATGGAGAGCGAATAAAGCTCCCACATTGTTGTGTCGGTCCAGAGTCCGTCGAAGGTGAGATGAAAGCGGCCGTCCCTGACCGATAGTTCGTAGTCTGACAATCGGAAGTCTCGTTCCAGCCATTCGAGAAAAGCCGGCTCAAAGATTCCTCGCCGGCCATAGAACGTATTGCCAGCCAACCAGACGAGCTCGGATCTGCGAAAGCGAACATTGCGAGCGTGGTCGAGCTGCTCGGTCAGCTCTTCGTGCGCGAACGTATCTACAGGTCCCGTTGAAGAACGGTTGAACAACGAAAATGAAACCCGCGTCTTCGGATAATGCTTCCAGATGAACTGCAGCATCAGAAGCTTATAGAAGTCCGTATCCAACAGGGATCGCGTGACCGGGTCCAGTTCCCAGTTATGATTGTGCGCCCGCTCCGCGAAATTCACGATCATTGACTACATCCTCTGCGCTTCGGTAACCGAAACCATTCACGGTTTCATTTATCGGACACATTCCGCGCTCGCGCGTCAAGAACCCGTATCTTGTGCCTTGATCGGCACCAAAATAATTGCGAGCTTGAGCTCCTCAGGTGCCTTGGTGCCCACCTTTGTCTTGATTTTCACTTGCAACACAGCCTGACCCGGCACCAGCCCAGGGAAATCTGTATAGCCCGGATTCGCGGGCATCAATCCGATTACAGCCGGATGACTTTTTCCGGAAGCACGGCGGCTTAAGTCAAGAAGAGCATCCAACGGCATCGTCTCGTAACTCTTCGTGTCCGCTGCCACCGGACTGAGCGCCACGAAGTCAGGATATTCCATCACAGTCTCGTGGGAATTATCCTGCGGCATCTGCACATAACGCATCGTGTAATATCCAGGCGCGAGCTCCTGGCCGCGGGCATCTTTCGTTTTTGCCGGGAAATGGATCACGCCGAGAAGCGTGCCCTTCTTCAAATTGCTGTAGCTAGCCTCTTGCGGCCCCGTCGCCTGGGGATAGGCAGAAACCACTTTGCTGAACCACAGTTCGCAGAGAGTATTTTTTTCGCCGTCAGGAGAAGTTACCAGCCGCGTGCCTCGCGTATCCAGAGTCTTCCTCAGCTCAGCCGAAATTGGAGCCGACGGCTTAAGCGTAGCCGGCTCTATCGAATAATATCCTTGCGCCCAAGTCAGGCTCGCGAGGCAAACGAAACTGACCACTAAACATTTGGTTCGCATGATTGGAATGTCATTTTATACCACCACGCTCAGCCGCTATCCCAGCCTTCATGCGAATTGGCATTCAAGGTCTCGGTTAAAAAACAACGCAAGCCCCTCCGCTTCCTGCACGATCTGCGCTCGTTCCGTTCGCGACAGCTTGCCGAAGGGCTGAAGTTCTACAAGCACACTCTTGTTTTGAAATTTGTGAGACCAAACTCCAGCGACGGCACCATCGATAAGTATCACCGGTGAGATCCAACCTTGGTTTCGGTAAACGCGCTTATAATTCTTCGCGCTCAATAGATGATCCTTCGCACGATGCGCCAGCAGGTAGGTATCAAAGCTTGGCAACAGGCGAATGCATGATTTTTTCCCGCTACGCCTCTTCAGCACAGCAACGTCTTCGCGAAGCAATAGAGAATTCCTGGTGTCGCCCGGAATCTCCTCCAGTTCGGATTCGAGAAGAGGAACCAACGATTTAACTTGCTGCATTGGAATTCCCGCCCAGTGGGAAAAGTCACCGGGCGTTGCCGGGCCATAAGCTCGTAAATATTTTCGGAAAAGAGCGCATTGAGCCTCAAGCTCCGACATTTTTTTCGACTTCAGGCTAGGCAGCCACCGATCCACGCGGATAAAACTAACTTCGTTGCTCTCTCCCCTCCCGTAGCAAACCAGCCCTTCAGCCACAGGCACCCTCACGATGCTCCAAACCTTTTCCATCCATGCATGAACGCGTTTGCTCACCTTGGGACGAACGGCAGCCATGATGGCAGCTCTCCCTAAGGCTCCGGAGGACAAAGCTTCCATGATCAATACAGTCAATCCCTCGGCCTCGTCGGTCGCAATACCACATCTCGCCATCACCCGGAGAACCCCTTGTCTCCGGCACGTTTTCAGAGCGGCAATATAAATGTGGAATTCATCAGTGGGAATGAGGTGCAGCGTCTGCCGCATCAGAGAAGTCTTAACCAAAGTCCGACTCTGCCACAGCTCATTTTCAATCTCGCTCCGCGTAATCGCATGGTTGCGCGTCCAAAGCTGCAGGAACGCAGAGGACATAATCTGAGCTTGCACTCCGCAGACATCGCGACAGATTGAGACTGCGTCGGCAGGCGCCTCATCCAACAAATGATGACGGCGCAGCCGGAACAGGGAAATCGCTTTCAGATTCGTCGGCAAATTCGTGAGCTCATAATAAGTCTAACGCCGAGCGGTTCTCGCGCTCGACCTGCCGCATGGTACAGCCTTTAGGCGATTTTTCCGGACGCCAACGCAACAATTTTGTTCCATGACGGAAGCGGCCCCCGGTGAAGTGATCGAATTGCACTTCAACAACAAGTTTGGGGTCCAGCGGTTGCCATTCGGTCGAACGTTTCGTGCTCCAGCGACTGGGCCCTCCTGGAGCCTTTCCGGTAAAGCCCGGCGGCTTGATCAACTTTTTCAGCTTTTTTGTAAGTACTGGCCGCTCGCCGGCCTGTATTGCCGATGTGAAACCCACATGATCGAGTTCGCCGGCGTCGTTGTAAAGACCGAGAAGGAGCGAGCCCACGACGGGTTCCTTTTCAAGATATCGAAAACCTCCAACCACGCAGTCGGCCGTTCGCTGCCGCTTGATCTTTTGCATTCCGGCGCGTTCGCCGCTTTGATAGCTTAAGTCGCGGCGCTTGGCAATCACGCCATCGAGAGCGGTTCCCATCTGAAACCATTTGCGAGCTACGGCAAAATCTTCGGCCACGGGAGAAAGACGCACCGTCTGGTTCCCCTTGAGATATTTTCGGAAGAATTCCTCCAGGCGCTCGCGGCGATCTGCCAGGGGCAGCTTGAATACTGGTTCGCCTTTATCGTCGACCAGCAAGTCAAAGACGATGAATACCGCTGGAGTCTCCCGACTGAGTTTTTCGATGCGGCTGGCGGCAGGATGAATTCGCATCAGAAGATGATCGAATGACAGACCGCCCTCGCTGGGAATGACAATTTCGCCATCAAGAACAAAGCGTTGCGCTTTGAGCGATGCGAGAGCCTCAACCAACTCGGGAAAGTACCGGGTCAGCGGCTTCTGGGCCTTGGACATCAAATCAACACGTTTGCCGTCGCGAAAAGCCAGGCAGCGGAACCCATCCCACTTGGGTTCGTATTGCCACCGCGGGCCGGAAGGAAGCTCCGCCGCAGGCAAGGCTTCCATTGGCGGGTAGGTCTTCTTGATAGGCAGACTCATAGGCAAGTCAGGCGCGAATGAGAGTCGACACACGCTTAAGATGCATGTACGCGGATGATAGTTCACGCTACGCTGAAATGCTCGTTAAGAGAATTACATGGTGAGCAAGAGAATTACGATGGTGAGCGCGGAAGGAATCGAACCTTCAACCTACTGATTAAGAGTCACAATACAGCCCCCGCCACTCAACAAGATAGCGCGATTTCCTCAGCAGATTCCGGCAAAGTCCTGCAAAATCCGCAACCCAGACGCAACAAGAATGACCTGAAACGGGGGGATTAACTCTATGACAGATGAAAACAGCGATTCAGTATCTCAGGTAGACCCAGAGGATCTGTTACAGCAGATATTGGGTGGAGGTTCGTCTTACGCTCGCCCTGGGGATGCGCCAATTGCCGGTTCGCAACCGTCCGCCCCAAGTCCATACGCGCGACCGGGCGAAGTTCCGATAGCCGGATCACCATCGCCAAGCCGAGACAACTCCTTGACGTCGACTGATTCCAATCCTGCCCCTGCCATGCCATCGACTGGCTTTGATCCCAGCAAGCTTCCTCCTGGGTTGATTGCGTCTCCCATGACGCCGACGCAAGTGCCGCAACCGCCAACCGGTTCAAGCAACCCAAATCTCGCAGATCTATTGAAACAGAGAGCCGCGATCGGCAACCCGACGGACCCTAGCGCAACGGACGCAAGTGGAAAACCAATCTATCGAATGTCGAACGGAATGAGGGTTCTCGGGACGGCGGGGAATTTTCTTCAGGGCTTTGGCAGTCGCGGACACCCGGAGCGAGTTAATCCTGTGTATGTTGGGCCCGGTGCGACCAATGCGCGATACGGTCGCGATGAAGCGATGCGTCAGGGGAAGGTTGCCAACCTCGATACACAGATCAGTGGTCAGGGAAAACTCGACGCGGAAAATTCTAAGCTCTACGAAGACGCGCTTCGTCAAGCCTACCAAGGTCAGTTGGGTGATGCCCGAGAACGGACTGCGATTGCGGCAGAGGGACGTTCTGCAGCCGCTGGAGAACTCGCTGATACGAGGGAGAAATTGTCGGCTTCGCAGATTGCCCTGAACGAAGCGAGGGCGAACAAGGCCGATCAGGACAAGACTCCAACCAATGAGTTCTCCGGCTGGTACGGCGCATTCAAGCAACAGAATGGCCGCAATCCTTCCGCGAAGGAGATTCAGCAGTACGAAGTCAATAAGGCACGCGCTGGAAAAGACACTTCGGCTGCCGATGTTCAGAAAGCCATTCAGGTCTCAGAGTACAAGCAGCGCCAACTGGATGTGATTGACCGCGCCAAGGAAAGCGAGCGCACTAGGCGCTATGCGGAACTCGACAAGGATGTCACCGTGAAATACAACCCGCAGAAAGCAGCGGAAGCCAAGCAGAAGGTCGATAGCGAACTGGAAACTAAGTACGCTCCCAAAGTCCAGCAGATGAGTGATGAAGCGGACAAGTTGCTAGGACTGACGAAAGCGGGGGGAAAGCTTAAGAGTGGCGCTTCGCCCGCATCGTCCCCGCCCAAGCCTGCCACTCCGCCGCCAGCCGGCCGCACCTGGGTCTATGACAAGAAATCCGGCAAGGTCGGCCACGTCCCAACTTCACAACTGAAGCAGGCTACGAGTTCTGGTCAATACGGGAACTGGTAACAAATGGAAAGTCCTGTCATCGATTTTCAACCGGCCGAGGAGGCACAGGGGATCGATTTCCAACCCGTCGATAGTTCTTCTCCTCCGCAGACGCGTCAGCAATCCTCGGCTGACATTGACAGCATAACCCGCCCGCAATCTCTTGCTCCTGTAGCGCCGTCCTCTGCAAATTTAAGCATTCGCGGTCCACGCGAAGCCTCACCTCACTCCATCGCAGAAGGTCTCACGACTGAACAGCAGGAGCGCCGCGGCGGGATGCCGCTGGCAGTCCAATGGGCCAGCGGAAGCCTCGATAATCCTCATTCAGAACAAGTAGCGCCCGTCCCCCTTTCGACACAGAGATTGTCTAGTGCTGGCCGATCCACAACCAGCGTCGACGAGTTGGCCGAAGCCCCTACACCATCCGGGCGCTTTACTTCTCCTCCAGTTACTCCCGCACAAGCCGAAGCCGATATCGAAGGTCCGCTCGGAATCAAGACACTCTCTGGATATCGCGGCCCAGGGAGAATTGCCCGTGGCATCAGCGAGGCAATTCCTACCGCTCTCCAACCTCCGCCAACGTCCAAAGACGTGATGCGCGGTGCTTCCGACATTATTGCTGGCGCGGGCGAAACAGCTACGCTTCCCATGGTGGCGAGCGGCATCACCCAGATACCACGGGCGGCTGTTGGAATTGCAGGCGGATATCTGGCGAGCAAGGGTGCCAAGACTGCCACGAAGGCGCTTGGTGGCGGAGCGGAGGCGCAGAAGTTGGCAGAAGAGGCTGGCTACTGGTTGCCAGCCGCAGCAGGAACTTTGATTCGGCCAGCCGGTGGAGTAGAAATCTCCCCGGACGGCACTCGGGCGGCTGGCACAGTGTTAGGCGGGCAGGCTGGAGCTGGTGTGGCTGTCACACCCGAAGCAGTCACCGTTCGCGGGAAGGTCGGGCCGTTCGAAGGTTCGAAGACGTTTTCGCGCGGCCCCAAGGCAAGCGTGTCCCTGGCGTTAGAACCTCCGACCATAGAATCTCAGCCGCCATCTCGAGCAGAACTGGCGGACTATCTCGACAAAGCGGATTACGACCCTGTCAAAGCCCGCGCGATGTACGAGGCTGATCAGGGGGCAGTTGAAGCAGTGTCGACAGCGAAGGCAGAGGGCTATGTAGCGAAGTCGAAGCCTGTGCCCACCCCAGAGTTCATCCCGCCTAGACCTCAGCAACCTCCTGTCATCGACTTCCAGTCAGTTGAACTAGCGAAATCAGGAGGAGTGGATTCGGCGGGTGCCGCCCCTCAGTCGAAGAATGATGCTGCAAATGTCGTACTTCCGGAGGATTCCGCGAAGCACGGGACGGCTGCCAAAGTTCAGCAAGCGCCAACAGTCTCTGGAACTACTGGTGGAAAAGATGTGTCTGGAGCCTCGCCAATCGTTCTTTCCAAAGGCGACCCCGTAACCCTTCCGGATGGTCGCTCTGGAGAAGTGAAGTATGTTTCTCCGCAAGACAAATCTCCTGTGGTTACGGTTTCAGTAGAAGGAAAGACCGAGCGCTTTGTAGGGACGAAAGAAGTCGCTAGTCTAGGCAAGCCAGAAGAATCCCCCCGCCTAGCCACTGACATTGCCACATGGCAACCTCCTCCAGAACTAGGAGCCTTTAGCGCACCTGATCACGGAGCCACCGCCAGAGCCGATACCGAACGTCGTATGGGTGGAGCACTGACGCGCAGTTCCGCAGAAGTCGCTCCCGGTAAAGTCGGCGAAATGAAAGTCTCCGACCTGAGAGTTGCTCCGCATAAATTCCAGTACAAAGCTGGCACAGATGCGGCGGGGACAAGCACTCTCCTCAAAGAAGCGCAGAAGTACAATCCAGAACTGGCAGGCACGATCAGCGTTTGGCGCGATCCGGCGGACGGGAAAACTTATGTAGTGAACGGGCACCATCGCTACGAACTCGCGAAGCGTATGGGCGAAAAAGCAGTGGCAGTTCGCCATGTCGTTGCCAAGGATGCAATCGCAGCGCGCGCGATCGGAGCCACGCAGAACATTGCGGAAGGCCGCGGCACAGCACTGGATGCGGCAAAATTCTTTCGCGATTCCGGCATGACCGCCGAAGACCTGAAAGCACAAGGCATCTCGCTGGGCGAAGCGATGGCCGCTGATGGTCTCGCGCTATCTCGATTGGATGACTCGCTGTTTAAGCGCGTCGTATCAGGTGATCTCCGCGTAGGTCGAGCCAAGACTATCGGTGAAGCGACGGCGGATGGCGCGGAACAGAAAGCAATCCTCAGCCTAGTAGAAAAGAAAGAAGCGCGGGGCGCGAAAGTTCCCGACGACACGCTCTCGGAACTAATTCGCATGGTAAAAGGTTCGGAGCAGACCACCGAGACCACTCAGAATCTTTTCGGCACACAGGAAATCACTCGCTCGCTGGCTCTCGAAAAAGCGGAAATCTCAGCGCACATCAAGCAGCAGTTAGCGAAGGATAAAAAGCTGTTCGGATTCGTTTCCAAGGGGGACCGAGCAACCGAACTGGAGCGCGGCGGCAATAAGATCGACGTGGATAAATCCAAGGAAATCTCCACGGGCGCGGCACAGGCGGAAGAAGTCTACAATAAATTAAGTGAACGGGGCGGACCGATCAGTAGTATTCTTGATGAGTCTGCTCGCCGTTTAGTGGATGGTGACAATGCCGGAACCGTTAAGTCCGAAGCCTACCAGCAAGTCCGAGGAGAAGTTTCCAAAACTCTCGCCGGATCAGAAGCAGGAAGTGCTGGGCGATCTGAAAGAGCACCTAAGCCTACAGCAGTTGCAGAAGCAGGAACCCGCCAGCAAGAAAGTCCAGTAGAACCTACTCTTCCCGGCATGGAGCAGGTCCCTGCCGAACGTGCCGAAGCCAATGCTGAACAACAAGGCAGAGACCTCACCGAAAAACTAGCCGAGCCACCTAAGTCGATTGAATCCAAAGCAGGAGAGATTGAGCAGAAGTCTCCCCTGTTTCGCGACACCGAGGCCAATCCGCAAAAAGGATTATTCGCAGATGAGTCCGGATCCTTCACTCCCGCTGCCTTAACTCCCTCTCGCGTCCGTAAGACCTACGACTCCTTCATCAACGAGTTCATTGACAAGAAACTCGACCTTGGCGACAAGTACCGCCGTGTAGCCGACCACGATCCCGTCATCGCAAGGATGCTGAAAGAGAAAGACAACGCCCCTCGCTATTTCCATGACAAAGCAGAATCAAACGTAGAGCAGAGCATCAAGGGCTTGAATGAATCGCAGGTTCGATTGACGGCCATGATGGTGGATTCGCAAGCGCGGGAATTTTTGGAAGCTAACCATCCCGACCAATTTCTGGAAGCCGAGTCTGATCCGGCAGTAATGGATGCAGTCAAGACCTTCAAGCAGTATCAGGACCAACTCGCCGCACTTCGCGTGCAACTAGGCTGGCATGTTCGCCGCGACCTCTCCACGTTTGAGGATGAAGATGGAAACTGGCAAGTACTGGATCAGGACGGCAATCCGGTTGAGGCAATGGGTGGAAATCTTAATGCGCCGGAAATATTCAAGTCGCAGCGTGATGCTCAGGCTTATGTCGATGAAAAGGGAACCATCCTCGACCACCTAAAGCGAACCTACCCAGAGCATTCCCACGAACCTCTGATGGGCACCACCAACGAAGGGCCAAGCCTCGGAGCCTCTTACGGAGGAATCAAACCACCCAAGCCAGACAAGAAACAGCGCTTGGCGAGCGCGCAGTATTTCTACGATCACGGCGCAAAGGATTTCTCCGGCTACATCAAGAGCTATACCCAAGCCTACCACGCCGCGCTGAATCAGAAGATTTACGAGTCCCTGACCGACGAAGCAACTCCATGGAAAGAAGGCACAGCCCGCCCGCCACAAATCGAATATCGCGGGAAGACCTATTACTCCCCAGACGTAGCCAAGTCCATGAAGCTGGCGAAGCCGGAGAACCGGCCAAAAAAGATTCTGGAGTACCGCGCCTACGATCCAGCGAAAGACGACAAAGCCATGATCCGGGACTTTGAAAATGGCTGGAGCACGCAAACCACGGGACGACCGGGAATCAGTCCACTTGACCGTTATCTCGCTCCCAAGGACGTAGTAGACGCGCTGGAACACTATGACATGACGCGCGGCGTGCAAGAGAACGATTCGATTCGGAGATTCTTTCAGGATCAGATCGTCGGACTGTTCGGGCCAAATATCCACGTCCTGAACATCATGCGCCGACTGGCGCAAGTAGCAGGAACGGGTGCGTGGGATCCTCGCGTCTGGCCCTATTATCAGAAGCTTTTTCTGTCGAAAGACCTCCGGGAGCGCATGGCCGACGGTCTGGCGGACGACGGGATTGACGCACTCTCGAAGTGGGGAACGTACACCAACACGAGAGACGTTGGCAGCATGCACAGCTATTTCATGGGGAACCTGAACCCGGCCAACTGGGTACGGCAAACCATCGGAAAATTCTCCAAGGGCGTGCTGTTCGATCCGAAGTTTATGGGAGGCTTTGGCGGACTGGATCAAAAGAGCCGCGTGCTCGCCTACGACATCCTCCGTGACCAATACGGCATGGGAGAAGAAGAGGCCGCAAAGAACGTGGAAGATGGCTTCGGAAACTACAACAAGGCAAATTGGACGGAGCGCATGAAGCGCTGGGCCAGAGCCCTCCTGTTCCCCGGCTGGGATTTCTCTTCGTTGAAATGGTTCTTGCGCCACCCAATCAAAACCGCACTGGCGCCGGCGCTAGTGACCATGGCGGCAAATCTCGCCATCAATAAAGCAGGAAAGAACAAAGACGGCGACAAATACGATTTCGCCTACATCCACTATGGCGACCGAAAGTTCCGCAGCAACCTGATCACCGAATCGATGGCATTGCACATCGTAGAGCCTGTTCTGGAAGCAGGAAAGGCAGCACTGCAGGGTGGAGACACCAGAGACATCGCTGGAGCGGCAGGGCAGGGAGTGCTTCGTGGGGGTGGTGGCCTCGCTGGGAACTTGCGGCCGGAAATCGGAGCCGCCGCAGAGTTGCTTTCTAATCGTCAGTACATGGGGGGAACCAAAGAAATCTGGAAGCCGGAAGATCGCAACATTCCCGGAAAAGTTCTCCCAACCCGCATGCTGGACAAGATGCTGGCCTTCACCGTAGTAAAAGCCTTGCCATCCGTGAATCGCTTCCTCGATTCAAGTTATGACAATGTAGACCTGGCTACAGGAGCCGGGAGCATTGTCGGAGTCACCAATTACAAATCTGGCGCCGAGGAGCGCCTGAAGACCAACGAAGCCAAGGCTATGGGGTACTCGCAAACGTTGAGCACTCTGGCGGAACGGGAGCCGGAGGCGGCAGAGAAATTCGTGCAAGACCCCGGCAAAGCTCCCTACCTGATGTTTAACAAAGACTTCTCGGAGTTAGGGAAAGACCTGAAAAGCATCGACACGGAAATTGAACGAGTGAAGATGGCTGAGATGAAGTATGAAGACCGGCGGAAGGCTTTAGATTCTTTGAAATCCTCAAGGTCGCAACTGCTACAGTCTGCCGACGCTCTCGACGAGCAACTGTCGCTGGCGAAGATGCAGATGAAGAGGGCGGTGAATCAGTAGTGTCTAATTCAGTGTTTGCTGGGCCAAACAACGCCGAATGACCAGCCCGATGAGTCAGGCCAGTACGCGAACAGAGAGAAGTCTTGCTCCGTAGTCGAATGCATTCATAAGGGTCTCCAGTGCCTATCATCAGATTGCACAAGAGACCGTCGCCCAGAGCGGGGCACGGCGGAGGGATGTGTATGAGACGCGCTCAGTGTACCACGGGATACCTACTCCTAGGCGATAGCGCACTCAGTGATTTTGATACAGTGCGTTGCTGAATTTCATTTTCATTTGTCCAAGTTCTCCCAAACCTTTGCGCTGTCGCTCTTTTCTTCAGCAGTAGAACGAGCTCAAAGTCTCT
>JAOAPI010000027.1 GCA_025462865.1 Candidatus Sulfotelmatobacter sp. | reverse complement strand
GATCCAACACCGCTTCTCGCAAGCCGCCGTAGTATTCGTCATCCTGGCGCTTGAGCGTGTAGCAGGTAGAGCAAAGACCGAGTGCGAGAATCTCTGAATTCCCGCACCGGCACAGCATCGCCCTCTGGAGCGCTGTCTTCACGCGATCTCCAGCCTATGAACGCCCATGTTGATGTCAGCCGCGATCCAGCAATTCAGGCAAGCGCTCATAGATCACCGATGTGGTGTAAAGTGGTGAGGGTATTAAGAGATTACACCAATGAAAGAAAAACGGTCACAGGGGAGCGGCCAGAAGGCTCAGAAGAAAGCGGCAGTCCGTGCGTCGATCACGTTTCCGCCCGCTCTCTACTCAACTCTCGAAGAAATCGCGCAGGAGAAAAAAGTTTCGTTGGCATGGGTAGTCCGCGATGCTTCGGAAAGATACGTCGCAGAGAGAAGCGCTGAAGCACCTCGGCCTGGTAAAGGATAAATGCCGCGACGAAGCAGCTACGCAGGGACCGAACTCGTCGCTGAAGTGCCGACTTTAGCAAAGCGAGAAAGGCAAGTTGTCTCCCGAAAGAGAGTCGCCGACCATGGCGAGGTTTACACTGCCGAGCGGGAAGTAACTGCCATGCTTGATCTGGTGAAGCAGGAGACAACGAGAATCGAATCCCGGTTCTTGGAACCTGCCTGCGGCAAAGGTAATTTTCTGGCGGCCATTCTTGAGCGTAAGCTGCGCGTTGTTGAATCGCGTTACGGCAACAGTCAGTTGGATTACGAGCGGAACGCCATCCTGGCCGTATCCTCGCTCTATGGGATAGATATTCTGGAAGACAATGTCTCGGCATGCCGGCAGCGGCTTTTTGATGTTTTCGAGCGGCAGTACAACTCGCTTTTCAAAGTGGCGGCTACGGACCATTGCCGGACCGCCGTTAAATATCTTCTTCAGCGCAACATCATCTGGGGCGATGCCCTCACGTTGAAGACGGCAAGCGCTAAACCCCAGCCGATTGTGTTTTCCGAATGGTCACCAGTCAACGGCAGCATGCTAAAGCGAAGAGATTTTACTTTTCATGCATTGCTCGATCATGGGGCGATGAGAGAACTGCCGCTGTTTTCGGATCTTGGTGAGGATGTTTTCATCCCGACCCCGGTGAAAGAGTATCCCCTGACTCATTTCCTGAAGGTTGCCGATGTTGACTGCCAGTAACTACAACCCGGATGTCCTGAGCTGCCTGGCCAATCTGAGCAACGATGAAGTTTTTACACCGCCGCAATTGTGCAATCAGATACTGGATTTACTGCCCGCGACAATCTGGAGCGATCACAATGCCCGATTCCTCGATCCGGTCTGCAAGTCCGGTGTGTTCCTGCGGGAGATTGCAAAGCGGCTGATGGCTGGGTTGGAGGAGCAGATACCCAACGAGCAGAAGAGAGCAAACCACATCTTCACAAACCAGCTTTTTGGTATTGCTATCACGGAGCTGACATCCTTGCTTTCGCGCCGGTCGGTGTACTGCTCCAAGACCGCCAACGGAAAATACTCGGTCTGCGGGGCATTCAACGACGGCCAGGGCAATATCCGCTTTGATCGGGTTACGCATACTTGGAAACATGGAAGATGTACTTTTTGCGGAGTAAGCCAAAAAGAGTTTGACCGGGGTGGCGAACTGGAAACCCACGCCTATCAGTTCATCCACACCAACCAGCCCGAGGAGACTTTCAACATGAAATTCGATGTCATTGTCGGCAATCCGCCTTATCAGCTGAGCGATGGTGGGTTCGGAGAAAGCGCGCGACCGATTTACCATCTATTCGTCGAGCAGGCAAAGAAACTAAACCCCCGCTACCTGACCATGATTACTCCTTCCCGATGGTTCGCAGGCGGAAAGGGATTAGACGGGTTTCGCGGTGCCATGCTCCACGACCACCGCATTTCCCACCTCGTTGACTATCCGAAACTCTATGACGGATTCCCCGGCGTGAAGATAAGAGGTGGTGTCTCGTACTTCCTTTGGGATCGCGACTACAGTGGTCCTTGCTCCGTGCAGACGATGTGGGACGGTGAACCCCTCGGTCCGCCGATGCAGCGACCTTTGGACGCCTACGACGTTCTGGTCCGCCGAAACGAGGCTGTTTCAATTCTCGACAAAGTCCGCGCTTTCCGCGTTGGCGGGAAGGCCGAGGCAAGACTCGATGCGCGTGTGTCCAGCCAGAAACCGTTCGGGCTGCGGACCTTCGTCCATGGGGCAGCATCGAGCAAGGGTCTCAAGCACCCCATCAAGCTCTATGGCTCACAGCGCATCTCGTGGGTGGAGCGGGCAACGATCGACAGGAACGCGGCGTGGATAGATGAATGGAAAGTGTTGATGACTCGCGTACAGGGCACGAGCGCAGCAGTCGAGACCATGTTCTTGAGCAGGCCCATCATCGCGGGGCCCGGCGAAGCATGCACGGAGTCGTATGTCGTCGCGGGGCGGTTTGCGAATGAGAAGACCGCAAGGTCGTACGCGCAGTATCTGCGAACCCGTTTCGTTCGGTTCCTCGTGTCGCTGCGTAAGCCAACGCAGGATGCTGCGAAGGATATCTACGCGTTCGTTCCAGACATCCCGCTCAACCGCACCTGGACCGACGAGAAGCTCTATGAGCGCTACAGTCTTACGCCGGAGGAGATCGCATTCATCGAATCGACGGTGAAGCCGATGGATGCCAGCCATGAGTAGTGAGTTCTTCCCGCCGCGCCCGGCATCGCGACCGACTCTCTACGCTTACGAGGACACAAACCCGCAGTATGCAGGCCTGCTCAAGGTGGGCTACACGACTGTGGACGTGCAAGCCCGCGTGGCCCAGCAGTATCCGACGTTGCGTCCCGGCAAGCCGCCATACCGGATCGTGCTGGAAGAATCCGCGATGCGCAATGACGGTACAACCTTCACGGATCACGATGTTCATCGCCATTTGAGAATCGTCGGGATTACTAATCCTGAAGGCGAGTGGTTTAAGTGTTCCGTTAAAGATGTCAAGTCGGCCATCATCGCTCTAAAGACTAGAGAGGTGAATGAGGAAAGTCGTTCGCTTGATTTCAAGATGCGCCCGGAACAGAAGGCGGCAGTGGACAAAACGGCTGACTATTTCCAGAGCTTCCGGAACGAGAACCACGGCAAGCCTCCTCATTTCCTTTGGAACGCGAAAATGCGGTTCGGCAAGACATTCGCCGCCTATCAACTTGCCAAGAAAATGGGTTGGCGCAAAGTGTTGGTGCTGACCTTCAAGCCGGCGGTGCAGAACGCGTGGGAGGAGGATTTGAAGTGACATGTTGATTTCAAGGGCTGGCAGTTCATTTCACCTGGGGGCTTGTCGTACGAGGATGCGGATAAGAAGAAGCCGCTTGTCTGTTTTGGTTCGTTTCAGGACTACTTGGGAAAAAACAAAAGTACGGGCGGGATTAAGACCAAGAACGAGTGGGTTCATGCTACCAATTGGGATTGCGTGATCCTCGACGAATACCACTACGGAGCCTGGCGTGAAAACGCAAAGGAGCTTTTCGAGGCGGAAGAGAAGAAGGAAATCGAGTTCGGAGAAGGCGCGGGCATTCAGGATTTTGACGAAGAGATTATGCCGATCACGACGGGCGGTTATTTGTATCTCTCTGGCACGCCGTTCAGGGCCATCGCATCCGGTGAGTTTATTGAGGAACAGATTTTCAACTGGACGTATTCCGATGAACAACGGGCCAAACAGGCATGGAAAAGTGAGGACAACCCCTACGCATCATTACCCCGCATGGTGATGCTGACTTATCAACTGCCGGATTCTATTCGGGAAATCGCCATGCAAGGCGAGTTCAACGAGTTCGATCTGAATATCTTCTTTTCCGCTTCGGGGGCTAGGGATAAGGCGAAGTTCACTTATCAGGATCAGGTGCAGAAGTGGCTGGACTTGATCCGGGGCGGATTCCTGGAAACGACTATCGACAATCTGAAACTCGGCGCTAAGAAGCCGCCGATGCCTTACTCAGACACACGCCTGCTGAATCTCCTGTCGCATACCTTTTGGTTCCTTCCGAGCGTCGCTTCGTGTCATGCGATGCACGCGCTTTTGAGGCAGAAACAGAATAAGTTTTACTACGATTACAAAGTGATTGTGGCAGCAGGTAATGGGGCCGGGATCGGTGCGGCAGCGTTGCCCCCCGTAAAAGAGGCAATGGATGACCCCCTAAAAACGAAGACGATCACCCTTTCCTGCGGGAAACTGACTACGGGCGTCACGGTCAAACCGTGGACCGGCATTCTGATGCTTCGCAATTCGTCCACTCCCGAAACCTATTTCCAGGCTGCATTCCGCGTCCAATCGCCTTGGACAATCAATAATCCAGACAGTAAGGCACCGAACAAGGAGCAGATCATCAAAGAGGAATGTTACGTCTTTGACTTCGCGCCGGACCGGGCCTTGCGGCAGATCGCGGATTACAGTTGCCGCCTAAACGTCAATGAGTCAAACCCGGAAAAAAAGGTTGAGGAGTTCATCAGTTTCCTGCCCGTACTTGCCTATGACGGCAGCTCGATGAAGCAGATCGATGCCGCTGGCATTCTCGATATGGCCATGAGCGGAACGACCGCAACACTGCTGGCGCGCCGCTGGGAAAGCGCTTTGCTTGTGAATGTGGACAACGGTACGTTGCAGCGCCTGATGAACAACAAGGAAGCCTTAGCTGCGCTTATGAGTATTGAAGGATTCCGCAACCTCAATCAGGAGATTGAGACCATTATTAATAAGTCCGAAGCGGTGAAAAAAGCTAAGAAGGATGCCAACGACAAGGAACTGTCCGCGAAGACGAAGGAAGAACTCACGAAAGAGGAGAAAGAATACAAGAGCCTGCGAAAACAGATCCAGGAAAAGCTCATCAAATTTGCGACGCGCATACCGGTGTTCATGTATTTAACCGATTATCGGGAGCGGAGCTTGAAAGATGTGATTACTCAACTTGAACCTGGACTGTTCAAAAAGGTGACCGGCTTGGGCGTGAAAGACTTCGAATTGCTAGTAAGCCTCGGTGTGTTTAACAGCGCACTGATGAACGATGCTGTCTACAAATTCAAACGTTATGAAGACGCCAGTCTTGTCTATGTTGGTATAGACAAGCACGAAGGTGAGGATGTTGGTCTTTATGACACTGTTCTGAGTGCGAAAGAGTATTCTGCGGAAGTTGAGAATGTAGCAGCGCTCCACAATTAAATCGCAATCCGTTCCACTTCATCTAGGCTGATCTCTTCCTCGCGCCTGCCGTAAACCCTCTTCGAGAGCCTCTAAACAACCATAAACACAAACTACGGACGAGCCAACCAATGCAGGGAGGAGGTCTCCTCCCTACTGCAGCCGGCGAAGAACTGCCGTCTTGCGTCACCCACCTCAGCGGGCCGTTCCCTCCCGCAACGCCCTCCCAGTTAATCAGGCACGCTGCCGCGTGCAAAGCACGGAAGACAAGCCTGGCTAAGGGGCTCCGCCCCGATCGCGCGCCACAAGGGGCTTCCCCAATCTTCCGCGCTTCGCTTGTGCAGACCTCCGCCCTTTCCGTTCCGGCTTCGCCTGCTCTTCAAGGGTGGGGACACCCCTCCCCTTGCAGCTTGCTACCCCCGCCTTCGCCAGGAGGCGTTCGGCATGTATGTCACATGCCACTGCCAAAAAACGGAGGACAGAAACAGATGAGCAACCCCACACCCAACCCTTTCAGAATCCGCCTGAGCGACATGCTGAAACAACAGGGCCGCAGCTTTGAGGAGATGGCGCACGCAGTCATGTTTGGCGATGAAAACGCCCTCGCCCTTTGCAGCGAGCAATGCGAAGTGGAGCCGGACGGTACTTGCCCGCATGGTTGCCCTTCCTTCCTGCGAGCAGCAGGAGTTATCTAGCCAACCCACCCGCCACACACCACACAAAGGAGAATGCACCGATGATTTACACAGCGACTTACTCCCCCGAGGACAACAAACTCCGCCTTTATCCTTCCGCACGACTCGACGCTGAAACCTACGGGCGCGTGAAAGCAGCCGGTTTTATCTGGGCACCAAAGCAAGACCTCTTTGTCGCTCCGATGTGGACACCCAGCCGCGAGGATTTGCTTATTGAGCTAGCTGGGGAGATCGAAGACGAAGACAGGAGCCTAGTAGACCGCGCCGAGGAACGCGCCGACCGTTTTAGTGACTATAAAGAGAGCCGCATCGAAGATGCCCAGCGCGCACATGATGCCGTCCACCGCATCGCCGACAATATCCCGTTTGGTCAGCCGATCCTCGTCGGCCATCACAGCGAACGCCACGCCCGGAAGGACGCCGAGCGCATCGAGAACGGCATGAGGAAGACGGTCCAGATGTGGCAGACCGCCCGTTACTGGGAACAACGCGCAGCCGGAGCAATCCACCATGCGAAGTATAAAGCGCTTCCAGGCGTCCGCCACCGCCGCATCAAGGGATTGGAAGCCGACAAGCGCAAACAGGAGCGCAACAAACAAGAGGCCGAAATGTGGCTCAAGCTCTGGACTGAATGCGCCAACGAACAAGACAAGGAACACAGGCGAAGGTTGCCCTTCGCATCGCTGGCATGTGCCATTTACACATGCCACGCAAGGAAGGCG
Organism: Candidatus Sulfotelmatobacter sp.; assembly: GCA_025462865.1. Taxonomy (GTDB): domain Bacteria; phylum Acidobacteriota; class Terriglobia; order Terriglobales; family Acidobacteriaceae; genus Sulfotelmatobacter. Next base: position 157 of record JAOAPI010000027.1, on the reverse strand, counting down.
ACCGCGAAGACTTTCAGCACACCCCGAGCGCCTACGACGCCCTACAAGGCAGTTATCCGAATCTCTATGCACCCCGGACCTTAGACGAGGTTTTGGCGGTTGCTCTCGGAACCTACCCTCTTGTCATTCCCACTTATGACCGCTGGATCGACCACTA
>JAOAPI010000014.1 GCA_025462865.1 Candidatus Sulfotelmatobacter sp. | reverse complement strand
CCAACAATTCCAATGGCAACTACGTGCTGTTCCCGATCACAGCAAGCGGATTCACAATAACGGCGACACCTGGAATATCGACAGATCAGTATCCACGGTCACCACTCAATGCCGTTCAGATCGTACCCAACTAACGTACGAGCCCCGAAGCATCCTCTTAGGGTACGGAGCCGGCGTCGACCAAACATCGGCATTAGATTTCGTGAATTATGCATGGGCATCGAAAGGACACCTGCAACTCTTTTGATTGCAGTCTGTACGTTTGTTTTGTGTGGCATCCTGACAGCGGGGCTTTGGCCATTTAATGCTCCCAGAAATGAAGTGAGTTGGTTGAGCCACGCAAATGGTCTCCATTTTCGCAAGTACAGTAGCATCCTAAGTGCCGGTCCGTTTAATCCCCAGCTGGCGGATAGTGCCTGCAGCCTTGAAATATGGCTGAAGCCAAAGCGAATTCGATCCTCCGGCACGATTCTGGCGTTTTATCAGCCGGAGAGCCATGCCACCTCTTTTTCACTGCGTCAGTCTCTCGGCGATCTCGTACTTCAGCGAGCGGGTCAGAATGTGTCGGGCCAGGCGAAGAAGGTCAAGGTTTATATTGAAGATATTCTCAGCCATCAGAAGGCGGTGCTAGTTACAATCAGCGCGGGCCAGTCAGGCACGACAGTCTATTCCGATGGCGCATTGGTTAAGAGACTTCCAAACTTCAAGCTTTCAAGTCAGTATCTGACGGGCCAACTCATCGTCGGAAACTCTCCGGTCACAACCGATAACTGGTCTGGCCAGTTAAAGGGGCTTGCCCTCTACAACCGCGAACTAACGGCTGATGAGGTTTCACAGCATTTTTTGAATTGGACGAACGGCTCGCAACCGAACCTCGCTAAGAGCGTGAGTGCGGTGGCACTTTATCTCTTTAATGAAGGAAATGGGAACACTATCGCGAACCATGCAGATTCAGCGACTGACCTCCTCATTCCGGAACGCTTCTTCGTATTACATCCACAGTTTCTTGAGCGGCCATGGGATGAGTTTCGTTGGGACTGGAACTACTGGAAGAACGTTGGCATCAATGTTGCTGGATTTATTCCACTCGGGTTTTTCTTTTACGCCTACTTCTCGCGGTTGCGAAGGGCTGAACATTCCGCCACGATCACTATTGCTCTTGGGTTTAGTGTCAGTCTGACCATTGAAGTCTTGCAGGCACTTCTGCCGACCCGAGATTCCGGCATGACTGACCTCATTACCAATACGCTTGGGACTGCTGTAGGAGTGATGGCGTTCAGGCGTCGAGCCGTCAAGGCAAAGTGAGCAGCATCAAGCTTTCGTACGGAGCAGCCAGCCCATACGATAAGGTCACCTAAACGCTCTCGCATCTCGAAAAATGAACGAGCCAATCTCCGCAGTCCGTAGCATTTCTGACACTGCTCGTTGGGTGGCCTATTTTCGTGCGCGCGAAACGGTACGGCCCGACGCACTATTCCGGGATCCATATGCTGAGCGATTGGCCGGCGAGCTGGGATTCCACCTCGCCAACACTCTGCCTGACGGTAACAAGCATGAGTGGGCCTGGGTAGCACGGACTTATCTATTTGATCAATTTCTCTCCCGCGAGATCCAAGGTGGAGCGACTTTGGTGGTCAACCTCGCCGCAGGACTTGACGCGCGGCCCTATCGAATGCAACTTCCTCCAACCCTGCGGTGGGTGGAGGTGGATCTGCCGGACATCATCTCCTACAAGCAAGAGATTCTTGCGAATGAGAAGCCGAACTGCGAGCTGGAACGAATCAGTCTGGACCTTTCCGATGGGCCGGCACGTCGGAAACTCTTCGCGGAACTGGACGGCAGAGCGAACCAAATTGTGATCGCGAGTGAAGGCCTTCTAATCTATTTCGCTGCTGAGGAGGTCGCGTCTCTGGCCAACGATCTTGCGGCGGCCCCACATTTTAGGAAATGGGTGATTGACCTCGCGTCTCCTGGACAACTGAAACTGATGCAGCGATCGACGGGTAAGCAACTCAGCGAGGCAGGTGCGGCTTTCAAGTTTGGGCCGGCGGAAGGCGCCAAATTCTTCGCGCCACATGGCTGGGAGTCAATCGAGGCGCAGGGAATGTTGAAAACGGCGGCGCAGTTCAAGCGAGCACCTGCCGAACTACTTTCCCTTCTACCTGAACCGAAGGGAATACCGGGAAACTATCCTTGGACCGGCGTCTGTCTCCTCAAGCGACGTTAATCGAGTGCAGCATGAAACAAATTCTCCATTGGGCGCTTTATTACGCCGTGCTGCTGTTCATGTTCGTGATTGTCCTAACTCTGCGCCGCTCGAAGCACAGCCCGTGTTCGGGGCGTGTTCTTCGGTTACAGGAAGGTTAGGGTATCGCAGACTGTATCCGGGCGCGGGGAAATTACCCGTGCTATAATCCCACCAATCCCCCTAAGTCCCCCCGCGGTTCTCTCAGCGCGTTCGCCTGCACCGAATTTTAACACCTACATCGAAGGAGTCCTCTTCACGACATGCTAGACACTGCAATCGTTGGAGCCGGTCCCTATGGACTATCAATCGCGGCACATCTGCGGAGTCGCGGCATCCCATTTCGTGTCTTCG
>JAOAPI010000186.1 GCA_025462865.1 Candidatus Sulfotelmatobacter sp. | reverse complement strand
TGTAATGGCGATTTTTCACCAATTGACCCGCTAAACTCGCCCATTCCGCATCGAGGTTCACGTTGATTCCATTTTCCAGCGGAGATCGAGTGCGCGTATCGAACGACTTCTTTTGGGCCAAAAGGGGCGACAGGCACCATTTCCACGCCGCCAGATGCGGTCACGAATCTCAGTGGTGATTGGGACGGGGGTCTTACCCATCAGGAAGTGAGCGCACTCGGAACGCACACGGTTTACTGGGTATGGTTCGACGAACCACAGTTCGACGCTGATGGGGAAGGGCCTTACAACGATGGACAAGTTTGGGAAAGTGCTCTGCGGTTGCTGACTGACAAGCTAAACTAGTCAGAAACTTCCCAGGCCAGCCATGATGAGTGTAATGGCGATTTATCGCCAGTTGATTCACTTTGGCAGGTTGTCGAAAAACTCTTTCTGCTTCCTGCGCAATTCGCTGCTGCTTATGGGGAGTTTCTTGGCAATTTCGGCGGGATGCTCGAAGAAGAACCACATCACCAAGACGTAGAACGCACCAGCAAGGACCACGAAGATCAGGAAGACCATGGCGAACCCGAAGGTTGGACTTAGCTGCTGCCAAATAGACCGCTTCCATATAATCAGCGCGAAGCCAGCAGAAAACAGAGTCGAAAGTATCGCAGTGCCAATACTCAGCACGGAAGATTGCCATCGCGGTTTTTCAGGCCGTCTTATCATTCGGCGTCCTTGCTCACGTTCACTCTTATTCTATGCCGAAGGTTCGGATGTAGACTCACAACGGTCCGCTGTTGCTATCAGGCGATAGCGCTCACTGACCTGTCAGTGAGTGAAATGGCGATTTTGCAACAACAACCACGACTGATACGATTCTCACCGGCGATTATTTCCCTTTGACCCGTCATGGCTTACTTCAAAGACATCACCCGATACGATTATTCCAAATACACGTTCAAATGCGCGGGAGAGCTATACAACGTGGGCTGGCTTGAGCGCTGTGCTCCGTACCCGAAGGGAGACGTTACCCCAGAACTAACGGCTAAGCTTCTCGCCCTATGCAAATGGCCAGTGAACCGATACCGGGGATGGCATAACTGTCACTTCTGTCAAGAATATCCAGTCCGAATCACCGACTGCGAAGGAGAGATCTGTCTTGGTGATGGCGAGATTCGCGTGGCAGCGACAGATGGCTTGCTTACCTACGTCGCTCCAAATCTGATCTACCACTATGTGGTCGAACATCACTATCTGCCCCCGGATGGATTTCTGGACGCGCTACGTAACATGTCGCTTCCGAATCCGGCTGTTGTTTGGATTCTTGAGTGGATTGAAGAATTCCAACATCAGCTGATTCCTGTAACTCATCTAGCGACGTTATTGGAATGGATCGTACGCAGAAATAGGCCCAGTCTCCCGGCTGAAGTACGTGGTGAGGTTGTGGAAGCTGTGAACGAGCTAAAGGTCGCCAATAGCACATTTGGAAGTGATGCCCAACCAACATCCGAAAATATTGTTGGCCGACTCAAATCGGTCCTGACGAAAAGCTAGATTGGCGAAACCAGGCGATAGCACTCAAAACCCCTCAATGAGCGTTATCGCGATATTTCGCCAACTGACAAGGAGGAGTGAACGAGTCGGGTGCGTCGGCAAGAAAAGAGGCCGGACCCAGAAGTTGAGTCCAGCCGGAGTGTGAACCGGTCGTGAGGGTCGAATGACGTACAGTCGCTAACCCATGACCGTGTTCCGTTCTTGAAACTAGGAGCAGAATACGCGCTGCGCGGTTCTAGTAGCTGGTCAATATTGCACACTTTCCGACGGAAATGACGACCACGTCTCCCGACTCACGAAAATAGATTCGTCATCCTTCCAGCCCCAATTCCAATGTCATGGATCGTCAAGGAGGCAATGAGTGTAACCGGGATTTTTGGCCAACAATGGGTAGCGGGCTACTTCGAATCTTGGTCACCCTTTTTCTTTTAGGGCGCGAATCTCTTGACGAATCTTATCTATTCGCTTTTTGATCTCAATTGCCACATGACCTAAATCCGGCCTTGTTTCCAACTCTGGCAAGAGCTTTTCTAGAAAGGCCAACTCGTCTTCCAATATTGGCAGGCGAATCATAGGGTCAGAGTTTTGTACCAGCCGCCCCCAGCGGTGTCAATTGTTGAAATCAATTGTTGAAACCAGGCGATTACACTCAAAACTCCCCTCAAAGGACGGCGACGCCCACCGTCTCTGTCATTAACCTCTATCGCCGTCAGTTCAAACCGTGCTGATGCTCGCCCTGCCACTCCGCGCCACTTCTCTTCAAGGTCTATGTTTGACAACTACTTTTCCGCCTCTTCGATGGTCCTCAGGTTCTGAACTATCCCACTCGTACTCTCAAGCATGTCGTCGAGGTCCACATTGTTTTGGCTGATCTCTTTCAGACCCTGAACGATCCCGCTCGTCGTCTGGCTCAACTCCTCCAGATCAGTGGAATCGGCATTGATCGCTTTTATGTTCTGAACGATCTGTGTTGTTAGTTCTGCAAGTTCCCGCACTTCTTCCAAGGTCATCGTTTCGGTTTCCATACTTTGTGCGAGCCTCCCCGGCTCGGTGCTAATGGTTAGACATCTCACCGCGATCCGCGCGGCGCGGGGGGAAACTATCCAGCGATTCACTGCACGCGCAGGCTGGCGCGTTCCCGTTCTTGCTCCGCTTTGAGTTGAGTTTCCTTGGCTGCGTTGTAGCTCTCCAGCAGCGTGAATGCTCCTTCGATTCGCTCAGGAGTGGGGTGGACATATCTTTGAGAGATGACGATGCTGGAGTGTCCAGCGATTTTCTGGATACTGAAGGCATCCGCTCCGGCTTCTCCCAAGCGCGTGAGCATGGTGTGACGCAGTGAATAGAGCACGAAAGCGCGCACCTTGGAGAGCTTGAGCGCCTTTCGATGCTGACTTTTCAAAGACTCGACTCGCCCGCTCTTAGTCGGCGCTGGAAAAACCCAGCCTTGGGACGGCTGGCCTTGCTGGGTGTGGCGCATCTCCAAGAGCGCTTTGACTCGTGCTGTCATGGAAACATTGCGGCGAGCGTATTTTGTTTTCCCAATTGAGACGTGGATGTAGCCGTAAAGCGCCTTCCCTGCCGGACGGAAATTCACGTCTTCCCAACTCATCCTAAAAACTTCTTCGGGTCGGAAGCCGCCGTCAAGGATGAGTGTCGCCACGCCTCGCAAGGGCTGCTTCGTCACGGCGAGATAAGCCTGCTCCTCGCCGTGGTCCAAGACGCGCTCGCGCTGGACCTCTCCGGGCATCCTGGAAATTTTAGGAACGCGGTCGATGACTCCCCACTCCTGAGCGAGTCGCAGCATCCGGCGCAAAACTTCTAACTCCCGATTAACGGTTGCAACGGTGAGCACCTTCCCGTTCGTTTTTTTCATCGCCCTTCGCTTCGCAACGAAGGCGGCGATCTGCTCCTCCGTGACGCGATCCAAGCGCACGTCGCTGAAGAAGGCTTTCAGATTCTTTAGGCCGTTCGCATAGTAAGTGGCGGTTTTTGGTTTGGCCTGATGACGGGTGCTCATCTCCTCGCCGAAACGCTTTGCGAAGACGGAAAAGTTGGGAATGGGCGCGCGCTCAAGAATGTCAACCTCACCCTTCGCCAGTTTTGTCCGGTAAGCAGACTCGATATCACGGGCAGCATTCCGATTCTTCTGCTTTGTGGTCTGCTGAACCCGCTGGCCATTGAAAACGAAACTGAACCAGTACACTTTCCCTCTCTTGTAGATTGCCATTCAACTTCCTCCTGTCTTTTTGCGCTTGGTCTTGCTCCGCATGCTCTTGTTGCGTTGGCGACGGTGACGATGACGGTCACCACAATCCCGGTCGTGGTAAAGCTCATTCGGTCTGTCCGGTACAAACAACTCGCCACAACCGAGACAGACACTGACCCTCCGCTCGCCTAGAGCTTCCCGGACGTAGAGAGCTGTCTTAAGGTCGGGACAATAAATTGCGGGGATGAAGCGGCGACAGGGTCGCCCGTCAAAGAAATCGGTCCACCAGAGCACCAGCCGCGCCGAAGACATCTCCTCCGCCCACAGAAGCCCCAAAGCTATTTGGGCTTCTTCTCGTGGATTGGCTAATTTGCGCCTGAATACGCCTTCCAAGATTAGCTGCGCTAACGCAGTCATCGTCGGCGCAGTGTCTCCAGTTCTGCGGCGATGCACCTCCAGCAACGTTGGCATCACGCTGGCGATAGCCATCTTCACTGCATCGGGCGGATTTTCGTCGGTCAATTGCTCCAGCACCAGAGGCATCATCGCAACGGGCATCCACTCTCTGAGTACAGCATCGGCGCGATCTGCTCGCCGCACCCGACGCACTTTGAGTGCCTCAGCCGATGGCTTCAGGGTGTCCGGATCGTCTCCGGATTCCGCAACCGCGCGCAGTGCGATCATCGCCTGGAGCCGTTTCCAAAATTCTCGATCTACGTGTACATACTTCTTCAATTCCTCATTGTGGGCTGTGCCGTTCTTTATGTAGTCCGCGGTGAATCGGCGCACCAACCCAAAGTTTTGCTTGTCCTCTAAATATGCGCGTCCCTCATTATCCTTTTCCGTACCCGGAACCAAGATCGGAGGTGCCATCATGCTTTTTCCCGTTTCATGACATTTACTATTGCCCATGACCTGACATTACAGCTAGAGTCGATAGGAGTCAAGCAGTATTGATTAAGCCCGATAAACACTCAGCACCACAAAGAAGGAGTTAAGGCTCATGGCCCAAGCAGCAGCGGTCAACAGCACAGCACGCCCAACCACCGACAAGGATCGTCTGATTTCGATTCCGACCGGAGCCGAGATGTTGAGCCTCAGCGAAGCGACGATCCGGAGATATCTCACGCAGAAGGTATTGAGGAGATTCAAAGTTGGAAATCGGACTCTAATTAAGGTCGGCGATTTGATGGGATTGGTCAAAGAAGTGAAGTAAGGGCAGTGAGGCCATTTCCTTCGTCCGCTTAGCGGACTCCAGCACAGCCAAGCACAGCACGCAAATTCATTTGTCACTGGAGCGCGTGATGAGCGGCGGCGGCGTCATTCACGATATCGGTCAAGCAGACCGGATCCTCAACCTACTTCTGGCAAACCAAGCCAACGGCGACGGTTGGACCTCTGCAGTGGACATCGCACAAATCAGTTTGCAGTACTGCCGAGCGATTAACGGCCTTCGGAAGCAAGGGATAAAAATCGAAAATCCGCTGGAAGTTTCCAACGGCAAGCGGCGCGGATATTACAGGCTGCTTCGCCCGGAAGTGTCGCAATCCGCCTTATTTTCTCCTCGTAAACTCTCACCAGTTTGGGCCGACCCCGAGGAGGCTCGTTAAGCAAGCACGAGAGAGAAATTTAGCAGAGCACGACTGGCAGTATTTCTGCCAAAAACAAAAGCGGCCTCAGTCATGCAAACCGAGACCGCCACCGAAACTCAAGTCAATGCTCAATATATCAGAGCACGGTTGCTTCGCGGCAAGATGCTTATCCGAAAAAAAACGGGCCGCAAAAAAGAAATGGTACCGACAAAAAAACGGTGTCGGATGAACAGAGAACCAGCGGAAATTCCGGGCAACGGTCCAGTAGTTGATCTGGATAAAACGCCTACGTCCCGGTCCCAACGGATGGTGCGAAAGCACCGACAAGACTAACGCTGACTTCTTTGGTCAAGACCTTAACTGACTTGAGTGATGCACGCTGTCCGCTCTTTGTTGAACCGAAGAGCAAGGATGAAGGGCGAAGCCCTCTATCCGGAGGGAAGGCGTCTGCCCCAAGGGTTTTGACTCAGCGTTAGCGGAATTGAAAACGAGGACGATATGACGGCAGCGGCGGCTCGAACCACGGAGATGCTGAAACCAACGGAGCAGGTTCAAGTCTGTATGAAGGCCAATCCCGAAGACCGCAAGATCACCTGTGGCTTGCCGCGTGGTCATAAAGGCCGTCGCTGTAGCTGGCAGCGATCCCAGACCCGCGCCATGCTCCCCAACAGTCAGAAACCCCACCGAAAGCCAAATGCTCACCACTCTCCTCCGGGAGTTCGCCCGCAGGACTGCACAAAGCCATCGCGGAAATCTCCCGGCAGTCCACGACCCGTTACGCCTCATCAACACCCTCGCGCTTCAAAGCGCCGCAGCAGGGGCTTGGAAACGCAAACATGCTGGTTCTATTCGACGTTCAAGCCAGCAAGTCAGGAAAGGTAGGCAATAATATGCGACCTTCCGGCTCGTGCAGTGTCTGTAATTCGCCTGATCGTGAAGCAATCGACCGAGCTTTGGTCACAAAAACAGCTTCCCTGCGCTCTCTCGCGCGACAGTTTTCACTGGGAAAAGACGCGCTCTACAGACACGGCAAGCACACGATTAGCCCTGTAAACATGGGGTCCAAAGACATCGACGAAGAGATCGTGCGGCTGCGTAGAGCACAGGCAAATGCTGAGCGCCGTCGCGACAACGCGGCAGCGATGAAGATATCGGCGGAGCTTCGCAACTGGATGACGTTGAAAGTCAAAGCGGAAAGCTTCCAATCCCCGGAGAAGGCCGCTGATCAGGGACTATCTCGCCGTGAAGCGCTGGAGACGGCGAAGGCAATCGTGGAGATGGAGCTTGCCGCTGGTGCTCCGGCGCTGCGCGAGTGGCTGGAGGAGATTTTGCTCTCAGCCTCTACAGCAGTCACTACAGTGCGAGCCGAAGGCGAGGCAACCCTATGAGAACACAGGGGAGTGCTTTTGGCCGCGAACCAGATGCTCAAGCGCTGAGTCCGCTTAGCGGACGCAAGGAGAACTTATGAACCCGGCAGATTTTCTCCGTGAACGGATCGGGCGGAGCCGTCCGCTGCTGGCCGAACACTTTGCCCAAGATTTTGGCGCGTTCTTGCGTGCAGCGTGGCCCATTGTTCACCCTGGCCGGAAGTTTCATCGGAGTTGGATGTACGACTGGTGGGCTGAGCGCCTGATGCAGGTGAAGCGCCGCGAAGTTCTCAGGGGCATCACAAACTGCCCGCCACGTTGCGCGAAGACGACGGTGTTTTCTATTTGCTACCCGTGCTGGGTGTGGATCACCGATCCGGCGCATCGCTTCCTCTGCGCCAGCTACGAAATGGCATTGTCAACGGATCACAACATCCAGCGCCGCAACCTGATCCAATCGCACTGGTATCAATCGCTCTTCGGTGACAGGTTCAAACTCTCCGGAGATCGAAATCTGGCGACGCAGTTCAGTAACGACCGAGAAGGCGCAATGGTCGCTGCCTCGATTGAATCCCGCTCGCAGGGCAGAGGCGGCGACACAATTATTCTGGACGATCCGCAGTCAGACGATATTGCGCTTTCTGACTTGCAGCGCAAAAGTTCAAACGATTGGATCACACACACGCTCTTCCAGCGCTTGAACGATCCCGCCACCAGCCGAATTTACCTCGTGCAGCAGAGGCTTCACGAAAGCGATACGACTGGTTTTGTCATGGACTTGGAGCCGGGGGTGTGGACGCAGGACAAGTTTCCGCTAATTGCGACGGAGGATGAACGCTGGGTTTTCCCGATCAGCGGGCGCGTCATTGAGCGCAAGCGGGAAGAGTGTCTAGACCCAAAGCGCTTTCCGCCAAAGGTAGTCAAGCAAAAGAAGCTGGATCGCTATACCTTCGCATCGCAATTTCAGCAGGAGCCAGCGCCGTTGGAAGGCAACTTGGTGCGGCGTGCCGACGTGCGGTATGTCTGCGGGATTGATCCGCTCACCGGGGTGCGCGATGAAGCTCTGCCGGAGCGCTTCGACCGCAAGATCATTTCGGTGGACACTAGCTTTAAGGACATCGTCAGCGCCGACTACGTTGCTATCGCCGTTGTGGGTGTAAAGGGGCGCAAGCGCTATGTGCTCAACGTGGTGAATCAGCATTTAGATTCCACTGCCACGGAGGAGGAGATTCTTCGGCAGCGTCAAATCTATGCGCCCGTCAGCGCCGTCCTCGTCGAAGACAAAGCCAACGGCAGCGCGATCATCAAGCGGTTGAAGAGAACGATTCCGGGCGTGATCCAAGTCAATCCTGAAGGTGGAAAAGTTTCGCGCGTGCAGGCAATGGCACCGGAGTGGCAGGCAGGCGACTGGTATGTACTGCGTAATGCGGCGTGGACTGAACCGTTGTTGACGCAACTGCTGATGTTTCCGAGCGCGAAAAACGACGATCAGGTCGATGCGCTGAGTCAGTGCAGCGTGTATTTGCAGGCGCGTGGCTACGAGAACAGTTGGTGGGGAACAGCGAGTGCGACCTACAAAGAAACGGGAGTAAATATTTTGGTAGCTTCGGAAACATCGAAGCTCTCGACTGCAGAGACGCTAGGGCAGGCGCAAGCCGAAGGACCGGACATCGTTCGATTCAAGCGCGACCCAAAACAATTCGGCGATCTCGAAACGAATCGGATGCAGAACAACCGCGTCACGGTGCACCGGACGAAACTGCCGGATTGTTGTCCGGTCTGCTCAACCGTGGCGATTGCGAAATATGAGTCTTACGCCTACTGCGCGCGGTGTAAATGGGATACCCGGAATCCGGTTGCAGGGGCAACGCCAGAGCCGGAGCCGGAGAAGCCTGCAACCAAGAAGCCACGCGAAGGCTGGATGGATTTCATCCTGGCAAGGGCCGGATTGTGAACAGCACGACAAATTCAACAGGAGAAAAACGATGACAGCGAGCGCATTGGTGGAATCAAGCGTTGACTTGGAGCAGGCCATCGCACAACTTGAAGTGGAAATTGGGCGAGCGCGAATGGACCTTGCCGAATGGGAAAGCAAACAACGGGAAGCTAATTCCCTCTTGGCGGAGCTTCAGAGTTTATATGCCGAAGCCGCTGCTGAACTAGTACAGGGCAGGCGAGCGCCGACTGAGAAGTTGGCAAAGCAGATCGAAGACTTGCGGGAAAAGTTGCTTGGATTTGAGCGCGTCATCTCTATGAAGAGGGAGCAACTTTCCGATCTGCAAGCCCGCCTTCAGCCGCTCCACCTCGAACACTCGCAGCGAGCGCAGGCGCGCGCGGACGCAGCGGAGACAGCCGGAACGGACCTTCTGATCGACAATGCGGAAAAAGCTCTGAGCGAACGAGACAGCGCCGCAAAGCGATTCTTTGCGGCGCTTATTGAGTTGCGCTCACGCAAGTATCGTGTGGAACCTTCGCGGCGCAAGGCGTTCGGTGCGGCGGAAACTCTTGAACGGCGAGCCGCTGGAATGCGGGCTTAAAGCGCAGCAGAGCGAGGCTCGACAAAACCCTTTCTTAGAAATGAGGAGATGAAATGGAGATTAACAAGGCAGCACTGGCGAAGGGCGACAGAAATGAGTTTTTGAAATTGGCACGTTCGATTCGCCCCAGCACGACTTTGAATAAAGCGGAACATCCGCTTGCCGCGCAATTTTTTGGCGACAACAGCACAGAAGTTCGTCACCTTGACACGCGACAATTGATCGAATCATTGGCTGGGCAGCCGTACAACGAGAAACTGAAGTGGATCGAGGCCGTGGCGGCTGCCGGTTATGCCGGGATCGCGTTGGACCGTCCAAGCAAGATGGCGGACGTGACTCGAATTGGCGGCGGGGCTGGTTGGACGGCTCCGAAGCCTGCCGTAGCCAGCGCGAAGGCGT
>JAOAPI010000123.1 GCA_025462865.1 Candidatus Sulfotelmatobacter sp. | reverse complement strand
TCTTAGCCTTTAGCTAAAAGCCCACAGCTAAAGGCTTCTTAGCCCTGACGCTGTTTATGTTTCGTGTTGACGCAGATCACCCGCACCACACCCTTGCGGTGGATAACCTTGCACTTGTCACAGATTTTCTTTACCGATGCTCGTACTTTCATAAAACCAGCTTTCAGCTGTCAGCTTTCAGCCTTCAGCAAAACCTCCGGGCTTCGCCCGGCGGACAGCCGAGGGCAGCTGTCCCCACACAATTCATTTAGAGCGATAAACAATTCGTCCGCGATTCAAGTCGTAGGGTGAAAGCTCAACCGCAACTTTGTCGCCGGGCAGGATGCGAATGAAGTTCTTGCGCATCTTACCAGACACATGCGCCAGTACCTGGTGCTTATTCTCCAGTTCCACCTTAAACATGGCGTTCGGCAGCGGTTCCAAAACCACCGCCATCACTTCAATCGCGTCTTCTTTGCTCATCGACTCCTTGAAAACCGCTTCTAGCTTCTGGCTACCAGCTAGAAGCCAGTAGCAGCAGCTTTTTACTTCGTCAAAATTACCGGTCCATCTTTTGTGACCGCAACACAGTGCTCAAAATGCGCGCTGAAACTTCCGTCAACCGTAACTGCAGTCCACTTGTCCCCAAGCACGCGCGTTTCCGGCTTGCCGTAATTCACCATTGGCTCAATCGCGAGCACCATGCCTTCCCGCAATTTGGCGCCATGGCCGCGCGCTCCGAAGTTCGGTATCTGCGGTTCTTCATGAAGACGCGTTCCAATGCCATGTCCTACGAATTCGCGGACCACGCTGAACCCGGCCGCTTCCACGTGCTCTTGTACCGCCGCCCCCACATCGCCGACCGAGTTTCCAATGAGCGCCTGGTCGATGCCTCGGTACAGCGATTCTTCTGTCACCGTCAGCAGCTTGCGCAACTCGGGCTTGACCGACTCACTCACCGGAACCGTAATAGCCGCGTCGCCATAATAACCGTCGAGCACCACTCCGCAATCAATCGAAACGATATCTCCATCCTTCAGCGCCCGCTTCTCCGACGGAATACCGTGAACAATCTCCTCATTCACCGACGTGCACAGCACACACGGATAATCGTAATATCCCTTAAAGGCTGGCTTGGCCCCAAATTCAGTGATCTTCTTCTCGGCAGCCCGCTCCAGATCCATGGTGGTCACGCCGGGCGCGACCAGCGTGCGAACGTGGTCGAGCACCTGGCGCACAATGCGACCGCTGTGCCGCATTCGCTCAATTTCCGCCGCCGACTTGCACACAATCGCCATTCTTATGCGTGATGGTCCTCAAGAATCTTGAAAATCTGTTTCGTGACCTCGTCGACCGGCCGATCGCCGTTGATTGAGATCAACCTTCCCGTGCGCTGGTAATAATCCGCTACAGGCGTGGTCTGCTCCTGATAGGCCGCCAAACGGGGCTGAATTACCTCCAACCGATCGTCATTGCGGGTCACCAGCTTCGTCCCGTCCACATCGCAAAGCTCATCGACACGGGGCGGCTGGAAGTGGACGTTATAAATCCGTCCACAGGTAGGACAGGAACGGCGTCCAGTAATCCGGAGCAATAGTTGATTATAGTCCACGTTCAGGCGGATCACAATTGGCCATGCTCGAGTCGGTCGCGAATTGTCAAAGAGCTTGTCGTCCAGCAACGCATCCAGCCATCCGGCTTGAGCCGCGGTCCGCGGAAACCCGTCAAGAATGTACCCGCGCTTGCAATCTGGCTGCATCAGTCGCAACCGGACCATTTCACAAACCAAGTCATCGGATACCAGTTCTCCTCGAGCCATGACGGCCTTGGCAGCCTTGCCAAGTTCCGTACACTGGGCCACGTTGTAACGGAGGAGATCCCCAGTGGAGATCTGCGGAATCTGGTACCGCTCCATGATGCGCTTGGCCTGCGTGCCCTTACCGGCGCCCGGCGGCCCAAGCAATACCACAGGACCGACATCCCGTGAGGTTTCCTGCGCCATCGAGTTGGCCAAAGCCTCCCGAACAGTGTTCAGCAACCCCACAACAAATTTGTAATTGAGTAATCGGGAAATTTGGTAATCACAGAAAAACCGCTGCGGTCTTAGATTGCCCAATTACCCGATTACTCAATTACAAATTTTCCTACGACCAGTTTCTGCGGCCGCGAATACGTCCGCTCCGCGGAGTGAATCCATCGTAATGGCGCATGATCAACTGCGCTTCGATTTGTGTAACCGTATCCATGGCTACGCCCACCACGATCAGCAGCGACGTTCCGCCAAAGTAAAAATTCACGCCCAAACCGTTCGTAACCCATACCGGAAGCCGCTCAAACAGCGTTCCTCCCAGCCAGAACGGCAAATGGTTCAAGTGAATACCGGTGATCATCCACTCCGGAATGAACGAAATGATGATCAGGTAAAGCGCCCCCACAAGCGTGATGCGGGTCAAGACTTCATTGATGTAATCCGCTGTGCGTTTGCCGGGACGAATCCCAGGAATGAAGCCGCCATACTTCCGCATATTGTCGGCAACTTCGCTGGGGTTAAAAACGATCGACACATAGAAGTACGCGAAGAAGATAATGCCGACCGCGTACAACACTGTATAAAGCGGCTCGCCCCAGCCCAGCAGGCGGATCAGGTCGCCGAAATAGCGAGTGTTCTTCAGGCTATATCCAATAGTTTGCGGCAAGGTGAGAATTGACGATGCGAAGATGACTGGCATCACGCCGCCAGCGTTCACGCGCAGCGGCAAATGCGTAGATTGCCCGCCCATTACTTTGCGTCCCACCACGCGCTTGGCATATTGCACGGGGATGCGCCGCTCGCATCGCTCCACGTAGACAATAAAAGCCACCACGGCGATCATGAATACGACTAGTCCGGCCATCAGCACCGGTGTGATAGCTCCCCAGGTTCCGTTTTTGGCTTTTTCCAGGAGATCCTGCACGCCGCGGGGCAAGCCCACGACGATGCCGGCGAAGATCAGCAACGACATTCCATTGCCAATGCCGCGGTCAGTGATCTGCTCGCCCAGCCACATGATGAAGGCGCTGCCAGTGGTCAAGGTCAGCATGGTCATCAGAACAAAGCCAGGACCGGGATGCAAAACAAAGTCTCCGGCTTTTTCCAGGCCGATGGCAATTCCGAACGACTGTATCGCGCTGAGGATGACGGTGATGTATCGAGTCCACTGCGTGATTTTTTTACGTCCCAGCTCGCCTTCTTTTTGCAGCTTGGCCAGCGGCTCATAGACAACCGTCAAGAGCTGCAAAATGATCGATGCCGTGATGTACGGCATGATGCCCAGGGCAAAGATGGTCAGCCTGCGCAGGTTTCCGCCGGAAAACAGATCCACGAAACCCAGCAGCGATCCCCGGTTTTGATTGAAGAAATCTTCCAGCTTCAGGAAGTTCACTCCCGGAGTGGGGAGATGCCCGCCGAGCCGGTAGACCGCAAGCATAGCCAGCGTGAACAGAACCCGCTTACGCAGGTCGGGAATGCGAAAAATGTTCGCCAGCTTTTCAAACATTACTGTAAGACCTCAAACTTGCCGCCCGCCTTGGTAATTTTTTCCTGCGCCGCCTTTGAGAACTTGTGCGCATGCACAGTGAGGGCAATCGTCAGCTCACCGTCGCCAAGAATCTTCACCGGGTGTTTCGCCTTAATCACTCCTGCTTTTCGCAACACGTCGGGTGTGATGGGCGATGCGTGCAGATCCGCATCCAATGCGGACAACCTTTCCAGGCTGACAATATTGAATTCCTTGCGGAAGATGTTGGTAAAGCCGCGCTTCGGCATCCTGCGGTGCAGAGGCATCTGGCCGCCTTCAAAGCCGCGGATCAGTCGCATACCAGTGCGCGAGCGTTGACCTTTGTGTCCACGTGTAGACGTCTTGCCCATGCCGGAACCCATACCGCGCCCCACGCGCTTACGCTTTTCCGACGCCTTCTTCGGTGCTCGAATATTGGATAAATTCATGATTTGCCGCCTAGCCCTGCAAAATCTCAACCAGATGCGGGACCTTCGCCACCATCCCGCGAATTGCCGGATTGTCCGGCCGTTCGATTACTTGATTCAGCCGCGTGAAACCCAACCCCTTGACCACCAGCTTCTGTTTCACCGGGGCGCAGATAGCGGAACGCACCCACTTCAAGTGAATCTTGCCGCTAACCGCCTTTGGCTTTTTAGTCGTCATTCGCTAATTCCTCAATCTCACGCGGTCCAGGTCTTCTAGGCACTGGGTGCCCGCTAATCGTTAAAGCTCTTGCACTGTCTTGCCGCGCATCGCGGCAACGCTTTCGCGGCTCTTCAAATGTCGCAGTGCGTCGAACGTTGCCTTGATCACGTTGTGCGGGTTGGTCGTCCCAATCGACTTGGTCAGTACATTCTGAATTCCCACCGAAGTCATCACCGCCCGTACTGCGCCACCGGCAATCACTCCTGTGCCTTCCGGTGCCGGCTTCAGCAGCACTTTGCCAGAGCCATAGCGCCCCAGAATCAGGTGCGGAATCGAAGTCTGCGTCAGGTTCACCTTGATCAGGTTCTTCTTCGCCGATTCGATCGCTTTGCGAATGGCCTGGGGAACTTCCTTGGCTTTTCCGGCGCCATGTCCCACTACTGCTGCCGACGGATCGCCGACCACCACCAGCGCGGCGAAGGACAGATTCTTGCCGCCCTTCACCACTTTGGTGACGCGGTTGATGGCAACAACCTGGTCCTTCAACTGATACGAATTCGCATCGAGCTTCTTGATTACTGTTGGCATTGTTAAACCTAGCTTCTAGCTTTTGGCTTCTCGCTTCTGGCCCCCAATTCGAACCGGGTTGGGCTAGTAGCTAGAAGCTGGAAGCTTCTTTTAAAACTGCAATCCTGCTTCGCGCGCCGCATCCGCGAGCGCCTTCACACGGCCGTGATAAATGTAGCCGCCGCGGTCAAATACCACTTTCTTGACGCCCTTGGCTTTGGCGCGCTCAGCAATGGTTGTACCCAAAGCCTTCGCTGCCGCGACGTTGCCACCGGTCTTCCGATCTTCTTTTTTTCCTTCGGCTGAACTGGCCGAAACCAGCGTCTGACCGTGTAAGTCGTCGATTACTTGCACATAAATATGGTTCAGCGATCGATAAACATTCAGTCGCGGACGTTCCGCCGTACCCTGCATCTTCTTGCGGATGCGGTCGTGAATATGTCCGCGCTTCTGATTCTTCGATTTCTTAGTAAACATGGAAACCCGTCCTTGGTCGCTAGTCGTTGGGCGTTAGCCAAAGACTAAATTCACCACTGTGTCCCCATCGCCTTGGCTAGCGACTAACTACCAAGGACTACCGACGGGTTACTTCGCTCCGGTCTTGCCGACTTTCTTCTTCAGCCTCTCGCCTGCATACCGCACGCCTTTATTCTTGTAAGGATCCGGCGGACGCAGCGAGCGCATTTCCGCGGCGACCTGCCCCACCTGTTGACGATCGATTCCGGTCAGGGAAATCTTCGTCTGCTTAGGATCGACCGCGGCATCCACGCCCGTCGGCAACGGGTACTCGATGGGATGCGAATATCCGAGGTTGAACACGATCATCCCTTTGCCCTTCATCTCAGCGCGATAACCGATGCCGACAATTTCCAGGTCGCGTGTCCATCCCTTGGTCACGCCTTCTACTGCGTTGTTGACCAGGGCGCGTGCCAGTCCGTGCACCGCCGCTTGCGAGTCGTTCTCGCGAATGGCAACGAGATTCCCGTCTTTTTGTTCCACCTTGATGCCGTTGGGAAGGGGAGTATCCAGCTTGCCCTTTGGCCCCTGCACCAATACCGTGTTGCCTTCAAATTTGACCGTCACCCCTTTGGGGATCGGGATCGGCTTTTTTCCAATTCGTGACATAAGCTTCTAGCTCTTAGCTCCTAGCTTCTTTAGCCAGGCTTTGATTTTCGGCGTCAACTTCGCACTCCAGTTACGGGGTTCAATCCGCTCCCTCGTAAGTTTCTAGCTAGCAGCCAGAAGCTAGTAGCCAGAAGCTGCCTTACCAGATCTCGCACAACAGTTCGCCGCCCACGCCTTCCTTGCGTGCCTGGCGTCCGGTCATCACTCCCCGCGGCGTGGTCAGAATGTTGATTCCCATTCCGCCCAGCACTCGGGGGATCTCACTTCGTCGCACGTAGACCCGGCATCCCGGGCGCGACACGCGCTCCGCCTTTGAAATCGCCGCCTCGTTATGCGCGCCATATTTCAAGTAAATCCGGATGACTTTGTGGCCCTCTTCATCAGTGGCTTTGAAGTTCGAGATGTAACCCTCTTCCTTCAGAATGCGTGCTATTTCCACCTTCAGCCGCGAGGCCGGAACGTCCACCTTCTGGTGCCGCGCCTGTAGCGCGTTACGCACCCTCGTCAGCATATCTGCGACCGGATCGGTCAACCTCATCGTTTGCTTCTCCTCTCGCCACCCGTTCGCTCCGCGTTCAGCGGAGAACCTGCAGCGGCTCATTGCAGCCTTACTACCTCTCGCCATTGACCGAACGACTAACGACCATCGGCCAACGACTGACGCGCTACCACGAAGACTTCGCGACTCCCGGAATCTCGCCGCGCAGAGCCAGACCGCGGAAGCACAAGCGGCATAGGCCGAACTTGCGCAGATAAGCCCGCGGGCGTCCGCATAACTTACACCGGTTGTGCCGGCGCGAGGAAAACTTGGGAGTCTTTTCCTTGTTATTCCGCGCAACCTCAAACTTTTTTTCAATCTTCGCGTCTTTAACTCGTTTTGCAGTAGTCATGCATTCCTTAAGACAATTTATTGTTGAGCCAGAAACCTTAAAAACTTACTGTGTCCGAAACGGCATGCCCAAGTGCTTCAGCAGCGTGCGCGCCTGGTTGTCGTTTGCCGCCGTGGTCACGATCGTGACGTTCATGCCCTTCAGCTTGTCGACCTTCTCGTAAGAAATCTCCGGGAAGATCAACTGGTCGTGCAATCCAAGCGTGTAATTGCCGCGCCCATCGAACGACTTGGTTGACACTCCCTTGAAGTCGCGCACCCGAGGCAGAACAATACTCACCAGGCGATCGAAAAATTCGTACATGCGGTCGCCGCGCAGCGTCACCATGGTTCCGATAGCCTGCCCTTCACGAACCTTGAAAGCCGCAATCGACTTCTTCGCTTTGGTAACGATCGGCTTCTGGCCGGTGATCTGGCCCAGCTCATTTACCGCCGGATCGAGGATCTTCGAGTTCTGCGTGGCCTCACCCATACCCATGTTGACCACGATCTTATTGAGTCGCGGAACCGCCATCGCATTGTTGAGTTCGAGTTCCTTCAACAATGCAGGCGCTACCTCTTTGTCAAAGCGCGTGCGCAGCCGTGGCCGCTCCTTGGCGCTGTGTTGCGCTTGTGCAGGAGCCTTCTGCTCCTGCGACGAATCCTTCGAGCCCTTCCTATCTTTGTCTCGTGCCATCGCGTCTCTTCAACTCTCTCTCACGGTTTCGGATTGTAAGAAGCTTTTAGCTTTTCTTACGTATACCGCTGCGTGAGACTAAATGGTTACTAATGCTGCCCAGCTTACTTATCCAGCGTCGTTCCGCACTTCCTGCATACCCGCACTTTGCGATCCCCGCGCATCTCGTGTCCGATGCGCACCGGGCCGCAGCTCGGGCAAACCAATTGAACGTTGGAAATGGCGATCCGGCTTTCCTGCTCGGCGATTCCCCCCTTGATGTTGCGCTGCGGATTCGGTCGCACGTGCTTTTTCACGATCATCACATGCTCGACCAGCAGCTTGGCATCGTTCGGAAACACGCGCAGAACGCGTCCTTCCTTGCCCTTGTCCCGCCCCGTGATGACTTTCACGTTATCGTTGCGGCGGATATCCACTCGCTTATGTTCTGTGCTGACAGTTCTCATAAATCCTGATTTCGTAATTGTGTAATTTGGTAATTTTGTAATTTAAGAGCCAAACAATCGCCTGACTTGGATTTCAATTGCCAAATTACCCGATTACCACATTACAAATTGCCTTAAATTACTTCCGGCGCCAGCGAAACAATCTTTAAAAATTTCCGCTCGCGCAACTCGCGGGCCACAGGACCAAAAACGCGTGTCCCGACCGGCTCGCCGGCATCGTTAATCAATACTGCGGCGTTCTGGTCGAAGCGGATATAGGTTCCATCGCGGCGCCGGTGTTCCTTGCGCGTGCGCACGATGACCGCCTTCACCACTTTGCCCTTTTGCACCTGCCCATCAGGCGCGGCTTCTTTCACCGCAGCGGTGATTATGTCGCCCAGGCCGGCATTCAAACCGGTGGACCCGCCGAGCGGCAGAATCATCTGCAGCTTGCGGGCGCCGGAATTGTCGGCGACCTCCAGCATGCTTCTCATCATCACAGCCATGGCTTCAGTCTCCCTCGATCAATCCCGATACGCTACTTGCTGTCCTGCTCCAGCGCGACTTCCGGCACCAGCGTCGTCTTGCGCACAATGTCTTTCAGTTTCCAGCGCTTCAATTTTGAGAGCGGACGCGTTTCTTCGATCCGCACCACATCGCCCACATGAGCCTCGTTTTTCTCGTCGTGCGCGTAAAACTTCTTGTTGCGCGCCACCACGCGGCCGTAAAAGGGATGCGCCTTCTTACGCGTCACCTTGACTACGATGGTCTTTTGCATGCGATTGGCGACCACTTCTCCCACCACTTCTTTGCGGCGGCCCTGCGCTTTTTCGTTTTCCGGCGTCGCGGACTTTCCGCTTGCGGTTTGCGCCATTATCGTTTCTCCGTTGCGGCGGCACGTGTGCGCTCGCTTAAAATTGTGTTGACGCGTGCAATATCCTTGCGCAGCCCGCGAATCTTCTTCAGGCTTTCATTCTGTCCCATATTCAGCTGAAACTTCAGCTTGAACAACTGGTCCGCAAGATCCTGCCCCTGGTGCTGCAGCTCCGCGTCGGTTAAGTTCCTGACTTTATCTGCCTTCATAAGTAGCTCTCAGCTCTCAGCTCTCGGCTTTCCATCCGTCGCTTTTATTGATAGCTGACGACTGAAAGCCGATGGCTGTTTTTTAATGCGCCATCTCGCGCTTAACCAACGTCGTGCGAAGCGGCAGTTTATGGGACGCCAGCCGCATCGCCTCCGTCGCATCCGCGATCGTGACCCCTTCCATCTCGAACAAAATTTTCCCCGGACGGACTACTGCAACCCAGTGATCGGGCGCGCCCTTGCCCTTGCCCATACGAGTTTCCGCCGGCTTCTTTGTGACCGGCTTATCGGGAAACACGCGGATCCAAATCTTCCCGCCGCGTTTCACGAACCGAGTCATCGCCACGCGGCTGGCTTCAATCTGACGATCGGTGATCCAGCCGGGCTCAAGCACTTTTAACCCGAAATCCCCAAACGCCAGCGTGCTTCCGCGCCAGGCCTTGCCAGTCATGCGTCCGCGCTGTTGCTTGCGGTACTTAACTTTCTTTGGCATTAACATAATAAAATCCCTCGTAGAGACGTCGCTTGCAACGTCTCTGCCTGCAGCGCCTTAAAACGCCCCCACACCTGTCTGCTGTTCCTTCTTTTTGGCTGGAAGAATTTCGCCTTTGTACACCCAGCACTTCACACCGATGACACCGTACGTGGTCCTGGCTTCCGAGAATCCGTATTCGATGTCGGCGCGCAGCGTATGCAACGGCAGACGGCCCTGCAGGTACCACTCGGAGCGCGCGATTTCGTTTCCGTTCAACCGTCCGCTCACTCGAACCTTAATGCCTTTGCAACCGAAGCGCAGCGCCGAATCAACAGCCTTGCGCATTGCCCGCCGGAATCCGACGCGCTTTTCAAGTTGCAGCGCAATCGCTTCCGACACCAGTTGCGCATCAAGTTCGGGTTTGTGCACTTCCTGGATATCGACAAACACCTCGCGCGACGTGCGCTTCTGCAAGTCGCCCTTCAGTTTGTCGATCTCCGCGCCCTTGCGACCGATAATAATTCCCGGCCGCGCCGTCTTGATAATGATGCGCAGCTTGTTGCCGGGGCGCTCAATCTCGATCGCGCTGACACCGGCCGACTTCAGCTTGTCTTTCAGTTCATTCTTCAGCTTGATGTCTTCAAACAGCAGCTTGTCGTAGTCGCGCTCCACAAACCAACGCGACTTCCACGGCTTGGTATAGCCGAGCCGGAAACCATAAGGATGGACTTTTTGTCCCATTGCTTCTCCTAAATCAACCCGAAAAACCTTGTCATTCCGAACACGCGCAAAGCGCGGGTGAGAAACCTGTTGCTGCCTTACTTCGCAGCTGCCTTACTTCGCAGCTGCCTTTTTCTTACCAGCCTTGCCCGCGCCCGCTTTCTTCGCTACAGGAGCGCGTCTCTTCGTTGAACCCGTATTTACCGCCGCCCGTCGCGGCTGCCCTGAAGCGTGCGCCGTGCCGTTACCTCGTTCCTCGAGTATCACCGTGATATGCGAGATGCGCCGCTGGTAGCGAAACGCGCGCCCCTGTGGCGCCGGACGAATACGCTTCATACGCGGCCCGTCGTTCGCAATAGCATTCTTTACATACAAGTTATCGAGATCGACATCCAAATTTTTCTCGGCATTGAGAAAGTTTGCGTTGTCCAGCGCCGATTGCAGCAGCTTGCCCACATGCGCCGCCACCCGTTTCTTTGTGAACAGCAGCGTGTTGCGTGCTTCTTCCACCTTCCGGCCCTTGATCAACTCCAGCACCAGACGCGCCTTCTGCGGCGAGACTCGCAAGTAACGCATTTCTGCTCGAAATTCCATCTGCGTCTCCTCTTATGCCTTCGGCGCCGATGGCGCTGACGGAGTAATTGCTCCCGGACCTCCGGGAATGCCCGCCGGCTTCGCCGCCACTTCCGTCGCCGCCCGCATGGAGTGGCCCTTGAAGTTCCGCGTGAAGCTGAACTCGCCCAGCTTGTGCCCGACCATGTTCTCCGTTACGTACACCGGAATGAACTTTTTGCCGTTGTGCACCGCAATGGTATGGCCCACCATCTCAGGAACTACGGTGGAGCGCCGCGACCAGGTGCGCAGAACTTTCTTTTCGTTGCGCGAATTCATGCCTTCGACCCGCGACATCAGGAAGCCATCCACGAACGCGCCTTTTTTTGTTGAACGTGCCATAAAATGTTTTCAACCTCAAACCAACTCTTGTCATTCCGACGGCTCGCGAAGCGACCCAGAGGAACCTGCTTTCCCCTGGCCGCTACTTCTTGCCTCGCCGGTTCACAATAAATTTATCCGTGCGCTTATTGTTCCGCGTCTTGTACCCGCGCGTCGGCTGACCCCACGGCGTTACCGGATGTCTTCCGCCCGACGTCTTGCCCTCGCCGCCACCGTGCGGATGGTCCACTGGGTTCATCGAAACGCCGCGATTCACAGGCTTCCAGCCCATCCAACGCATCCGCCCCGCTTTGCCGATGGTGATGTTCTCGTGATCGAGGTTGCCAACTTGTCCGATGGTCGCCATGCAATCCTGTGAAATCTTCCGCGTCTCGCCCGAAGGCAGCTTCACTAACGCGTAATCGGATTCCTTGGCCACGAGCTGCGCCGCTCCGCCAGCCGAGCGCACCATCTGCGCGCCCTTGCCCGGCTTGAGTTCCAAATTGTGAATTGAAGTGCCAGGCGGAATATTGCGCAGCGGCAACGCATTGCCCACCAGAATATCGGCCTCTGGTCCGCTTACAACCTTCTGCCCCACCTTCAAACCTTCGGGCTGCAGAATGTAACGCTTCTCGCCATCGGCATACGCCAGCAGCGCAATGCGCGCCGAGCGGTTGGGGTCGTATTCAATCGTCGTCACCGTCGCTGGAATGCCTGTCTTCTCGCGCTTGAAGTCAATGATGCGCAGCTTCTGCTTGTGTCCGCCGCCGCGATGCCAACTGGTTATGTCGCCAGAATTACGGCGTCCGCCCGTGCGCTGCTTCTTTTCAACCAGCGGCTTGTGCGGATGCTTCGTCGTAATGTCGTCGTTGACGATCGTCGTGCGGTAACGCAACGTCTGCGTTGTCGGTCTGTATGTCTTGATAGCCATAATCAGCTCGTAATTCTGTCGTTAGTCGTTGGTCGTTCGCAATTCATCTTGGTCCCTTTCGTCTGCCTTATGACTAACGACCAGGGATCAACGAACGTTTTACAAATTCTGGGCGTATTCCGGCATCTTCTCGCCGGCCCGCAATCGAACGTACGCCTTCTTCCAATCCGGACGGTAGCCGGCAAACTTCCCCCGACGCCGTTCTTTCCCTGGGTACATTGCCGTACGAACGGAATGAACTTTCACTTTGAAAATTGTCTGTACTGCCTGCTTAACTTCCGTCTTCGTCGCGCCGGGTGCGACCTGGAACACCAGCGTGTTCTGGTTTTCCTTGATCGCTAAACCTTTTTCGGTGATCACCGGACGGCGAATGATCTGGTATGCGGATTTCATCAGGCCACCTCCGCCGCTTTTTCATGCCGCGTACGCTTGCGCGGAGCCGCCGACGCCTTCTTCGCGCCTTCGTCTTCTTCTTTAGCGTCCTTGCGCTGACTTTTCGGCAAACTATCTTTTAGAGTGATCTGTAGCTTTTCAATCGCAGGATGAGAAAAAATCACTCGATCATATCGCAGCAAATGATACGGATGAACCTCATTGCCCGGAATCAACTCCAGCCCTTTGATATTTCGCGAGCTCAGCTGCAGATTTCGATTCCCCGAGTTAGGAACGTCCACAATCAGCACCGTTGATTCAACTTTCAATGCATCCAGCGTCGCCCGGAACGCTTTCGTCTTTCCGTCCTTCAGCTCGAATGCATTCACAATAGTCAACTTCCCATCGGCAAACTTCGCCGCCAACGCCGAGCGCAGCGCACCCAGAAGCTTTTTGCGCGGAAACGCATAGTCATAGGAACGCGGAACCGGGCCGTGTACCGTCGCGCCGTGGCGCCACAGTGGCGAGCGGATCGAGCCGATACGGGCGCGTCCCGTGCCCTTCTGCTTCCACAGCTTCTTGCCGGAACCGGAAACCTGCCAGCGGGCCTTGGTCGCGTGCGTGCCGCGATGCTGCCCGGCGCGGTAGTGTTTCACCGCTTCCCAGATCAGGTCTTCGTTGACCGCGCCGAAAATTTCATCGGCGAGATCGAACGTCCCAACCTTCTTTCCGCTCAAATCGTGTATGTCAATCGTTGCCATGGTTTTAGCATTTCTGACCACTGGCCACTGGCCACTGATCACTGGTTTTACGCCTTCTTCGCCGCTCTCTTCGCCGCCTTCAACGGATCAACGGTTGCCGATCCCGCAAATCCGCGACGCTCTCTGGGTGGCTTCTTCGCTTTCGTGATAACGATGTACCCGCCTTGCGGCCCCGGCACACTGCCTTCCACGACGAGCAGATTCTCATCCTTGTCCACGCCAAGCACACGCAGATTGCGCTGCGTTACGCGGTCGTGCCCCATATGTCCCGACATGCGCATTCCTTTGAACACGCGCGAAGGAAATGCCGAAGAGCCGATCGATCCGGTAATTTGAAACATCGATCCATGTGATTTCGGACCACCGCCAAAGTGATGCCGCTTCACCACACCCTGGAAGCCCTTTCCCTTGCTGACTCCCACGATGTCGACAAACTTTTCGCCTTCAAAAATCTCCACCAGTACGCGGTCGCCGACCTTCACCGCTCCATCCCCATCGCCGTCCGACTCAAGCGGCACTTCGCGCATGAACTTCACCGGAGGAAGATTGTTCTTCGCCAGATGTCCGCGCGCCGGCTTAGTCAGTCGCGACTCTTTCACAAATTCGACCAGGCCGATCTGGGCCGCTTCGTAACCGTCCTTGATTGCGAGCTTGTGCTGCGTCACCACGCAAGGACCAGCCTGCAGCACCGTGACCGGGCGCACGTCGCCCTTCGAGTCAAACAGCTGCGTCATGCCGACCTTCTTGCCAAGAATTCCTGTAACTCGTATCGCCATCTTCGTCTCCACCCAGCTTGGCTCGTCGAATTAATCGACGTCTATTGGCTGAGAGCTCGGGCCGTAGCTGGAAGCTAGCAGCCAGGAGCTAGAAGCTATTTATGTTCCTTGCCGAATGCCTTGATCTCCACATCTACGCCCGCTGGCAGATCCAGTTTCATCAGCGCATCCACCGTCTGCTGCGTCGGCTCGAGAATATCGAGCAAGCGCTTGTGGGTGCGGATCTCGAACTGCTCCCGCGATTTCTTATCCACGTGCGGCGAACGCAGCACGCAGTATTTATTTTTCATCGTGGGAAGTGGAATCGGCCCCGCGATCTGTGCTCCGGTGCGGCGAGCGGTTTCCACAATCTCGCCCGTCGACTGATCCAGAATGCGGTAGTCGTAAGCCTTCAACCGGATGCGAATTCTTTCTTTTCCAATCACGTTTCACTCTCTTTACCCCTCCCGCTTTCTGCGAGAGGAAAGAACTGGCGGCAGGAAGCAAGCCGCTGAAAACCAGCTTTTAGCTATTAGCTTCTAGCTCAAAACTTTTACTGCACAATCTCCGCAATCGTTCCGGCGCCTACTGTGTGCCCGCCTTCGCGAATAGCAAACCGCAAACCCTTCTCCATCGCCACCGGCGTGATCAGTTCAATCACGAGAGAGACGTTGTCACCCGGCATCACCATCTCGGTACCAGCTGGCAATTCCGCCACTCCTGTCACGTCAGTCGTGCGCAAGTAAAACTGCGGACGGTACCCCTTGAAGAACGGTGTATGACGTCCACCTTCTTCCTTGGTCAGGATGTAGACTTCCGCCTTGAACTTCGTGTGCGGAGTGATTGATCCACCCTTGGCCAGCACCATGCCGCGCTCCACATCTTCTTTCGCAATGCCGCGCAACAAAAGTCCAGCATTGTCGCCCGCCAGTCCTTCATCCAATTGTTTCTTAAACATTTCGACGCCGGTGACGACTGTCTTGCGCGTGTCGCGGAAGCCGACGATTTCCACTTCCTCGCCCACTTTCACCTTGCCGCGCTCGATACGCCCGGTCACCACTGTGCCGCGACCCTGAATCGAGAAGATGTCTTCAATCGGCATCAGGAACGGCTTGTCCAATTCGCGCGCCGGCTGCGGCACGCTCTTGTCGACCGCCTCCATCAACGCATCGATCTGCTTCTCCCACTTTTCTTCGCCATTCAACGCGCCCAGAGCCGAAACCCGTACCACGGGAACATCGTCGCCGGGGAACTTGTAGCTCTTCAGCAACTCACGGACTTCCAACTCCACCAACTCGAGCAACTCAGGGTCGTCCACCGCATCGACCTTATTCAGCGCAACAACCAGATACGGCACGCCGACCTGGCGGGCAAGCAGTACGTGCTCGCGCGTCTGCGGCATCGGACCATCCGTTGCCGCGACTACGAGAATGCCGCCATCCATCTGCGCCGCGCCCGTAATCATGTTCTTGATGTAGTCGGCGTGGCCCGGGCAGTCGACGTGCGCGTAGTGCCGGTTCGCCGTCTCATACTCGACGTGCGCCGTGGCAATCGTAATTCCGCGCGCTTTTTCTTCCGGAGCGTTATCGATGCTGTCAAAAGAACGGAACATGTTCTTCGGATTGTGCTTCGACAAAACCTTGGTGATAGCCGCCGTCAACGTGGTCTTGCCGTGATCAATGTGACCAATCGTCCCTACGTTGCAGTGCGGCTTATTCCGATCAAATTTTTCTTTCGCCATATTCTTCCTTTGTACCGCCGGCGTCCCGCCGGCCAAATCTAAGTTAAAACCGATTCGTCTTCTCCACCGAGCTCTTCGTAGTACATGCCCAGCAGTTGCTCGCTCTTAACTATTCCATCGGCGCGAACCCAATTCTCAAATCGCTCGCATTCCACATGAAACCTTGCCCTAAAACTCTCGAAGTTACGGTGCCAGTTCCAGAAATCCTTTACTCGATACTGCGCCAACTCCGGCGACTCACACCAAACCTCAGTCAGCAGATATCCATCAGCCTGATACAAAAGCGTGGCCCATGTTCCGTCGACCGCAAAAGCCGCTTCAAACTCCGCCCGCCTGCCATCCGCAACCACAAATCTTCGATGAACTACGAACCGCGGGGAGTCCAGTCACTTCGCTGTCCCCTGCACCTTGGCGATGATTTCCTCCGCGACGGATCGTGGAGCCTCCTCATAGCGCGCGAAGTGCATCGAGTATTCGGCGCGGCCTTGCGTCGACGAACGCATGTGGGTCGCGTAGCCAAACATCTCCGCCAGCGGAACGATTGCCTTGATCACCTGTGAACCGGCGCGGTGTTCCATGCCTTCAATACGTCCGCGTCGCGAACTCAGGTCACCCATAATTACTCCGGCGTAGTCTTCCGGCGTAACTACCTCAACCGCCATCACTGGCTCAAGCAACACCGGAGAAGCCTTGCGAGCAGCCTCTTTGAACGCCATCGATCCGGCAATCTTGAATGCCATTTCGTTCGAATCGACGTCGTGATAGCTGCCGTCGTAAAGCGTCGCCTTCACATCGACCATCGGATAGCCGGCGAGAATGCCGCCTTCGAGCGCTTCCTGAATTCCCTGATCGATCGGCTTGATGAATTCTTTCGGCACTGAACCGCCCACGATATCGTTCACGAATTCGTAACCTGTACCCGCGGGCTGCGGATCCAGCCTGATCTTGGCGTGCCCGTACTGGCCGCGGCCGCCCGTCTGACGAATGTATTTGCCTTCCGCTTCGGAGTGCTTGCGAATGGTCTCGCGATACGCCACCTGCGGCTTGCCGACATTGGCCTCAACCTTGTACTCGCGCATCATGCGATCGACGATGATTTCCAGATGAAGCTCGCCCATGCCGCTGATGATCGTCTGCCCGCTGTCCGGATCCGTATGAACCTTAAACGTGGGATCTTCCTGCGCGAGACGGCCAAGGGCCATACCCATTTTTTCCTGATCGGCTTTGGTCTTGGGTTCAACCGCAACCGAAATCACGGGAACCGCGAACGTAATATTTTCGAGCGCGATGGGATGATCTTCATTGCAAATCGTATCGCCCGTGCTAACGCCCTTCAGTCCAACTGCAGCGCAAATATCACCTGCCAGAATCTCGCTAATTTCCTCGCGTTTGTTGGCGTGCATCTTGAGCAAACGCCCAATGCGCTCAGTCCTGCGCCGGCCCGTGTTTAGCACAGAGTCTCCGGTTTTTAGCTGGCCTGAGTACACACGAATAAATGTCAACTGACCGACGAACGGATCGGCCATAATCTTGAATGCCAGGGCCGAGAACGGTTCCTTGTCGTCGGCCTTGCGGATGATCGTCTCGCCCTTGTCGGGATTCGTTCCGTGGGTTTCCGGCACATCGAGTGGCGAAGGCAGATAATCCACCACCGCATCCAGCAGCGGCTGTATGCCCTTGTTCTTGAACGCCGTTCCCACCACCACCGGAAATACTTTCAGCGCAATCGTTGATTTGCGCAATGACGCACGCAACTCATCGGCAGTAATTTCTTCGCCTTCAAGAAACTTGTGCAGGATTTCGTCATCGTTCTCAGCAATGCTCTCGACCAACTGAGCATGGAACGCTTCGGCTTTCTTCTTCAAATCAGCGGGAATCTCTTCGGTGACGTACTCGGCTCCCATCGTGTCGTCTACCCACACGATCGCCTTCATGTTGATCAAATCAATTACGCCCTTGAATTTATCTTCCTGGCCGATGGGAATCTGAATCGCGACAGGCTTCGCGCTCAACCTCTTGCGGATGGTATCGACAGCATGCTCGAAATCGGCGCCCATCTTATCGATCTTATTAATAAAACAAATTCTTGGGACGCCGTACTTATCGGCTTGGCGCCAGACTTTTTCCGACTGCGGCTGCACGCCGTGCACCGCGTCAAAAACCGCGACCGCGCCGTCAAGTACACGCAGTGAGCGCTCAACTTCGGCCGTGAAATCCACGTGGCCGGGTGTGTCAATAATGTTAATGCGAATATCGCGCCAGGTGCAGGTCGTCGCTGCGGATGTAATCGTGATCCCGCGCTCCTGCTCCTGCTCCATCCAGTCCATGGTCGCAGTGCCTTCATGCACCTCTCCGATGCGGTGCGTCTTTCCCGTATAGAAAAGGATGCGCTCCGTCGTAGTGGTCTTACCGGCGTCGATGTGGGCCATGATGCCGATGTTCCTGCAGCGTTCTAATGGGACTGTTCTAGGCACGACTCTCTAACTCTTTCTGGTTCCGAAATCAGCTTCTGCGTTCCTACCACCGGTAATGAGCGAAAGCCTTATTGGCTTCGGCCATGCGGTGTACATCTTCTTTTTTCTTGATAGCCGCGCCCTTTCCATTGGCAGCGTCCAGCAACTCATTGCTCAACTTGTCGACCATGCCGCGCTCTGCGCGTCCGCGCGCATACGTCAGCAACCAGCGAATGGCCAGCGAAGTTCGCCGATCGGCATTCACTTCCACCGGCACCTGATAGTTGGCACCACCGACGCGTCGCGTCTTCACTTCGAGTAACGGCTTCGCATTCTCGACAGCCTTAGTGAACAGCTTCAACGCTTCGTCGCCGCCCTTTTCCTGCACTTTGGTCAGGGCTTCATAAAAGATGCCCTCAGCGGTAGAGCGCTTGCCCTGCCACATCATCGAGTTGATGAACTTCGTCACCAGATTCGAGCCATAAACGGCATCGGCTGGCACGGTTCGCTTTGCTGTATGTCCTTTACGAGGCATTTAGTTCTTAGCCCTTCTTCGCGCGCTTGGCGCCGTATTTCGAACGTCCCTGCTGACGGCCGGCGACGCCCACAGCGTCCAGCGTGCCGCGAATCACGTGATACCGCACGCCTGGCAGATCCTTCACGCGACCCCCGCGGATGAGCACAATCGAGTGCTCCTGCAGGTTATGGCCAACGCCAGGGATATAGGTCGTGACCTCAATCCCGTTGGTCAGTCGCACACGGGCGACCTTACGCAGCGCCGAGTTCGGCTTTTTCGGCGTTTGGGTGTACACGCGGGTGCAAACTCCGCGCTTCTGCGGACATCCTTCAAGCGCCGGACTGGCGGTCTTATACCGCGGCCGCTTCCGCCCTTGAGCTACTAATTGATTAAAAGTAGGCACTCTTCGCCGCTCCTTAAATACTGACCAACTAAACGTTGCTGATCCCAACCCGGCTGATCGAAACCCATACCGCGTCTAAACCTCACGCCCTCGTAGGCAGCGCAAGACGCCATCAGCTTTCCGGTTCTAACCGGACTGGCGGGCACAATCGCCCAGCCATGCTTCTCGCCGCACACGAATCGCGGAAAGAGATTCTTGGGTCCCAATCTGATTTGCGCCGTCGACGGTGGCACCCGGCCAAACTACGGGAGTGCTCCGTATCGCCAGCTCTGTCCTGCATATCCTTTCGCAAACTGCTTCGCGACTTGCTTCACTTCACACGCGAAAGCAGCTCTCGTGATAGGGCAAAAGGCAGCGCAGGAACGTTTCAGCGAGGAAAAATTTCCGGAACCTTACTCGACATCTTTATTGTACATCACCGGAAACGCATTTCTCAACAGCTCTGCCGCAAGTCTCCGCACAACTTCTGCGGAACTCACAGCACACAACAAGCTAAGGATGAACTCGCGGAACCAAACAACTATAGCAACTGAGGCGAAACATCGTCAACCCATCTTTTTGCATCCCACTGTCGAAAGCGGAGCGATTCGCCAGCAAGCTCTTCGATGAAGGCATTTGCGAATTGCCTGACCAGCATCCGAGAGCGTTTGCGGAGCTTGCTTGCTGAATCTGTCTCCAGCCTCTACACTAAAAGTTTTCCATTCCATTGAGCGGCCCGCCCATGGATTACAACCGTGAGGCGACGAGAGGATGCATGGGAAGTTTGCGTTTCGGTGCAGGCTTGGGGGCGGTTGTCACCAGTTCCTTATTGTTATTCTTAGCGGCGTGCGGCGGCAGCAAACCTCCCGGACCCTCTCCCTTCCCGGGAAAGATCACGCTGAATCCCAGCAACAGTTTTTCCATGCAGGTGGGAGCCACTCTACTGTTGTCCGCGAGCGCGCAAAACGCCTCTGGCGCTGCGATTTCGACAGCCTTCACCTTTGCCACCAGCAATTCCGGAATCCTCGATATAGCTCCCAACGGTTTCGCTTGCGCCGGCGTCTGGAATGCACCGCTTTATTCGATTTGCACTCCGGCCGGGACTGGCACCGTGCAGGTGAGTGCCTCGGCTCTCGGCGCGACTAGCCCTCCGACCATGTTCTTCATTCATCCGCCGATCGATAACATTAAGATCAGCGTTGCGCCTCCGGTCAATTCTCCCCCTCCCGCCTGCCCATCACAAGTAGCTTTGCCGGCAGCCTGCAATCTTAAGTTCAATAGCGATGCCGCCAACCATTGCATTTCGCAAAACCAGGTTCAGACTCTGCAGGCCACCGCTTTCAGCCAGGGTTCCGATGTCACCGCCTCGGTTGGTCCATTCACCTGGAGCGAAGCAAACGGCAGCGTGATCAAAGTGACTCCGCTTGTTAATACCGACATCAACGTGGCCACCTATCAGGCAACGGTTTCCCCGGGCGCTCCAGGGCAGACTCAAGTAGTGGCCTCGGCTTCTGGAGTGTTCAGCCAGCCCTTTACCTTCGAGACGTGCCCGATTCAGTGCATCGCGTTGCAAGTCGGGGCCAATGGAACGCAAGGCTCCGGAGTCACAAGCTTCTCCGTTAACAAGGGAACGTCGGAAACTATCACGGCCACTGCGGTCGATGTGCAAGGATGCGTCGTGCCCAAAGCCCCTCTGACATGGGTATCGTCCTCTCCCGCCGCAATTTCCGCAAGCTGTGCCGCAGGCACCGAAAGCTGCGCCGTTAGTACGCCTCAACCCGGAACCGCTGCCATCAGCGCTTCCTGCACTCCGCCTACTTGCAACATTGGTTTCCCCCTGAACCCCGCGGCATATCCTCTTGGCTCCATCTTCATTCCCGGGCCGGTATATCCAATTACTGCGATTTCGGGATTGGTAACTGGCGCGCCTGTTTCGACCAGTGTGCTGGCAACTACTCAGGATTGTGCGGGCTCCGCCTTCTGCACGGTGGGACTTTATAACGCGTCAACTGCCACCAGTCTTTCGGGCAGTGCCGCGCAAATGCCGGCACCCCCGAATTCGCTCATGTTCGACGCAACGGGAGATAGAGCATTCGCGGGTAGCCAGTTCGGCGCTTTCGTTATAAGTCCCGGCAACTTCGGAGGCAGTACCAGTCCATTTGCTTCATTGCCAGCGTCAGGCACTACTCTGGGTCTGGTCACGGGCAAGGTAATCGCGGTCTCTTCAAATGGCAGCAGCGCCATTTTTTCGGATACAGTTTCCACGCCGAATCAGGTATATGTCGTCAGTTCGTTGCCGTCGTCCACTACGGCACTGAATATTAACAGTGCAATTGCGGCCGCAATTTCGCCGGACGGTTTGAAGTCTTTCATTCTCGGCAATGGTGGGAATACTCTGTATGTCTATTCGACACTGCAATCCCTGCAAACCTACCCGCTGGCTGCTCCCGCGACTTCGATTGCTTTTAATTCCACCGGGTCTTTTGCCTTGCTAGCAGGCGGAAATTCGCCGGCCACTTTGGCTATCCGCAACACCTGTGACAATTCTGCGGTCAATCTTGCTGTAACCGGAACTGGGCTGCCCGGCCCTCCGTTGTTCCTGAAGATGATTCCTGCAGGCGACGTTCCCATGGGCAACCTAACTGTTCCGATTCCTCTCCAAACCGATGGCCTCGATTTTTTCTTCGGACTCGATAACACGGGTATCGACATCATCGCAACTAACACGTCTCTGCTACCCTTGCCGTTGCCTGCCGGACCGCTTACGCTCACCACTCTTTGTCCGCGCCCCATCGTCCTGGCCCAAACCGCCACGAATGCTCCCGTACCTTTTGAGCCCGTTCATATCAATATTGGCTACGGTACCTTTCACCCCATCAACTTTTTCCTGTCACCCGATACCAGCCAGGTGTACATCGTCACTACCGATTTCGGAGTGCTGATTTATTCCTTCAACACTGGTACGGTGTCCAGAATCCAGCTCGTGAATGGCGCGAATCCCGTCGCCGCGGACGCGGCTGCAGATGGATCACTGATCTACGTCGCCGGCTCCGACGGCTTGCTGCATGAATTAAACACGGCGACTGGGCTCGACCAGAATCAGACTTCCTTTATTGCACTTCCGAACTCCAACAATGATTTCTGTTTCACGGGAAATAATTGCGCTTTGAATTTGGTGGCGGTCAAACCGTAGGAGCGTGAGTGGGGGAGCGGCGGTTTCAGAAGTGCGTTGAGTGGAAAAAATGGAAGCGGCTTTACCTGCTGCGGTAGCGAACGCACCTACGCGGTCTTTCCCAGATCCTTGGCCACACTGTCGAGCACGCCGTTCACGAACTGCACCGACTCTGGACTGGAAAATTTTCGAGCAATCTCGAGCGCTTCATTAATAATGACGGCCCGTGGTGTTTCGGG
Organism: Candidatus Sulfotelmatobacter sp.; assembly: GCA_025462865.1. Lineage (GTDB taxonomy): Bacteria > Acidobacteriota > Terriglobia > Terriglobales > Acidobacteriaceae > Sulfotelmatobacter. The sequence continues at coordinate 100,751 of JAOAPI010000123.1, read as the reverse complement.
ATATCCCAAAAACTCCGCCACGCCAGCGCGCAACAGATTACGATCCACCGCCGCCATGCGTTCCATTCGCCAATGCTCGGCGTGACCTTCGATCAGCTTATCAATCTCGACGCCGCGATCGGTGGCCACACGAAACAAATCATCCGCGAACCCGCGAACCTCGGCGCTGGCTGATGCATGCTCGGCCCAAAACGTGCGCTGCACATGGTCGATGGTCTGCTTGCCCATGTCTGCCTGGAAGAGCATCTGCAGAACCAGTTCGCGTGATTTACGGCGTGTACCCATAAGAAAATAGAGATGGAAGTGGTCGATTTCAGTTTACTTCAGAGAAGGGATTATTTGCGCTTCGTCTTCGTGGTCTTCTTCTTAGGTTTGTCATTCCGATTCTTAGGCTTGTCATTCCTCGCGGAGCGAGGAACCTGCTTTTTTTTGCTGACGGCTGACGGCTGACGGCTGATAGCCGCTTTCAACGACGCCATCTCCACAGCCGCCAGCGCCGCCTCAAATCCCTTGTTGCCCATCTTCAGCCCGGCCCGATCGATGGCCTGCTCCAGTGTCTCGCAAGTGAGCACGCCGAAAGCATGAGGCACACCAGTCTCCTGCGCCGACTGTCCAACCCCCCGCGTCACTTCATTCACAATCACGTCATAGTGCGCCGTATCGCCACGTAACAAGCAGCCGAGGCAGATAATGGCATCGTACTTCTTCGTCTCTGCAAGTTTCCGAGCCGCCAAGGGAATCTCAAATGCGCCCGGCACCCGCACGACATCGATATCTTTTTTCTTTGCCCCTGCCTGCAGGAGCGCGTCGATTGCGCTTAGCAAGAGCCGTTCTGTAATAAAGGAGTTGAACCGGGAGACGACAACAGCAAAACACATTCCAGCACCACCAAGGTCACCCTGAAGTACAGGAATCAAAGCAGCAGGGAGCCGCTCAATTTTCAGTTTCTCTTTCGTGGCTCTTCTCCGTAGCCGTACCCTGTGTCCTCTATGTTCTCTGTGTCCTCTGTGTTAAAGCCTTTGACTTACTTTCCCTTAAACACCGCTGCCCGCTTCTCCAAAAACGCCGTAGTCCCTTCCTTCTTATCCTCCGTCGCACATGCAACGGCAAACAATACGGCCTCCAGATACAAACCCTCGCTCAAGGTCATCTCCATGCCTCTGTTGACGGCCTCCATCGCATACTGCACGGCCAGCGGAGCGTTCGCGATAATCTTCGCCGCAATCGCTTCCGCCCGCGGAATCAACTCAGCCGTTACGGTGACTTCATTCACCAGTCCAATGCGATGGGCTTCCTGCGCTGTTATCGTCTCGCCCGCCAGCACCATCTGCATTGCGATTCCCTTTCCCACCAAGCGCGGCAGCCGCTGCGTTCCGCCATATCCAGGAATAATCCCAAGCTTCACCTCAGGCTGCCCGAACTTGGCATTCTCGCTGGCCAGCCGCATCGTGCAAGCCAATGCAATCTCGCATCCGCCGCCCAGAGCAAATCCGTTGATGCACGCGATCACCGGCTTCCCCAGATTCTCAATCAAGTTCAGAACATTCTGTCCGCGGTGCGTATATTCCTTGGCGGCAACCGCGTCATTTTTAGCCAGTTCGCCAATATCGGCTCCAGCGATGAACGCTTTCTCGCCCGCGCCGGTAAGAATAACCACGCGTATCGCAGCATGATTTTTGATGTCGTGAAATCCAGCCCGCAAGTCCTCCATGGTGGCCATGTTCAGCGCGTTGAGCACCTTCGGCCGGTTCACGGTGACGTAGGCAATCCCGTTCTTCTTTTCGAGAAGTATGTTTTCGAAACTCATAAATTAGGTCCGCCGCGGATTCACGCGGATGGTACGGATCAAACCCTTCTGGGCCTCAGCGTAAATCCGTGTTGATCCGTGCGAACCCGTGGCAAAGATTTTTATCTAGTAAGTGTTCTTCCGTGCACCACGGCCGCCACTTCCTCTTTGCTTAAATCGCAACTGATACAGCGCTGCGTCCACAGCCGATTGCCGAAGATCTTGCCGCACCGCGGACACCTCCACTCGGTGAGCCACCATGCGCCAGCCAGATACACTCCGATCCAGGCAAGTAGGATCACGAAATCGGCGCGCTCTCCTAACTTCAGCTTTCCGATCATCAAGCCCAGAAATAGAAAACTGAGAAAGAGCACTACGACAAGGTTCCGTCGCGCCACGTAGCTTCGCCAGGCACGCCGATAAGATTCGACATCGCCGGGCACCTGATCGGTTTTTCTCCGTCTCTCCATGGAGCTCAATCTTAGGGTGATCGATCCTACAGTTTATTCGCCTTGGGACTGTTCGGGTCCGAATAATCGTAGAACCCTTTCCCAGTCTTCTTCCCGTACCATCCGGCCATAACCAGCCGCTTCAGCAGCGGAGGCGATGCAAACCGCCGCTCCTTGAATTCGTCATACATCACCTGCGTGATGTAATACGTGGTGTCAAGCCCGACAAAGTCGAGCAGCGTGAACGGCCCCATGGGATAGCCGCATCCCAGCTTCATCGCGTTGTCGATGTCCTCAATCGATCCGACGCCTTCTTCGTACGAACGGATGGCATCGAGCAGATACGGCACCAGCAGCCGGTTGACGATAAATCCCGTCTTATCCGACGTGCGCACCGGAACCTTGCCCAGCTGCTTCCCGAACTCATAAGCGGTCTGGTAAACGTCGTCGGCCGTCGCAATCGTGCGCACCACTTCCACCAGCTTCATTAACGGCACGGGATTAAAAAAGTGTAGGCCGATGAAACGCTCTGGCCGCTTGACAGCAGTCAAAAGCTCGGTCACCGAAATCGAAGACGTATTCGAGGCGAAGATCGAGTCTTTCTTCACGACACTGTCGAGCGACGCATACATCTTCTTCTTCTCTTCCACGTTCTCGATGATGGCCTCAATGATAATGTCGCAATCCGCCAGGTCGGCCTTGTTCGTAGTGCCCTTGAGCCTCGCACGGATCGCGTCTTTCTGCTGGGCCGTGATCCCGCCCTTCTCCGGTGGACGCTCGGCAAACTTAGCTAAAGATTTCTCGATCCCAGCAAAACCCTTGTCGAGATATTTCTGTTCAACTTCAAGCGCGGTCACATCGAATCCAGCCGTCGCGCAAACCTGTGCGATGCCGGAACCCATCAGGCCACAACCGAGAACCCCTACCTTCTTAATTTCCATAATGACTCCAAGACATAGCCACGGATCACACGGATTTTCACGGATCTAGAAATCTAAGAGCAAAGATTTAAAGGTTCGCCCTTCCCGTCCGTGCGAATCCGTGAAAACCCGTGGCTAAAAATTCAGTAGCGTCTCCACAATCATCGCGATCCCCTGCCCGCCGCCGATGCAAGCCGTAGCCAGCCCATACTTCTTCTTCCGCCGCCGCAATTCATACAGCAGCGTAATCACCAACCGCGTTCCGGTCGCTCCCAGCGGATGTCCCAGCGCAATCGCCCCACCATTGACATTTACCTTTTCGCGATCCAGGCCCAGCTCTTTTTCTACTGCCAGATACTGCGCCGCAAACGCCTCATTCACTTCGATCAGATCGAGATAGTCGAGCGACAACCCAGCCTTCTGCAATGCGATCTTCGTCGCCGGCACCGGACCACTCCCCATAATTTTCGGTTCTACCCCGGCAACGCCCCAGCTCACAATTCGGCCCAGTGGCAGCAGATTTCGCTTGCGCGCCATATCCATCGACATCAGGATCACCGCCGCGGCGCCATCGACAATTCCACTCGCATTGCCCGCCGTGACTGTCCCATTCTTACCGAATGCCGCCTTCAGCTTCCCCAGCCCTTCCATCGTGGTCTGCGGACGGCGGTGATCATCTTCCGTTAGAGACTCTCCCGTAGGCTCGCCCTTGGCACTGCGTAAAGCAACTGGAACCAACTCTTCCTGAATACGTCCTTCTTTGTAGGCTGCATCGGCCTTCTGCTGCGAGCGCAGGGAAAATTCATCTTGCATCTGCCGCGTGATGCCGTGTTGTGAACCGTACAACTCCGCCGTATTCGCCATGTACGATCCGCAATAACTGTCGAGCAGCGCCACCATCAGGGAATCTTCAAGCTTTCCGCCCGGCGACAGCGTAAATCCATCGCGCCCGCGAATCACAAAAGGAGCCTGCGACATGGCCTCCATACCGCCCGCCAGCACAATCTTCGCTTCCTCTAACTGAATCATCTGCGCCGCATTGATAATCGCCTGCATCCCCGAGCCGCACAGCCGGTTCACGGTCAGCGCCGGGACCTCAATCGGCAGCCCCGCCCGCAATCCCACGTGCCGCGCCCCATACAGCGCATCGCCCGAAGTCTGCTGCGCGTTGCCAAACACGGCATGGTCAACTTCTTTCGGGTCAACCGACGCCCGCTCCATTGCACCCTTGGCAGCAACCGCGCCCAGTTCCTGCGCGGTAAAATCCTTCAACTTTCCGCAATAGCGGCCAAAGGGCGTTCGCGCCCCGCTGACAATGGCAATATCACCCGGTTTCATCATGATTTTCCTGCTAGATCGCGTACTCAGAGCGGATTAAAAATGAATCGTTAAACTGGTTAGTTTAGCAGCGTGCGAGGAGCTTTGACCACCGCAGCATTGCATTCTAATCGCCAGTCGGTAAAATTCTATCCCTATGATTGCATTCGATATTTACTTAAACGACGATAAACTGTGCCGGGCGGGCACTGGTGACAGTGGCGTATTGTCGGCGATTGTGAGTTGGGCTGCAACGACGATGTCCACCGGCACAAGAAATGAAAGTCTGTTTCTCAACATGGGAGGCCTCATCAATCCTGAGGGCAATCATGTGTCATGGATAAGCCAAAAAAGCCTCGCCGTAGGCGACAAGATTCAAATCAATATCGTTGAAGCAGATTCGGTTGATGAGCATCAGAGACGAGATCCCGCGGATGATGCGCGATTGCGTCAGGCCAAGGAAGACCAGGTTCGCAGGTCGGCAAAAGAACTAGGGTGGAAACTTGAAATGCATCCAAAGTCGGCGGGCAAGAGCCGCTAACAACGCCAAATATTGTGCTTGGCCCTACGCCACTGCTCCCGCGGCCAGCGCCGCCCCCAATGCCACAACTTTCCCCGGCCCCTGCACCAGCGAAGTCGCCAGCGCATGCTCGGCGCGGTTGATCACTTCCGTCACAATGTCGATGGGATCATAGCTATCCTTCACCACCGCCTCCGCCAATCCCGCGGAAAACTCCATGGCATGGCCTTTTTCGGACCCATCTTTCGCCGGCAGGCGCACTCCGGCAATAATCTTTCGCAATTTCTCGAGCGCCATTGTCGCTTCTTTTTCCGCCGTATCCCCAAGGATGATCGCGATGGTCGTAGTGTCGTACCGGAACGCCAAGTCGTTGGTCCGGATGTTGGCGGCGAACTGCTGTCCAATCTTATCCATCGCGCTTTCCACGGCGGCCTCGCCATATTCCTTGATCAGCGCTGCGCTGCGCCCAAATTGCAACAGGAGCACGGATAGCGGCGCAGCATTCTGCACTGCGCGCTTGCTTTCCGCCAGCAACAAGTCCAGATAAGATCCGCGCTTGAGCAGACCGGACTTCTCTTCCGTAACCGAAAGATTCTTGACCAACCGGCGCAGACCAGCGTTATTCAGCGCAATCACCATCTGATCGGCCAGCGTCTTCAGCACCACGGCATCCGTATGTGGCCAGTTCCGCGGCTTATTATGAAGCAATGCCAGAACGCCGACGTAATCCTCGCCATTACTCAATGGCAGCGCCAGCACTGTCGTGGCACCCAGCTCTACCACCGCCTTGCGCGCACTTTGCAGCTCCGGCCCCTTCTGCGCGTCAGCGATGATAACGGGGTCACTCGTGCACAAGTCCTGCAGCGCAATCATCACTTCCCGAACTGTCTTGGAGTCCCCCGCCTTTGCTCCTTTGCCGCAGAACTCCTGCATGGCTGTCGGCGCAGAGCCAGGGGTACGCATCAACGCCACGCAGCGGGACACTTCCCAGTGTCCGCCAATTTCGTTGACCGCCGTTGTCAGCACGGCTGGTGCTGTGCCCTGGTGATACAGTTTGCGGGTAATTTCCGCCACGCGAGTAACATTGCGCATCTCCGCAGCCGGATCGTGCGCGGCGGCCGTTGCGGGGGCTGCTGCGCTTGCGGCTGGTGCCGATGCCGAAGCCGCCGCCGGCAACGGAGTCGACCCGGCGTAGGCGGGCGTCATCCCCGCTGCCAGGTAAAGACGTTGCAGATCTTCGTTCTTCTCCTCTTCGCGCGGAAACAGTTCCTGAATCCTTTGCAGGCGCTCGACCGCCTTGTTGCGCATTCCGTACTGCACTAGAATCTCCGCCTGCAGCATCAGATCCTGCAATGTCGAAGCCCCCAGAGTAGCTTCGTGCTCAATCGCTGCTTCGGCGGCTGTTGGAGCTGACGCAGTGAATCGCGATGCGATCGCCTTGAACTTACCATCGTCTATGTTGCCGTTTAACATCTCCAGGCGCTTGCCGTGGCCAGGCTCGTACGGATCTACCTCCGCGGCCCGGTCCAGGCATTCGGCAGCCTTGGCGAAATCCCCGGTGCTGCAATAGAGATCGAATAACTTCAGCAGAGTCTGGGAATAGTCGCCTTCCCGGTTCGCCGCATTGAACAGCTCGCTGAGAAATTCCAGCATCGCAGAGGACGACCGGCGCTCCGCCATAAGATCCTGCATCAGCGCCAGGAACTGCCGCCGTTCACCGCGCTTCGCCTGAAACTGTCCAAGTTTTCTGGCGAGCGCGACCGCAGTCTCATCCAGCTCCGCCTCCAGCAACTGTCCAATCAGTCCCGTAACCTGCTGCATGCGGGTAGGATTTTGTTCGAACAACTGCCACACCAGTGGCTCTGCCTCCCCATAGCGGCCCGCCGCCAGCAGTGCTTCGGCATAAATATCTCGCAGCTCGGGAGAATTCTTCCCCGCATTCACCTGCGGCTCGAGAATAAAAATCGCGGCTCCCACCTGACCCTGCCCCAGCAAGCTCTTGCCATAAGCCAGCGCGATCTCTTCGTCGGAGGAGTCTTCCTGATACGCGCGCTCATACCACTGCGACGGATCTTCGCTGGCGGCGGTCGCAAGCTGCGCCAGATGCTTGAACGCTTCAGCCGCCGCTTTACTCTCTCCCACTTCTGACGATAGTTCTGCCATCCGGAGAAAATTCCCTTGCACGGGCTCCAGGGCCACCACGCGGCCCAACACTTGTAGCGCGCCCTTCTTGTTCTCAAGCTTGGACAGATCGCTCAACGCGGATTCATAGGTGCCGATAGCCAATTTTTTGTTTGATCCTTCCAGCAACTGCCCGAAGCGAAATTTCTGCTCCCATGTCGGATTGCCGTGCCGCGCCAACTTTTTGTAGGTCAGGCTGGCCCGCGTCGCGTCACCGCCGTTCACCTGGCGCTCGAACAATTCACCCAACAACCGAACCGCATCGCGATTTCGATTCTGTGACAGACACAAATCCGCCGCGAGTTGCCGCACTGTGTCGTTTTCCGGATCGTCGCGCAATACCAGCAGATATTCTTCCAGCGCTTCGGCCGCCTTCCCCTTCTGCAACAGCTTTTCCGAACGCTCTATGCGCCTGTTTAGTTCGGCCCGGTCGGTACGCTTTGTGGTCTCGGACATGGGTAGATTCTGGGCAGAGTGCTGCTGCTTCGATTCTAGGAGCCGCTTCCGGACCCAGCAATCAGTAAGGGAGAGAGGCCGATTACGAAAGTACTCGTTCGCGTTTTGAAATGTCTCGGTTCGCATCAGGTACACGGCTTAGCAGGTTCCCCTAGCCCCTAAAAAAGAGCCGCTTTAACTGCTGAGTGCATTTGGGAGAATTCACCCGCTTTTGTTATCGTGCCGCATGCCTCTAAGTCCCACCGTCCCGGAGATCCAGGAGCAAGGTCTCCACCATCAGCTCACTGCCGGACAAATGACGATGGTCGCCGTCGGCGGCTCGATCGGAACCGGACTTCTTCTCGGCTCTGCGGCGGCCCTCGAGATCGCCGGCCCCAGTGTGATCCTCAGCTACCTCGTAGCGGCCTTCATCGCCTACACCGTAGCTATGGCTCTTGGCGAACTGGCCAGCGTGCATCCGTCGGCCGGATCATTCGGCGTCTACGGCGAACTTTATCTCAATCAATATTTGGGTTTTCTCTGCCGCGCGGGATACTGGGCCTCGATTGCATTCTCGATTGGCGCCGAACTGGTCGCTTCTGCTACATACATGACTTACTGGCTTCCCGCTGTGCCAGGAGAAGTCTGGGTATTTGTGTTCTCGGCATTACTTCTTCTGGTCAACTTGCGCAGTGTTAGCTCCTTCGGACGCTTCGAGTTCTGGTTCGCCATGATCAAATTCGCTACCATCGTGGCGTTCATTCTGGCCGGCGCCGCACTGCTCGTCAGTGGACGCGTCACGCCCCAGTACACCGCTCAAGGCGGATTCTTTCCGAGAGGCCCAATCGCTCCTCTGCTAGCAGTCTTTCTCGCGATATACGCCTTCGGAGGCGTAGAGATGCTCGCCGTTACTACCGGCGAGTCACGTTCTTCGAAAGATATCCCCCGCGCTGCCCGTCTAACTTTTTTTCTGCTTGCCGGACTTTATTTGGGCGCAATCGTCGTGCTCGTCGGCGTCATGCCTTGGAATCATGCCGGCGTTTCAGAGAGTCCATTCGTCAGCGTGCTTCGTCTGGCCAAGGTTCCAGCAGCAGCCTACTTCATGAATTTCGTCGTCCTCACCGCCGCGCTATCTGGAGCCAATGCCAAACTGTACGTCGCCTCCCGCCTGCTCTTTTCCATGGGCCGCTCTGGGTGGGCGCCTGCGTCCGTGGGAAGATTGAACGCCTCGGGATCGCCGCGTTTGGCTCTGCTCGTGTCTTCCTACGGAATAGTGACCGCGATCATCATCGAAAACTGGGCGCCGAAACAAGCATTCCTCTACATCATGGGCGCTGCATTCTCTGGGCTAATACTTTCCTGGGTTGTGTCACTGGCAGCTCATGTCAGCTTCCGTCGACGTCTCACGCCTCAACAAGTCGCCGCGCTGCCGATGCGTTCTCCGTTGGGAATTTGGGGATCGATACTCGGCTTTGTGCTTGTCTCAATTGCAGTCATCCATACTCTGGTCTCAACGCGCGTGAATGCAATCGGCGGACTTATCTTCTTCACAGCCCTCACCATCGCCTATCTCTTGCTCAAGAATCGCCGGAGATCACCCCCAAACTCTCCGTAGAGACGTAGCTCTGCTACGTCTAAGGTACCCACCACACTCTGCCTTTCCGTGGACTCTTGGACTCCGACTGCGTTGGGCGGCGCACCGTTACCAGGACCGCGATTAGTCCTGCAATTTGCCTTCAACCGAAGCTAACTGGTCCAAATTCCATTACCAACGTAAGCCGGTTCCGCTCTTTTCGGCTGCTGATGGCCCTCAACTCCACTAGCCTGACTATCAGGGATAGTCCCAACTACCCGACGGGCTGAACCATTGACTCTCTCCATACTTCTACTTCGTTCTTCAGACTTCCACCCCACACTTTTGTGCATCATCGGATTTGTCGCGGGTATTTGCGTCTTCTTTCAAGGCTTTCGTCTGCTGCAGAGGCGTCAACTGATTCTTAACACTCCGCTCTCCAAAATACGCGGCGCATCGCTCGGTATGGTGGAACTCAGTGGACTTGCTATCGGCCCTTACACCATGGTCGCCCCCATCACCGAGCGCCCCTGTTACTACTACCGCACCGTCGCCTGGGAATGGAAGCGCCAGGGCCGGAGTAGCCAATGGGTGAAGGTGGCGGCCGAGTGCATGCACGTCCCTTTCTTTCTCGACGACAACACCGGCAGAGTCATGGTCGACCCGCGCGGTGCCGATCTGGATCTACATCGCGACTTCCACGAGGAATTTTGCGATTCATTCTTCACCATGAAGGAAGAGGCGCCGGGCAACGTGCGCAGCTTTCTTTCGCGCCACGGCGTGAGCACCACGAACAAAATTAAAGTCGAAGAATTCTGTATCAAGCCGAAGAACGCTCTTTTCCTGCTGGGTACGTTGCATGAAAACCCCGGCCTGAAAGTCACTCCTCAGCCTGTGCAAGAGGACGACTCCGTTTCGCTAATTAGTCGGAATGGCTTTTCAGTTTCGATGGACAGTACCGGCCTCGCTCAAACCGCGCTCTCGTTTGTCGCAGGAGGGATCAATAGCCTCGGAGCATCGTCCGAGGATAGCGCGCTGAGTGCCAGACTGCGCAGCGATCAGGGGTTCCTCGAATCATCCAGCGCCTCGTCGACTCAGGTAATTCAACTTTCGCCCGAGCCTGCACCAATAGGCACAGCACAGATGACGCAGCAACAGAAGGTAGCAGCCGCGCTGCTGAAAGCCGGTATCGCAAGCCCGGCGGCTTGGGCCGCAGCGGGTGTCACGCCTTCCGCAGTTGCAGCCAATAACGGGTCCGCACAGGTGGGTAGATCAAATCGCAGCGCGCAGGACCAGTTACAGACAACCGCATCTGAGAGCTTTGATGTTCAACCTCCCGTCGTGATGATGAAAGGCAAGAACAATCCGACCTTCCTGATCTCCTGGCGCAGCCAGCGCGATCTGGCCCGCTCACTCGGCTGGAAGTGCACGCTGATGATCTGGGGCGGCCCCGCTTTAGCGCTGCTCTGCCTCTACGGGTTGAAAGCTTTTTCTCGTTGGTTCTAGAAGTATTGCACCCTCGTAGTTGTCATCCATACTTGGCAAGCGGCCCTGATTCCCGCAGTCAATGAAACCTAAGTGTTCCGCACCAGCCTGCTAACCTTTCCGCAGAATTCATCACCGCATGCTCTAGTACAATGGCCCCGTGAGCAACGCCGTTCGCATCGGAATCCTCGGTGACTTCAATCCCGATTTCCGCTCCCATCACGCCACTACTGAGTCTCTGCAGCACGCCGCAAAAAAGGCAGAACTGAAAATTGAATCCGAGTGGATACCGACACCTTCGCTGACCGCGCCCGGCGCCGAAAAAATTCTCGAAAGCTTCGATGGTCTTTGGGCTTCGCCGGGCAGTCCCTACAAAAGTTTCGATGGCATGCTGAAGGGCATTGAGTTCGCGCGCCGCCGCGACTGGCCCTTTCTCGGCACATGCGGAGGCTTTCAGTACGCGATGATCGAGTTTGCCCGCAACGTCCTGGACATCGCCGACGCCGACAGCGCGGAAAATAATTCCGGCTCAAAAAATATTGTGATCTATCCTGTAGCCTGTGCCGTTCCCGGACGTAAAGGCGACGCGCCGAAATTGTCCGGCAAAGTGCCGGAGATTCGCCTGCGCCCCGGCTCCTACTTGCAATCGTTCTACGGCAAAGACAAAGAAATCGTGGCTGAAGAATTCTTTTGTAACTTCGAAGTCAATCCTGAGTTCGAATGGTGCGCCATGGAGGCCGGCTTTCCGATAGTAGCGCGCGGACCGGATGGAGAAATTCGTGCCATCGAATCTCCCACCCACCGCTTTTTCATTGCCACACTGTTTCAGCCACAACTTTCTTCCACCGAGAAAAAACCCCATCCCCTGGTCTTGGCCTTCGTGCAAGCTGCAGCCGATTGGGAACGCAAGAAGCTAGACGATAGCGTCCTCGAATAGTGGGACATGTCAATACAGAGTCACAGAGACACAGAGAAAACCCAACTCTGGTAACGGCCTAACCCACTCGGGTCTCTACCAGTTTTTGGTTTTCTCTGTGTCTCTGTGACTCTGTGTTGAAAAAGCCATGTGAACACACCTTTCCCAGTTACCAAAGTCCCTGCACTCACCTGCCTCTCGCCTCAGCACCATGCGCATCTGGAGTCCCCGGCTCCCTCCCGCTAGACTTTTCTTCGAAGTACAAATTCTGGACCCGGGGGAATTGCGCCTCCTCGGGTCCCCTCCCTTGAACCACAGTCGTGCCCCTGCGCGCAGCGAGGAGCCGAACCAGTATGCCCGGGCAGTGGATCCAGTCGTTTCGCATTCCCCTTACTACTCTCGTCAGCTACATTCCAGTCATCGCGACGGTGGTGACTTGCTTCTTCAGTTTGATATTGGCCCGCGCCACGCTGCGCTATGTGGAGTCCACCGACAAAGGCCTCGCGTTGGCGCGCGAAGAGTTCGAGCGCGAATGGACGCCCGATCTGCATATTAAACTCGAGCGCGTTTCGGCCACGGAGGCCAAGGTTATCGTCACCAATCTGGCCAAGAGTTCCGTCTTACTTCAACTGTTGCAGTTGCGCAGGCTCTCACATGCCATGCCCTTTGAGCGTTGCCGCTTGAACGACCCGCTAGTTGGCGGCATGACTTGGTCACAGGAAATGGGCAAGCGCATCCTCGCCTGTACCGACACAGATTTCGAAGGTCCGATCGCGGCCTCCATAACTTTCTATGCCGCGGGAAGAATGTTTCGCACGGATTGGTTTCGTTCGAATATTCAGGTGCGCGATGGCCGTATCGTCAGCCTGGAACCGAGCAACATGCCGGCGCGCCGCGTGCGTGTGATTGAGCGCAAGGGCCCCGAACGTCGGCGTGAATTCGTGCAGGACGTCACGGCGACCGTAGATCCGGAGAAGGTTGACAGTAGCCCGGACCCGAAGTTTTTTGTTACCGGAGCATGAATCGCAGGCGAAATTTTCCGAGGGAGATGATCACATCTGGACAGTCCCTACTGGGCAAGCTCAGAAGAAATTAATGTTTCACGAGGAGCAGCTAGGTAAAGTCTTCCCACCAATCGTCGATCTGTTTCATATGCTAAATCCTGTTAGCAGTGTGCACACTAGCCAAGCATCCCAAACCACCAAACCCGCCGCGCCAAAAGCTCAGCCTCAGCAGCAGAGTCCGCCACCTTCGGATAAGGTCACGCTGAAAAGCACCGGCGATGCCAATCATGACGGCGACAGCAAATAACATCACCGAACCTTAATCCACTCCAACAGCTTAAACGATCAAAAATGGAGGATGGGCAACTTGACCGTCCTCCATTTGTGTTCGCTGTCGTTACTCCGCTACCGTCGCCTCCAGGCAAAGATTTGTCTGGCCCTCCATCGCCAGCAACATCCCCTGGAACTCAGCCATGGTCTCGGCGGAAGTGGAATTCTCCACGAACGCCCTGGCCTCAGCCTCCGAAGCCCGCGGAAAGAACCGCCGATACAGTTCAATTCTCTGGCGATCGGTGGCCTTACCCAGATACAACTTGTAATCAATGCGTCCCGGCCGCAGTAGAGCTTCGTCCAACGTTTCAATCCGATTCGTCGTCATCATGAACAGAATGTTTGTCGGGGCATAGAAACCATCCAACGCATTCAACAAACCAGAGAGGGTCACACCATTTCGCTCGGCAACCGTCTCTTTATCCTCCCCTACGCACGTCGGATCGTTCGTGGACTCATTGAATGATGTGCGCGCTTTACTGCCCTTCATGCAATCAATGTCCTCAAACAGCAACACCGAATTCGGCGAAGTCTGGTTAACCGCATTCATCAAGGTGCGATCGTTGAAATCCCCGAGATTGATCAAGTAGATCGACAATCCAAAGTGCCCCGCCAGCGCGGAGACCAGCGACGTCTTGCCCGTCCCCGGTGGCCCGTGGAACAAATAGCCCCGATGATAGGGGATACCCAGACTCTCGTACCGCCGCCTCGAAATCCGGAACTTCTCGATGTCCTGCACCATATGTTCCTTCTCGCCCGGCTGCAGAATTACGGAATCCAGCAAACGCGGCGCATAGCTTTCCACCAAGTCCCAACCATCGTTGTAAGTAAACAGCCGCGACTGGACTCCTATCCTCTTGAGGTGGCATGCCACGACATCGTCAACGAAGTGTTTCAGGAACGCTCTCTTCCTTCCGACGGTCCTGAATGTCAGTGATTCGAGCCGCCTTCCGGTCCTCTCTCGAGTGTTCTCGGTGCGAGAGAAGTAAGCAAGGAACGGCCTCCCGCCATACCAGAACCAGTGCATACCCGGCGCTGGAATCAAAGCGATCCGTTCATTGCGAATGGCAGTGTCCAGGTCGACTCGGCGGATCCGCAGGAGAAACTTCTGTTCCAGAAACCACTCCTTCACCCACATGAATGCCGCATCGTCGTCCTTCACGGTAACCATCAGCGTGGTCTGCTCGACGAACCACTCCCAAATTCGTTCGGGAATGGCGCGCAAGTAAACGCTCAAGCCGCCGATTATCATCAGCAGCAAGCCGCCAGAGGCAAATTGGTTCTGGGCGCCAAAAACGTGTTTTAGAAATTCCAACATATTCTTTTCACGAATGACTACGGAGGACGTAATTTCTACGTTCCTCAATAACACATTGTCCGAGCACGAACGCACGGATTGTGCTCCGCCGGCAAGTATCGGTGCCCATCGCACGGGCCCGAATGCCGCAAGCGGAGTTAAGTTGGAGACTGGCGAAGCACCCGCCCCATGAAGGCGCACGGTGCGTGCGTGTCACCAATAGTCGCTATTTTTCGTTAGCTTTACGTTAAAGGGCGTCGAAGAACTAACTGACGCGTTCGGAAGACGCCCTGAAGCAACGCAGGCCTGTCATCGGCCGTTGTTGCCCGCTTAGCGATTTGTAGTTGTAGTCCGCCAAATCGGGCGTCCTTTCATTAGAAGATGTTTGAAGATGCCATAACTTCAGATCTGGCGCAAGAGGAAAAGCGCAAAAAAACAGATTTTTGGAGCTAGCGTTAGTCTTACGCCGCCTTCACAAACCTGAGCGACGCGGAATTCATGCAATAACGCAGTCCCGTGGGCCGCGGGCCGTCGTCAAATACGTGCCCTAGGTGCGCGTCGCATTCGGTGCACGCAATCGCAATCCGCTCCATGCCGAGCGTACGGTCGTGGATCTCCCGCACATTCTCTTTCGCGATCGGCTCCCAAAAGCTTGGCCAGCCCGTGCCAGATTCAAACTTCGTCGCCGAGTTGAACAGCGCATTGTCGCAACAGATGCAGCGGTAGATGCCCTTGTCGTGCAAATTCCAATATTTGCCGCTGTAGGCAAGTTCAGTATCCGCGTGCCGAGTGATTTCGAACACGCCCGAAGGAAGCTGCTTTTGCCACTCCACTTCCGACTTCACAACCTTTGCAATCTTCACTTTTGCCAGGCGCTTGCCGGCGTCGGAGAATTGCACGATGGTCACATCTCCTGGCGTTGTATTCGCCTCAGCAACGATCGCGTAGGGCTTGCGCCAAGACCAGAGCACGGCTCCGCCCAGCGCCGCCCCCAGGCTCGTTAGAAACACGCGCCGCCTCATATTGGGTTGATTCGTATTACTTCCACCTTCAGGCTCGCGATCCGACTCAAACATCGCTCCTCCTACTCAGCTGCCGTTTTGCTCGAGACGCTTTTGTCTCGCGAAGGACCCAAGCGGCCCGCACGACGCGTCGCGCCCTTGCGACACAATCTGGCTCGTTCGGCTCGCTTCCTTACTTGCTTGTATACAACTCCGGAAATTCCTTGCGCAGATTCGCTACCTTCGGGGCATCGTTATAAACAATGTAAGGATCGTTCGGATGCACCGTAGCATAATTCTGGTGATAGCCTTCCGCCGGATAAAACGCCTGCAACGAAGTCACCTGCGTGGCAATTTTTCCGCGAAAAACCTTAGCCTGATCGAGCTGCGCAATGTAAGCTTCGGCAACTTTCTTCTGCTCGTCATTGCCATAGAAAATCACCGACCGGTACTGCGTGCCTTCGTCCGGCCCTTGCCGGTTCACTTCCGTCGGATCGAGCGCCACCGAGAAGAATACTCGCAGCAACTCTCCATAACTCACCTTCGACGGATCGTAAACAATCTGCACCGATTCCGCGTGCCCAGTGCGACCACTGCTCACAGTCTCGTAATCGGGATTCTTCCCCGAACCGCCCGCGTATCCCGAAGTCGCGCTGATCACACCCTTCACGTGCTGAAACACAGCCTGGATTCCCCAGAAGCATCCGCCGGCCACGACCGCCGTCTGCTTTGCCGGAGCCGAAGCCTTAGCTTCGTCCAGCACAGGAGCGGGCACCGATGCACCGCTTCCAGCGCGGCAAGCTACCGCGCCCGCGAATACCGTCAGCAACATCGCCAAAATACGCACCGAAACTCTAGACATTTGATTCCTCCCGGCCTGAACCGCCGCCCTGACCATTAGAGTAACGAGCTTAACGGAAGTTGCGCGCGATTTCTTATTACCCAAGACACTTCGGGACTGTGGATTTCGTGACAACGCTCTCGGCCCAGCCCGAGGTCGCTGATTCCTCTTGACATTTCGCCTTATATTCGCCAACAATATCCGCATGGCGATCACACGCAGGCAGCGCGAAGTATATGACTTCATCTCCCGCTTCGTGGCGGAGCACCAATACTCTCCGTCGTTTGAAGAGATCGGCAAGGGGCTCGACCTGAACTCGCTGGCAACGGTGCACAAACACATCACGAACCTTGAGAAGAAGGGGCTTCTCACCCGCGACTACAACCGCAGTCGCTCCATTGACCTGCTGCCGCCCAAAGGCCGCCTCAAGCAATCCATGAGCGTAAATACGGGCGTCATACTGCCGCTGGTTGGGCGCATTGCCGCGGGCCAGCCCATCGAAGCCGTCGAGAATCCGGAGACCATTTCCCTCGCTGACTTCGTGCGTTCAAAAGAAGTGTTCGTGCTCGAAGTGCGTGGCGACTCCATGCAAGACGAAGCCATCCTCGACGGGGATTACGTCCTGGTGGAGAAACTAAAAACTGCTCACAATGGCGACATCGTGGTCGCGCTGGTGGATAGAAGCGACGCCACGCTGAAGCGCTTTTACCGCGAGGGCGACAACATCCGCCTGCAACCCTCAAATGCGACCATGAAGCCGATCATCGTGCCGGCAGCGTCAGTGGAAGTTCAAGGACGCGTGATTGGCGTGTTGCGGAAGTATTAGCTTTTTTGCCAGCGGTTCACGCAGCAGTTCCAGCCAAGCAGCAGACTATAACTGTCGAGCCGAAATTAATCTACTTGCAGGAATCTTTTTGTGTATGTACCTGGGCGGGGCAGCGCTAGCACGGACGCAGGACCAAGCCGCCGCGCACAGTGGGCCCAAGGAGAAAGTTGTGGCAAGTCACGCGAGTGGAACTTTTGAAGTGAAATTGACGCCGCAGAAAGACGAAGGCCAGTCCGACTCAGGTCTCGGCACGATGTCGATCGATAAGCAGTTCCACGGTGATCTCGAGGGAATGAGTAAAGGCTCTATGCTTTCCTCGGCTGCAACTATCGTGAAAGGTTCAGGGGGGTACGTCGCTATGGAGCGCGTGACAGGAATGCTTCGGGACCGCACTGGCAGCTTCGTCCTGCAGCACAGCGGGACAATGACTCGCGGCACACCGCAATTGATAATCAGCGTGGTGCCGGACTCCGGCACGGGTGAACTGACTGAGCTGGCGGGAACGATGACGATCAAGATCGATGCCGGGAAGCATTCATACGAATTCGACTACACGCTGCCGGAAACGCGGTAAAAGCGCTTCTAGCTTCTGGCTGAATCAAGAACGGCGACAGTCTACAAGAAAAAAAGAAAACGCACGCAACTCATCAGAGTCCGCGTGCGTTGAGACCTCAGCTAGCTGGAAAAATCGGCTTACCCGACGTGCCGATCAATGGCCTGCGCGATGGCTTCTTTGGGTTTGTAGCCAACCAGTTGTTCGACCACCTGGCCGCCCTTGAAAACCAGAAGCGTGGGGATGCCGGTGACCTTATAGCGCATGGGAGTGGAGCTGTTGGCGTCGACATCCATCTTGCCGATTTTGATCTTGCCCTGGTAGTCCTTTGCAAGCTCTTCGACTATCGGAGCGATAGCCCGGCAAGGACCGCACCATGTCGCCCAAAAGTCCACCAGTACAGGCTGATCCGACTTCAAAACATCCTGGTCGAAGTTCGCGTCCGTAACCTCGACAATTCCATTTCCTGCCATATTCTTTCTCCTCGTTGTAAATGTCGCTTGTCGGCAGACGCTCCCATGTCTTCGAAACAACGAGCAGTCATAGCCGGGCCCGGCGATCTATATCTGAATCTGAAATAAATGCTTGCCCATTAAGGGCAGAACCATTATCGCACTTCGGTTTGATGCCGGTGGAAGGGCGAAGGTCGCAAAAGGGGTTTGCGGTCATTACGCAGGGTTTTTCGAGCTAGCCTTGAAGATTCCAGATGAGCGTGGACCCCGCCGCGCAAAGTTTGAAGAAATAAAAAAAGCGCCCATGACTTTTCAGTCAAGGACGCCCCGGCAGCCCTCCCCCAGAACTGCCAAACCACGAAATGGATACTAAAGAACTACTCATTTTGTGTAAACGTCACTTTGGTAATAGAGATTTTCCAGCTAGTAGAAGAAAGTCAGAATAGGGAAACCGAGTGAAGAGATTACTGTTTGTGCCAGGTTTGGCCGCTGTTGCTGGTCAACCAGACTTCGCCGGCAGATGTGGCGACCTTGCCGTGCTGGATGTCGGAAAATTCCACGCCGTTGATGTCGCCGCTGAGAGAAGTGTTCGCCTCAGCCGGCACAACTCGTGTCCAATGGTTTCCCAAGTCGAGTGAGTGATAAAGCATCCTATCCGAACCACCCGCCCAAACTTCCGTCCCTAGGGCCGCCACCGCACGGAATACGATAACTGGATTCGACGCCGGCTCTTCGCTTTTCTTACTCTTCTCCAGTTTGTACCCGTCCTTGGACTCAGAGGCGCCTTCCATTCGCAGGCCTCTCGCGAGAGGAGTTCGGTTCACATTTACATCCTCCCAGGTCGCGCCTGAGTCGAAGGACCTTTGTAACGCGCCGCTAGAACTGATCGCCCAGCGCGGCTCTGAGTGCATGGTCTTTTGTAGAGTAAGGTCGGGAGCCGGCGCCGTTAGCGCAAAACTAACCCCAGACTCACCCTGCGGCGGCACCGAATCTTTGGCCTTGACGACGTCTAAATTACTCGACTTCGACTGCGGCGGAAGTTGTGCTTGATTCTCAGCGATTTCTCCGGACACTTGATCCTGCGTGGCGACTCGTGCGGATTCCGACTGCAGCTCCTCCTTTGCCGAAGCGCCGGACACAACAACTTGCGGACGAGGCGCGGCAGCAGCAGGGTGAGTCGACTCCTGCGATGCGGTGGGCGCCAGTGCAAGCGTGTTGCCTGGAACCTGCTCTTGGTTGTTCTTGGAAGGTTCGCCAGCACCGGAGGCAACGCTGTTGGCTCGTGAAGCTCCACCACCGCCATTTGCAGCACCTACTGCGGTCATCGATTGTGGGGCAGCAAAGATTACATTCGGCGACGGAGATGGCTGATCCGCAGACGTTGCTCTTTGAGTTCTAGAAAACTGCCGCATCGGAGTTTGTTTGGCTATCTCCGAGGTCCGTGGGACGATCGCTTGCCCCGCAAGAGCAGCGGGCTGCCGCGGTTGAGTTGTAACTTTCTCTTCCTGCAGCGGAAAACGCGCAACCACAGCCGCATTCTGTTGTATGCGCTGTCTATATTGCAGGATGCCAACCGATGTCACGAGCGCGATTCCAGCCGCCACGACGCTCCAACGTAGAACCGGCCAGCGTAGCCATGGTACGGCGGCATGGCGAGTGGAACTCGGCATAGTGACAGCTTCGGTGGCGGGTAGAGCGAGACCGACAACTTCGCGGCAATCGCCGCAACGGGCGAGGTGTTGCATCACTCCTGCTCGTTCGGATTCCCCCAGCGACTGCTCGGCGAACGCCGTAAGCAAATCGGCATCCGGGTGACCTTCCGCCGCCTGAGGCGTTGTCCGCTGCAAGCGAGCTTGCACGATTTTTGGAACATCCTGCATCTAATTCTTCCAACCCCGACGCCATGCAGTGCCTAAAGGCGTGGTCTGAACAAATCATCGACGGCATGCCCGAAGGCATGCCATACGAATCCTCTTAGCTTTTCGCCCTCGGCGCAATCTTTTGTCCAAAAGGTGAAGCGTCCTTCTTCCCTGAGAACGCTGGCGGCCCTGATTCTTGCGCCAGGCTGCGGCGAATATTTACCTGCAGATCGCGCACATCCACTTCCAACGCTTCTTCGGCCTGCCGGCGGCTCATGCCCTGCTGCATCATGCCGGCCACTATTTTCTTTCTCAATACCTTTGCCAGCTTATCCACTTTGCGGCTGATCGTGGATTCGTGCACTCCCAGCATGCGGGCGACTTCGGCCAGGGTGCGTCCGTCGAGATAATACGCCCCGAGCACCAGCCGGTCTTCGTCAGGCAGTGCTGCGAGTGCTGAATCAGTGGCCGATTCCAACCGTGCGTCCGCGGACGGAACTGGCTCCGGCTCAGGGGCAGCGAACCGTTCCCCCTCTTCGTTCTCTTCATCGAGGCTTACCAGGCGCTTCGTGCGACGGTAGCGATTCACGAATTCCTGCGCCAGCACCGTGCGAAGCCAGCCTTCGAGTGAGCCACGTCCCGTGAACGATGCCAGCTTGGAAACCCGCTCGCCTTCGCGCGTGTTCGTGCCGTAAAGCTCCGCATATAAGCTGTCGGCAAGGTCGCGCGCCGCTGAGTCTTCCCGCGCGATCCGCAGGGCGGACTGGTAAAGCTTCTCGCGATACCGAATAAGAAACAATTCCCAGGCGGAGTTATTGCCCGCAGCACAAGCACGAGCAAGCGCTAATTCCTCGACACGCAGCGTCAACAGTAAAGTGCGAGCCTCACCTTGACTCGCGCCGGTGGGCAGATATTTCGCAGCCACATCACAAAGAATCACGGCGAACGACTCGCACGTTAGCCCAATCTTCTCGCAGCCGCTTTTGGCGTGCAGCTCCGCCAACAGCTCAGCGACCGCCGATTGCACTCCCTCCGGGATTGGTTTCGTGGTGCGCATGAGAAGAATGAGAAGGCTCAGTTCTTGATGCTATCAATTCATTAGACGCTTGCAATGTTAATTTTGTCCGCAAGCCGTCACTTCCTTCTCGTTCTTCCCGCGGATTCGACATGAGCGGCTGAACGCTTCGCGGTTACTGCGGTAACTGTCCGATAAACCCGCAGCAGCCCGAAACGTAGCACACCGCCGTCCGGAGGATAACTATGCGTCCAAGATTGTTTGTGGCAGTGGTGTTGGCTGTAGCAATCGTCGTTGCCCTGGTTGGATTTGTTTGCCTCGATCCTCGACCGGTTCAAGCCGGTGTGGATTCATCTGCATCCGGTTACAAAGTGTTGGATCCGATCCGGCACGGAACTCTGACGGTTTTTCCCGTAGTTGCTTCCAGGTCTTACGCGACCAACGAATTTCTCACGCTCGACGAAGGCTTGCGTTCTGGGCAGGTGGTGGTCGCCGAATACGGAAATGTCCGCGGCCTGCTGCGCCGTCACGTCACTCCCGCCATGCAGCACAATAGCGCCGAAGTAAACCGCCTGGTGCTGATCAACAACTCGAAGCGTCCGCTCCTGCTTCTGGCGGGCGAGATTGTTACTGGCGGCAAGCAGGATCGCGTGATCGGCAAGGACCGTATTGTCCCTCAGGAAAGTGATCCCGTCGATCTGAGTGTGTTCTGCGTCGAGCCGGGCCGATGGGTGGCGACCAGCGACCACTTCGGGACTTCGGGATCGACCTACGCTCCGGTCAGCAACGGGGGGATTGGCGGCGGCACAATGATGGCGCAACCTTCGGTGCGCGCCAAAGCCATGGGCGACAAAGATCAGAATCAGGTTTGGGCGGAAGTGAGGAAGCAACAGCAATCAATAGCAGTCGAGTTGGCGGCATCGCCATCGCCTCGGAACCCCGAGGAGATCCGCTCTACTAGCTCGTATGCCCGCGTTATGGAAAACAAAGATGTGAAGGAGAAAGTAGACGAAGTCGCCAAGCCTATAGAGCAGAACTATCAGAGTCTAATCAAGCAGCTACGCGATCGCAAAGCCGTTGGAGTAGTAGTTGCGGTGAACGGGCGCATTATCTGGTGCGATGTCTTTGCCAGCACCGAGCTGCTGGAAAAATACTGGCCTAAGCTGGTGCGCTCCTATGCGTCAGAAGCTGTCGTAACACGCGCCAAAGGCGGCGAGGCCAGCCACGCACAGGCGGAGTCGTTTCTTGCAGACATGGACGGGCATAGAGAAACGATTGAAAGCGAACCGGGAATATACCGTCACACAGAGATCAACGGCGATGGATTCAAAGTCTTCGCGCTGACCTCGCTGCTTCCAAAGACTGGCTTCGATGTACACGTAGCAAAAATGGCAGATTGAAAGCCGTGGCCGGAGTCAGTGGCAGTTGACGGTGTTAGTGAGGGAAAGTGGGCACCGGCACGGCTTGGTGGTAGGAACTCTCTGGCCACTGATCACTGGCCACTGCCCACTGAATTCTGATACCAGTTTCGCCAGGCGATTGAATCGTTAGGCAGATGTTGTTTCGTAATGTCGTTCAGAGCCTGAAATGCCCAGGCATGGGTTTGAGCATCGAGAGCTGGATCGTCGGTGTAAGTAATCAATTGCGGAACCGCGATGAGCCGCTGCTCGTGTGTCAACATTCCGGATTCCGCAAGGCTGCATGCCGCTCGCTCGCGCACCACAGCGGATGGATCGTTGTGCATGGTCGCGAGCAGGGGCGCGACGGTCGAAGTCGTCCCCACCAAGGCAAGCCCCTCGACGGCCCAGCGGCGTGACTCTTCAGAATTCTTACCTGTGTCTTGCAAGTGTCCGATCAAAACCTGGACGACTCGATCGGTTTCAATGCCGCGGTTTCCCAGCAGGCCCAGCGCCCACAAAGCCCAAATCTTTTGCGCGTGATCGGACGAGTTTGCCTGCAGCACCAGTCCCTCTACGGTGGAATC
Source organism: Candidatus Sulfotelmatobacter sp. (assembly GCA_025462865.1). Classification (GTDB taxonomy): domain Bacteria; phylum Acidobacteriota; class Terriglobia; order Terriglobales; family Acidobacteriaceae; genus Sulfotelmatobacter. The sequence goes on along the minus strand of JAOAPI010000123.1, from coordinate 78,007 downwards.
ACGCTTGCTCAATCCATACGCTGCGAGTTGCACTTCGATTCCAGACGCCCGCACGCTCTGATCGTTGGAGTTGAGAGCGACTGTGGTGAGCTGGCTGAGCTGGGGATTCCAGGTGAGTTTCCCTCGCCAGCTTTCGACATGGGACTGAATCTCGTCAGTAGCGCCATCGGAGCGGCTCACAGCCCGCGCCAGCAGCGTCTCAGCTTGCTTCTGCGGCTTCTGGCGATCCAGATCGCTCTCTGGATGCTTGGCAGAAGATACAGCACGATTATTTTTTGCTGAGAAAGTAGCGGTGATTTTTTCCCACGCTGCTCCCCCGCTTAAGACCAAAAGCGCGGAGACAATTCCTCCCATCATCGCGACTACAGGAAATAGGCGAAGATTTTTAGGCGTTCCTGGACGAGAGCCAGCCGGTGCGGACGCCGCCGACGTCGGCGAAGTGGCGGAGAGACCATCCGACGATTTCGCAAAATCCGAGTCCGGGCCAAGACTGCCATAATCCGGCGTTGGCGTAAGCCGCGGGTCGCGCGGCTGTGCAGCGCTCCCGCCTTGTTCCTGCGTTTTCTCTACAAATACACTCATTGCAAGAGTTTAGGGAAACCGCAAGATAGGGTAAAGTTACTTCTGGACCCGGCCCGACTCAAATTTAGATGCGAACTCGCGGCTACCTGTCGCCCGAAACTGGCATCGGAGTACAACGCGAGGGGTTCAGAAAGCTTACCGAGGAAATCCATGTCTGCCAAAAACATCTCCGCCAAAGGAAAATTCATGCGTTATTGGCTCTCTTCGCTGATTGTGCTGATCGCCGCCGGAACTTTAGCTGCAGCAGGCCCCGGATACAAAGTAGTGAAAACTTACAAGGTTGGTGGCGATGGTGGTTGGGATTATTTGACCGCGGATTCTGCCGCCCGACGCCTTTATATTTCGAGGGCCACCCACGTGATCGTGCTTGATCTCGATACCGGCAAGACGGTAGGCGACATCGGTGATACCCCGGGCGTTCACGGCATCGCGCTGGCGCCCGAACTTGGCCGCGGATTCGTGAGCAATGGACACGAAGGTACAGTCAGCATCTTTGATTTGAAATCGCTGGCCACCAGCAGCAAAGTGAAGGTAGGCGACAATCCGGACGCAATACTCTACGATCCGGCAACCAAGCGAGTGTTCACGTTCAACGGCCGCAGTCAGGATTCGACAGTCATCGATGCCGAAAAAGGAACGGTGCTGGGAACGATTAAGCTTGGCGGCAAGCCTGAATTCGCAGCCAGCGACGGCCAGGGCGGGCTCTGGGTAAATATCGAGGACAAGAGCGAACTTGTTTCCATCGACCCCAACAAACTTGAGGTCAAAGCGAAGTGGCCGCTGGCGCCATGTACAGAACCAAGCGGCCTTTCGCTCGATAAGAAGAATCGCCGTCTCTTTGTCGGCTGCGACAACAAAATGATGGCTGTCGTAAATGCCGATACCGGCAAGGTACTGGCGACGCCCGCCATCGGAGACGGTGTCGACGCGACGGAGTTCGACGACGAGACCGGGCTGGCTTTTGCTTCCTGTGGAGGCGATGGGGTGTTGACTGTGGTGAAAGAAGAATCGCCCGACAAGTTCAGCGTGGCGGAAACTATTCCGACGCAAGCGGGCGCGCGCACACTAGCGCTGGATTCAAAGACGCACAACGTATTCGTGGTGACGGCGAAGTTTGGCCCACCGCCGGCTGCGACGTCGGATAACCCTCATCCCCGCCGCTCCATCCAGCCCGATACCTTTGTGGTCCTCGTTCTCGGCGAATGAAGATTATTCTCCATTCCTGGCGAGCTGCGATTTGGCTTGGGCTGGCGTTCATAATGCTGCTCGGTTGCACCGTTCAGACTTGTGCCGCCTACTCCGTGCTCACGCACGAAGAAGTCGTCGATCTGGTTTGGAAAGATAATCTTATTCCCCTGCTGAAAAAGCGCTTTCCCGCCGCTACTGACGACGACTTGAAAAAGGCCCACGCCTTCGCCTATGGCGGCTCGCTGATTCAAGACATGGGTTATTACCCCTTTGGCAGCAAATATTTCAGCGACCTTACTCATTACGTGCGCAGCGGCGATTTCATTGTCAACCTGATCAACCAAGCCACCGACCTCAACGAATACGCTTTTGCATTAGGCGCATTAGCGCATTACTCCTCCGACAACTGCGGACATCCCACCATCAACAAGGCTGTTGGCATCGAGTTTCCCAAGCTCCGGAAAAAATATGGAGATGTCGTCACCTACGAAGACGATCCGAAAGCCCACATCCGCACCGAGTTTGGCTTCGACGTGACCCAGGTTGCCAAGAACCGTTACACCTCCGATCGCTATCACGATTTCATTGGCTTTGAAATTTCAAAGCCACTGCTGGAGCGCGCCTTTCAAGACACCTATAACATTCCTTTGACCGACGTCCTTACCAAGGAAGACCTGGCCTTCGGCACATTCCGGCGCGCCATCAGTCAGGTGATCCCGGAGATGACCCGCGTGGCGCTGCTTACGCGCCGTAGTGAAATCGTAAAGGAGACGCCGAACTTCAGGGCGCGCCAGTTTCGCTACTACTTGTCGCGCACCAAGTATCAAAGGGAATGGGGAAAGGGCTATCGACGTCCCGGCTTCGGAACCCGCCTGCTGGCATTTCTTCTCAGGTTTATGCCTAAGATTGGACCTTTCAGGGCGCTCGATTTCAAAATTCCTACCCGCCAAACTGAAGACCTTTATATTGCGAGCGTGGATCTCACCATCGAAAACTACAAAAAACTGTTGACTCAAACCTCCGCGGGAAAATTGCAGCTCACCAATACTGATTTTGACACCGGTCAGCCTACCCACGCCGGAGAGTATGCGCTTACGGATAGCACCTACGCGCATCTCCTCGACCAGTTGGCCGCGCACAATTTCGACAAACTGACGGCTGAACTGCGAAAGAATATTCTAGCTTTCTATTCCGACACGAACGCACCAATTGAAACCAAGAAAAAACCCAAAGCCTGGCAGAAGACGCAGGAACAACTAGAAAAACTTCGCGCCCTTCCCGAGCCCGCCCCATTGCAACCCAACGTGGCATCCGAACTCTGGCTTGAGCCAGACGAGATATCTGACGACTTCGGCGACCCTGCCGTCCAACCCTGACCGTCTCGAACGACCGTTCGGTTGTCAAATCATTCAGTGCCCTTTATTATCGAAATACTGTTTCTATAACTTTCTATTTCTGTCGAATTCGTCGGTCAGGGCATTTCTGGCCGCTTTCATAATTTTGAGGTTTTTCGGAAAATGACGGCTTCGGACGATAAGTTTTACCACGCGCGGGTCACCCGGCGGGTCGACTTCGCACCCGACTTGTGGATGTTTCGCATTCAGTCGGGGGAGCACTTCAACTTTCTTCCGGGGCAATACGCGACGCTTGGAGTGGAAGAGGGTGGCAAGCGTGTGGAACGTCCTTATTCCATAGCGTCCTCACCCGCGGAAGACGAAGTTGAATTTTTCTTCGAATTAGTGCCCGAGGGTGCCCTCACGCCAAAGCTCTATAAGCTGCAGCCGGGCGACGAACTGTTGATGCGTAAAGCACCCAAGGGACGATTCACTCTGGAAACCGCTAACGGTCGAACCAATCATTTACTGGTGTCCACGGTCACCGGCGTCGCCCCCTTCGTCAGCTTCATTCGGACTTTGTCGAAAGACTGGAAAGAAGGCCGTTTTGACGGAGCTCACAAGTTATTTTTGCTGAACGGCGCCAGCCGACCTTGGGAGTTCGGATACAAAGACGAGCTTACCCGCTTCGCCGAGGAGCTACCTTTTCTGAAATATATTCCCACCGTGAGCCGTCCATGGGACCACGCCGATTGGCCAGGCGAAATTGGCCGCGCCGACGACATTCTGCGCAAATACGCCGACCAGTGGGGACTCGACGCCACCAATACTCATGCTTATTTGTGCGGCCATCCTGACATGATTGCCAATAGTAAAGCGATCTTGAAGCGTCGCGGTTTTCTGGACAAAATCGCAATCAAGGAAGAGATCTACTGGATCCCGGCGAAGTAGTGTTGGTTTGAGTCGAAGCAACGACTTGGTGCGATAACATCAGACGACGTTGAGCGATTCCGCCGATAATCGCGGCTTTCAAGGCCGAGAAATCACGCCCACCTGGTGTCATCTCCTTCGTGTAACTTCCGGAGTTCCGCAGGAGGCTTCATGGGAACGCCAATCTCGTGGCCGAGGAGAGCCTCGATTGTTTCCACCCAGAGAATCTGGCTCGAGAATACCGTACCGAAATTGCGCGAGATGGACTCTGCAATTGCAGTCTGATTGAGCGAATGTCCGAGTTGTTGCTGCATTGTTGTTACCGGCTTAGCCGTAATGCCGCAGGGAATAATCAGGTTGAAGTAGTTGAGGTCGGTATTCACGTTGAGGGCGAAGCCATGCGACGTGACGAAGCGGGAGATGTGGACGCCGATGGCAGCGAGTTTCGCTTCGGCAGCATTTACTGGCTTGCTCGCTTCGATTCGCTGGACAGCCAGGTCGGCCGGCCCTACGTTAGCTTCGTTGCTTCCGCCATCGGTCCAGACGCCCGTCAAGCCGGGAACGCGTTTCGTTGGAATTGCGAAATCGGCACAGGTGCGGATCAACACTTCTTCCAACCGGCGTACGAATTCGATGGCGCCGAGCGTCTTGCGCTTGCCGTCAGGCGTCGCGAATCCGCGCAAGTCGAAGATGGGATAGCCGACGATTTGTCCCGGACCGTGGAAGGTGACGTCGCCGCCCCGATCGCATTCGAAGACTTCGACTGCGCGCTCGGCAAGCAGTTCCGGCGATGCTATTACGTTTGCCGCCTTCGCATTGCGGCCGAGTGTAATGACCGGCGAGTGTTCCAGAAGAACCAGAACGTCGCCGATCTTCTCTTCTTTGCGCAGGTCGATAAGCTGGCGCTGCAGGCGCAGGCCCGTGGCGTAATCGACGGTCCCGAGTTGGACAATAGAGATCAAATCCAGGTCGCCACGGATTCTCGCGGATTTACACGGATCAAGCCCTGTTGAAAATGTCGAATTTGCTTTATCCGTGTTAATCCGTGCAAATCCGTGGCTAATAAAGCGTTATGCGTTAATTGCAATCCCATAGACGCTATTCGATGCGTCCAGCATCGCTTCTGCCAAGGTCGGATGCGCGTGGATGGTCCACATTAAATCTTCAACGGTCGCTTCCAGTTCCATGGCCGTGACGGCTTCGGCGATCAACTCGGTCGCTTGCGGGCCGATGATGTGCACTCCGAGAATTTCGCCGTAATCGGCGTCGGAAATAATCTTGATGAAGCCCTCGTGCTGGCCGACAATCGAGGCACGCGAATTTGCCGTGAACGGGAACTTACCGACCTTCACGTTGTACCCCGCCTCTCGCGCTTTGGTCTCAGTCAGCCCGACACTGCCGATTTCGGGATGGCAATACGTCGCGCCGGGAATGTGCTCAGGATTGATCGGCTTGCCCGGCTTGCCGGCGATTTTCGCCACGGCCACAATCGCTTCCATTGCGCCAACGTGTGCCAGTTGCGGCGTGCCCAACACAATGTCCCCGACCGCGTACACTCCCGGCTCGGCGGTCTGCATCCAGGAATCAGTTTTGATAAATTCTCGGTCCGGTTTGATCTTGGTGCGCTCGAGACCGATGTTCTGAGTGCGCGGCTTGCGGCCCACGGCAATCAGAATTTTCTCCGCATCGATCTTCTGCTGCTTTCCGTCAACTGTAATAGTGACAGCAATCCCAGCTTTCGTCTTCTCCACCTTGTCGACCTTCGCACTCGTGTGGAAGTTGATACCGCGCTTCCGAAACACGCGTGCCAGCTCCTTCGATACTTCTTCATCCTCAACAGGAACCAGGCGTGGCAGCATTTCAACAATCGTAACTTCGCAATCGAAAGATCGATAGATCGACGCGAACTCAACGCCCACCGCACCCGCTCCGACAATGACTAACGACTTCGGAATTTCCTTCAGGCTAAGAATCTCAATGTTTGTGAGAACGCGATCATTAGCGTCCATCCCCGGCAGCATGCGGGCTTCCGAGCCAGTAGCGAGGATTACGTTCCTGGCCTTCAAATGGCTCGCCTTGTTGTCGTTCACCACTTCGACTGTGAACACGCCGTCCTTCGCCGAACCGGTAAGCTTGCCATATCCCTTGATCGTCTCAACTTTGTTCTTCTTCATCAGAAATTCAAGGCCCTTGGCATGCTTGGCCACGATCTTCGACTTACGATCCTGAACCGCGCTCCAGTTCAGCTTGCGCGTGTCCACCCCCTCGATGCCGAATTCCTTGGCATCTTTAAGGTGATCCCACAATTCGGCATTGAAGAGCAATGCCTTGGTTGGAATGCAGCCCACGTGCAGACAGGTGCCGCCCAGGAATCCATCTTTTTCGATAAGAGCAGTTTTCAGGCCCCACTGGCCGGCACGAATAGCGGCAGTGTACCCGGCGGGTCCACTGCCAATAATGGCAATGTCGTAAACAGTTTCTGGCAAAGTGATCGTCCTCAATAGGAACAGATGATAAAAGGCAAACGAATGATTCTAACAGGGCGGCTGAGGACTGAGGTCAGCCCTCAGGGGGGTGATGCAGTGTGCACTCAGATTCTTATCGAACGTAGCCGCTCTTCGGCGGAGCGAAGACCTTGCCCTGAGCGAAGCCGAAGGGATCTCGCGCGCAGAACGACCAGCGCGTGTAGGGAAATCCGAATTTCAGTTGCTTTCGTTGCTGGCGCGTTTCCAGGAAATCAGCTCGCCGATCGTGGAACTGGTACTGGAAACTGGCTGCTTGTAAGCTTCAACTTCGGAACGCGAAGCCTCTTCGCCGACAGCACGGATGCTGAGTCCTACTTTCTTTTCTTCCGCGCTCATCTTGATGATCTTGAAGTCGTGTTCGACTCCGGGCTCAAGATGCAGAGGTTGACCATTTCCGTCCACCGCTTCGGACTTGTGGCAAAGGCCCTCAACTCCTTCGGCAATCTCAACGAACGCGCCGAACGCAGCCACACGCAGGACTTTGCCGTGAATCACATCGCCAACGTGATGCTTCTCGAAGAACGTTTCCCATACGTCGGGCTGCAGTTGCTTCACGCCAAGGGAGAGGCGGCGCTTGTCAGGCTCAATCGCCAGAACGATCGCTTTCACGCGGTCGCCCTTTTTCAGAATCTCTGACGGATGCTTCACGCGCTTTGTCCAACTCAAATTGCTGACGTGGACCAGACCATCAATGCCATCCTCAATTTCGATAAAGGCGCCGAAGTCGGTGAGGTTTCGCACCCGGCCTTCAACCGTCATACCAACCGGATATTTATCGTGCAGCGCATCCCACGGATTCTCGGCCAGTTGCCGCATGCCGAGAGAAATTCTTCGTTCGCCGGGATTCACATTCAGCACCACGCACTCGACCTGGTCGCCAACATTTACCAGCTTCGAGGGATGCTTCATGCGCTTCGACCAGGTCATTTCACTGACGTGGACCAAGCCTTCAATGCCCTGTTCCAGTTCCACGAAAGCGCCGTAGTCCGTAACGCTGATCACGCGCCCGGAAACATGAGCGCCTACCGGATAGCGATGCTCGGCATCGAGCCAGGGATCGGGCGTTAACTGCTTGAAGCCCAGCGACACGCGCTGCTTTTCTTTGTCGTATTTCAACACCTTCACTTGAATCTGGTCGCCAACATTGACCAGATCACGCGGGTGGGTGAGCCTTCCCCACGACATGTCGGTGATGTGCAGAAGTCCGTCCAGCCCTCCGAGATCGACAAACGCCCCGTACTCGGTCAGATTCTTCACGACTCCTGTCAGAATCGACCCTTCTTCCAGATGTTCGAGAGTCTTGCTGCGCTTCTCGTTCTGCTCGCCTTCCAGCAATTCCTTGCGAGAAACCACAATGTTGCCGCGCTTCTTGTTGACCTTGATAACCGTGACTTCGAGGACCTGTCCCTTCATGCCGTCGAGATTGCGGATGGGCCGCAGATCTACTTGCGAGCCCGGCAGAAAAGCGCGGGCACCCAGCACGTCAACCGTCAGGCCTCCCTTGGTGCGCTCAATTACAACAGCCTTTACTGGCCTCTTCTCGTGGTGAGCTTTTTCAACCTCGTCCCAGGCATGCAGGCGTGCCGCCTTCTGGTGAGAAAGGTTGACATACCCTTCCTCTGTTTGCCCCTTTTCCCGCATCACTTCGATTTCGTCGCCTGGTTTTACTTTCGGCTGACCCTCGTGATCCAGCACTTCCGAGAGCGGCAACATGCCTTCCGACTTGGTTCCAATGTCGACCACAACATGCGTCGCGGTGAGTTTCAGGACTGTGCCCTTAATGACGCGGTCTTCCCGGACGGCCTCTTCGGTCTCAGTGGTGAAGTTCTCAAGCGCGGAAGCGAAGTCTTCGCTGGCGTGTTTGTCATCCGCGACAGGCGCCGAATGCTGCGCATCCTCGGAATGACTTGCTGTGGGGTCAGCGGTTGCGACTGCTTGCGGCTGCTCAGTCAGGTTGGATTCAGTTGTCGTCGGTTCTGTTTCGGTTGCGACGGCGGAGTCGGAGTTATGGGTGGTGGTGGTGTCAGACAAAGTCATGCCTCTCTGATAAACCTCGCACTCAGTGCGGGGGATGCGGGGCCTGCTTGGCGGACTGCTGGAGTGAGTCGTTTGGTTGTGGTGGGCTCACCCTGGCGAGTGAGCTTGGACAATCCCAGCTGCCGGACGTTTTAACAGAAACCCGCGTCCAAAGGGAACTCTTCGACTATAGCAACGCCTCTCAAACAGTGTCAAACGCAATTATCGGATGGGATGAGAGCCTGCGCCGAATGCACATTTTTTGTACAAGCCTGGCCTACTCTTTTTCGGGATTTGCATCCAAATGTGGCGCTTTTGTCGAAACTTATGGCGCGCACGAGCCCACGACCTTGAACAAATCAATTCTCCATTCGACTTACGCAGGCTTGGCGGTAACCTTGATCTCGGTGGCTGTCGCCGGCCAGGAAACGCCTTCGACCCCAGTCCTGCTTCGCACCCCATCCGCACAGGCAACAACTCTTGCACCCAACTTTCGAGTCGCGGCTTTTCGAGTGGAGATACCGGACGAGGATATCGCCGCGCCGGATTCGCCGTCCGATTCTTCCACCGACCCAGCCATGCACGAAGGCCTAATAAAGAGAAGCATCAAACGTATTGGAGCAGACCAGAAACGCCTCTACCTGGCTCCGTTCGAAGCGCATAACCTCAAATGGGATCTGATAACGCTGGTGGGCACCGGTGCATTTCTCGCCGCCGATCGTCACATTGAAAATAATGTGTCACACAGTAATTTCACGGCATATCAAGCCACTTCCGATATCGCGATCGCAGGGTTGGCCGCCTCCCTGGGGGCGATTTACGTTTACGGGTTCAAGACCGAGCACCGCCACGCCAGAGAGACTGGCGAAATCGAACTCGAAACATTGGTCAACACCTTCCTGATCTATACCCCGATGCAACTGATTTTCGCCCGCCAGCGTCCCGACGAAGGTAACGGCCATGGGAACTTCTTCAAGCATCACTCAGTGAACACCTCGTTCCCCGGCGGCCATGCCATGTTCACGTGGGCGATGGCATCCGTGCTTGCTGACGAATATCCCAAGCCGTGGGCGCGTGTGCTGAGTTATGGTGCGGCTTTCACCGTCACCTTCACCCGCTTTATGGCCCGAGATCACTGGTCTTCTGACATGTTTCTCGGGACCGCTCTGGGCCTTGCCATCGCTGAGAACACCTTTCACGCCCGCTGCGATCCTCAGTTCGAGTCGCAGTGTAAGCACCATCAGCGGTGGTGGAAGCCCATGAAAACGGACGTCCAATAGAGAAACCTCGCAGAACGTGGCGGCTTGCCCCCTACGGTGCGCGATCTGCTACTCTGCCTTGTCATGGATTATCTTTGGACCCCGTGGCGTTACGCCTACGTTTCCACCGCTGAAAAGACCACCGGCTGCGTCTTTTGCGACGCAGTCGCTGCTGGCGACGATAGAAAAATGCTCATCGTCCACCGGGGCCAGCACTGCTTCGTCATCCTGAATATGTATCCCTATACGCCGGGGCACGTGATGATCGTCCCCTATGCGCATCTGGATGAGCTTCGCAAGCTCCCGCCTGACGCAGCTCAAGAAATGATGGAACTTTCACAGCGCATGGAAGCGGTCCTGCGCGAACTCTACAGTCCCGACGGCATCAACCTGGGCATGAACATCGGCAAAGCGGCCGGCGCTGGCATCGCGGGACACATTCACATGCACGTTTTGCCTAGATGGGTTGCCGATGCGAATTTCCTTTCAGTGGTAAGCGAGACGCGCGTTTTGCCGGAGGCGTTGGAGGAGACGTGGAAGAGGATGACGAAGGCACTGTCGGTCCCGACAACAGGCTAGACACCACCTTTCCGCTACCTTACGATACCTAGAAATGCAGCAGCAGACTAACGCGGATTCAATGACCGTCATCCAACCAGAACTCACCTCGGGTGAGAGTGTCGTGTGGGCGGGCCAACCGAGCGGATCCGTCTTTTTCCACAAAGAAGATGCGTTTCTCATTCCGTTCAGCCTTCTCTGGGGTGGCTTTGCGATCTTCTGGGAACTTGGTGTGGCAGGCTTCTGGGGTTCAGGCTCACGCTCGGGGAATCCATGGTTGTTCGGTATGTTGTGGGGTATCCCGTTTGTTCTTATCGGGCAATACATGATTTGGGGCAGGTTCTTCTACGCCGCGTGGAAGAAGAAACGGACGCACTATGCGATAACGAACCGAAGAGTGATCGTCGTTCAAAACGGCTGGAGTCGACAAATGGCCTCAGCCTATCTCGATAGTCTGCCGACCCTTATTAAGGAGGGCCGCTCGAACGGAATTGGTAGTCTCCGTTTTGCCCAAGCCGAATCCATGTGGTCAGGAAGGCGTGGATGGGGAGCTTGGGATGGAATGACTGTTGGGAATGTTCCCACCTTCGTAGATATCCGCGACATAGACTACGTATATCGACTCGTCTCAGACTTGCGGGAAAAGGCCCGGACAGCGAAAGTTCCCTCGTCCGCCTTTTGAGTATTGGCCTCTCTTAGAGAATTCTTTTCATTTCTTGCTCATCAATTACCCTCACCCCCAACTCCTTCGCCTTATCCAGCTTCGATCCCGCATCCGCTCCCGCCACCACGTAATCCGTTTTCTTGCTCACCGAGCCTGTCACCTTTCCTCCAGCATCTTCAATCATCTTCTTTGCTTCATCGCGCGTGAGATGCGCCAGCGTTCCGGTCAGCACAAACGTTTTGCCGGCAAGCTTCGTCCCGCGCTGCTTCTTCTGGCCAGTTAGTGAAAGCCCCGCTTCGCGCAGACGCTCGATCAGCCTACGATTGGCTGCGATACTGAAAAACTCCACAATGCTCTCAGCGATGCGCGGACCGACTTCATTCACATCTTGCAGCTCTTCCTGACTCGCACGCTCGAGCGCTTCCATCGATCCAAAATGCTCGGCCAGGAATTGCGCCGTGCGCTCGCCGACAAATCGAATGCCAAGGCCGTAGATCACCCGCTCCAGCGGCAGCTTCTTCGATCTTTCGATTTCGTCCACAATGTTCTGTGCTGACTTATCGGCAAAGCGCTCCAGGCTGAGTAGATCTTTCTTCGTCAGCTTGTAGATGTCGGCAACATCCTTCACCAGCCCGCGCTCGGTAAGTTGGATCACTAGCGCCTCACCCATGCCATCGATATTCAACACGCCCCGCGAAGCGAAATGCAGAATCGTCTCGCGCAACTTCGCCGGGCAATTCGCGTTAACGCACCTGTAATCGACCTCGCCTTCGGTCCGCACCACCTTGGTCCCGCACACCGGGCACTTTTCCGGCATCTCAAACGTGCACGTCCCGCGCGGATGATCTTTATCCTCGATAACCTTCGTGACTTTCGGAATCACGTCGCCGCCGCGCTCCACCTGCACCCAGTCGCCGATCTTCACGCCCAGCCGATCGATTTCGTCCATGTTGTGCAACGTGGCATTGCGCACGGTGGTGCCGCCGATCAACACCGGCGCCATCATCGCGACCGGCGTGAGCTTTCCAGTTCGTCCCACTTGCACACGAATGTCTTCCAGCTTCGTAATCCCCGCCCGCGCGGCATATTTATAAGCAATGGCCCATCGCGGAGCTTTCCCGGTGAACCCAAGTTCATCCTGCAGCGCCGTGCGATCGACCTTGATGACGATGCCGTCAATCTCATACGGCAACGACTCGCGCTTTTCCTCCCACTGCCGGATGAACTCCCACGCTTCGTCGATGTTATGCACTAACTTGCGGCTAGGATTGACCTTGAATCCGGCCGCGTCAAGGGCATCCAAGGTCTTCGAATGCCGATCAAAATAAGTTCGGCCGTTCTGCAGCAGCATGTAGGAAAAATAATCGAGGCGCCGTTCCGCCGTCACTCTGGATTCCAGCTGCCGCACAGTGCCTGCCGTGGCATTGCGCGGATTCGCAAATAGAGATAGCCCTTTGCTCTCGCGATCTTCATTCATCTTCTTGAAAGCCGCGAGCGGCATAAGCAACTCGCCCCGCACTTCGAAATCTGGCGGGACGCCGGCCTTCTTCAATTTTTCCTTTGGAACGGAGAGCGGCACCGAGCGCACGGTGCGCACGTTCAACGTGACATCTTCCCCTATGCTTCCATCGCCGCGAGTGATTCCGCGTATCAGCTTCCCGTCTTCATAAATCAGCGCCAGCGACATGCCATCGAGTTTCAGCTCGCAAACATAATCCACATCTTTTCGCCCACTCAATTCGTGGACGCGGCGCTCCCACGCCCGCAATTCCTCCTCGTTGTAAGTGTTGTCGAGCGACAACATGGGCGAAGAGTGGGGGACTTTGACGAAGCCCTCGCGTGGCTTGCCGCCAACGCGTTGCGTGGGAGAATCGTTCGTGACCAGATCTGGATGCTCCGCCTCCAGATCCTTCAACTGCCGCATCAGCTTGTCGAACTCGGCATCGCTGATCTCAGGCTGGTCGAGGACGTAATACAGGTACTCGTGGTGCCTGATCTTCTCGCGCAGATTATCAATTTTTTTGGGGACGTCTTTAGGAGTGGCAGCCATCGCCAAAGATTATAGGCGGGAACGAACCATGTAACGAACCACGTAGGGACAGCCGCCCTTCGACAATCTCAGGACAGGCATTCTGCTATCCAGTGAAGCGAGCCTTCTACACCAATGTTAGACCAAGTCTTCTACCTTTAAACTTCCAGCTCCTCCCTTCCACGACGACTCGAACTGTTTCTGCACAAAGCCCGCGTCATACCCCCGCTTCTGCTCCATCAAAGCCTGATGCAGTCCCCACAGCGACCGCGGATTCCGCAGATTTCGATCCAGGTCATCGCGAAACACTTTCTCCGCGCCTGCCGAGTCTCCACCCATTAGCAGGGCAGCACCCAGCGATTCGCGAACGGGAAAGAACCAGTCAGAAGGCTCTCCGTATTTGAGCGTGTCTTGGATGGCGACGGCATCCCGCAGCATTGCGACCGCGTCACCATTGTCCTTTTTGGCTACAGCGATCTTCGCTCCCAGCACATCCTTTGCGATTTTCATGATATCTTTCGCCTTATTGTTAATGGGCATCTGGAAAATCACATCTGGAGGTGTGGCCGCTTCGGCGTCGGAAACAATCTTGTACTCGACCTCCGCTTCTGTCACTTTCCCTGTCCCCGCTAGCGCCATCCCGCGTCCGAAGTGCCAGAACACTGTGGCGGTCTTCATGGAAGCGTCGGGCTGCGGCATCTTGAGCAGCTCATTCCAGTGGTGAAAACGAGTCTCTACCGCCACAGGAATTGTCATAAAGCCCTCCAGCGGAGGCATGTCTTTCACGTGCGGGCCGACATTCTCCACCAGCAAATCCGCATTCTTGCGCGACTCCGCATAATTACCATTCATGGCCGCGCACATCGCGATGAAGTGCAGATTATGGCTGTAATACATCATCGGATAAATGCCCTGCACTCCAGTGGACTTGATGTAAGCGCGATCCACCGCTGCGGCATCTTCATTAGTTTTTACGGCGGCTTCATAATCACCAGTGCGGATGTAAACATGTGCGGGCATATGAACAATGTGTCCCGCCCCCGGTGCCAGGGCCGCTAATTTGTTCGCCCCGGCCAGGGCGCGTTCCGGAGTCGCCGACGCCTCCACGGCATGAATGTAATAGTGGACCGCACCCAGATGATTGGGATCGCGTTTCATCACGGACTCAAGTGTCGAAACGATTTCATCCGTACCCGCCTCAGGTGAGCCATCGACATGCCATAGCCCCCAAGGATGCAAATTCATCCCAGCCTCGGCGAACAGCGTGGCCGCGTCGAGGTCGTCGGGAAACTCACCGGCCACCTGCCGCATCGCGTCGCGATAATTCTCGGCAGCCTTCTTCAAATCGGATTTGGGGTCGGCGGGAAAGCGTTTGGCCAGCGCCTGAATATAGGCCTGATCGCTGGGCGACGCCGACTCAGATAGATCCACGGACTTTTGCACCGCCTCATGCGCGTGCTTGTATCGTCCGGGATCAGCGGGATCGTTATAGTTCGGTCCTACCGCTTCGGCGACACCCCAATACGCCATGGCAAGTTTGGGATCGAGTTCGGCGGCATGCTGAAACGAACGTGCTGCTTCGTCGTGATTGAAGGCATAGATGAATCGCAACCCCTGATCGAAAAACTGTTGTGCTTGCGGGTTCTTCGTCGAAACAGGGTGATGCAGATCTCCCAGACCAGTTACCAGCACGACGGGAGCGGACTGAGCATGCGACGCATGATCCTGGCCTTGAGCCGCCAGGCAAGACAGAAGGCCGAAGAGAAGCCCCGCCAGAATTTTCATCTGGTCAATCCTCCTGAATTCGATTTGTAGGTTTGGCGTGCAAGAAAAGCAACAGGGATACACGCCTTTCCAAGCTGCCACAGCTTATTCCAAATGCAAACAACTTGCCAAGCGGCTTGAGGCGAGGGGGAAAACGACTCAGGTACAATCCAGTTTCGGCACGACTATGCGCAAGGCAACTTTGCTCTATAACCCTGATTCTGGGGGCAGCCACGGGCAGCGCCAGGCGGAGGTCGAATCCGTGGTCGCGCTGCTTCGTGCCGCGAGTGTTGAGGCCGAACTCATCCTCACACACTCTCCCGCGGAGGCCGAACAGAAATCGCGGCAGGCAATTCAGTCCGGTTGCGACACCGTCTTCGCCTGTGGCGGCGACGGTACCATTCACACGATTCTCCAGGTTTTGGCGAATACGCACGTCGCTCTCGCAATTTTGCCGATGGGCACAGCCAACGCACTGGCGCATGACCTTGGACTTCCCATCGATCTCAAAGGCGCGGCGAGGGCCGCACTTACGGGGACGCCCCGCCGGGTCGCTCTCGGCCGGATTCAATATATCGATCTCCACGGCAAACCCGGCACACGTTTCTTCGTCGTCGCGGCCGGCGCCGGAGTGGATGCGCATCTCTTCTACAAGCTTCACGCCGGAACCAAGCAGCGGATGGGTATGGCCGCCTACTATGCGAAAGCTTGGCATCTGTGGTTTACCCATCCCATGACGCGCTTTCAGGTGGAATTCAATGGCACAGGATCGGAAACGCCACGAAAAGCCAATGTCACCGAGTTGATGGCTGTCCGCATTCGAAATTTTGGCGGGATACTCCAGGAACTCGCTCCCGGAGCGTCTCTCGACCGCCGCGACGTCCGAGTAGTCTCCTGCACCACAGCCAGCCGGCTGGCTTATCTTCTTTATGTGACTCGTGGATTGCTGCGTCGCAATTGGAAGGTTCCGGGGATTGAGTTGGCCTACAGCGAGCGAGTTTCGTGCCAGTATCTACCGGAGTCGGAGATTGCCGGAACGGAGATTGCCGGAACGAAGACTGCCGACACCAAGATTTATGTCGAGACCGATGGCGAGCTGGTTGGAACCCTGCCAGCAGAAATCACTGTGGTCCCGGACGCGTTGACGCTGCTTGCGCCTGCCAAATAGTTGATCAGTCGTCTCGAACTTCGTCGTCTCGAACTCGCGGCAGTAGCAATTGCAGCCGCATCCAAATAGAATCTTCAGACCCCTTGGAACCTGTCACCCATTTCTTGACCGGCGCGTGCATGGGCCGTGCCGGATTCAATCGCAAGACGGCGCTGGCCACACTCACCTTAACTCTTGCGGCCGAAGCTCCCGATCTGGACGTGCTGAGCCGCATCAAAGGCCCAGCCTTCGCCTTCGCTCACCATCGCGGGTTTACACATTCCTTCCTCGGACTTCCCATCGATGCTGCCGTTGTCGTCGGATTCGTATATCTCATCTGGCGCATCCGCGGTCGCAAATTGAAAGATCCGAATATGCCCCCACGTTGGGGCTTGCTTTTCCTCTACGCCTGCATCGCAGGGCTCAGCCACATCCTGCTCGATTTCACCAACAACTACGGGATTCGCCCCTTCTGGCCATTTTCCGAACGCTGGTATTCGTGGGATATCGTTTTCATCTTCGAGCCAATTATTTTTGGCCTTCTTCTTTTCGGATTGATCGCTCCATCCCTGTTCTGGCTGATCGACCGCGAAATCGGCGCGAGCAGCCGTGGGCCCAGGGGCAGGCCTGCCGCGATAATTGCATTGGCAGGCGTGGTTTTGCTGTGGGGTCTGCGAGATTTCGAACATCGACGCGCCATCACCGCGCTGGCCGCCCGGACCTATCAGGACGCGGAGCCGTTGCGCGTTTCTGCCTATCCCGGGCTGGCGAATCCGTTTCGCTGGTATGGAGTCGTAGAAACGCCCGCGTTTTTTGTGCTCGCTCCCGTGAACTCATTGGGCCCTGAAGTCGACCCCGAGGGCCATCTAAGTATTCGCTACAAGCCCGAAGAAACTCCGGTGACCTTAGCTGCAAAAAAATCCTATCTTGGTCGCGTCTATCTTGACTGGGCGAAGTATCCCATCACCGAAACGGAAACGCTTCCGCCGCCTCAAGGCGGCTACATCGTTACCTTCCAGGACCTTCGCTTTGTGCAGTTGCCCAGCCTGCTGAGCCCTCGCGGAGAACCGCGCCGGGCGCTGGCGGCGGGGGTTCAACTCGACAAGAACCTCCATGTCGTTGCCGATATCTATGGCTCGGGCAAAAAGCAAATAGCTGTCCCAGAGCCCGATTAAAAAGGGTCACGTAGGGACAGCCGCCCCGGCTCTCCCGCCGAGCGAAGCGAGGCAAGCTCATCGAGATATTGGCTCTGTCGTTCCGCAGCCCTTGACGTATTCGCCTTCCCGCGCCCAGAATAATGTCTCAGTCATAATGTTTCAGTCCTGAGGTGCTCATGCTGCCCTATCTATTTATCTTGCTGGCTATCGCGGTCCGCTTCCTGCCGTTTGCGGGTCCATTCAACATTTTGCCGCACGCATGGCACTTCACTCCGGTGGCAGCATCCCTCCTATTTTTCGGAGCGCGCGGCTCGCGGCGTCAATTTTGGATACCCCTCGTACTGCTGGCGGGAACTGACGTTGTCCTTACCAAGTTCATTTACGCGTACACATTCTCGTGGGACCATCTGGTTACTTGGGCGTGGTACGCCGCAATACTTTGGCTGGGAACAGCCCTGCGCGAGAAGTCCGGGCCGATACGAGTGGTGGGAGCGGCGCTCGCCAGTTCAGTTTCATTTTTCCTGATCAGCAACTTTGCAGTATGGGCCGCCTGGCCACAAATGTATCCCCGTAACGTTAACGGCTTGATGATGTCTTACACCGCCGGGCTCCCATTTTTCCGCGGCACCGTGGAGAGCGATCTATTCTTCTGCATCGCGATGTTCGGCACACCGGTATTCCTGCACGCTCTAGCCGGATGGATGCACAAATCATCCACCGACCACACCGCCCCTGCATAGAAGAACGCGCAGCGACAGCCGCCCTTCGACAAGCTCAGGGTAATTCTCGGCTGTCCAGCGAAGCGTAGCGAGCAGAATTCCTTCTACGCAATTCTAGACATGACCGTCAGAGTTGGGCTTATTGTGTCTTGGGCCTTCGGCTTCGCCGCATCAACAACCACACTAAAACACCACCCGTAATAGCCCCTAGCACCCACGAAAGATGTTGCCGCACCGCCGTCCCTACCAGCCCCACGATTTGTGGTCCGAACCATAGCGTGAGCAGCGAAAGCGTCAGAAAACGCACGAACCTTCCCGCGACGGTGGCGGCCAAAAAATCGCGGAAGGGCATTTCAAACACAGCAGCCGCCAGTACGAAGATTTTGAATGGCATGGGCGGCGGCATCATTCCGGGAAACATCAACGCCCAGAATTCGTGCTGCTCGAATGAGCGGTGAATCCGCTGAAAGCGCTCCTCCGAAATGCGCTTGCGCAAAACTTTCTCTCCGCCAAAATAACCGATGATGTAAAGCGGAACGCTGCCCAGCGCCGACCCGAGTGATGCCATCACCACATAGAAGAGAAGCCGCCGGTGATTCTGGTACACATAAAACGCCACAATCGCATCGACCGGCATGCCCAGCAGAGCGGAATCCGCGAAAGCGATCGCGAACACACCCCAAATTCCCAGCGGTCCCAGCAGATGCAAAATCCACGCCGTGTACTTCGAGAGGATGTGTCCGATGGTTTTCAAAAGAAAACTCAGTCTACGTGAAAGGCATCTCATTTTCACACTCCTGAAACATTCGGCGCCCCACCGTCCGTGCCCCGCGGTTACTCTCCTAGTTACTTAGTGCACCATTTTTGCTGCACATTTAATCACCCCGTAACATTCCCTTGGTAAAACTGAAGATATGGATCTGCAGGCGCATAAAACGCTGATCCTCTCCGATCTGCATCTCGGTGCAGCGACGAGCCACGCGCGAGAAGCCACGCGCGTTCTGAAGGAAGTTCGCTTTCAGCGGCTGATCTTGCTGGGCGACATTTTCGCCGATCTTAACTTTGCCCGCCTTACCAAAGCGCACTGGAAGTTTCTTGGTTACATTCGCAAGCTTTCGAATCCCAAGCGCAACATAGAAGTGGTATGGGTCGAAGGCAATCACGACCACGGTCTCACCAACATTATGTCGCACCTGGTCGGCGTTCGAGTCTACCAGCAATACACCTGGCAGTACGGAGGCTTGCGGCACATTGCGATCCACGGACATCAGTTTGATGGCTTCCAGGTCAGTAATGTGCGGCTGAGCAAGCTCGGAACGTCGCTCTATCTCAAATTACAAAAGCTCGACTTCAAGAGGAAGCCAATCGTGCGTCTCATTGACCGCATGAACACGCGCTGGCTGCGAATGTCCTCGAAGGTTTCCTCGGCAGCTTTGCACTACGCGCGTCAGCATGAAGCTCACAGAATTTTCTGCGGACACACGCATGAAGCGATGCATGTCGAACAAGACGGAATTCATTACTACAACGCAGGCGGCTGGGTCGACTCCCGACTGACCTATGTCACGGTTGATGAGAAGGAGGTTCAAATCCATGACTTTAACCAGCATGAATACCACGAGCGAACTGACGATCGTGATTCCAGCCAAGAACGAGGCGAAACTGATTCCTCGCTTGCTGACTTCGCTGACGAATCAGGACTACTCGAAGATGTCGAGTACGAGAGTGTTGGTGGCTGACGCCAACTCGACCGACGGTACACCAGAAATCGTCCTCAGCTTCCGCGACCGCCTGAACGTAAGCGTTATCCGTGGCGGATTGCCGTCAGTCGGCCGCAACCTCGGGGCCGCTCATGCCGAGAGCAAATACATTCTATTTCTCGACGCCGACATTGAATTGGCACATTCTTCCCTCGTTCGCCGTGCCGTGGAACTGGCCGAGGGCAAGCAGCTTCATTGCGTGACCACGAACATTCTCTGCCGCGACGGCAATTTGATCGACAAGTTGCTCTACCTGGGCAATGATGTGTTCCAGTATCTCTCCCGCTTCCATCATCCCTTCGCCACCGGAATGTTCATGCTGTTCGACGCAAACAAATTCCGCGACCTCCGCGGATTTCACGAGCAGGTTCTGTTTGCCGAGGACTATCTCCTTAGCCAGCAGGTGGAGCGGAAGCGATTCGCGATCGTTCGCGGAGGAGTCTACACGACCAACCGCCGGTTCCAGAAGTTGGGACATTTACGCGTGGGCTGGCTGTTTCTGAAAACCGCGATGAACTACTGGAACCAAAATTATTTTCTGCGCGATCACAAGTACTGGCAGACCTAATCCAGATTGCTTGCCTGACGCCACTCCTCATCGCAGGCTCATCGCTGGAGTAAGCCACAATGGTGAAAGGCTGGCGGCCAGGAATAATATTGCAACGAATGAAATTGTTAGATAAAAGCGTGGGATTTTTATCGAGCCCAGCGTAAGCCACCGAGTGTGCCACCAGATTCTTCCCGACAATAGGTCTTCCATGCTTTTTGGGTAGTACCAATTCAACAGGAACCACAACAGATCTTCGACTACGAGGATGCAGAACCACGCTGATGTAAGGAAAAGAAATGGTATGAAAGTGACGCCGCCAATCTGCATCGTCAGGTAGTTTGCTGGACTGGCAGACAGATTACCGAAAAAAGCGTGCCCTGCGCCAACAGCCTGTACCAGCAACAATTCTCCAACCAGAATGAGCGGGATAACCAGCAGAAAAACAAAAAGATGATAGGCAGTCAGGTAGGGCTTTTCGCAGACTTCCGAGATGAAGCTCCCTCTAAATAGCTTCCTGCCGGCGCGCTTTGGATTCGTTCCCGATGCCCAACCATTTTCTTTTTCGACGACAATTTCAAAAATCGCCAAAGCCAAACTCAACACCAGAACATTCAGACACCAGACCAGCACCAGAGTCCACAGTTGCATGCGACCCATTTGAGCAGCAGCCCGCAACAGTGTCAATTGCGCTCGAGGTTAGTCCAAGGAAGGTTAGTCCCAACACACGGCCTTGAAACCTCACTTTAGAATCGCAGGACAATTCCGGTGGATAAGCGCACATTGTTTTGTGTCGCACCGAAGAAACGTGTCTGTACGTAGTCGCCCTCGAAGCGCCAGGCGATCGGGCGGATAATTTTGTAGTCGATGCCTCCCCCGATCGCGGTTGCAAACGACGTATCGGAGCTGCCACCTCTGGCGCCAATATGCGCGCCTCCAAATAGAATCTCGGCAAAAGGCCGGATCTTTCCCACGGATACCGAAGCACGAGGTCCGAATAGAAAATTCTGCTCGTGAGCGCTGATGTTCGAGCTCGGACACAGAAGGGCCGTACACGCGAGAATCTGCACGTTTTCAGAACCGTAAGTCTCGCTAACATCCGCCACAATGCCGATAAAGGGCAACACTTTGCCTTCCAGCGATCCTGTCCATCCGTTGAAACTTGAGCGTCCCAACGAAGATAGATCGGCATTGTAATAAGAATATCCGACGAACACGTTACCGCTGGTGGGAATCTGAGCGCTTGCAAGAACGGTGAAGAGCATTAGCGCGGAGACGACAAGTACGATTTTCCGCATGACGATCTGACCTCACGTGTACGTTCGCTGAAAAAAGAATGTTGGAGAGTTAGATGCCTGAAGAGTGAATCTGGAGCACAACTATTGCGGAAAAGCTAATTGAATACAGAGCAAAGGACCGGCTGTTTTTCTCACCAGTCCTTGCGAGACGAACGTGTCAGAAACGCCACACGATTCCGGTCGAACCCCGGTACTCGTTTTGGTTGGCGCTCAACAAGTGGGTATGGACGTAATCGAATTGCAATCGCCAGGAAAAATTCTTAAATGGAAGTTTACGATCCACGCCACCGCCGATGTCGATCGCCGCTGGCCGGAACGTTGAACCGCTGGAATTAGTCTGTTGAATTCCTCCCATTATCTGCGCGAACGGCCGCCAGTTTCCAAAATTCATGGAAAACCGCGGTCCGATTACAATGTTGTATTGCCGCACGCCGGTCCGGTAGACCCCGCTGCCATCCAATACGATCCCCAAATGTGCGAAGCGATGAAACGGAAACGCTTCCACCGAACCGTCCCATCCGCGGAACGTTAGGCGGTTCACAACATCGACAGAATCGGCATAAGCAACGCCAGCATAAACATTCCCACTTGGGATCAGTTGCGCTTTCGAGGTCGTTGGGAACAACATTAAACCCAGCAATGCCAATATCACGGCAACGGTTTTCGACACGAAAATGAGTCCTCCCCGGCAATTAAGCCAGCAGCAAATTCTACCTGAATGCGAGAAGTTCGTTAGATGCAGTGTAATGCAGGCCCAGGATGCCTAGTCCCGCAAATTTGTGCGAGTGCAAGACTGGCACTCGTCATTAAAAATTACGTACTTTTCATGATTCCGAAACGCGTCTCAGATCGTCTATCTATTACGATGCAATTTACAAATACGAGTTGGCAAACGTGGCTGCAGCCTCATCAATTGGCTGTCGTCGAATTACAACCCAAGGAGTCGAAGTTGAAACTGAGCTTGGAAACCCGAAATCGCGGCGACGTCATGATTGTCCACTGTCAGGGCCGCATCGTCTATCGGGACGAGGCAGCGGCACTTTCGCAAGTAGTTGGCGAACTTCTTCGCAGTGGCGGCAAAGTGGTTCTCGATCTTAGCGGTGTCATCTCCATCGACAGCGCCGGCATCGGAGAACTGATTTCCCTCTACACTCGAGCGCAGTCCCAGAACTCGGATTTAAAAGTTGCCAATCCCGCGCCGATCGTGCGCGAGTTGCTCGATCTTACCAACGTGGATTCGGTTCTGGAGATTCATTCCAACCTG
The DNA here is from genome assembly GCA_025462865.1 of Candidatus Sulfotelmatobacter sp. Lineage (GTDB taxonomy): Bacteria > Acidobacteriota > Terriglobia > Terriglobales > Acidobacteriaceae > Sulfotelmatobacter. The sequence continues at coordinate 55,266 of JAOAPI010000123.1, read as the reverse complement.
AACGAAGCACTGGCGGCGTTCCAGTTGACCGAAGCTTGCGCAGATTGCTAATCCGCTGAGGTCCATCCCTAACTCTCCCGCTGAAAGCGATATCGTCCCGCTCGCTCCAGCGATACCGCCTCGGCCACTTTCAGGAGCGCCCGCCCTGCATGCGAAAGTCCCGCCTCCTTGCGATAGATCAAGCGCAGCTTTCGCTGAACGCGCAGTTCGCGCACCGGAATCCTTACCAACTCTCCCCGGGCAAGTTCCGCCTCAACGCTGATTTCTGGCATGAATGCCACGCCATTACCCATGGCAACGAACTGTTTGATGGCCTGCAGCGTCGGTAGTTCAAGATCCATATGCAGTGGCGTTTTATACCGCTGAAAAGTCTGCAAAACTTTTTCTCGATAAGGAGACGACACAATGTGTGCCACAAAAGATTCAGCACCGAGCTGCCGGATGCTCACCTCGCGTGCCGAAGCCAGTGGATGCTTGGGCGGCACTACCAGCACCAGTTCGTCAAGATACGCCACCACCGAGTGCAGCCGCGGTTCCTCCGGCTTATAGGACAGCACCCCTACTTCCGCGCTGTGCTGTAGAACATCGTCCGGAATACGGCTGCCCAGCGCCCGCTGCACTGTGATCTTGATCATGGGATGCAGCCGCCGGAACTCCGCGAGCACGGGGAGCAGGTAAAGTGCAGTGAATTCGTTCGCGGCAATGACCAGCTTGCCCTTCTGCAGTTCCCGCAACTCTGTCAGCGAATCATGCGCGTCTTTGCGCAGATTCAGCAGCCGCTCGGCGTATTCGTAAAGCACTTGTCCGGCGTCAGTAAGTACGCCTTCCCGCGAAGAACGATCAAACAAGGCCTCGCCCAGTTCGTCTTCCAGCTTCCGGATCGTCTGGCTAACTGCGGACTGGGTGCGGTGTAGTTTTTCGGCTGCCCTGGAAAATCGGTGCTCACGCGCCACTGCCAGGAAAACCTCAAGCTGGGATAGTTCCATCTTTCATGTCCTTATAGAACTTACTTATCCATTAGCAAATCTTATCATAGAAGAATTACTAATGATCGCAGAAGAATTATAAGTTTTGCTTCACGCCGCTTGCGCCCATAGTATAGAGAAATTAGGAACAGAGCTGGAAGCACTTCTAAATTACCGATTGAGATTAAGGAAGCTCCCCATGGCCACAGAGCAGTCCCGCATCACCATCTTTGATACGACATTGCGCGATGGCGAACAGTCGCCAGGTTGCAGCATGAACCATCAGGAAAAGCTGCGCCTTGCGCATCAACTCGACCGTCTCGGCGTCGACGTGATCGAAGCTGGATTCCCCATTGCCTCTGACGGCGATTTCGAGGCGGTCAAGGTCATCGCAAAGGTCATCCGCCGTCCCATTATTGCCGGACTGGCGCGAGCCTGCCGTCCTGACATCGAGCGCGCCTGGGAAGCTTTAAAAGATGCTGCTCGGCCCCGTATTCACATCGTTCTCGCTACCTCCGACATTCACTTGAAGTACAAACTGCGCATTACCCGCGAAGCGTGTCTAGCGCAGGCCCGCGAATCCGTAAGCTTTGCAAAATCGCTCTGCGATGACGTGGAGTTTTCACCGGAAGATGCCACGCGCACCGACCCCGACTTTCTCTGCCAGGTGCTCGACGCGGTGGTTGAGGCTGGTGCCACCACGCTCAATATCCCGGACACCGTCGGCTATACCGTGCCTTCCGAGTTCGGCGACTTGATCGCAACCATCCGCCGCCGGGTGAAGGGAATCGAGAACGTTACTATCTCCGCCCACTGCCACAACGATCTTGGTATGGCGGTCGCAAATACCATGGCCGCCGTCGCCGCGGGAGCGCGCCAGGTCGAGTGCACCATCAATGGCATCGGCGAACGTGCCGGCAATGCTTCTCTCGAGGAGATTGTCATGACGATGCGTGTCCGTCACGATCGCTATCCTTATGAGACCGGCGTCGTCGGAGAACATATATTTCCGGCCAGTCAAATGCTTAGCGAGATCACTGGCGTGCCCGTGCAACCCAACAAGGCGATCACGGGACGCAACGCATTCGCGCATGAGGCTGGCATCCACCAGGACGGCATGCTCAAGAATCCTTTGACCTACGAAATTATGACGCCGCACTCCGTCGGTGTGCCCGACTCGAAACTCGTACTGGGTAAGCACTCTGGCCGTCATGCGCTAGCCATACGTTGCGAACAGCTCGGTTACCAGTTCGACCGCCGGGCGCTTGATGACATCTACCGCCGTTTCGTTCGTCTGGCCGACAAGATCAAGCATGTCGAGGATCATCATCTGCTGGAATTGATTCGCGACACTCATAAGCCGGCAGGCTCCGCGACTCCGCTGTTCGAGCCGCTCTCGGCAACAGTGGCTGCGGCGGGCGCGGCCAGCCCTTCGAGCTATGAATCCTCCAAACCATTTCCCATGGCTCCGCAAACCAGCGCCTTCGCCGTGCCCGCGCCCATCGCCGCCGACCATCCTGAGCAGCAACAGGAAGACTATCTCTGGGGCGTGTAAGCAGCCAAAGATCTAATGTGGGGACAGCGTTCTTCGGCTGTCTACCCGGCGAAGCGCGGAGGTTTTGTGTGCGCGCTGAGCACCGCGGAATGAATTTCCACTAAACTAATCCCGCATGCTTCTAAATCTCACCATCCTCCCCGGCGACGGCATCGGCCCGGAAGTCACCGGGCAAGCCGTCCTCGTTCTGCGAGCCATTGCGGAGGAATTCGGCCATCAGCTTCAACTCCAACATAAAAATATTGGCGGCGCAGCGCTTGCTGCGGTCAGTGACCCGCTGCCCCCCGACACGCTGCAAGCTTGCCTTTCGTCCTCAGCGGTACTCCTTGGCGCCGTCGGAAGCCCCGCATACGATCACTACCCGGGCCACCTTCGCCCCGAAGCTGGACTCCTGCGCTTGCGCCGCGAACTCGGCGCCTACGCGAACCTTCGTCCCGCGATCTGCTTTCCCGCGCTCGAAGATTGTTCTCCCCTCCGCGCTGACCTGGTTCGCGGCACCGACATCATGATCGTGCGCGAATTGCTGGGAGGCCTCTATTTCGGAGAGCCGCGCTCGATTGAGGGCATACCCGGCTCCCGCGTCGCGACCAACACTATGACTTACGGCGAGTCGGCTATCGAACGTATCGCGCGCATCGCTTTCGATCTCGCGATGAAGCGCCGCCAGAAAGTTCTCTCCGTCGACAAAGCCAATGTCCTCGAATGTTCGCGACTGTGGCGAGAAGTGGTCACCCGCTGCGCGAAAGATTATCCGGGCGTGCAACTTTCCCACATGTATGTTGATTCCGCCGCGATGTCGCTGGTGCAGCGTCCCAAAGATTTCGATGTGCTGCTCACCGAAAATATGTTTGGCGATATTCTCTCGGATCAGGCGGGCGGAGTCGTAGGCTCGCTTGGACTGCTGGCCTCAGCCAGCATCGGCGGTCCGGTCGGAGTGTATGAGCCGGTGCACGGCTCCGCTCCTGACATTGCTGGAAAAGGAATTGCGAATCCTCTTGGCGCAATTCTTTCCACGGCAATGCTGCTGCGCCATTCGTTTCAACTGGAGCGGGAAGCGGCCTGCATCGAGAACGCCGTCAGTGCCGTATTGAATCGCGGCTCCCGCCCCGCGGACCTTACGAGAGACAACCAAAAGGCGACAACAACTTCCGAGATGGGGCGCCGAGTGATTGAAGCGGTGAAGGAATTAGCTTCGGACGCGAAACGAAAATCAGCCTAAGCTCTGGGCGCAGGTTGCTCGGGAAGGGGTTTGGCTAGGGACTTAGCCGGTTGCATGGCAACTGCTGAACCGTTGTTGTATTTACCTGTAAGGTCATTCCACCGGATGCGCACCATCTCCTGAAACATGCGCGCGCCATCCATCAGGGGATTAATTCTGGTTCCACCCACATGCCCCCAGCGCACCGCAACTTCATCCACGCGAAAGCCGAATTTGCGCGCCAGGAACAAAATCTCAGGATCGAAGCCCCAGCGCTCAATCCTCTGCAGCGGCAAAATCGTCTGCGCCGCCCTCCTGGTGAAGGCTTTGAAGCCGCATTGCGTATCCTTAAATCGCAGCCCCAGGATAATCCGGTTCAACCCATTGAACACTCTTCCAAAAAGCTGACGGTGCAGTGATTGCCGGTGGATTTGCAATTCCGACCGTAGCCAGCGCGAACCTATCGCGATGTCCGCCCCGGCTGCCACCGATTCCAGCAACTTCGGCATTTCTTCGATGGGCGAAGAAAGATCCGCGTCGCTGAACACAATAATTTCGCCTCGCGCGTTCAGCATCCCGTTACGGACCGCGTACCCTTTTCCGCGGTTTCCTGGATTTTCCACAAGCCGCAGCAAAGAATGTTTGGCCGCAAATTCACGCACTATGTCGGCAGTGTTGTCGCGCGAACCGTCATTTACTACAATCACTTCGGCATCCCACCCCTGATGGCTAACGTAGGCCAATACCTTCTCCAGAGTAGGAGCCAGACGCTCACCCTCGTTGTAGGCCGGGATGACGATGCTATAAGTCATTTCCGAATCGAAGTTTCCCGCGCAAGCCCTTCCCGCGGCATGGGGAATGCTTAAGATGTCTCAATCCCCTGACCTGTTGCCTAATATCTTCGCCATTGTACGTCGGTTGCCGATTAAAAGACCTGAATTTGAATCGGGAAATGAGACCCTTAAATAATGAGGACCGGCCGCGCCTCACGCCACGCTGCGTTGTTCTGCGAGCATGCTGAAGAATTCATTGACCAGTTCCGCGTCCCATAAGCCCTGGCGGGCTTCGTCGCACATGGTTTGCGCGGCTCGATCATGGGACAAGGCGGGCTTGTAGGGGCGAGCCGTGCGCAACGCGTCGTAAACATCAACCACCTGCAAGACCCTGGCCAGCAGGGGAATCTCGCCGGCCCGCATTCCGTCAGGATAGCCGGAGCCATCTGCATGCTCATGATGGTGGCGAATAATGGGCAGCACCAGCCGCAAAGACTTCAGCGGCTTGCAGATATTCTCCCCGGTCACGGGATGCTGCTTCATGATTTCCCACTCTTGTAGGGTAAGATCGCTGCCTTTTTTCAGGATCGCATCCGGCACTGCAATCTTGCCCAGATCGTGCAGGTATCCGCCGCGGCGCAAAGCCACAATCGAATCTCCGTCCAGGCCCAGATGGCGTCCCAAATCCGCGGCGCGCAATGCCAGGCGCTCGCAATGACCCTCGGTATAAGAATCGCGGCTCTCCACGCTAAGCCCAAGAGTGCAAAGTACAGAGTCCGCAGTCTCCAGTTCGTCGGTAAATTCCTTCACTCGCAGCAGAGATTTCACCCGCGCCGTCAGTTCTTCCGCCAGCACCGGCTTGTTCAGAAAGTCGTCTGCTCCGGCTTCAATTCCGCGCAACTTGTCGGCGCTGTCGGTCAAGCCGGTAATCAGCACAAAAGGAATCAATCGCGTTGCAGGATCACCCTTTAGTTCCCGGCAAAGATCGTAACCCGACTTCCCCGGCATCCTCACGTCCGACAGAATCAAGTCAGGCGCCTGCCGCCGCACCTCTGCCTGGGCCTGCTGCGCATCGACGGCCGTAACCACCTCATAGCCGCGCATGGTAAGCAACTGGCTCATCAAGCCTGCAATGCTGGGTTGATCGTCCACTACCAAAATCCGGGCAGGCCGACGCGTCGGCCACAAACTCACCATATTCTGTTCGGAACCCTGTTCTGGCTGGGAGGTTGTCCCGCTCTCAAGACTTACAATCGGACGGGGATCGTGGGGGAAACTCATCGGAACTTTTTTTTCGTGCTCCTGCGATTTTACCGCAATCTCCTCCCCGCCGTGCTCCGGAAAATGCACTCGAGTAAAAACGCAGCGAAACGCCGCTGTCCCACTTCGGAACTTGTTTGCAATGAGCGATCCGGATTTGTGACTTCTAACCTTGTCCCACACTGTTTTTCCTGCTTACCTCAATCATGCTCCGCCTCTCATGCTCTCGCTCTCCCAAAGCACTGGCTCTACTCATCGTCCTCACCCATGGATTGAGCGTTTCCGCCACTCCTAAAACTCACATCCTTGCTTTCGGCAAATGGACTACGGTTCAGTGGAATCTGGATTCCGCGGCTAGTTCGGAAAGCGAAAAAACACTACCCCTGAAAGTTCGGCCACTCCTGATCGATGCTCACGTAAAGGAATTCACTTTTGGCTTTCCTCACGACGTCACCGATCGCCTATTCGTCGTGCGTCGCGCCTTTCGAGTCAATGACAGTCTCCCTCAGGAATCTGCTTATCCGCCGCATTGGAGATGGCAGCGCGGTGGATGGCTGCTCATCGATCGCGTCACCGGACACATCTCTCCTATTAACCTTCCCCAGTTTGATGCCATCTATTCTGCAGCCAGTTGGTACCGCGACTACGTCGCCTACTGCGGAGTCTCTGATGATGGGAGGAAAATCTTCGCTGTGGTCGCTCAAATCACCTACCGCAAGCCAGTTCTGAAAAAACTTCTCGAAGGCGCCAGCAACGAATTAAAAGATGCAGCCGCGGATTCCGCTTGCTCCATTCCCACTTGGCAGCGAAATCCATCTCGCGTGAGCTTCGAACTTTCAGGCGCGCCGAAACAAACGTTCGCGATCCGCGGACATGCTGTCGATGTGCTCCCGGAGGATGAAGAAGATCAGGAAGCCGCTAAATAATCTGACACCTTGAACTCGCAGATTCTTGGAACCAAATCGTACTCTTAACTCAGTTTCGACTGACGAACCACTACGAAGCGGTTTCGACCGGCGCCAATTCTTCGGGCGCCGTTTTCTCTTTCACCTTGGCACTAGTCACCAGGATCACCGCCAGCACTACCACCACACTTCCCATCACGATGAACCGGTCGACTCGCTCGTGCAGAATCAGCCAGCCAAGAAACACCGCAACCACTGGATTCACGTACGCGTAGGTCGACACTTTCGACGTAGGCACATGCTCAAGCAGCCAGATGTATGCCGTGTATCCAATCCACGATCCACACACAACCAGATATAGGACGGCACTCACCCCGCGAGGGGACCACGTAACCCGCGAAAAATCTCCCAATGCCAGAGCCAGTAAAAGGTTAGCCGCCCCGGCTGCCGTCACTTGCCACCCAGTGGAACTGAAGACATCCATTCCAGACTGCCACCGTTTCGACAGGACCGATCCCAGCGCCCACGAGAACGATCCACCAATGAGACTTAGAGACGACAACAGTTCACGTCGTCCCATTGCGGAAGTTGAATGCAACTCCGGCCAGAACAACACAAAAAGTCCCACGATGCCAAGTCCCAGCCCGGCTTTGCCTCGCCATGAGATGCGATGGTGTCCCAACAGCAATGAATCCAGCACCAGAAACCACAAGGGTGTGATAGCGACAATTAGAGCCGCCAGCCCCGATGGCACCGAAAGTTCAGCCCACGACAGTGTGAGGTTGCCGCCCATCAACAGCAGAATCCCTACCACCGCTGCCAGAGCAATCTGCCGAGCCGAGTACCAGATCCTGCGCCCAGTCGCCGCGCACACCGCCAGCATCACTACCCCTGCAATAGAAAACCGCAACGCACACATCAGCGCCGGAGGAATGGTTTGCACAGCAATATCGATCGCAAGATACGTCGAACCCCAAAACAGATACACCAGCCCGAAGGCAAGGATCACCGCAAACCGGCTTGGACTCTTAGTTCTGGACATGTCTGTGAGAAACGAAGGAAGCTAAAAGATATCAGACGACTTAGGGAGGCAAATGATTCTAAAGTTGCGGTCGGATCTTTAGCGTTATCCTCGCAGAGTTATTTCAGCTTTTCGTATTCCGTTTTGGCTTCCTTCAAGATGGGGACATCCGGATCGGCGTCCTTCCAGACGGCAAAGAAATCCTGATACGCAGTACGCGCTTTAGCGGCATCGCCGGCAAGCGCAAATGAACGTCCCAGCCCTAGCTTGGCCAGCGATAGGTAGGGCGAAGCGCCCATCACTCCTCTGTGATCGACAATTTTTTGGAACTCGGCCGCTGCCTGTCCGCCTTGCTTCATCTCGAGATACGCAGCGCCGCGCAAGTATGCGGGAACCCCGAGCGCAACATAGCCGAACTCATAAGGCTCGGCGGCGCGCAACTCATCGAGCGCTTTGCTTCCGTCGCCGTGGTGCAAATCGTTCCGGGCCCGTATCTGCGGAATGTCCACTTTCTGCGCGAAAGTCTCCAACGGATACTTCTTATTCAGGTCGTTCGCAAATCCCTCGGCCTTCTTCGCTTCACCGCATGTGGCAAAAGCAAACCCCGCTAACGCTGACCCCACTCGCCCCGCAGTCGAGGCCAGCACACCCGCATCCTGCCGCGCCTGATCGCAAGCGTCGAAATCTGCTTCCAGCATGGCTCGAAGCCCCAAGTCGCCTTCCGCTCCCTCTTTCATGCCATGGTTCCTTTGCGATTCGATCGCCTGTTGCGCCAGTTCTCGAGCCAGGCGTAATTTACCCGCTTGCGCTTCGAAACCCGCACGCGAGGAAATAAAGCGGAATTCTCCAGGCTTGCCTTTGGACCAATCGAATTCGCGCTGCGCGTCCGCCGATCTTCCAGTACTCAGCGCTTCGACGTAAGCAGCCCAGTGCGCAAATTCCGCCTGCGGAAATCGCTTCAATGTTTGTTCCGCGACCTGCCGGGCCTCATCAAAGCGGTTCAATCCCTCATACGAGAAGCTTAGACCGCTGTAACTATTCCCTGAATTCGGATCGATCCGCATGCTCTCCCGCGCGGCCACCGCCGCTTTTTCGAAATCGCCGGTTTGCCCGTAGGTCACCGCCAGATTGTTACTGGGGATTGAATCGTTCGGATAGGTGCGCTGGTAAAGTTCCAGCGTTTCAATTTCTTTATCCAACTCACCGGTGACCGTCTCATAATAATGTTCCGTGATGTAGAGTTTTTCCCTCTCGCTCACGCGGTCGCGCAACTCGTATGCCTTACGGGTATTCTCCTTTGCCTGCTCCAATTCGTTGTCATTCGTGTAGACGACTCCCATGCGCGCATAAACCCAGGCAAAATTTGGATCCAGTTGCACCGCCCGCTTATAAAAAGGCAGAGACTCCCTTTCGCGCCCCTGGTCGAACTCGGCGTTTCCCATGGAAAACGCCTTCAGCGCTTCAAGCGACGACGTCGTCACTTGCTCGATCGGCGTATCGAATTTCTGGACAGAAACCAGAGACTCCCCCAGCTTGCTCCGCAACCTCGTCGCTGCGCTTCCCAGTCCGCCCAATACCTGCTCTTTGGTCGACGCTTCGGATTGTTCCTGCGCCAGTGAATCGCCAGTCTGGCAGTTGATTGCGCTCAGGGTAATCACATACTGACTGCCCAGATTGGCAATCGATCCCGCAAGCATGGCCTTGCTGCCGGTACGCAGGCAGAGGTCGCGAGTGAGGTCGGTGGTTAAGCGCTCGTCGGGCGAGCGCCCCATGTAACCCAGCGTTTCGCGGACGCGCGCGCCGGGCAACACGCGCAGAAAGGGCGACTGCTCCAGATCGACCGCCAGCGCTTGCTTTAACGTCCCATCGAAAACCGTGTCGCCGGTGGTATTCGTAAAGTCGGCGAGCACGATCGTATCTTGTTGCGTCAGCGCTTTTGCTGATCGCGAACGGAAATACAAACCTGCTGCCAGAATAACGATCAGGACGATCATCACCGGAATGGCAATCCTGCCCAGTTTTTTAGCTCCGCCGGCCGAAACAGCGCTCGCCTGCCCGGAGACAGGTGCAGAAACGGAAGCATGCGACGGCGACGAGGATTGCGCCGCCGCAACGGGTATTGGTGAAACTGTGATTCGTGAACTGGATATTGGCGCTCCCGCCATGGCCGGCGATTCTCGTCTCTCTTCCCCGGCAGCCCCTCGATCTGAATCGGCCGCGATTGCCCTCCCGCTATCCGTATCGCGCTTCAGCCTTTGCAAGTCGGCGCGAATATCTGACGCATGTTGATATCGAAGGTTCCGATCTTTCTCCAACGCTTTGTTAATAAGATCTTCCAGCTTGGACGGCAAATCCGGATTCAGACGAACTGGCGAAACCGGAGCCCGATCCAGAATCGCCTGGAAAATTAGCGCTGAGGTTTCACCACGAAACGGAAGCATGCCCGTAGACATTTCGTACAGCACAACACCGAAAGAAAAAAGATCGGTGCGCGAATCAAGTTCTTTCCCTTTCGCCTGCTCGGGGGACATGTACGCAACCGTGCCCAGCGTCGACCCGGGGCTGGTCAGATGTTCTTCAACCACAAAGCTTGTCGCCGCCGTGACCTCTGGCATTGCAGCCACGTCGCGTGGCGTCGCTCGCACCTTCGCCAACCCGAAGTCCAGAATCTTGGCATGTCCTCGCTTGGTCACAAAAATATTGGCTGGCTTGATGTCGCGGTGCACAATGCCTTCGCTGTGCGCCGCATCGAGAGCATCGCCGATCTCAATTCCCAGAGCGAGAATTGTTTCCAACTCCATCGGGCGGGCCCCAATGATGTGTTTGAGCGTGGCCCCGTCAAGAAATTCCATGACGAGATATGCGCGCCCATTCTCTTCGCCAATGTCGTAAATCGTGCAGATGTTAGGATGGTTGAGAGCGGAAGCCGCCTTCGCTTCGCGCCGGAATCGTTCCAGCGCCTGGCGATCTTGCTGCAGATCTTCCGGCAGAAACTTCAGTGCGACAAAGCGGCCGAGTCGAGTGTCCTCGGCTTTGTAAACCACACCCATCCCGCCGCCGCCGAGCTTCTCAACAATCCGGTAATGTGAGATGGTCTGGTCGAGCAAGCAGATGACCCCGTCCTGGGTGCAGCCATGCTAGGCGGTGTCCGCTCCGATGTCAAAACCCAGGCATTACACGTGTCGACAGCCCCCTCGGCTTCCAGCAGGCGCAAGCACGACCGTCTTGATGCCGACACGCGAGCATCGCTTGACCTGAATACCGTGGCATTACTTGTGTGCGACATCTCAGCCACACAGGGGGTTACGCCAGGCCGCGCCTCAAGCTATAATCATTCAGGAATGATGGCTGTCCCCGATGCTGCGCAACAAACCCAACTCGCATCTACCAGAGTGCTGGCTTCACTGCCTGGTGTGTCCGCGCCGCTATCGCGCCAATCTGCCATCCCGCCTCCGCCCCAGCCTCTTCGGTAGCGACTAACAAATCCTCCACCCTGATTCGCCTCGTCCGACCTACGTCTGAACCAAGCTGCGTCTTCGAGGCCGCTCTTACCGAACACTGGTCACTAACCACTGGCCACTGCCTCACGGAGGATTCCATGACCACGAAAACCATGACCGCGACTGCCGCTCCCCAAAAGCACGCTGCTGGACCCAAGATTAAGACCGCCCTGCCTGGGCCCAACGCCCAACGCGTTCTCGCGGGCGATGAGAAATATATTTCGCCCTCCTATACGCGATCCTATCCGCTCGTAGCTAAGAGCGGGCGCGGTATTGTCATTACAGACGTCGACGGTAATGAGTTCTATGACTTCTCCGCCGGCATCGCCGTGGTCTCCACCGGACACTGCCACCCCCACGTAGTCGCCGCTATGCAGAAACAAGTGGGCGAACTTATCCACATGTCGGGGACCGACTTTTATTACGAGAGCATGATCCAGCTCGCTGAGCGCCTTTCCAAGATCGCTCCCATGCCCGGCCCGCACAAAATTTACTATGGCAACTCTGGCGCTGAGGCCATCGAGTGCGCTCTCAAGCTCGCTCGTTATCACACCAAGCGACAGAACATCATCGCCTTCTTTGGAGCGTTTCACGGACGCACCATGGGCGCGCTGTCTCTGACAGCATCGAAGCCCCAGCAGCGCCGCCGCTTTGCTCCTCTCGTTCCCGGCGTGACCCACATTCAATATCCCGACGTCTATCGCGGACGCAAAGATGCTTCTCAAGACCCCGACGCCTTCGCGCTCAGCTGCGCCCGCTTCATCGAAGAAAAACTCTTCAAGACCACGCTGGCTCCCGAAGAAGTAGCGGCAATCTTCGTCGAGCCAGTGCAAGGTGAGGGTGGCTACGTTGTTGCGCCCACTGTTTTCATGCAGGAACTCCGTCGCATCTGCGATCGTCATGGCATCCTGCTGGTCCTCGACGAAGTACAAAGTGGAGTAGGACGCACCGGTAAGTGGTGGGCCGTCGAGCATACAGGCGTCGAGCCCGACATGGTTTGCATGGCGAAAGGCATCGCGTCCGGCATGCCGCTCGGCATCACCATGACGCGCTCCGAAATCATGGACTGGGTGCCCGGCTCTCACGCCTCCACCTTTGGCGGCAATCCTGTATGTATCGCGGCGGCGCTGGCCACTCTCGACGTAATCGAAAAAGAAAACCTTCTCGACCACTCCTCAGAAGTAGGAGCACACATGATGAAACGCATGGCAACCTGGCCCGCAAAGCTGAAGCTGGTGGGCGATGTGCGCGGCCGCGGCTTGATGATCGGCGTCGACATCGTGAAAGACAAATCCACTAAAGAGTACGCCGCCGCCGAGCGCGACCAGATCGTCGAGCGCGCCTTCGAACACGGAGTCCTGTTCCTCGGTTGTGGTCCAAGCACGATTCGCCTCTGTCCGCCGTTGGTAGTCACGAAAGATGAAGCGGATGTTGCTATGGACGTTCTGGAAGAATGCATTCAGCAGGTAGGCAAGTAGTCCGCGCGTATTCCGTGCGGCATCAAAATAAAAGAGGCGGGGGACCAGCCCCCGCCTCTTTGCACATCCCAAACTTCATCCGTGATGCGATCTCTTCTCCGAGTGCCCCTTGGACGAGTGTCCTCCGCCATGCGACTTCGCGTAGTGCGGAGCCTTATACTTTGGTGCCTTCTGCTTCGATCCATGGGAGGAAAATCCACGCTTCCACGACGACTCGTTCCGGGACGACTTCTCCCTGCCGAATGAAGAACTCCGCGCAGACGACATGCGCGCCGCTGAGTAATGCGGCTCTTTCCCCCGCCGGTTCCATGACCGGCTTCCAGTGCGCATGCCGGATGATTCCTGCCTCCTCGCGCTCCCGGAATTCCCGAACTCGTTATATCTCGTCCTCGAATCAAACGCACTCGACCCCCTGAACGACTCGCTGCGGTCGTAACGTGAATTGGCAAAATAGGAATTCCCGCCGCTCCGATAATCCCGCCGCTGTCCCCGATCAGCCGTCCGCGATAATTGAGTGCCCTGCCGCCCGAATCCTCTGGACGATTCTGCCCGCCCGGTCACATTGAACCGCCGCCAATCTCCTCCCCTTACCGCCCGAGGATCGCCGCTCCGCACGGCTCTATTCCCTGATTGCGCAAAAGAATCTCGACCCCCCACCCCTCTACCTTCTGAGTTGCCGAAGTTCCGCCACCCCTCTCCGCCCATGTTTCCTCTGCCCTGCCAACCGGCCAGGGAATTATTACCGTAGCGGCCGCCAAAACTGCGGTCGCCGTTGTGCACCCAAAGGCTAGTTCCGCGTGAGCCGCCACCGTAATTGTGAAATCCGAAATCGCTGAAGAAAGCGTTGTTCACGACCAGGGCTTGGCTCAACCAATTCAGTGCCCATCCCCAGGTGTTCGGTGCAAGCAATCCAGTGAATCCCGGCAACAACCCGGCCAGATTCGCGACCGTCCCGCTCAACGCGTCGAACCCATTGCCCTCCGCGTAAGGCAGTGACGGATAGGTTCCTTCTGCCGGCGCTCCCCACACTGCGTTCGGATCGTAGTTTGGAACAAACATGTTCTGCGCATCCGCAGGCTGAATTTCAATCGCGCCACGATTGCCTTGCATTTCAGTATTGACCGAAAGTTGGTCGGTGTCAGCAAGTTGGCCATTGCCCCGTGCGTCAGCGCGCAAATTCTGGATCGCGTTCATCACATCCGCCTGCTGCGCAAGAAAGGCATTCCCCAGTTCCGTGGTCCATCGAAGATCGCGATTCAGCAGTCCCACCACATCCGGAAACGCAACCAGCATTTGAACACTGGGATCCCAATTCTGTTGCCGCGCCCCTTCCATCAGCCGGGCGGCAGGTAAATTTCCATTCTGCTCAAGCCACCACTGCGCCTCCACCACCTCATCCGGATACGTGCACGCGACCAGTACCTCGCCGAGCAGGCCATCCGGATAAAGCGCGATCGGCGCCACCAGATTCGCCAGTTCATTTTCCGACATCGCATATGTGGGCCGCGCGACAGCTTCATTTGACGCGCCGTCCTCACCCATTTGTGCCAGGCAGTAAGAACCGCCCGCGAATGCGCAGACGATCAAGGCCACTACGATTGATTTTTGAAGTTTCCGGGAGATAAATCTTGTCACATGCCACCTCCAGCTAGCGTCGTGCGAAATGCCGAACGCCGATATCCCGGCGTTTCTTGCACTGTCTCTAACGGGAAAGTCAGCGAGGTAGCGGCCTGCTGAATCCACAAATTGGTGAGTCACTACAGTCAGGTATTGAGTTACTGTGCCTCGTATTCTATATCAACCAGGAACTTCAGGTCAGCTTTAGCCCGGCCACATGGAGCGACTGCATCTATCCCAATCTCCCACTCTCGCGATACCATTAGCGATAGCGCTCTCAGCGCGTTTTCACATGGGGAACAAACAAGCGAAGTCCAAACACAATTCAAACGGCTCTCGACGCCGAGACGGGTCGGCGCGATCAAACGCCCAGCCATCCGCAACGGAGAGTCTCCGCACGTACTCTATCCCCGACCTGCGTCAGGAGCATCCTGATCTTTCGGTCCGGCAAACCATCGAGAAGGGTAAAGACGGCGTCGAGCACGTCCGCTACGAAGTCACCGGCAACTTGAACGCGCCCGTTCCCCCTATTAGCGATTCGAAATACCTGACCAAGCAGCAGTGCATCGAGATCTACCGCTACATGCTGCTGAACCGCAAAATGGAGACCGCCCTCGAAAACCTTTACAAGCAGGGTAAAGTCGTCGGCGGAGTTTATTTCGGACTCGGCCAGGAAGCCTGCTCCTGCGCCTCCGCCTACGCGCTCGATAAGGACGACTGGTTCGCGCCTATGATCCGCAACCAGGGATCGCTGCTGGTCCGCGGCTTCCGCGCCAGCGACACCATGATGCAGTACATGGCCAAAGCCGATTCGCCCACGCGCGGTCGCGACGGCACCTCGCATTTCGGCGACATCGAAAAGCGCAACATGGTCTCGCCCATCTCCATGCTCGGCGATTTAATTCCGGTGCTCTCCGGCGTGGCCTTGGGCGCGCGCCTGCAAGGCCGCAACGTCGCCGTCATGACCTACATCGGCGACGGCGGCCAGTCCACCGGCGTCACCTACGAAGGCATCAACTTCGCCGCCGTGCAGAATCTCGGCCTCGTTCTCTTCGTCGAATCGAATCTCTGGGCCTACTCCACGCCGTCGGAAATGCAGTACCGCTGCAAAGACCTCGCCGAACGTGCCATCGGATACGGCATCCCCGGCGTTATCATCGACGGCACCGACGCCTGTCAGGTCTACGACGCCGCCCGCGACGCCGTCGAGCGCGCCCACCGCGGCGAAGGCCCCACAATGATCGAAGCAAAAATGATGCGCATGAAAGGCCACGCCATCCACGACGCCGCTGCGTACGTGCCCAAACCGATGTTCGATTTCTGGAAGAAACGCGACCCCATCGCGCGCTTCGAGAATTATCTGGTCAAAGAAAAAAAGTGGCTAACCACGAAAGAAAATGCCGAATTGATTTCAGAAGTCGAACAGGTGATCGAAGCCGAACGCGAGATCGCGGTGAACTCGCCGATGCCCACGCCGGAGTCCGCCGAGGGTGGAGTATTCTGCGAGGATGGATGCCACGACATCAAGCCTAAATATGGAATGCCGAAAGTGAAGAAGAGGAGCGGCGGATTCAAGGAGACTGAGGCGGCTGTCCATTTGAAATAGATCCGTGTAAGTCCGCGGAAATCCGTGGCGAAAGAGTTTTGACCTTATGCAACTCACCTATCTCGAAGCCATCCGCCAGGGAATCTGGGAAGAAATGGACCGCGACCCCTCCGTCTTCTGCCTCGGCGAAGACATTGGCATCTACGGCGGCGCGTTCAAAGTCACCGACGGATTCATCGACCGCTTCGGCCCCGAGCGCGTCATCGACACGCCCATTGCCGAGTCCGCCATCGTCGGCGCGGCCTTCGGAGCGTCGCTCACCGGCATGCGCCCTGTCGCCGAATTCCAGTTCATGGATTTCATCGGCTGCGCCTTCAACCAGATCAGCAACATGGTTGCGAAGACCCATTACCTCTGGGGCGCGCCCGCTCCGCTTGTGCTCCGCGGACCGAGCGGCGGATACGTCCACGGAGGCCCCTTCCATTCGCAGAATCCCGAGATGTGGTTTGTCCACAATCCCGGCCTCAAAGTAATCTGCCCGGCCACGCCCTACGACGCCAAGGGTCTCATCAAGGCCGCCATCCGCGATAACAATCCGTGCATCTTCTTCGAGCACAAATATCTCTACCGCCGCATTAAAGGTGAAGTCCCCGCGGAGGACTATGTCGTCCCGATTGGCAAGGCGAACCTCGTCCGCGAGGGCAGCGACGTGAGCATCATTACTTATGCGGCCATGGTTCACACCGCGTTAGAAGCAGCCGAGGTTTTGAAGAACGACGGTATCGACCTCGAGATCCTCGACCTGCGCACCGTCTCCCCGCTCGATCGCGAAGCCATCGCGCAGACCGTAAAGAAAACCAACAAGGTCATCATCCTGCACGAACACTCCCGGACCGGAGGCCTCGCCGGTGAAATCGCCGCCATCATCAACGAAGAGGCCTTCGATGATCTCGATGGCCCCATTGTCCGCATCGCGGGATTGGATTCCGCCGTCCCGTTCTCCCCGCCGCAAGAAGAGCACTACCTGCCGAAAGTCGAAGATGTAGTCCGCGAAGCACGCAAGCTGAAGGCCTACTGAAAGTCCAGGAAGGAAGAAGGACCACGTAGAGACAGCCGCCTCGGCTGTCCCGCTCAAAAACTAGCGCCCGCCCCTGTCAATCTGCCAAAATAGACCGTCGCGGAGGAAACCCATGGGCAAGTTCATTCTTGGAGTCATCGTTACTCTACTCATCCTCATCCTCGGCAGCCTCGGCTTGGCCATGCTCGGTTTCATACCCACAAATGCTAATGTAGCTCCGCCGCGCTGGGAGCGCCGTATAGCCAATACAGCTGTTGATGCTTCCATGGAGCGCCACGCCGCTCATCTCACCAACCCCGTGCCGCCCAACGATCAGAACTTTGAAGACGGCATGAAGCTCTACACCATGAATTGCGCACTATGCCATGGAGGCCTCGACCGCAAGCCGTCTTCCCTCGCTAAATCTTTCTATCCTCCTGCTCCCAATCTCGTCTCCGATCCACCCGATGACCCCGAATGGCACATCTTCTACACCATCCGCACCGGCGTCCGCTACACCGGAATGCCTGCATGGGACAAGACGCTCAGCGAGCAGGACATGTGGAAGATCGCAAGCCTTCTCTCCCACTTCGATAAGCTCCCGCCCGGAGTTCAGGACTACTATCAGAAAACTTTTGGCGTCTCTCCTCAGCCCGACACGAAAGAGCCTTTGAAAAAGGTCGACCACGATTAGCGCCCGGTAATGTCACCTTTTCATTGCTCGTCAGCAAACCGCTATAATATTCGGTTGCGTCCGGCCTTCTTCCCTTAATCGTAGGCCGCGCGGAAGGAAATCATGCCTACTGACATCATCATGCCCCAGATGGGCGAATCCATCGTCGAGGGCACCATTACCAAGTGGCTGAAGAAGCCCGGCGACAAGGTCCAGCGCGACGAGCCTCTCTTCGAAATCTCTACTGACAAAGTCGACGCGGAAATTCCCGCCCCCGCCTCGGGCGTTCTGCAAGAGATAAAAGTCACCGAAGGCACCACCGTCGGAGTGAATACAGTTGTAGGCACCATCGCCGTGGATGGCGAAGCCGCCGCCGCGCCCGCAAAATCTGCGCCCGCATCAGCAGCAGCGGAAAAGCCACCGCAAGAAAAGCCTGCTCCAGAAAAGAAGGAGGAGAAGAAGTCTGCGGCTCCATCTTCCCCTGCCGCCAGCTCCCCAGCTCCGCAACAGTCAGCCGAAGAAGAAGAAACCCGTTCCTCTCCACTCGTCCGCAAGATCGCCCGCGAACATGGTGTCAGCCTCTCGCAAATTTCCGGGACCGGACTCGGCGGTCGCATCACCAAGCAGGACATCATGGCTTTCGTCGAGCGCCAGGGATCGCAACCTGCTCGTGTGGGGACGGACGCATTCGTCCGTCCCGCCGAGCGGAGCGAGGCGGCACCGCCACCCAGTCCCGCTTCCCCAGTCGCACCGCCGGCTCCTCGTCCCGCCCCCGCCGCCTATCCCGGAGATCTCGTTCCCTTGACCAACATGCGCAAGATCATCGCCCAGCGCATGATCGAGTCGCGCCGCACCAGCGCTCACGTCCATTGCATGTACGAGGTCGACTTCACCCGCATCGTCAATCTCCGCGCCAAGCACAAGAACGCATTCGAGCAGCGCCACGGCGTCCGCCTCACCTTCATGCCCTTCTTCGTGCGCGCCGCCATCATCGCGATCCAGCAGTGGCCAATCATCAATGCTTCACTCGAAGGCGACAACATCCGCTACCACCGCAACATTAATGTCGGGATCGCCGTCGCCCTCGATTGGGGACTCATCGTCCCCGTCCTCAAGAATGCCGGCGACCTCAACTTCCTCGGCCTGCAGCGCGGCATCACTGACCTCGGTGAGCGCGCCCGCACCAAAAAGCTCAAGCCTGAGGACGTCGAAGGATCCACCTTCACCGTCACCAATCCCGGCCAGTTCGGCGCCGTCTTTGGTCTGCCAATCATCAATCAGCCGAACTCCGCGATCATGGGCGTAGGCGGCATCACCAAACAGCCGTTGGTCGTCACGGACAAGGAAGGCAACGATTCCATCGCCATCCGTTCCGTCGTCCACCTCACGCTCGGCTACGACCACCGCCTTATCGACGGCGCTGTCGCCGACCAATTTATGGCCCAGGTGAAGAAGAATTTGGAAACTTGGAGCGAAGAAGTCGGCTGATCTTCAAGCTGAAGGCGGGACGTTTGCGGCAGGTGTTTGCTTGCACCAGGTGGAAGCATTTAGGCATTGCACTGTGCCATCTATTATTTTAGAAATGCCGTCGCGGAATTGCTCCGGATTGATAATTTCCCGCGCAGCCACCGCATCCGTCATAGCCAGAGCATTCTGCAGGAACGACATTGCCGCGTCCTTCTTGTCGGCTCCTGGTTTGTTACCAAATAGTCCTTCAATGCCATTGACCAGGGCCGGAACGAACGCGATTCCCCGCAGTAACTGAGACAGAAAGTCCATAAATTCCTCCTTAACCTGATTCCTACACGCTCAATTGTTCCCCTCTCGCGACGGCCGGAATCCCAACATTTCTCAGCTGAGGCTGGCCAAAATATTGGTTAACGTCTGTGAGTTGGGGTCAGCTCCGTCGATCGCTCTTGTAATCAGCGTAAGGCACACCTTCAATTCCGTAGCCTTGCTTAGCGCCAAGGCAAGCATTCCCGGCATATCGATGCCTTCCGCACTTCCACTTTTCAGACTGTTTGTTGTCGATGAGGTTAGGTTCTTCAAATTGGTAATGATCGTAATGCTGGGTACCGTGCTCATGGCTCTCCTTAACTTCTTCGTTTTTGAAATGACTTGTTTGGGATAACCTGTCTTGAAAGATTCTTCGTGGCGTTACTTCAGCCAATACTTATGGAGTGCGATGGCCGCGCTGATTGCCGCGCTCATCGCTCCATTCATTACCCGGTTGTGCACGCTGTTTCGCAAATCGTTTCGTTCCAGTGCAGCCACCTTGTCCTCGATCAGCTTCACCCGCCCCGGCTGGCCGTTGCCTACCAACGCATCCATCTTGGTTTCCAGCCGTACAAGCTTGTCGAGCACTTCTCGCTGGAACTCGATGTCGATCGCCTTCAGAACCAAATCTCTATCGCTTACTCCCATACTTGGCATCCCTCTGGCGCTAGAATTTCTTCACAGCGGATAGTCAACGTGCAGCGCCGCGGAGTGGCGGGAATACCGCGGCGGAGATGAACCATCGTATAGCCTCAAAAAATAGTTCTGCGTCCGCGCCAACCGCGGCAGACTGAACGCCTGCGTGCTGAACCGTCCAAGCAGGTTGCGGTCGTTGGCTTGGCCCCAGCCGTAATCGTGTGCCCGGACTTCCGAGTTATAGATTTTTATGTCTCCCGGCCCGGGCGCAGTTTCATTCACATAGAAGCCCAGCGGCTGCGTGCCTTGAGGAATCATCGAATCCGCTTCCATGTTCGCGAATACCAGGTGATCGCTCGTCCCCTGCACATAGACGCCGTATTGATCAAACCAGTTCACTAGGAAATGTTGAAACGTCAGCCAGGACTTCCCATTAATGTTGATCACCGGAACATTGCTCAGCGCCATCGGCACAATAGGCACGTTGTAGTAGGTCGCGGGCGAACCCACCGAATAAACATAGACAAACCCATTCGCCAGATAAAAATCCCACTGCGCTGTCAGGTTCGTCGTTGCTGCCGCGACCTTCTGACCCCAGATCGATCCGAACAAACAGAAGTTGATCGTGCTGTAAGTCGCCGGCACCGGAGCCTTCCACGCATTCCCCGTAACCAGCACCCAAGCTCCCGCCGGCACCGCATAGTATCCGGTCAGGTTCGGCGCTGCTCCCGTGCCATATGCGTCAAACGTAATCGGATTTCCCGAACTTCCCGAAGACGGCGGCGCCAAACTTTCATTCCAAACATCACCCCGCCGGAACAAGATCGAATCTCCCGGCAAGAATGTCAGCCCATTCACGTGTCCAATTGTTTGCCACGCAGCCACCGTCGACGTGCCGGCATTCGAATCGTTACCCGTGCTCGAACTCACATAGTAAGTCGTCGCCGAAGCCAGGCAACTCCAAGCCAATCCGATGATGGCGAGTATCCGTCTCATATTTAAGAATTCCTTCGTGAACCTTCGTGTCCTTAGTGGTTAAATGATTTTTTTGTCTCAACGAAAAAGGCCACCGGCTTTCGCCGATGGCCTCGGGCCCCTCGCTCGCAAACTCTAATGAATCTCCCACGCCATTACTGTGGACTCCGTCGGATTGTCCGCCGGAATCGTCGTCCCGTTATTCAGCGCTCCCCCGGCAGTCACGCCTACTGGCGTCCCACTGCTACCACCCAGGAATGTGAACCCTGCCGCGCTCCCCCCGTAAACTTGGGCACACGCGCTCGTACAACTGCTCGTGATTGCCAGATAATATTTTCCGGGTTGCAGCGTCGCACCCACCGTCCAGTTCAATGTCTTCCATCCCGTGCTCGGTGCAAACGCCGTGCCTGCCGTGCTCCCGATACGCGCCACAATATTCCCCGAGCTGTTCAGCACCCCAATGTCATACGTGTTGCTCGTGTTGTCGGCTGTTGAAACGAAATAAGTCACTTGTGTCGTCGTAAGGGGAAATGTCAGCACGACTCCCCAAAGCTCTGCTTTATTCGCCGTACTCGAAAAGCTGATCGGAGTTCCCGTCGTGTGCGACGTGAGCCACGGAATCGCATACGATGCGCTGCTGCTGACGTTCGAGCCCGGCATGTCGATGAACATCTGCACCGTGGCACTTCCAGAACTCGCCTGCAACACTCGTCCCAGCACCTGTGTCCCGCTCGGCTGCGTTGCCCCCGCATCATGACATAGGAAATAAAACCCGCCATTGGCCGTGCTGGAAGGCACAACGTAATCCCCTATCACGGTCGCACTCGCATCAAAGCTGCAGTAGGCCGACCCCGTACGCGCGATCGTGGCGATCCCCGACGTTCCCGAATTCGCGATCACGATTCCAATCCCTCCGCTAACCAGGGGACTCGAGGGTTTCGCCGCACACCCTGCCGTCGTCAGTACCGCCAATCCGTTTACCACCGTGCCATTAGTGGCGTCATTGCACAATTCGTAACTCTGACTGGCAAATTTCCCCAGCTCAAAACCGCTTCCACTCGTCGAATTTCCCGCGACGTATACCGTCCCCGGCCGCAGTCCACTGCCTGTTCCCGCGCTGTTGAACGACCCCACGTTGTACGTTTGGTCGGTCCACGGCTTCAAATTGCTGCTCGCGTCCACCACCCACTTAAGCCCGCTATTCACCCAGAAGCCCAATCCCGGCGCAGCCCCCGATGTCGAATTCTCACTCCGCACTACCGCGTAATTATCCGTCGCGTCGAACCCCAGCGATGTCCGTTGCCAGGTCGAGCTATTTGTATAGCTGGAGTACACATGCAGATTCTGCGCAGTCGTACCGTTGTACTCACCCACATCGTTCGCATCTTCTTGGAAAAGATTTGAGAAGTACGAACTCGTTCCAGTAGTCGCCACCTTCTGCGGACTTCCCGCATTAGCGGAAACGTAGAAGTTTCCATCACTTGAAATTCCGAGCGCCGATGTCCCCGCCCCTGCCGCCGCCATCGCCGTTCCCGGCACCGGAGAGCTTACAATCCACGGCCCCGCCATCAGCAGTTGTCCGTTCACCGTTACGTTTCCGCTGAATGTCCCCGCCGCGGCCGAGATCCCGTTGCTTCCCGCATAGTTCAGCGTTGAGCCACTATCAGTCAGACCGGCGTCTCCACTCACCGCCACTCCATTCGCCGAATACATTGCCACCTGCGTTGCGGTGCCGCTGTTCACCGTTCCCGATCCGCCACCTCCGCCACATCCCGTACAACTTCCCGTGACCGTCAGGTTTCCATTGATGCTTACCGGCACATTGAAGGTCTTCGCTGACGCCGTCAGCCGCTCCAGAAAACTCGTATTGTCGCCCGTGTTTCCTATGTAGGATGAAATCGCCACTGGGGCGCCGAATGCCAACTGCGCTAGGTTCCGCAAGACGCCGCCCGGACCCTGATCCAGCCCGATATACGTATCCGCCGCATCGTTCGCAGGCCGGTTCAGTGACGTCGCCAGCGTCTTCGCCGGATTCGAATCCACCAACGTTATGATGTGTGACTGGTTCACCGCATCCCCCGGTGACATGGCAAAGTTCAATCTCCCTTTGAGCTGTCCTCCCTGACCTCCCGTGTTGGGCCCATTGTTCAGGAGGAGCGCCCCTACCTCGGGAAAACTGTTTCCGTGGCTGTCTCCTTCTAGGCATTGAATCCACGCACCCCCGGACTGCGTTGGGCCACTCCCGGAGCATTGTCGTACGTAAATCGAGGGACGCAGAAATCCTGCCGTCGCAATCCATGCTGAGCCGTTCGAATTGTCTGAGTCTAGGAAAGCACTGGCCAGTGCCCCTGCATTCTGTTGTCCGCTTCCATTCATGACCAGCCCGCCCGGCCAGAAAGCCAGAATCGGAAAATATCCAGGATTGCCGATCGCATAGCTTGTCGTGCTGGCGGCGGCGTTGTCCGTATACGAACAAACTAGCCCGCTGCACTGTGGAAGATTGATGGCCACGCTGCCACAAGCCGTCGGACTCCCTCCGCTGCAAGCCCCCTGCACCGGAAACACTGGAGTGTTAGCCGCCAGCGTGCCCGGCACCATCCGCAACAGGTCATATGTCACCGTTCCCACCGGCGCAATATGCGGCCACTGCACCACAATGTTTCCAGTGCCGTTACTCAGCGCGTACCCGGCATACAGCGGCGCCGAAGTCCCCCCTGTAGCGTCATGCACCACTACGTAGTAGTTGTATGGAGTTGTCCCTGTGTTCGCATACTGTGGCATTCGGCCGTTCGGCTGCTCCCCGCCTCTTATCACCAGCGGCGCGCCTCCCGACGAGAAAATAATGCCGGCCGCACTGAAGCTACTTCCCAGATACGGATTCGGACACGGCCCTGCCCCTTCCTCGTTGTAAACGTTATCCACTTGCGTTCCGCCAAAACTTCCCAGCACCGTCGATGTATAAATTGCCCACATGCCGAAGCCCTGGATCACGCTATCTGTAATGTGAGTGGTGTTGTTCGCATAGACCGTTACTCCATTACCCCCGCACTGTGGACTGATATTCAGCTTGTCCAGCCACAGCACCGGAGTCCCCGCTGTGTTTCCCGCGGAGTACACGTATGACCCGCAATGGTTCGCTGTGCACAACAGGCCCTGCGACCCGTCAGCGTCAAAAGTCCGTATCGTCGCCGCTTGATCGTTGTCCACCACGAAAAATTGATTGAATTTTCCGCCGCCCGCCGCAGAAGATTTAATGTCTTCCATCGTGCCCGGCATTGCGTTGTCTTCTATCGCAGCGTTCTCAATCGCAATCGTCCCCGGACTTGCCGTCGCCGGCAGGTTTGCTCCCGTCTGGTTATAACTAATCGACGTTCCCGACACCGTAACCGGCCCATGATTCCCCCAATAACTCGTAACATCGGTAAAGTTAATATTGACAACATCCCCCGTCTGGATCGTGCTGCAGCCGGACGCAACCGTGATCGTCACCACATTTGATTGCCGCTGCGTGTTCGTAATCTGGCATCCATCCGATGTAACCGTCGAGGTCATGTTCATGCCTCGCAACGTCACTCCGCCGTAGTGGTTGGAGTTCGTCAGGTCCCCCAGAACCATGCAACGGTCCCGTGTTGAGCAGGTTAGTAGAGTTCCATTTCCTTCAATTAGCGCTCGGCTGCAGTGCGCAAAAATAGTTCCATACACCGGCAGCGGATTTACCGTCGAACCTGTCGCCGGAAGAACAACCCGCGCGTTCGGATTTCCCCCGCTGCCGTTCGGAACCCCGCACGCATCATTGATCGCCTCCTGAATTCCGCTCGACGCGCTCCCCAGAACATACGTCGCAGAATGCGTATTCTTTGGCGTGAACACAATCGTTCCTGACGACGCCCCGCTTGTGCACGTCCCGCCCGTCACCATCGCGGGCTCCGGCGTCCCCTGCCCGCTGATGTATACGAAGTACATTGAGTTACCCGTCGTATCGATGCCCACTGGGCAAGGAGTTAGCGTCACCGTTGCTTGCGTTCCTCCAACCAGGCTTCCGCTTGGACTCACGCTCCACGAACTCGTCGGCGTCACATAACGAATGCCGCTCAGATTGTTGACATTCATCTGGGTCCCGACCGGCTGCACAATGTTCTGGTTTGCCGCAGGTCCAGTCACAACTCCGCCCGCCGCCCCACTCGGCGTCGCTGGCGCATATTGCCCGGAGGTCGATGAGTAAGTCAGCACCTGCCCGTTTGCCGGAGCGCTCGATCCCACCGGAACGCTCTGGATCGCTGTCGCATTCGCGCTCGACCCGCAGGGTCCCCATGCTCCACTCCCCAACAAACAATTCAATCCCGACGCGGTTCCGCTCCCCAACTCGCTGGTTGGCACCAATCCACTGATCAGATCTGCCTTTGCAACCGAGACTTGATCCACGTATTGTTTTGCTGAAGCTTGTAGTGGCGATGTGGGATTTCCGCTTAACGTCAGCGGCCCTGTCATCGCCCCGCCCGCAGTCGAGAGAAAACTTCCCGCCCCGACCGTTGCGATCGCCGCATCCACGTACGCTTTGTTCGTGACGTCTCCTGTGCCCACCGGCGTCGGCACGTTCGGGGGGGCATTGAATGTCTTGCTGCCACTTATCGTCTCCGTTCCCCCCAGATGCACTACCGCATTGTCGTTCGCCTTCACTGCCAGCGCCGTATTCACATACTGCACAGACGCTCCAGGCGCTGCCGTTCCATTTCCCGGAGTGAACCTCACCTGCGCCAACGTCGCCGGAGAGCTCAGTGGCACCACCCAGTACTCTGTTCGCACCTGCCCGGGTCCTAACTGGTACACCACGGTGTAGTAAACGCCCGGAGGATTAGCGCCCGCATTCGGCGCTAGGGCGATATTTAGAGCTCCGTTCACTCCCAGCGTTACATTCAAAGCCCCCTCGCTCACGGCGGTTCCGCTGGCCTCGACAAATGCCGGCCATGTAATCACCAACTGGCCCTGGGCGTCGGTTCCGTCAGCCCGGTACACCGTATCGATTACATTCGTCAGCGTCGGCCCGCCCTGGGGAACCGGCGAAGCTGCCACCAGCATGCTCGCTGCTACCGCCACCGCTGCCACCAAATAAAAAAGCCGCCCCACCGGGCGGCATGTATGAAACATACTTCCTCCTCACCCTCTCAAATCTTTCAATGCCCCGCAGCGCCGCAATCTGCCCGCGAAATGCTCGCGCCCGCCTCGTCCGCGCCAAATCTTTCTACCACAGCTCCATCTCTCAACGGCCGCACATTCTCAGCTGAACACCCTCAACTTCGTTCCTTCAAAAAGTTTTCGACACTCAACACGTAAACCTCGGCGAAATCAGCAACCGGCCGCTTCCCCTCGATCAATAGCATGGCGTCCTCCATTGACCATCCCATCACCCCCAGCAACGCCAGCGTCATCATCGGCGCCCGGTGCACCCCGGCCGCGCAGTGGATTAACAGCTTCGTTTCGTCCCCATCCAGCGCCGCCAGCGCGAACTCTACGCCGCGCTTAAACACCGCTGCAGGCTTGGGCTCAAAGTCATCGTCCACTGGATTCCAGCAGACCGCGATGCCTTGCTCACTTGCCAGCGCGGTGTCGTCGAACTCGATCTGCATATCGATAATGTGCGTAATTCCCGCGCGCGCGACCGCAGCCATATTTTCTGCGTTCCAGATTCCCCCACCCACGCCGATCCGATCGGTCACCCATGTGATGTCCATCCCCACTCGGCGTTTTTTGACCTTTCTAAGTTTCTCCGGCGCTCCGGGAGATTCTTGCAGTCCACTCTCCGGAAATGCTGCCAGCAATTTCTTCCGGCGCGATTCCAATCGCGGCGAAATAGCGAGCACCGGCACTGGATCGATCCCTATCCCACCGTAGCTCCGCTTCATTCTACGGTATCCCCCTCGCTCTTCAGGACCCTCGTACTTTTCGCTCTTTTCTCCGCCGGTTCGTTCTTCTTTGCGTTACCCCTCCGTACCTTTCGCAACCTCGCGGCTGTTCGTTCCGGCCCGGCTCGCCAACATGCCCGACGCCGAATCGTTAATGAACGTCACAGGCTCGGTCGGCAGCCCCAGCCGTTTCAATAGTATGTACGCCAGAGAGTCCTCTTCCGGCGTTCCCTTGGTCTCTTCCGTTGCCGGATACATGCCGACCACCTCGAACAAATACTTTACCGCTGCCAACTGCCCCTCATTTGCCGCCGCGATCACCTGCGTCGCAATAGTTTCCGCCGCGTTCCACACCATGTTCTTGATATTTTCCCGTACCTTCACCACATCCGCCAGCTCCGTCGAGATCCGCAGCTCTCTCACCGCCATCTTTTTCGGGGAAACCTTCGTCGCTCTGGTCTGGATCTCGCATGTTGACCGGCTCGGTTCCTTCGCGGAACGCGTCGCCATCCTCTTACTCGTTCCCTTTGCCATGCTCATTGCCTAAACTCCACTCCGCAAACGTCATCGAACCGCCGTAAGAACTACAAATTGTCGGTGAAGGCACCAGATTCCGGGAATCGCGACGTGCCAAAAACAAAAAAGACGCGCTTTGCAGCGCGCCCGCCTCGCCATCGTTTTTCTTCACCCTATATATTTAGAATAGCATTTTGCAAACACCTATTGGGACACCTGCAGCACATTTATATTTCCAGTATCGTCAGCTACTTGCGAACAAAACGACCTTTTCCCCCTCTTGACAACAATTTAATGGGTGAAATTCCCAGAGCCGTTCCGCACCGACTCCACAAAATAAAAAGGGCGCGCTTTGTAGCGCGCCCCAACTAAGTTTTCTTTCTTCTTACTCTCTAACTCAAGAATAGCAGGTCGCATTAGGTGATTGGGACATGCAATTCAAGTTTTTATTTGCCGCTCTCTCAGTCACTTGCACGGAATCCGTCCATTTCACCCTCTTGACAGACCGCCGCATCAAAGAGTCTCCGTTCTTCTTGCAGGAATTGCCGCCAGCAACCCTACCCTCAGAAAGTCCTCGCTAACAAGATCAAGCATTTCCGGTACTCGCCGCTGCACCGTCTTGCGGCAGCAATGCAGAATCCGCGCGGCATGTTCCTGTGAGTATTCCTGCAGAATAACCCGAGCAATTAGCTGCTGATCCAAATATGCCAGCCGGTTCAAACACGTTTCAACATCCCGAACAAAGATCACGCGATCTTCGAACGTCCCCGCTTTGTAGTATGTGACTTTCGCACGGAAGAATTCACGCCCCAGTAGCGACGGTAATCGCCCAGTCTCAATTGAAAATCGCATATACCGTCGTAGTAATCCTACCGTCCGCTCCCGGTAGAGCCATAAATCTGGATTGCGATCCAGAGCATTCTCTTCCTGTTGCCAGGCCTTCGCTTCCCCAAATTCCGCCGGAAAGTTATGCGCAGGCAGCTTCTCCAACACAGTTCCGTCACCGACATTTTCAATGGAGGGCTCACGCTCGTTCTCTTGTGCAATGCGCCGATACCCGGTAGATACACCCACTTCCGGCTCTGGTTCTTCTCCTTGCGCCCCCATCCATTCCACAAAGCCGCTCACGCCAAATCTCCCGCCGCGTCCAGGTATTTTTCTTCGTCGTCCTCATACATCTCGTCTCCATCCTGATGTGTACCCCATCGCGGTCCTTGGCACATCCTCGCCGTTTCCGGTTCGGTCGATGCCGGCGGCAACTGCGCCATCTCGCGTGCGCAACCCGCACAATAGATTTGTTTTCCTCCAACTGGACGCAGCCACAACCCCCCACATCGTTCGCAATACTTCAATTCGAGCTGCAAATCTTTCGCCGGCCCGCCGTCTTTTCTTTCAGTTTTCATCATTCCTCCTGCACAGGTCCCTTTCTGCGAACCTGAGGTCATTCCGCTTACTTCCCCACCAAAACAAAAAGCCCTGCGCCGGCATCCGCTTTTTGAAGCGGAACCGAACGCAGGGCTCGTTTCTATTACGATGGCCTGCTTGAGCTATTTATTTGTAGACGTAGTGCCGATCGTCAAATCCACCAGAATGACTGCGAGGATCTTTATCCCTCGCTCACCGCTTCTGCCTGGTGTCCGGGCATGATTTCACGCTGTCGGAAAAATCCCTCTTCATATCCCGACTTCAGCACTCTCCCGTTTTGCACAACTACGCTGATCCGCCCGCTGAACCGTACCGCCTTCACTAATTGCTCCATGGATGCCGACAGTACTTCCGCGGCCCGCACTTTGCGGCGAAATTGTACGAAATTCTTCTCTTCGCTGCAGTGATCCGCGCCATTCATAACATTATCCTGGACACAAAGTTGGTTTTACAGTGTCGCGATCGTATAGCTCATGATTTTTGTAGTCAAGGTCGTTATACCCAAGGTGCTGTGGAAATCTCTACCTGCTATAGCCCTGTGCTATAACTCACAATGCTATACTCCGACCATGAAATTCCGCGTCCTGCAGGATAATTTGCGCGATACTCTTTGGGAGCGCATCGATGAGGGAGACCTCACCGGCCTCCGTCTGGCACAGCAGACCGGATTCAAACAGGCTCACATCTCCAACTTCTTGAATCGCAAGCGCGGACTAAGTCTCGAAGGCATGGACCGGGTCTTGGCCGTTCAGCATCTCTCCGTGCTCGATCTTCTTGACCCCACCGAAGTCAACAAACGCGCCTCAATCCTGCCTCCCAGCAACGATGACTTTCAGAATGTCCTTCTTACCGATGGCGCCGTCGCCGCCACTCATCCCTTAATCACCAGCATGAACGTGAAAGAAATCCTGAAATTCAAGAAGAGCTTTCTCAAGAGGCTGAAGCCGGAAATCGAAGGCGATCGTGAGCAGTGGGAGCGCTTCGTGCTCATTAAAGTGGACGGCCGCGAAGGCATGAGCATGTACCCCCGCCTTCTACCCGGAGCTACGCTCCTCATCGACCGACATTACAACTCGCTGAAGCCTTACCGCAAAGGCGAATTTAATATGTACGCCGTGCTAAAAAACGAAACCTGTACGGTCAAATATGTCGAAACCGCGGACACTCACCTGATCCTGCGCCCTCATAACCAGGCGTATCCGATCGAAGTCCTCACCATGGAAGAGGGCAAGTCAGCCTCTGACTACCTGGTCGGCCGCGTATGCCACGTAGGAATTGAAACGTAGGAATTGAAACGTGGGAATTGAAACCTGATAAGCAATTCTCGATCGCCCATGCTGACCATGAAGAGCTGAAAGCAGACTACTGAGAACTGACTACTGAGAACTCGAACGCCCTACTCCGCTCTCCTGCTATCGAACATCTTCCACAGCTTGTCTCCCGTCGCGCGATAAATCACATACCCCTTGCCGGAGTCCGTAGTCTCGCGAAACAGCAGTTCTCCCCGGCCATCCCCGTCCGCATCCACCGCGTCTATCAATTCCAGTTGCGGCGTCACATCCAGGTGATACTTGTCAGTCACCCCTGAATACAGCTTTCGCAGGCTGCCATAGATATCGGTCCGGCTCACGAGCGTAAGGCTGTAGGTCTCTGGAGCCAGCGCCGCTCCCGGCTCAACCGGAAAACGCGCTTCAGCATACAGGATCATTACAGGCTGACCACTTCTCCACACGTCGAGCGCCCGAAATTGGACATTCTCAAACGCCGGTTGCACGGGTTTCACCGCTTTTCGGCCGGCCACACCAGTTCTAGTGACTTGCGGCTTCGCCCCAATCGCGCCCTTGGCCCGCGCATTTACATAGGCTCGCACTTCGTCCCCGGCTAGGACCAGCATCTGCTTCCGCCGCTCTTCCTCCTCGCCTTCTTTCCAGAAAAATTTATAAGACTGCGGCTCAGGTCCACCCGCGTCGGAAATTGCCGGAAGAATTTGCGATGGTTTTGCATCACTTACAACCGCCGAACCCGTTGATCCAGCCTTCACTAGGTTACTCGCAGATTTCTCTTCCTCCGGCGCCGCCTGCGTAGGCTTCCCTCGCCGCAACGTCGGCCGATAATAGTTTGTCTCCTCCTGCGCTTGCGGAGTCTGACTCTTCGCTGTCTGATCCGGTGATGTGGAACCGCCAGACGCCTTTCCCGCCGATGCTTCTCCCGACGCCGCTGGCTCCTGTGACGTTGGTCGTTTTTCGGCGCCCTTATCCGTGTTCTTATCGGAGGCACCGCCACTCTTGGAATCTCCAGCTGGATTCGAACTCGAAGCTCCAGACTTTCTGGTCAGCCGCGGCGGCTCATCACCGCTGTTGTCCAACCCCACCGGAACGTCTTCCGCCTTGTGCGTGGTCTTCGCCACCTCGGTCCCCTTGGGCAAGTACGACCCAGTCCCGATCCACGGATTCGTACTTTCAGCGGACTTACTGTGCAGCGCCCCGCCTGTCGTAAACAACCCTTGCGGCTCTCCAGCCTGCTCCGCTTCATACACCGTCCCACCTTCCAGCGCCATCGGCACCGGCTCGGCCTTATACGCGCTCGCGTCGTAGAACTTCCCGTCAACCAGAATGGCCACCGGAATTAATGTCGCCTTGCCATTGCTGAGTTGCAGTAGTCCCACCGCGCGCGGTCCTTTCACTTTTTTCGTCTTCTTGGTCTCGGCCGGCTTTTGCTCAGGAGTGTCGTCGTGCGGCCGCTTAAGTTGTGGCCTTTCCTGCGCCGCTGCTCCGCCGGCAGCCATCAGAATCACAATGACGGCGCACCCCAATCTGCGGTATAAAAACTCTTTAGACATATATCCGTCCGCCCTCGGCTCCACCGAAAGTGCGGACACCATCGCCAACCAGAATTTCTTTAGAAATGAGGCGCTTTTAGGCATGAATATCAATGATAAGGCTCCCGAGTTTTCCTTGCAGGACGAGAACGGAAAGGACGTCTCACTGAAAAGTCTGCGTGGCAAAGTGGTTGTGTTGTATTTCTATCCGCGCGCCGACACTCCAGGATGCACCGTCGAGGCCTGCGAGTTTCGCGATACTTACAAACAGATGCAGAAAAGCGGCGCCGTGTTACTCGGCATCTCCCCCGATACGCCCAACGCCCAGAAGAAATTTCAGGACAAGTTCAAACTTCCTTTCTCTCTCCTCGCCGATGCCGACAAGAAAGTGGCCAACGCCTTTGGCGTCGTGCAGGAAAAAAACATGTACGGAAAGAAAGTCATGGGCGTCGTCCGGACCACCTTCGTCATCGGTCCCGACGGCAAGATCCAGCACATCTTCCCCAAAGTGAAGCCAGAAGGCCACGCCGTCGAGGTTCTGGCCTATCTGAAAGAATCGTCGAAAGGCGCAGCCTAGGAAAATCCACGTTCTGATTTCTAGCTTTCGCTAATGTCTAGGCTTGAATTCGGGAAGGGCACGGCTTCAGCCGTGCCATAAAATAGCCAAAACATATCGGGATTCAGGCCCTTGCGAGATACAAAGTCTGATCGATTGGCTTTTTAGGTTTTTAACTTTTGCAGTCCGCTTTCTGCATCCTAAATTTTGACTGTGCCCGAACCAGCCTCTCTTCGACCAATCCACCCGCTCGCGCGCACCTTCTTCGCGCGCAATCCCCGTCTCGTCGCTCGTGACCTCCTCGGCAAAATTCTGGTGCGCGACGGAAAGCCCCGTCTGGCGGCCCGGATTGTCGAAGTCGAAGCCTATCTCGGTGAGAACGATCCTGCGGCCCACGCCGCCGCCGGCCATACTGCCCGCACCTCGGTCCTGTTCGGGCCGCCGGGGTACGCCTACGTCTATTTCATCTACGGCAATCACCACTGCCTCAACGTTTCTTGTGAACGCGAAGGCAAGGCCGGATCCGTTCTTTTCCGCGCCCTCGAACCTCTCGAAGGCATTGAGAAAATGGCCCGCTCCCGTGCTATTACCCTCGAGAGCCCCGGCGATCTTCCCAAACTCACCGCTGGTCCCGGACGCCTGGCCCAAGCCTTCAACATCACCCGCTCCCGCGACAATGGTTGCGATCTTACTTCACCCAATTCCGGATTGTGGATCGGAGAAGACGGCTTTCGCGCCAAAGGAATCCAGATATCTACCCGCATCGGCATCACCAAGGCCGCCGACCATCCCTTGCGTTTCGCTCTCAAGGACAGCGCCTTTGTCTCCGGACCAAAGCGCCCTCGCCAGAGACTTAAGACCCCGCTCGGTAATTGACAATCAGGTGTACACTGTCGCTCGGGCCAGATGCGCGAGCAACCCTGCCGCTCAAGCATTGATTGATTTGCCGACCTTGAATTGCATTAGCAAAAGCCGGTAGACCAACCGCTCGTCCGTTTTTACAGCATCCGGCGGACGAATCGAATCATCTCACTTAACTAGGAATCCGCATGCGCGGGATCGTTCCAGTCCGTTGTCTGGCCGTCACGTTAGCGATTCTCGCCGCAACTATGCCGCGGGCCTCCGCGGTCGATGCCGCAACGCTTCTCTCCGATAAGCCCGCCACTCTCTCCAATATCGTGATCGGTTTCGTAGGCGGTTTCGTCGGACACGACAATCCCCATCACGGCCCCGTTCAACTCGCCAAACGAATTCGCCCGGCATTTCCAAAAAATACCTACGTGCGGGTTTTCGAAAATCGCCGCCGAAGAGCCGCTTACGACACCATCATCCGCCTTCTCGACACGAACCGCGATGGCGTTCTTTCCGCCGAAGAAAAAACTCGGACCCGCATTATCCTCTTCGGTCAAAGCTGGGGAGCGGCAGCAGCGGTAGTGCTGGCTCGCGACCTGCGCCGGCTTGGTGTGCCTGTCTTGCTGACCGTTCAGGTCGATAGTGTCGCCAAAATCTGGCAAAACGATTCCGTCATTCCCGACAATGTCGCCGAGGCCATCAATTTCTATCAACCCCACGGCTTCATCCACGGGCGCGCGCGCATCACGGCCGCAAATCCTGCAAAAACAGAAATTCTCGGAAATTATCTTACCGACTATAGGAAAACGCCTGTCCAATGTCCGGAGGCATCCTGGTTCGACCGCGTATTCACTCCCGGCCATATGGAAAGTGAATGCGATCCCCGCCTTTGGTCGCAAATCGAAAATATGGTGCGCCAGCGGCTCGAATCCCCTGGCACTCCGGCGACTACCGCCGCTGCCGCGATCCTCTCTGCTCCAGCGAATACACAGCCCTAATCGCTTTGTCATCCCGAGCGAAGCGAGGGACCTTGGTTCATGCGAGCGCGACCGCCTCCTTAAGCACCAAGTTGTCGATAAGCCGCGTCGCTCCGACAAATGCCGCGACCGCTACCAACCCACCGTCACGAACATTTGAAACCGGATCCAGATTCTCCGGATCTACAATTTCAAAGTAATCAAGTCGCACAGACTTCTCTTGCGCAATTTCCGCCTTGCCCACACCAATCAACTCTTCAGCCCTCCGCTCGCCGCCCTCCCACAGCTTCTTCACCCGCAGCAGCGAACGATACAGCACGATGGCCTGTTTTCTCTGAGCCGTATCCAGGTAAGCATTCCGTGAACTCATTGCCAGCCCATCAGCCTCCCGCACAATCGGACACGCAACAATCTCCACTGGAAAATTCAGGTCTCGCACCATGCGCCGGATAATCGCCAGCTGCGCAGCATCCTTCTGCCCGAAGAATGCTGCATCCGGCTCCACCACGTGAAACAGTTTTGCTACCACTGTCGTCACGCCGCGAAAGTGTCCCGGCCGCGAACGCCCGTCCAGCTTGTCACTCATCCCTTCAACCGTAACCCATGTGGCCGACCCAGCCGGATACATATCTTCAACCGTCGGAGCAAACAGAAACTCCACTCCCTCTTCTTCGAGCAACGCGCAGTCGCGATCAAAGCTTCGCGGATATTTCCCCAGATCCTCCTTCGGACCAAATTGCAACGGGTTCACAAATATCGATGCCGCTACCGCATCGCATGAATCTCCAGCCGCTCGTACCAGCGACCTATGCCCCTCATGCAGCGCGCCCATGGTCGGCACAAATCCAATTCGTTTTCCCTCGTGTCGCAAAGCGCGGCACGCCCCGCGCATCTCTTCGATGGAATTGCAGATTTTCATTTGAAAGCGGTTCGGGTTTTCAATCCGTGAGATCCGTGCAAATCCGTGGCAAATCGGCTTCCTAGCTCCGCATCGCCCGCTTCCTCGCCAGCACGGTGTCGAGCCCAACCTTGGTCTCTTTGGGAAGATGATATGACTGCTCGTCCGACGGATATTGCAGCGACTTCACGTCCGCGCGAAACGCCTGCACCGCGTGGCTGATCAGCTCCGCTCCATCCCCATACCGCCGCACAAACTTTGCCGGCGGCGCAAACGTCAGGTTCAGTATGTCGTGG
Organism: Candidatus Sulfotelmatobacter sp.; assembly: GCA_025462865.1. Classification (GTDB taxonomy): domain Bacteria; phylum Acidobacteriota; class Terriglobia; order Terriglobales; family Acidobacteriaceae; genus Sulfotelmatobacter. Next base: position 20,093 of record JAOAPI010000123.1, on the reverse strand, counting down.
AAAACCAGCACCTGCCCATCGCAGTCCGGCCCCGCCCCAATCCCGATTGTCGGCGTCTCCACCTCCGCCGTAATCATCGCCGCCACCTCGCGCGGAATGCCTTCCAGCACTAGGCAAGCCACGCCCGCCCGATCCAGCGCCACAGCATCCCGCATGAGCTGCTCAATTCCGCTAAGATTTTTTCCCTGTACCTTGTACCCGCCCATCACGTTGACCGACTGCGGCGTCAGTCCAATGTGACCGGCCACGGGGATCTCCGCATCAATGATCCGCCGGATCAAATCCGCTCGCTTTTCCCCGCCCTCGATCTTTACCACTTCCGCTCCGCCTTCCTTCACAAAGCGCGTTGCGTTGCTCAAGGCACTCTCCGCATCAACGTGATAAGACCCGTAAGGCATGTCGGCCAGCAGCAGCGCTTGCTTCACGCCCCGGCGCACTGCCTTCACGTGATGCAGCATCTCGTCCATGGTCACCGAGAGAGTGTTTTCATAGCCAAGGACAGTTTGCGCGAGCGAATCCCCCACCAGAATCATTTCGATTCCGGCCTCGTCTACCAAACGCGACGTCGCGTAATCGTAGGCGGTAAGGCAGGTAATGGGTTCGTGTCGGTGTTTGAATTCCCGCAGAATAGCGGTTGTGATCTTCTGGCGGATTTCGTCTCGACCAGGAAAGCCGGGACGCCCGCCAATCGGCGTGACACTCATCTTATCCTCCAGTGCCCCTCCGACTCAGCGGATAGAGCCTGTTCAGCATCTTCTTGGATGCTAACGGACATTGTAGCGCCAAAAGAAAAGATCGTCGATGGCCCGTTTGTCCATAGGTATTGCAGCCCAGCACCCAGAATTGTGTATGTAAGACGCCATGAACCGTATCTTACTTTGTGGTAAGATTACATCATGGCAACCTACCGCACAGTCATCAGCTCCAAAGGCCAAGTCGTAATTCCTGCTGAATTGCGCCAGCAATTTGGTCTGGAAAAAGGCACTCCCGCTACCTGGAGTGAAGATCAAGGAAGACTTGTACTCACGCCGATGACCAAACAGCGATTAAGGGAGATCAGGGGATTCCTGAAACCCAAACCAGGAGAGCCCTCGATGTTCGAAGAATTGTTCGCGGAGCGCCAGCGCGAGCGCAAAAGAGAAGATCAGTGAGTTCCCGTTTCTTGCGTGGCACGCGGCGATATGTACTTGACGCCAATGCGTTAGTCGGGCTGTTCGAAGATCGTGAAGGTACTGCGGGAAAGGTCGAACGTCTCCTTGAACAAGCCCTCCGCCAGGACGTACCGCTTCTAATGTCAGCCGTGAATTGGGGTGAAGTCTTCTACGTAACCTGGCGACGCCATGGTGAGGCTAGCGCTCATGAAGCCGAAGCCAAGCTGCGAGAGATGCCCATCGCGGTTATCGATGCAAATCGAGAACGGGCCTCACGGGCCGGGGCACTAAAGCAAAAACACAGCCTGGGTTACGCCGATGCCTTCGCCGCCGAACTGGCCATCGAGCGCGGCGCGTGGCTGGTCACCGCCGATCCCGAATTCTCAAAGGTTGGAGATACCTTGTCTGTCTATCCCCTGCCACGCCACGAGAAGTAACGCCGCCGTACGAGAAGTAATTAGAAGCGAAACGACCAACGACGAACGACCAGCGCCCGCCCCTAAGCCCCCACCGCTTCCTGCCCGCCCAGCGGCAAAAAGTATTGCGTCCCCTTGATCGGCTCCGACACTTTCCTCAGCAGCTCCTGCAAATCTTCATTGCGGTCCACAAAATCAATATCCGACGTATTCACGATCAGCAGATCAGACGACGTGTAATGAAAAAAGAAGTGCTCATATGCCTTCACCACCTCTTCCAGATATTCGTCGCTGACCGCGCGTTCGCCCGGTGCATTCTTTTTTTTCAGTCGCTTCTTCAACACCTCGGGCGTGGCTTGCAGATAGATGACCAGGTCCGGCGTCGGCAGCTTCTCCCGAAAATGATTGTAGTAGCGGTTATAAGTTTCGAGTTCCGGGTCGGTGAGATTAAGGCAAGCAAACAATTTGTCTTTTTCCAGGATGTAATCCGCGACCACCATCTTTTGCGAGTGCGGCCCCAGGTCCAGCGCCTGCAATTGCTCGAAACGCCTCACCAGGAAGGCAAACTGCGCCTGAAACGCCGCTCCCCGCTCCCCTTCATAAAATGCGCCAAGAAATGGATTCGTCTCCGGCTCCATCACGCGCTGCGCATTCAACCGCTCGGCCAGAATCCGCGCCAGCGTACTTTTACCCACTCGGATGGGACCTTCCACAGCGATGTAGCGAGGCAGTTCGAAAAGATTAGCCATGAGCTTGCGACAATCGGAACTGGCAGGATATCTCGGATACCGCTGAGTGGCAATTGCGGGAAGAGTTAATAGCGCGAACCATTGATTTTGGATGGCGCAGCGGTTCAGCCGCTGAGGAGTCACGCTTCATTCGGAGCCGCCCAGCCTTTGACCAAATCAGCAATCAACAATTTACAATCCCCCCATGCTTGCCCTCGCCCTGACCGGTGCCATCTCCGCCGCGGCCGCTGCTGCCGCAGGCTACCAGTCCATGTCGCCGACCGGCCAATGGTACGGGAAAACGTTCACAGGATTGAAACGGGGCTCCCGCCAACTCGCGCTGACCTACGACGACGGTCCCAACGACCCGCACACACTGCGGTTGCTGGAAGTCCTCGCTACACACGACGTGAAGGCAACTTTTTTTCTGATCGGGCGCTACGTTCAGCAACATCCGGAAATCGCCCGCGCAATCGCTCAAGCCGGCCACGTCGTCGGCAATCATACCTTCACGCATCCCTGGTTGGTTTTCCAAAGTGAAGCTGTAATCCGGCAGGAACTCACTCAATGCCGCTCCGCCCTGCAAGACGCGATCGGCAAACATTCCAATCTTTTCCGCCCGCCTTTCGGCGCGCGCCGTCCCGCCGTGATGCGCGTGGCCCGCGAACTGGGCCTCGAACCAATCATGTGGAACGTTACCGGCTACGACTGGAACGCTCCGCCCGCCGACATCATCGAGCGCAAGGTCTCAAATCAGATTCGCGGCGGCGACGTCATCCTCCTGCATGACGGCGGCCATAAACACATTGGAGCGGACCGTTCCCAAACGCTAATCGCGACCGATCATCTGATCGCCCGTTTTAAGCCCGAAGGATATAAGTTCGTTACAATCCCGCAGATGGCAGATGATGAAGAAGACTGATAGCTTTACCCCGTGATCCTCTGTGTCCCCTGTGTTAATGCCTTTGATCGCCCCGAAATCTCCCCGGCACTCCCGCACATTATTTCTTCATCCCCGCAAACGCCAGTTTCGCCGCCGCAATCGTCTGCTGCACATCTTCCTCCGTATGCGTCGAGCTCAAAAATGCCGCCTCATACTGCGACGGAGGCAGATAAACTCCACGATCAAGCATCCCACGAAAAAACTTTCCAAACGCCTCGGTGTTCGACTTCGATGCCGAATCCCAATCCGTCACCGGCCCCTGCGTAAAAAACCACGTGAACATCGACCCCACGCGGTTGTAGCACAGCGGTACTCCAGCCTCTTTGGCCGCTGCCCCAACTCCCTCGACTAACTCTCTACTCAACTTGTCGAGCCTCGAATAAATCTCCTGCTTGTGATCGCGCAGATGTCTCACCATCGCGCACCCCGCCGCCATCGCCAGTGGATTCCCCGAGAGCGTACCCGCCTGGTACATCGGCCCCAGCGGCGCCACCAGATTCATGATCTCGCTCGACCCGCCATACGCTCCCACCGGCAACCCTCCGCCGATAATCTTCCCCATCGTCGTCAAGTCAGGACGAATACCGTAGAGTTCCTGCGCTCCTCCAAAGGCCACGCGAAATCCCGTCATCACCTCATCAAAAATCAATACCGCCTTCTCCCGCTCGGTAATCATTCGCAACGCCACCAGATAATCATCCGCCGCCGGCACACATCCCATGTTTCCCACTACCGGCTCGACGATTACGCACGCAATCTGATGCTTGAATTTCTGAAATGCATACTCCACCGCCTGGGCATCGTTGAACGGCAACGCCAGCGTGAATTGCGTGAATTCCTCGGGAACGCCCGCCGATCCTGGAATCCCGAGCGTCGCCACCCCCGACCCCGCCTTCACCAGCAGGGAATCAGAATGCCCGTGGTAGCAGCCCTCGAATTTCACAATGTATTTGCGTTTCGTGTAAGCGCGCGCCAACCGGATCGCCGACATCGTCGCTTCGGTTCCCGAACTCACGAAGCGCACCTTCTGCATGGAAGGAAATGCCGCCAGCACCAATTCCGCCAGGTCCGCTTCAGACGGAGTCGACGCCCCAAAACTCGTACCGTTGCACGCCGCCCCAACAATCGCATCCAGCACGTCCGGCGCCGCATGTCCCAGAATCAGCGGCCCCCACGATCCCACGTAGTCGATAAATTCATTCTCATCTGCATCCCAGATGTGCGATCCTTTGCCCCGCACAATAAACGGCGGATCCCCGCCCACCGAGCCGAACGCCCGCACTGGCGAATTTACGCCGCCCGGAATCATGCTCTCCGCGCGTTTCTGCAAACGCCGTGACTGCTCCACCTTTCGGGATGTCATAGAAGGCATCGAATTCTCCCACGCACAACCGAATCACTATAGCAGCGACATGAGGAACAAATTCATCACATTTTCACGATCCTGCCATCATCTCGCAATGTCCCGCGGCTAACTTAGCTTCAACACATCGCCCTTCTAACCGGGAGGGTTCCAAAGGACAGCTTCGGGGGGCTCCGGGCTGTCCTTATTTTTTTTACCTCTCTCCATTAGGCCCTCCGATTGTTGACGAGCCCTCAGCGCACGCCCCTCATACCTTTCCACGGCGCAACAGAGCTATTACTATATATTATTAACTATAGTTAACCTGTCATGATATGGTCGCTAGAAGTATTTGATGAGCTAAGAGTTGGTCACGTTCATCAAATAACGCTTGCAGCATTCGCCAGCATCGATCCGAGGGCATTCTGAGAGTGAAGAAGCTATCCCAACTCGTGAACTCAATCGTGCTCTGGCTGCTGCTCCTGTTCGGAACTCTTTCTCTCTTTCCCGCGCTCCCAGCACTCGCGCAAATTACGGATGCTCCCCACCCGGCGAAGCTTGCTGCCGAGCCCCAGGTGACAGTCGCCAATCCCCCGGATCCGGCTCTACCGGACGCAGACCCAGAAACGCTATTTCCCCATTTCCACAACACGCGCTTCTGGCTCTCCGGCCAGGCAAATTTTATTTTTCAAACTCACCCCCCATTCCACGCGCCCTACACCGGACCAAACAGTCTTAGCCCTAAGTACGAGAAAGCCACCTCGCGCCTTCTGACGCTGTACACCGGCGTTCGTCTCGACAATTCCACCGAAGTTATCATCGACATCGAAGAGGCCGGAGGGACCGCTCTCAGCACCGGCTTGGGACTCGCAGGCAATACGGATCTCGATATCGTACGCAATCCTCTACTAAGCAAAGCCCCCTACTTGGGACGAGGAATCATTCACAAAGTTTTTGGTCTTAGTAAAGATCGAGTCGAAAACCAGCGCAGCTTTCTTTCCCTGTTCGACGAATTGCCACGCCGCCGCCTGGAACTGCGCTTCGGCAAGTTCTCCCTTGCGGATTTCTTCGACGTGAATTCCATCGGGTCAGATACTCACTTCCAGTTCAACAACTGGACCATCGATAACAACGGCGCATGGGACTATGCCGCCGACACCCGCGGCTACACCGTCGGCATTACCGCAGACTTCGAAGACCGCAACTGGGGCTTCCGCTTCGCCGAAGCCTTAATGCCCAGAGTAGCGAACGGAATTGATCTTGTGTGGAGACCCTGGCAGGTTCATTCCGAGAATTTTGAATACGAATTGCGTCATGGCGTGATTCCGAAAAAGTCCGGAGCCATCCGCCTCCTCGCGTACACCAACTACGCCAACATGGGAATCTATCGCGAGGCCATCGCCAACTTCGAAGCCGGTCTCACGCCCGTTCCAGAAATCACGAATCATCCCTGGCGCATCACGCGAAAATATGGTTTTGGTATTAACCTCGAGCAGAATCTCTCGCGCTACCTGACCGCATTCGGCCGCTTCGGCTGGAACAATGGCAAGACCGAATCCTTCGCCTATACCGAAGTCGATCAAACTTTCTCCGGAGGCCTCGGCGCGCGCGGCACGTGGTGGCATCGCAAGCAGGACCGTGCCGGCATCGCTTTCGTCAGCAACGCAATCTGCAAAGACCATCAGACCTACCTCGCCGATGGAGGCCTCGGCTTCCTTCTCGGCGATGGCCACTTAAACTACGGCCGCGAAAACATCGTCGAATCCTATTACACCGTCCACGTCTGGCGCGGAATCTATCTCGCTCCGGGAGTTCAGCACATCACAAACCCCGGCTACAACCGCGACCGCGGCCCGGTCCTGGTCCCCACCTTCCGCGCCCACCTCGAATTTTAGCGGTTAAAGAAACTGCCCCGCCCGGTCTTCCCTTCGTGTACCTTCGTGACCTCAGTGGTTAAGGGTTTAGTTTCGCGCGAATCTCACAGGCTCTACTCCACCTTCACGCCCTTCCAAAACGCCACATACCCCTTAATCTTCTTCGCCGCATCTTTCGGCTCTGGATAAAACCACGCCGCTCCAGCATTGCGCTTCCCGTTGACTTCGACATCGTAATAACTAGCCGTCCCCTTCCACGGACACACGCTGTGCGCATCGCTCGCTTTGAAATATTCCTTCCGAACCGCATCCGGCGGAAAATACTGATTCCCTTCCACCTCTACGGTCTCACTGCTTTCCGCTAGAACCGCGCCTTCCCACATTGCTTTTGCCATAATGCCCATATAGATTCCTATCAGGCTCAGCAGGTTCAGAAACGTAAGGGGATGAAATGCCAGAGGCATTAACGAGCACGCGTTTTAACGGACACTCCATGGTCGGCGCCCTGGAGCGCGTCATGGTCTGTTCTCCTCGCACTGCAGGCTGGAATCAGCCGGATCGGACAGCGCAGTGGCGACAACTGGGCTTCCAGCATGCTCCCAACTTCGCACAAGCTCAAAATCAGCATGAAACCCTCTGCCAGGAATTGAAATCCGCAGGAGCGGAAGTGGTCGAGATGCCTTCCTCCTCCGACCTCTCCCTCGACGCCGTCTACGCCCATGACGCCTCTCTCTCCACCGACTTCGGATTGATCATCATGCGCCCCGGCAAACCAAACCGCGTCGCCGAAGGCCCGCGCCACGCCTCGTTCTGCGAGACCCTGGAGATTCCCGCACTAGGTGTGATATCACCTCCCGGCACCACCGAAGCCGGAGACATCCTCTGGCTCGATTCCAAAACGCTGCTCATCGGCCACGGATACCGCACCAACCCCGCCGGCATTCAACAGATGCGCGCTCTCCTTTCGCCGAAAGGCGTCGAAGTTCTTTCCGCGCCGCTTCCTTACGGGCCGGGCCCATCCGCTTGCCTGCACCTGATGTCTCTCATCAGCCTCCTCGACGACCACACCGCGCTCGTCGACCTCCCCTGGCTCGCAGTCGAAACTGTCGAACTTCTAAAATCCCGCGGATTTAAATTCATCGAGATCGACCCCTCCGAGCGCGACACCTTGGCCTGCAATGTTCTCGCCCTCGGCAATAATCGCCTGCTCGCAATCGAAGAAAATCGCAGCACTAACGCCCGCCTCCGCCAGGCCGGATTCGACCTCCGCACCTTCCCCGCCACCGAAATCTGTATCAACGGCAGCGGCGGCCCCACCTGCCTAACCCGCCCCCTTCTTCGTCAGTAAGCGGCACCAAGTCGGCCGCGAATCATGTGGCGACGGGCGCATTCGCCCGTCCCGGCAGAGCGAAGCTCGCCGGTCATCGAAAGCACTTGTGTTAAAATGTGTACAAACGCTTATGACCACCACCATGACCATCCGTTTGGACCCAACTATCAAGGATCGGCTGGATCAGCTGTCTGAATCCACCCATCGCAGTAAATCATTCCTCGCAGCTGAGGCGATTCGCGAGTATGTCGAGACGAATGAGTGGCAGATTCAGGAAATTCGCACCGCTCTTGCAGAGGCCGATGCAGGTGATTTTGCAAGCGATGCGGACGTGAACGCATTCACTGACAAATGGAATGGCAACGCAGATTAAATGGCTCAAAACTGCGCTGAAGAACTTGGACGATGAACTCAGTCATATTGCCGGCGACAGTCCCGTTTCGGCACGGTTAGTTGCGAGGCGAATCTCCGACGCCATAGCTTTATTGGCGACTCAGCCTTCCATCGGCCGTCCCGGCCGCATCATTGGTACGCGTGAGTTGTTGGTCCCTGGAACCCGTTATCTAATTCCGTACCGTGTTCGGCACGGCGTGATAGAAATTTTGCGTGTCTTTCACGCCTCTCGCCGGCCTCCCAAGCGCTGGTGAGCGGCGACTCCACGCCCGCTCCTGCTAAAATATCCTTGCATGCTTCTTCCCTTCGTTCGTGAACTCTTCACGGACGTAGAAAAGCTTCCCGCCTTCGCGCGTGTTGCCTCCCACCTCAAGGAGGCCACGGGGCGCATTCGTGTCTCCGGGCTCACTCCCACCGCAAAAGCCCTGCTGCTCGTGCTCTTTCAGCGTGCCGCCGCCCGTCCCCTCATCTTCGTCGTCAACGATAACCGTGCTGTCGAAGAGGTCGTTCCAATCCTTCGCGGCTTCTGCGAACTCACCAATGCCTGCGATCCGGATTCCGTCATTTCTCTTCCAGCGCGTGACGTCCTGCCCTTCCAAAATCTTTCCCCGCATCCCGAACTTCAGGAAGAACGAGCCACCGCTCTCTGGAAGATTGCAACCGGCGCCGCATCCATCGTGGTTTCGCCCGTAGCCGCGACGGCGATCCGACTCCGCTCCGCCGACTACTATTCCGATCTCGCCCGCACCATCCGCCGCGGCGAGTCCTTCGATCTTGAATCCCTGCTCTCACACCTCAACACCGTCGGATACACTTCCACCGACGTGGTCGAGATGCCCGGCCAGTACGCCGTTCGCGGAGGCATCCTCGACGTCTACTCTCCCGAAGCCGACCGTCCGCTCCGCATTGAATTCTTCGGCGATGAAGCCGATTCCATCCGCAAGTTTGACCCCTCATCGCAACGTTCATCGAATCCCGTAGACGAAGCCCTGCTGCTGCCGCTCACCGAGACTCCCGTCAGCGAACACCTGCTCGGCGCAATTCACACGCGCCTGAGCGGAAAAAGAATCGAGGGTGCCGAAGAGATCGTCGAAGCCGCCGTCCGCGCTGGCGGATTAAATGTCTTTCCCGGCTGGGAGTTCTACACGCCCGTCGCCGGCGCCGACCACACCATCTTCGATCTCATCCCCCGCGCTGCGGTTCTGCTGGATGAAACCGATCAGCTCAGACAGGAATTCGATCGCTTCTGGACCCGCGTCTCCGAAGCCCACGAGCGCAGCGGTGTCGGCAATCTTGTCCGCCCCGAAGACCTCTACCTAAAGCCCGAAGATTGGTGGCGCACAACCGCGTCTCTTCCCGGCGCCGACATCGAACATCTCGGCATCACTCGCGACATCAACGAGGACTCCGTTACATTCCTCACTCAACCCTCGCCTCGCTTCCACGGCGCAGTCCCCGCCATGCTCGAAGAAGTCCAGAAGCTGAACGCCGACGGTAAACGCGTCCTCTTCGCCGTGCCCAACATCGGCGAAGTCGAGCGTCTGGCCGATGTCTTCACCGAGTACAACGTCTCCTTCAAGCTCGGAAGCCGCACTCGCGGCGGCGAAAGCTATGCCGACGAAACCAGCTACTTCGCCGGAGAAATTCTTACCACCACCCTCGCCACGGCTTACGTTCCCGATGGCGTCCTGCTGCCCGAAGCCAGTCTCGCCATCTTCGGCGCGCGCGATCTCTTCGACGAATCCGAATCCGTCGCCTCACGTCCGCAGCGTTCAAAATCCAAAGTCTCCGCCTTTCTGTCCGACTTCCGCGACCTGCAGGTCGGCGACTACGTGGTCCACGTCGAACACGGCATCGGCCAGTATCAGGGCCTGAAGGAAATCAATCACGGCGACGGGCCAGCCGAATTCATGCTGCTCGAATTCGCCGATGCCGCCCGCCTCTACGTCCCGCTCACACGCCTCGATCTCGTCCAGAAATATCGTTCCTCAGAAGGCGCCAAGCCGGTGCTGAGTCATCTCGGCACGGCGGCCTGGTCGAAGACGAAATCTCGCGTCAAAAAGGCCATGAAAGATATGGCTGACGAACTCCTCAAACTTTATGCGGAGCGCAAAACCGCCGTCGGACACGCTTTCCCCCCCGGCAACGAGTGGTTCCGCGAGTTTGAAGACGCCTTCGAATTCAGCGAGACCGAAGACCAGGGCCAGGCCATCAAAGACGTCATTCGCGACATGGAATCCACCCAGCCCATGGACCGCTTGCTCTGCGGCGATGTCGGCTACGGCAAAACCGAAGTCGCCATGCGCGCCGCATTCAAAGCCATCAATGACAACAAGCAAGTCGCCGTCCTCGCGCCCACCACGGTCCTAGCCTTTCAGCACTACGAAACTTTCAAACAGCGCTTCGCCCCGTTCCCGGTCACAATTGAAATGATCAGCCGCTTCCGCACTCCGAAGCAGCAGAAAGAAATTCTTCAGAAAACCGAAACCGGCAAAATCGACATCCTCATCGGCACCCACCGCATCCTTTCCAAAGACATCAAATTCTCCGACCTCGGCCTGCTCATCGTGGATGAAGAACAGCGCTTCGGCGTCCGCCACAAAGAACGCATCAAGCAAATGCGCAAGCAGGTTGACGTGCTAACCATGTCGGCCACACCCATCCCGCGCACCCTGCACATGTCTCTCGTCGGGCTGCGCGACATGAGCGTCATCGAAACTCCGCCCAAAGATCGCATGGCGATCCAAACAGTCGTCGCCAGTTGGGACGAAAAACTGATCCAGTCCTCCATCGAGCAGGAACTCGAACGCGGCGGCCAGGTCTACTTCGTCCACAACCGCGTGGATACTATCTTCGAGATCGCGGCCAAACTCCAGACGCTCGTTCCCTCGGCCCGCATTATCGTCGGCCACGGACAAATGTCGGAAGGCGAACTCGAAAAAGTGATGCTCAAGTTCATGCATCACGAAGCCGATATCCTGGTCTCAACCACAATCATCGAAAACGGTCTCGACATCCCGCTCTGCAACACGATTCTGATCAACCGCGCCGACCGCCTCGGCCTCTCCGAGCTCTACCAGCTCCGCGGCCGCGTTGGCCGCTCCAACCGCCGTGCCTACGCCTATCTTCTTCTTCCACCGGAGATCGAACTCACTCCCATCGCGCGCCGCCGCCTCGCCGCACTCAAAGAATTTTCCGACCTCGGCGCCGGATTCAAAATCGCCGCTCTCGATCTCGAACTCCGCGGGGCCGGCAACATGCTCGGCGGCGAACAAAGCGGACACATCGAAGCCATCGGCTTCGAGCTCTACACTCAAATGCTCGAACGCTCTGTGCGTGAGATGAAAGGCGAAGCCGCTCCCGACGAAGCCGAAACCCAGCTTAACCTCGGCCTCAACATCCGGATTCCAGCGACTTACGTCCCCGAGGAAAATCAGCGCCTGCAGATGTATAAACGCGTCGCCCGCGTCGAAACCGAATCGCAACTCTCCGACGTCTCCGCCGAATTGCAAGACCGCTACGGACCGCCTCCGCCCGCAGTCCGCAATCTGCTCGACTATGCGTCGCTCAAACTCTTGTGCATGAAAGTTGGCGTCAATGCCATCGAGCGCAAACGTGACTCTGTCACTTTCAAGTTTCAGCAAAACGCCGCAGTCGACCCCGAGCAGCTTGCCCGGTTCGTCTCCGCCCAGCGCGGCGCGCAGTTTACCCCCGATGGAATGTTGAAGTTTGTTTTGAAAGCCACCGTCGCGGAAGAAGTCCTGCGCACCCTGCGCACGATCCTCGAACAACTGGCCAGCGCAGAAACCACATCCGAAGTGCGTTCCGTCAGCGGGGCGTCTTAGTTTTTAGAAAGCGCGGTTCAGAGGGTGCGGAAAACTTGCCCCTCCGCTTTGAAGGGGCGTGGCTTCAGCCGCGCCGCAATGCAGCCAGAAAAATCCACCACACTCTCCGCTCTTTGGGAACAATAGAAAGACTTGCACTACCGTGGAAGTGCAGCCAGAAACAAGAGAAAGGCTTGCATGACCGTGGAAGAGCGGCGCTTCAGCGCCGCGTAAAGTGTTTCCTGAACTCCGGGCTTTAGCCCCCGTGGTCGTCGTCCCCCGTTCCCCCTCGCAAGTCTCATCTCGACGACAAACGACAAACGACCAACGACCGTTCCGCTCTACTTCCCAATCAACGTCTCATGACTCGCCGCGCACAACCACCCGCCATTTTCCTGAACCCACATATCGGTAAATCGCCCTCGCCGGCTGTAAGCTTTCCCTTTCTCCGCGCCCTTTTCCCGATACGTTCCCGTAACCACTACCGCATGTTCGTAGCCCTGCACCTTCATCGAGTCATTCACAATCTGGTCCGGACGGTATCCCGCCTCCTTAATGCTCGCAAGATATTGCTGTTTGTTCATGAACAATCCGTCGGAATCGGTGTAGGAAAACGTCGCCGCGAGCAGCCCGTCGATCGCTTTCGCATCTTTGTGCTTCTCCGCCTCGTTCCACGCATTTTCCAGCGACACAACCCGCGCTTTTTCGGAGTCGAACGAACTGACTTGGGCGTAGCCCGCGAGACCCATCAACGCCAGCACCATGCAAATCTTCACAGCCTTCATAAGCCGGCCTCCTTTTGCGGAACTGTACGTGGGAAGGAGAAACCTAAGCGCTTTGCCACCGGATTGCAAATTTGCGCCCTCTCCCTCCTTGTCATTCCGAAAGCGTTCGCGACCACGCCTCCCCGATAACGCCGCCCCGCTTCTACTCTGCGCACTGTATCGCCATCTCACAAACTCACCGGGTACAATTGTCCGTCAACCGAAAGTACCGCCAACGACTAACGACGATCGACCAACGACTACCTCTATGACCATGAAAGTCCGCAAAGCTGTCTTCCCCGCCGCCGGCCTCGGCACTCGTTTTCTTCCCGCAACCAAAGCCCAGCCCAAAGAAATGCTCCCTCTGGTGGATAAGCCCATCATCCAGTACGGAGTCGAAGAAGCTATGGCCTCCGGCTGCAACCAGATCCTCATCATCACCGGCCGCGGCAAGCAGGCCATCGAAGACCACTTCGACGTCAGCTATGAGTTGGAAAAAATGTTAGAGGAACGCAAGAAGACCGATCTGCTCCAGATCGTGCGCTCCATCTCCGACATGATCTACGTCGCGTACGTTCGCCAGAAAGAGGCTCTCGGACTCGGACACGCCGTCCTCATGGCCCGCGAAATGGTCGGCAACGAACCTTTCGCCGTCCTCCTCGCCGACGATGTCATCGACGCCCAGGTCCCCTGCCTCAAGCAGATGGTCGAAGTCTTCGACCAGACCCAGTGCTCCGTGCTCGCGACTCAAATTATCGAAGGCAAAATGATCTCTTCCTACGGCGTTCTCGACGTCAAGCCCGTCGACAGCCGCTTCGGCGACCGCCTTTTCGAAATCAAAAATATGGTGGAGAAACCCAAGCCGGAAGACGCCCCGTCAAACCTTGCCATTATCGGCCGCTACATTCTCACTCCCGCAATCTTCGATTGCCTCTCCAACACTCCCACCGGCGCTGGAGGAGAACTTCAACTCACCGACGGCATGCACCTCCTCCTGGAGAAAGAAAAGATGTACGCCTACGTCTACGAAGGCCGTCGCCACGACACCGGCGACAAGTTGGGATTCCTGAAAGCCACGGTGGAGTTCGCCCTGAAACGCGAAGACCTCGGCGCCCCCTTCCGCGAATACCTGAAAGGCTTGAAACTCTAAAGCTTTAAAAACTTCTGACGATTGTCATCCTGAGCGAGGATTTTGCTTCGCGAATGCGAAGCAAAACCGCAATCGAAGGACCCCTTCTCCGTCGACCTCTCCACCAGCGCGCAAGGCGTTTCCACAACCAGCCCAACATTCATCCGCCGGATCGGTTGTGATCGTCCACCATCCCCGCCTTCCCCTGTGTTCCCCCTGTGCCCCCTGTGGTAAAGATTTTGACCTTGATCCCTCCCCTGAAATCCCGAACTCACTGCCCCTTCAACTTCCTAGACTTCTCCTCCACCCCCCGCGCCAACTTTTCCTTATGCCCCTCCAACTTCTTCGCAATCGCAGCATCCCCCAACCCAATCATCTGCGCCGCCAAAATCCCCGCATTCGTCGCTCCCGGCTTCCCGATCGCCACCGTCGCCACCGGAATCCCCGCCGGCATCTGCACCGTCGCCAGCAAAGAATCCATCCCCTGCAGCGATGTCGAAGGGATCGGTACTCCAATCACCGGCAAAGTCGTGTGCGCTGCAATGACACCCGCCAGATGCGCCGCCCCTCCAGCCCCCGCGATGATCACCTGAATCCCGCGCCCCGCAGCCTTCCGCGCGAAGTCTGCCGTCCGGTCCGGCGACCGGTGCGCCGACGTCACATCCATCTCATAGCCGATCCCGAACTCCTCCAGCGCCTTCCCCGCCTCGCGCATGATCTCGAGATCAGAATCACTCCCCATCACAATCGACACAATTGTTTTTCCCATTGTCCCCTTCCACCCCATCAGTCTTTACTGCCTGTCATTCTGATCCATTTGTCATGCGGATCTTTCCTACTCGACATCATTTTTCTAGTCTGTCATTCTGAGCGAAGCGAAGAACCCCATTCACCTGGACACCATTTCAGACATCGCAAGGAGTTCGTACGAAGCACTGGTCTCACGCCACAAACTCCCAGCGACGCAGAATCTGCCTTTTACCTCTTCCCCAACGCCCTTCCAGCAATATCCTTCCGATACTGCGCCCCCTCGAACGAGATCTTTCCGCAAGCCTCATAAGCCCTCTGCACCGCCGTCTCCAACTCCGCAGCCCGGGCCGACACTCCCAACACTCTTCCCCCCGCCGTAAAAAACTCCCCATCGCGTTTCGATGTCCCCGCGTGAAACACCTTAACTCCCTCGACCGCCCCAGCCTCATCCAGTCCCGCAATCTTTTTCCCGACATCAAACGTCCCTGGATATCCTCCCGATGCCATCACTACGCACACCGACGCATCGCGCGACCATTTGAAATTCCCCTCGCTGACCCGCCCTTCGATCGATGCCTCCAGCGCCTCCACCAGATCGCTCTCCAATCGCATCAGAATCGGCTGGGTCTCCGGATCGCCAAACCGGCAATTAAATTCCAGCACCATCGGACCGCGCGCCGTCATCATTAGCCCGCAATAGAGGACGCCCTTATATTCCGCCCCCTCCGCCTTCATCCCCGCAACCACCGGCCTGGCAATATGATTCACCAGCCAGTCACGCATCTTGTCGTCAACGATTTCGGCGGTCGAGTATGCGCCCATACCACCCGTATTCGGACCCGTATCCCCATCGCCAATGCGCTTGTGATCCTGCGCCGCCACCAGTGGCGCAACCCGCTCTCCATCGCTCAATACCAGAAACGAAAGCTCGTCGCCCTTCAAAAATTCTTCCAGCACCACCCTCGTTCCCGCCTCGCCCACCATCTTGCCGCTGAACATCTCCCCAACGAAGCTCAGCGCTTCTTCCTTGCTCGCCGCGATCACCACGCCCTTGCCCGCGGCTAAGCCATCCGCCTTCACCACCACCGGCAGGTGAAAATGCGTCAGGGCTGCGCGCACCTCCTCCACCGAATCGCAAATCGCATAAGCTGCAGTTGGAATCCGATGACGCTGCAGAAACTCTTTCGCAAAGCTCTTGCTCCACTCCAGCTGCGCCGCAGCCTTGGTCGGCCCAAACACCGGCCAGCCGCGACGCGTGAACTCATCCACTACACCCAACGTCAGCGCCAACTCCGGGCCCACCACCGTAAGCTCAGGCCGAATCTTCTCTCCCACCGCTACGATCGAACTCAGACTCTTCAGATCCACCGGCAGGCATTCCGCCTCATCCGCAATTCCGCCATTCCCCGGCGCGCAGTACACCTTCGAAACCCGCGCCGACTGCCGCAGCTTCCATACCAGCGCGTGCTCCCGTCCCCCATTGCCTAGAACCAGAACTTTCATAGCCAGAGAAAATCAAGGTTAGGGGAGAGTAAGAATGCTGTCAAACGAGCGCATTCCGATCTACCCTGTGCCCCTCTGTGTCCCCTGTGTTAAAGGTTTTTTCTTTCTACAATTAACCCCGCTTAACTCCGCCGTATAATCTTCCAGATGATCACCGTTTCCAAAGAGGACTATCTCAAAGCCATTCTGGAAGCCGAGAGCGAGGGCGAATCCGTCATCTCCGCCCGTCTCGCCGACTGGCTGAAGGTCTCAGCGCCCGCAGTCACCATGGCGGTCCGCCGTCTGAAGAAGGACGCTCTCGTTCGCGTTCAGTCTGACGGACACCTGCGCCTCACCGCCGCCGGCCGCAAGATCGCCCGCAAACTTACGCTTCGTCATCACCTCATCGAACGCATGCTGACTGAGCTCTTCGGCATGGAATGGTGGAAGGTTCACGACGAAGCTGAACGCCTGGAGCACGCGGTGTCCCCTGACTTCGAAGCCAAACTCCTCGCCAAATTGGGCAAGCGAGGCATCTGTCCACACGGAAACCTTAGCGAAATGGAGAGCCCCGCCAGCCGCCGCCATCGTGGACTCCTTCTTCTGGCTGACGCCGCGCCCGCAACCGCCTACGCCGTCTGCGGAATTTACGAACGCGACCGCCGTCTCCTCGAATTCCTCGAAGCTCGCGGCGTCCGTCCCGGAGCCAAGTTGCGCCTCCTCGAGCGCAACTATGACCAGACTCTCACCTTATCTACCCCCGCAGGCAACGTCTCCCTCGGCCGCGCCGCCGCCGAACGCGTCTGGGTCTCCCCCTCCCCCCGCTAACATTGTTCGTGTGGCGCGGGCGCCCTCGCCCGCGACTGCCTGCGCCACCGTAAAAGCGCAGCCGCGTCATCCGCCTAGACAATAAGTTTCGTGTGCAAAGAACTGCGTTTGGATAAGTAGCCGCAGTCGAATCGCAATTCCAGCCCCGAAGGGGCGGTATGTGAAAGCCCGGCACGGCAGTGCCGGGTGGCGCAGCGAAGGTGAAACAAGTCCCGTCAGGGACGGCACGGCTTTTCCCAACCACTTTCCCAACCGCGCCCTCACCAGACGCGATCCTTATTAACCATGGTTTATCCCCTAGTGTATACTTACGCTAATTGCCGCTGACGCCCACACTCACCCGATGAAGTTCACCGCCACCCAGACCGAAGCCGAAGTCGTAATCACCCACGAAGACGTCGACCGCGCCCACGACCGCGTCCGCGTCTCTGACGCCCGCGCTCGCCGCGGCTTCTCCTCCAACGCGCGCCTTCTGTGGTTACTGGCCGGGCCTGGCGTTCTCGTAATGCTCGGCGAGAACGACGGCCCTAGCATGCTCTCCTATGCCGCCACCGGTGCCCGTTTCGGCATCGGATTCTTCCTCCCCTTCGTAGTCGTCACCTTCGGCATGGCCATCGTCGTCCAGGAGATGACCGTCCGCCTCGGCGCTGCAACCCATCGCGGTCACGCTGAACTCATCTTCGAACGCTTCGGCCCCTTCTGGGGATGGTTCTCCATGATCGATCTCGGTATCGGAAATTTTCTCACCCTGATCACCGAATTTATCGCCATCCGCGCCGGCCTCGGTTTCTTCGGCGTGCCCGCTTGGGCGGCAGTTCTCATCGCGTTCGTCGTTCTCTACGCCGCCCTCATGAGCCACCGCTACTGGACCTGGGAGCGCATCACTCTCGCCGCCGCCTTATTCAATCTCATTTTCATTCCAGTCGCGCTCATGACCCATCCCAATTGGCATTCGGTCGGTCATGCTTTCGCCACATGGAAACCGCTTCCCGGCTTCAACAAAGACACGCTTCTCATCCTGTTGGCCGACATCGGCGCAACCGTCACTCCGTGGATGCTCTTTTTTCAGCAAAGCGCCACCGTCGACAAGGGCATGACCACCAAAGATATCCGCTTCGGCCGCATCGACACCGTCCTCGGTGCCGCCCTCGCATCGGCCGCAGCCGTAGCTACAATTATCGCTACCGCACCACTCTTCGCTCATCAAATGACTACCGGCAACTACGAGGCCGCCGAATTCGCACAGGCACTCGAGCCAATCATCGGCCACTTTGGCGCATCCCTCTTCGCACTCGGCATGGTCGAAGCCGGCATCGTCGCCGCCATCACCATCTCAACCTCTTCCGCCTACGCCTTCGGAGAGGTCGCGCGCAAACCTCACAGCCTCAATCTCCCAGTTGGAGAAGGTAAGTCCTTCTACGCGGTCTTGACTCTCTGCGCCGTCGTCGCCGCCGCTATCGTTCTCATTCCCGGCCTGCCGCTGGTCTATGTCGTCTTGATCGTGAATGTAGTCGCAGTCCTCGCCATGCCCCCGGCGCTCGTCTTCCTCTACATGCTCGTTAACGACAAAGAAATCATGGGCGACCTCGTCAGTCCTCCCTGGGCAAATATTCTTTCCGGCGGCGTCGTTCTCACTCTCACCGCCGCCGGCATCCTCTTCGGCATCAGCATCATCGCCCCCAACATCTTCGCCGCACTGGGAGGGAAGTAGAGATGGTTCATTCTAGGATTTTCGGAAGTGAATCTTTGATGGCTCGGGCAGAATTCCGGATTGGTGGGCGGTAACGAAATCGCATGTAGTGACGTGGAAGAGCGGCGCTTCAGCGCCGCGTGAAGCTCAAGAACGAACGCGGGCTTTAGCCCCTGAGGTCGATATCTATAAAGACTTTCTTATGACGAAAAAAAATATTATCCCGCCTCCACCCTCCGATCAAACCTGGGTCCTCTCCTCGCTCGAACCCGATCAACTGGTCAAAGCCAAAAAACATCCCATCCCCCGCCGCCACCTCAAAGGCCCCGAACTTCTGATCCTCTGGACTCTCCGCCTCTACCTCCTATTCATGATGGCCGTCGTCGGATACCAGGTCTGGATCGCCGCCCGCTAAAGCTGCGCCAGGGACGACACCCACCCCTACGCATTCCGCCCCAAAACGACTAAACTTATTAGTCCCCACTATCAGGAAGGCCATCATGTCCGTAAACACTTTCAACTCCCTCTCTCCGCTCAAAGTCGGCAACAAAGAATACGAAATCCACCGCCTCGACGCCCTTGACCAGCAAGGCATCTCGACCAAACATCTCCCCTACTCCCTGCGCATTTTGCTCGAAAATCTCCTGCGCACCGAAGACGGCCGCAACGTAAAAAAAGAAGACATCCGCTCGCTCGCCGCGTGGAATAAAAATTCCAAGCCCGATAAAGAAATCGCCTTCACTCCCAGCCGCGTTCTTCTTCAGGATTTCACCGGCGTTCCCTGCGTCGTCGATCTCGCCGCCATGCGCGACGCCATGAAAGATCTCGGCGGCGATCCCGCCCTCATCAATCCTCTTCAACCCGTCGAATTAGTAATCGATCACTCCGTCCAGGTCGACGAATTTGGCACCGCCAGCGCCTTCGACGTGAACGCCCTCCTCGAATTCCAGCGCAACAAAGAGCGCTACTCATTCCTCCGCTGGGGCCAGGTCGGATTCCGCAATCTCGCCATCGTCCCCCCCGACACCGGCATCGTCCACCAAGTCAATCTCGAATATCTTGCCCGTGTAGTCTTCGTCCAGGAAAATTCCGCAAAGGACGCAAACGGAAAAAGCACCGCCTATCCCGACACTCTCGTCGGCACCGACAGTCACACCACAATGATCAATGGACTCGGCGTTCTCGGATGGGGCGTTGGCGGCATCGAAGCCGAGGCCGCGATGCTCGGCCAGCCTGTCTCCATGCTGATTCCGCTCGTGGTCGGCGTGAAGCTCACCGGACGCTTGCGCGAAGGCGCCACTGCAACCGACCTTGTTCTTACCATCACCGAGATGCTGCGCAAGCATGGTGTGGTCGGGAAGTTCGTCGAGTATTTTGGCCCAGGCCTGCAAGACCTGCCACTCGCCGATCGCGCCACCATTGCCAATATGGCTCCCGAATACGGCGCTA